>NZ_SRIB01000001.1:0-107500 GCF_004684055.1 Soehngenia longivitae
CCGCCGTATACGAGAACCGTACGTACGGTGGTGTGGGAGGTCGGAAAATAAAATAATTATTTTCCTCCTACCCGATTATAATATTGTAATTATAAATATTATATAGTATTATAACTATATAATATTTTAAGAGGTGGAAGATGAAAAAGCAATTTATAACAGTATTTATAGTATCGCTAATAGCTTTTGCATCCATATATGCAGTATTAGCAAATACTATTTTTGATGAAGAAGAAGTTGTAGCACAAGATCCAAATAATCCCGTAGATGAAGAGCCAATTGAAAATGATAAAAACGAGTTGATTTTTTTGCTTTTAGGTGTAGATGCAAAAGATCTCGATCATGCTAAAGGGACGAGAACTGATACTATGATGCTTACCAGAGTAAATTTTGATACTGGGAAAATATCATTATTATCAATCCCTAGGGATACTAGAACTATGGTGAATGGAAGATTAGATAAAATAAACGCTGCCCATGCATATGGTGGAGTTGATATGTCAATGGAAGCTGTGAGTGATTTATTGGGAATTGACATCGATTATTATGTACTAGTCGATTATCAAGTTGTAAAAGATGTAGTGGATGCAATAGGCGGAGTAGATGTTGAAGTGCCATTTGACATGAAGTACGATGACCCAACAGCCGATCCACCACTTCATATAAATTTAAAAGCAGGGTTTCAAACTTTAAATGGACAAGAAGCACATGATTTTTTAAGGTTTAGACATAATAACAATTTCACAGTAGGTTATCCTGAGGGTGATGTTGGGAGAATAAAAACTCAGCAGTATTTTATGAAAGAATTAGTAAAACAGACTTTGACTCCTAAAAATATATTAAAAATTCCTGCTCTGATAAAGACATATTATGATAACGTAGAGACTAATATACCACTTAATTATGTATTAAAAGGCGCAGCTATGGTTAATAAAATAGATCCAGATCTTATGGAAACAGCTACCATTCCTGGAGAAGGAGAATATATTGGTGATATAAGTTATTTTATTTATGATGGGGAACAAATGCAAGAGTTGGTAAATAGCATGTTTGGAGATTACATAGTGGAACCAATGGTTCCCTAAATAAATATCAAAGAGGTGTAAGAATGAGAAAAGCCAGAAAAAAAGAGCATGTTGAAAACTACCTAAGGACCTCTTTTAAAGGCGATAACTTATTAAGTGATGTATATTTACCGCATAACGCATTACCAGAATTAAATTTCAACGATATCGACACTTCACTTGTATTCTTAGGAAAGAAAATTGACTATCCAATACTGATAAATGCTATGACAGGCGGTTCTGAATTCAGTGAAGAAATAAATAGAGATTTGTCAAATATTGCAAAAGATTTTAATATTCCTATGGCAGTAGGTTCTGAAACGATAGCCCTAGAAGAGAAAGAGGCTGAAAAATCCTTCAGAGTAGTCAGAGATACAATTGGAGATGAAGGAATAGTAATAGGAAATATTGGTGGACTTTCATCGCCAGAAGATGCGAAAATTGCAATTGATATTTTAAGAGCTGATGCCCTCCAAATACATTTAAATGTAGCGCAAGAGTTAGTCATGGATGAAGGAGATAGGGATTTTAAGGGAGTTTTAAAAAATATTGAGTCAATAGTTAATAGTGTAGAAGTTCCCGTCATAGTTAAAGAAGTAGGATTTGGGATTAGCTATGATGTAGCAAAGAAATTATATGATGTTGGAGTAAGGCACGTTGATGTATCTGGATATGGAGGCACAAACTTTATAGAGATAGAGAATTTAAGGAATCCATCTATGGATTTTACAGAGTTATATTCATGGGGCATACCAACAGCAGCAAGCATTATACAAGTTAGAAAACTGCCAGATGATTTGAGTATAATTGCAAGCGGCGGAATAAGAACAAGCATGGATATTATAAAATCAATTGTCCTTGGTGCGGATATTGCTGGAATAAGTGGTGAAATACTTTCTTATCTAGTTCATGGAGGAATATTAAATGCTAAAGAATATATGGATAATACCATATATAAACTAAAAGTCATTATGTTGTTATTAGGGAAGAAAGATTTAAAAGAATTGAGAGAAGTAGACTATAAATTGACAGGAAAATTAAGAGAAATTATTTAAAGGATTCTTTTGAATCCTTTGAATAATTTAAGGAGGAAATTATGGATTTAAAATTGTATTATATGGATTACTGTCCTTTTTGCGATAAAGTCATAAATTATATCAACAATAACAAACTTGAAATTGAGTTGAAAAATATAAATATAAAAGAAAACTATGATGAACTTATATCAAAAGGTGGCTTAGATCAAGTTCCTATGCTTTTAATTGACGGGAAACCTTTATACGAATCGGAAGAAATAATAAAATTTTTGAAAGGCATTATAGAAAAAGTAATATGACAAATCAAAATAGGTTAATAGGGAAAAAAATATTGCACTTTGATGTGATAGATTCAACAAATGAATACGCTAAAAAGAACTTTTTCAAATTAGAAAATGGAGCAGTTATCTTAAGTGATGAGCAAACTAAAGGTAGAGGGAGAGTCGGAAGAGGTTTTATTTCCAATAGAGGAGGGCTTTTTTTTAGCGTAGTCTTCCACTCTAAATTGGATATATCTAAATTGCCTATATACACACAATTAGCATCTGTGGCTGTTTTTAAAGCATTGGAGGATTTATCTATTAATGCAAAAATAAAATGGCCTAACGATTTGTATATAAATGGATCAAAGGTGTGTGGGATACTTACAGAACTTGTTGGGTCTAAGGATTTTCATGGAATTATAGTAGGAATAGGAATCAATGTAAACAATAAAAAAGATGAATTTATAAAACAAAATATCTGCGCTTCTTCAATTGAAGAAGAAACAGGATTAAAAGTTAACAGAAGTACATTATTAGAAAAAATACTACTTTATATAGATGAAATTTTTCTTGACTATGAAAAAAATAGTGATTTTATAAAATATAAGCCGATTTTAACAGATAATTCTTTAATAATAGGTAAGGAAATAGAGATAACTTTTGGAAATGAAAAAACAATCGCCAAAGCTTTAGACATTGACGAATTTGGAAATCTAATCATTGATTTTAACGGGCAGATAAGTGCTTTAAATGCAGGTGAAGTGCATATCAAAATGTAAATTATACTTTATCTTTTAACCTGTAACCTAAAATTGAGGCTAATATCAATTTTAATATATCACTAGGGATAAACGCAAAAAAACCTATTTTCAATATGTAAATTACAGTTAGACCTTCATCTAAATAGAAATTAAGTATGAAGGCCATATATGGAAGACCTATTAGGTACATTACTAAGCTAGAAATTATACTAGCTTTGATGAAACTTACAAAGGTCTTTTTCTTTTGTGTAAAAAATCCTGATAAAAAAGATGCTGCAATAAAACTTAAAAGAAAGCCAAAACTGGGTTTAAAAATAGTTTGAATTCCACCAGTCATAGATGCAAATAGGGGTAAGCCCATTAGCCCTAAAATTAAATAGACAGCTTGTGATAAAGCTCCTAAAGATGGGCCTAAGAGAAATCCAGACAACATTACAAACAAACTTTGCATAGTTATTGGAACGACTCCTAAAGGGATGCTTATAAAAGCTCCCATAGCTGTCAATGCCGCAAATAAAGCTACTTTTGTGATATCACTTGTTTTTCGGTTCATACTTACCTCACAGTAAACTATTTATACAAATAGCTTACTATGAAGCAAGTAAAAAATCAATGTTCTTGTCCTTTTCGATATTTTTCCATTACTTCAGAGAAAATTTCACCATTGGTTGGAGGAGTGTAAGTAATTGCGTTTGCACCAGCTTCAATAGTTCTCAAAATGCTTTCATCAGTAGGACCTCCAGTTGCTATAATCGGAAATTCCTTTCCTATTTCAGAACGGATCATCTTTACTATTTCATGTGTATTTGCTCCTCCTGATACATTTAAAATCCTCACACCTGCATCTATCTTACTCTTATAATCATCTTTCATTGATACGACAGTGCCTATGATAGGTATGTCAACAACTTCATACATTCTCTTTATCACTTCGGGTTTTGTTGGGGCATTGACCACTACGCCATAAGCTCCTAATAATTCAGCTTGTAATGCTATTTGTACAGATCTTTCTCCTGTAGTAAGCCCACCTCCAACGCCTGCAAATACAGGTACACTTGCGACCTCGAGTATAGAGTGAATGATGGATAATTGAGGTGTAAATGGGTATACAGCTATGATTGAGTCAGCATTTGTATTTTGTATGATAGCTACATCAGTAGAAAACAATAGGGATTTTATTCGAGTTCCAAGTATTTTAATCCCACTTGCTTTATATATGACTTCAGGTACCTTTACTATTTTCTCTCTTAATTTAGTATTTATCTCTGGGACAAATTTATTTTTTTCATTATCCATATTTAACCCTCCAATAATTTATATATGTTTATATTACCCAATCGGGTATAATATTATCAGAATAAATATTAATTTTTAAATGATTGTAGGTGAAACAATGCGAAGAGAAAGAGTTGAATATATGAAAGACTTGCCTTTAAACATAGAGCTTTTAAAGGTGAGTGAATATCCTCTACATTGGCAAGATAGCTTGGAAATACTATTTATGCTAAAGGGAAGCATCATGTTAAATGTTGAAGCTGAGAGATATCCTCTAAAACAAACAGAGATTGAGATAATAAACCCAGATGAAGTATATAGTATGGAAGCAATTGATGAGGACAATTTACTATTGATTTTCCAAATAGATCCAATGTTTTTTGAATCATATTATGAAGATGCAAAAGATATTTTCTATTATACTGATACTACAAATTTAGGTGACCAAGAATCAGAGAAATACTATAGACTTAAGAAGTTACTGGCTATTATATTATACGAAGTTATTTCTAAATTAGACGATTATGAAGATGTAGTGGAAGAAAAGCTTCTTGATGCAATGTATCATCTTCTTAACAATTTTCACTATCTTTTTTATGATGAAGAAAGCTTAAAAGATGATGAAATTCAATTAGAAAGATATCATAGAATAATGAAATATTTAAGCAACAATTACATGAATAAAGTGAGTTTAAAGGACATAGCGAAACAAGAGTTTCTAACTTCTCAGTATCTATCATATAAAATTAAAGAAGTCTTTGGAAAAGGATTCAATGACTATTTAAATCAGATAAGAGTTGAAGAATCGACAAAATTACTTTTGGATACGGATAAGTCAATCAGTGAAATTGCTGAGGATGTAGGGTTTTCGCATGTGAGATACTATAACAAGCACTTTAAAAATCATTATAATATGACACCTCTTCAATACAGAAAAAAATATAAAGTAAGCGATAAAGAACTTGAAAGATCAAAAAGAATAGAAAACATGAATTTATCTGAGGCACTTATTTATTTGGAAAGTTATTTATCTGACTATGAAAGATTTAACTACGACAATAGAATCATAAAACTCGATATAGATTTAAAAAAAGACCCAATAGATACTTTTAATAGACCAGAAATAATAGATATAGGAGATGTTTCGCTGTTACTTGAAGAAGAAAACAGAAAAATACTTAAAGAAATCCAAACTGAAATTGGATTTAAGTATCTAATAGTTGACAATTTATTTTCTGATGACATGGATATCTACAAGGGTAAAGATAAAAGGTTTATAAATTGGACTAGGGTAGAGATCATACTTGATTTTTTAGAAGATATTAAGCTTACCCCAATCATATCAACAAAAGGTGTTCAAAAACACATAGTAGAAGATTTTATAAAAACATTTTCTAATAATTACTCAAAATTAGATGATTGGCTAAACCTAGACTTGAAAGAATTTGAAATAACATATCCCCTAGAAGATATATCTCCAAAGCATGATACGTTATTTATGTCAAATTACATCATTTATAGCTACACAATAGAGAATAAAAGATTAGTGATGAATGTAATAGATGAAATTTCTAAGGATACAGTACTTACAAACGAAACTTTTTTTGGAGGAAAAGGAATATTTACAGCGAATTACTTAAATAAACCCTCATTCTACGCATTTAAGTTTCTTTCACTTTTAGGAGAAGATGTCTTATATAAAGACGATGGTTATATAGTCACAAAATCTGAAAATGGATATCAGATACTTTTATACAATCCTGAAACTATATCGGAAGATGAGATATACAGCGATAAAGAATTCAAGAAATTAAAAGAAAAGAAAATATCATTGAACTTTTTTAACACCGAGCATAATTTTCAAATAACAAAATATGATTTAAACAAAAGCCATGGTTCAGTATATGACAAATGGATCTACTTAGGCAAACCTGAAAGACTCACGAGTGAAAAATGGAGCCTATTAGATAATTATGTACATCCATATGTGAGCTTCTACTTTTCAGAAAAAACCAGTATATTCAATTTAGTTGCTAAAATTAAACCGAATGGATGTGTACTGTTTACACTAAATTATGGACTGAATTAAGAAATTAAATGTACTATGTTAAGATTTTTAAAATTTTAGACAACTTAAAACAACCTAAAATAATCCTAAAAAGAGGACAATCCAGTCAATTACTTAAAATCCCCAAGATGATAAAATATTAATATCAAATGGGGGTTTTAATATGAGCAGTAAAGAATTTGGAGAAGAAAAAATATCAAAATTGTTGATAAAGTTTTCAATTCCAGTAATCATATCAATGCTCGTCAATGAATTATATAACATGGTTGACACATTTTTTGTAGGGAGAGTTGTAGGCGGAGATGGTATAGCAGCAATAATCGCTGTTTTCCCATTTCAAAGAATTATAGTTGCATTGAGCGTAATGATTGCAGTAGGGTCTATGACATCTTTTTCAAGGCACAATGGAGAACGAGATTATAAAAAGGCAAAAGAAGTTTTGAATACAGGTTTTTCAATGATATTTGCAGTAATGATACCTTTAGTACTTCTAGTTCTTATTTTTAAACAAAATATCATTGGAATTATTGGAGCTGGAGAAGCAGTAGAAGCATTAGCTTCTACATATCTAGGAATAATAATATTTGGAGTCGTATTTTTAGGGCTTACAGTTTATATATCACACACTATGATTGCTCTTGGCAACACAAAAGTATCTATAGTGAGTACGAGTTTAGGAGCAATAACCAATGTAATATTAGACTATATATTAGTTGTTGGATATGATTTTGGAGTTGCTGGTGCAGCCTTAGCCACAACAGTATCACAAATAGTGGGGTTTATATATGCTTTTTATAAATTCCAAGAGATGAAAAAAGCAAATGGAATATCATTTAGGTTTAATATCAATTCTAAATATATTTTTCCAATATTACTAGTCGGTATTTCGTCATTTGTAATAGAAGCAGAGGATGGAATACTAATGGGAAATTTAAGCAGTCTTTTGACGAGTGCAATTGGAGATGAAGGACTTGTTATATTAGGGATAGTATCAAAAGTATACATGTTCTTGTTTATTCCTATATTTGGGATAGCTCAGGCAATGCAACCAATTGCAGCATATAATCTAGGAGCGAATAAGCCAAGAAGGCTTAAGAAATTAATGACAAGGACAATAATATTTTCATTTATTGCATCCACAGCACTTTGGATATTATCTTTGATCTTTGCACCAAACATGATTAAGCTATTTATCGAAGACGAAAGAATAATAAAAGATGCAGCTTTTGCATTTAGAATAATGATTTCAGCATTTCCACTACTTAGTGTATATTATGTGTCTATATTTTATTTTCAAGCTATGGGCAAAGCTAAAACATCACTTGCCACAGCAATCTTAAGGCAACTGGTTATCATGCTTCCAATCTCAATATTGTTAGTTAAGGGTTTAAACTTAGGAAGTTTAGGAGTATGGCTTGCATACCCTATATCAGATTTCTTATCCAGTTTAGCTGCTTTCATGCTTATTAGAAATGAAGGAATTGAGTTAAATATACAAATAAGCTCTCAAAAGCAAAATGTGGAAGAGATGGCGTTAATTACAAGAGAATAAATATGATATAATAAA
Source organism: Soehngenia longivitae (assembly GCF_004684055.1). Lineage (GTDB taxonomy): Bacteria > Bacillota > Clostridia > Tissierellales > Tissierellaceae > Soehngenia > Soehngenia longivitae. The sequence goes on from NZ_SRIB01000001.1 coordinate 8,036, forward strand.
GAGTAGATAATATCTACTCTTTTTTTTGGAGGAAAATGATGAAGAATAAGAAGAATTATTATAAAAAGAAGCAACAACCACCTGGAACGCTTGTTTATACAGGGGATCAATCTGATGATTCACAAGAACTTCATTTGATAACTTACAATAAAGATAAAATAGTACATAAAAAAATAAAAACTATAGATGAATTTATCAATGAAGAGAATTTAGGAATAAAATGGCTAGATGTAATTGGGTTAGCTAATGTTCATTCGATTGAAGAAATAGGGCAAAAGCTTAAAATTCACAGATTGATATTAGAAGATATACTCAATACAAGACAAAGAGCAAAACTCGAAGACTATGATGATTCATTATTCTTAGTAATTAAAAAATTATCTTTATTAGAAGGCATAGAAATAGATGCAAAACAAATATCAATAATTATTAAGGAAAATATGGTTATAACATTTCAAGAATATGACGAAGATGCATTTAAACTCATTAAGAAACGTCTGGAAGAAGGGGCACATGTGAGAGCGCTGGGAGCAGATGATTTAACATATGCTATAGTCGATTCTATAGTAGATGGGTATTTCGATGTTATGGAAATTCTTAGTGAAGAAATTGATAAAACAGAAAATGAACTAATGGATGATCCCAAAAAGGAAATTTTAAACAGAATCTATTCCTTAAAAAGGCAGATAGTATTTTTTAGAAATACGGTTTGGCCAGTAAGAGATATTGCTAATACCTTATCTAGAGGTGAAATAAAGCTTATAGATCAAAAAACATCGTATTACTTTAGAGATGTTTATGATCATTCAATTCAAGTAATTGAATTAATAGAAACTTACAGAGATACTATATCAGGTATGATGGATATATATTTATCAAGTATTAGCTCAAAGACTAATGAAGTAATGAAAATACTCACTATATTTTCAGCTATTTTTATACCTCTAACATTTTTAGCAGGGGTTTACGGTATGAATTTTATCTACTTCCCAGAATTAAAATGGAGATATGGATACTTGGGATTTTGGATAGTTAGTATATTGATCACAGCTGCAATGATTAAATATTTAAAAAGCAAAAAATGGTTATAGATATTGATTTTTAAATTGAATAGTGTTATTCTATTAATGGGTACAGTTTAACTAATTTATAAACTGTAACAATACACATTGGAGGTATTATATGAATAACACTAAAAAATTGGTTTCATATGGAGTGTTGATGGCTTTAACAGTAGTTATGACAATGGTAATTCACATACCTTCTCCTGCTCAAACTGGATATATAAACTTAGGAGATATGGTAATATTTATTGCAGCATTTTTCTTTGGTAAAAAAGCTGGATTTTTAGTAGGGGGAATCGGTTCAGCTATTGCGGATTTATTACTAGGTTATAGTGTATTTGCACCTGTTACATTGATAGCAAAAGGATTGGAAGGATTTATAGCAGGAGCTATTTTCGAAACAGATTTAGGTAAAAAACACCCAATCTTTCCTTCGTCAATAGGTGGACTAATAATGGCACTTGGTTATTTTATTGCTGAAATATTTATGTTTGGATTTAATGCTTCATTGATTAATTTACCAGCAAATATTGTGCAGGGCTTGTTCGGGGCAGTAGCTGCGAGCATGTTGTATAAATTATTAAAAGGCAAGATAAATTTATAAGCTCCTTTCTGGGAGCTTTTTTTATAATGAAACATATTGATAAATTTGATAAAATATAATTAGTAATTGTTCAGGAGGATTAAATGGATAAATTAAACAACACTTTAAATTCAATAAAATTTCTCGACCATGCGGTCATGGACGAAACTAAAAAGCGTTGGGACTCACTAGTTAAGCCAATAGGCAGTCTTGGATTAATGGAAGAAATAACTATTAGATTATCTGGTATTTACAGAACCACAAAATTTGATATAGACAAAAGAGCTGTAGTCGTCATGGCTAGTGACAACGGAATAGTTGAAGAAAATGTTACGTCATCTCCACAAATATTCACTAGAATTTTAGTAGAAAAAATGGCTAAAGGGATCACTGGTGTAAGCGTCATGTCTAAAGCCGCAAATGCTGATGTAATTGTAGTTGATATAGGTATAAATGGAGATGTAAAAGAAGAAAATGTCATAAATAGAAAGATCAGATATGGAACAGATAATTTCACTAAATCCTTTGCTATGACCTATGATGAAGCTATAAAAGCTATAGAGACTGGGATAGAGGTTGCAGATGATTTATTTAACAAAGGATATAAGATATTGGGAACTGGAGAAGTAGGAATTGGCAACACTACAACTTCTGCAGCTGTAATTAAAGCTATTACTGACTTTCCTATAGACGATATAGTTGGTAAAGGTGCAGGCATCACAGATGAGCAGCTTGTGCTTAAGAAAAAAGCAATAATTAAAGCTATTGAGTTACATAAACCAAATAAATATGATGTTATAGATGTTTTGTCAAAAGTAGGAGGACTAGATATAGCTGGCCTTGTGGGCGTGTATTTGTCTGGTGCAAAAAATATGAAACCTACAGTCATGGACGGCTTCATATCACAAGCTGCAGCATTGTGTGCAATAAAACTCGATGGAAGAGTAAAAGACTACATAATACCATCCCATCTATCAAAAGAACCAGGGGCAAAATTTGTGTTCAATGAAATTGGACTTAAACCAATGCTCGACTTATCTATGAGACTTGGAGAAGGAACAGGTTGTCCATTAGCTTTTCAAATAATAGATACCGCAATATACACTTTAAATAATATGGCTACATTTGAAGAAGCAGAGATTGAAAAAGAACTACTAGTTGATATAAGTAAAGACGAGGAGAAATAATATGATAACTCTTGTAACAGGTGGAGCGCGAAGTGGAAAAACCAATTTTGCACAGAAAAGGCTAATGAGTAAAAAAGATGTTGTGTACATAGCGACTGCGAAAGTAGAAGATAGCGAAATGGCTGATAGAGTAAAACATCACAAAGATTCAAGGCCAAGCTCATGGAGAACTTTTGAAGCGTATTATGATTTACAAAATGCTTTAGGCAAAGAAGACAACTATATATTAGATTGTGTTACAAACTTATCATCCAATATAATGTTTGACTTATCTAAAGATGTTGATTTTATTGATGACAAATTGCAACAAGTAATAGAAAAAGAGATAATGAAACAATTAAACGATCTCATTTTGAAGATTCGAGAAGAAAATAAAAATTTGATTTTAGTGACTAACGAGCTTGGAGATTCAATTGTGCCACAACACCACATTTCAAGAGTATTTAGAGATATACAAGGTAGGGTGAATCAGAACTTAGCAAGTATTTCTGACGAGGTGTATATAGTAATTTGTGGAATCGAAGTGAAACTAAAATGATAAATGGGTTGATACTGGCATTTGAATTTTTTTCAAGACTCCCTTTTAAGAAAAACATAGATTTTACGAGAGAAAACATCTCATATAGTGTTTTTTTTATGCCGTTTGTTGGATTGACTATTGGATTTATATCTGCAATATTTTTTAATATAATAGCTCAATTTGACAGATTGATGGCGAGTTTTTTTACTGTAGCAATTATGATGATTTTAACAGGAGGGCTTCACATAGATGGGCTTTCTGATACATTTGATGGATTTCTTTCTAATAGAAACAAAGAAAAGACACTAGAAATAATGAAAGACAGTAGAATTGGGACTTTTGGAACGATTGCTATAATTTTTGTCGTATTGGGTAAAATATTATTGATATATAGAATCACAGAAAATATAAATACTGCAATTATTTTTTCTATGGCTAGTTCAAGACTTGCAACTAGCATAAATATTGCCCACAAAAAATGTGCTAAAAATGATGGATTGGGATTTTTATTTTACAACAGTAAACCCTTAAACAAAGTTATAATCAGCTCAGTATTGTATGTTTTATTCATTTCAATTGAAAACATATATAATATAATACCTCTTGTAGTGACTATAATGTTTAGTTTAGCATTTGCAAAATGGGCTGATAGAAAAATAGGGGGAATTACTGGAGACATAAACGGAGCAACAATTGAATTAGGAGAGATGGCCTCTCTTTTAGTGTATTGGGGGATAGAGCAATGGATATTATTCTAATTAGACATGGGGAATCAGAAGACAATATTAAAAGAGTCTTAAGTACTGACGAAACACCACTTACAAAAAAAGGAGAAATGCAAATAGAAAGGATAAAGCCGTTAGTAGCTGAGCTTGATTTTAAAGATGTATACATCAGCCCATTGAAAAGGACTATTATGACTAGTGAAATCTTAGAAATAAATGGTTCGTTGGAAAACAGAGTTAGAGAAATAGATTTTGGCATATTCAAAGGCTTAGGATATGAAGAATTTATGAAAGTTTACCCTGAAGAAGGGAAAAAATGGGTAAGTGATATTAAAAATTATCAGATACCTAATGGGGAAAGTTTAAAAATGACATATCAAAGAGTTGTTGATTTTTTAGAGGAGATTATAAATATTGGCGAAAACTCTTTGGTGATCACTCACGAAGGGATAATAAAATTAGCATTTTCATGGGTATTTGACAGTGACGAGTATTTTAATAAATTCATGGCATCAAATGGGAGCGTAAACATCATATCGATAGATAAAGATTATAAATTTATTAAAAAACTAAATGCGAGAGGATAGGTATTGCCATGCACAAAATAAATGGTATAATATTCGATTTAGATGGAACATTGTTAGATACGATATATGATATAGCAGATAGTATGAATATTGTTTTAAAAAAATATGGATATCCAATTCATGAATATGAGGAATTCAAAGAATTTTTGGGGAATGGCTTTAGAAATCTTGTAAAAAGAAGTTTACCAAAAGAAGCTGATGAAAGCACAGTGGATAGAGCATTAGAGCTTTTTACGAGTGAATATGAAAAAAATTATATGAATAAGACGAAGCCATTTGAAGGGATTAAATACATATTAAAAGTTTTACAGGACAAAAAGATTAAAATGGCTGTAAATTCAAATAAAAAGGATCTCTTTACAAAAAACTTGGTTGACAAATTTTTTTCAGATATCAATTTTGTGAGTGTTTATGGAGATAGAGAAGGGATAAAAAGAAAACCTGATCCTCAAACTTGTTTAGAGATAGCAAAGACAATGGGATTATCGTCTAACGAGATAATCTACATTGGCGATAGTGAAGTGGATGTAATGACTGCTAAAAATGCAAATATGATGTCTGGGGTTGTTGCATGGGGGTATAGAGATTTAGAACAATTAGAAAAATACGATGTTGATCACATTTTCTATAATCCAAATGATATATTAAAAATAATTGAATGAAAGGGTTGAAAAATGGAAAAGATAAGGTTATACGGATTTAACAATTTAACTAAGAGCTTAAGCTTCAATATTTATGATGTTTGTTATGCAGTTTCAGATGAAGATAAGAAAAAATACATTGAGTATATAGATGAACAGTATAATTCAACCAGGTTAACAAATATATTAACAGAAATTACCAAAATGATAGGAGCAAATATATTAAGTATTGCAAAACAAGATTACCAACCTCAAGGGGCGAGTGTGAACTTTCTCATTACTGAAGAAAAGGTAGATGATTCGCTCATTGACCCTTCTTGCAATAAAGGAGAAATTCATTTAGATTATACAAATGTAATCGCACATTTAGATAAAAGCCACATAAGCGTTCACACTTATCCAGAGTATCACCCGGATAAAGGTATAATGACATTTAGGGTAGACTTGGATGTTTCTACTTGTGGGAAGATATCACCGCTAAAGGCTTTAGACTATTTATTTGATAAATTTGATTCAGATATTGTCATTTGCGATTATCGAATAAGAGGATTTACAAGGGATATTGATGGGCGAAAGCTTTTTAAAGATCATGATATCAATTCTATACAAGATTTTATATCCCAAGAAAACAAAGACAAATACAATATGATAGACATAAATGTATATGAAGAAAATATATTTCACACTAAGATGCTTATAAAAGACTTAATATTGGATAACTATCTATTTGAAAAAAGTGAGAAAGATTTAACTGAGGATGAAAAAGAGGATATACTCTACAAATTAAATATGGAAATGCATGAGATATATTATGGAAAAAATTACTAGGAGGTTTTATAAATGGAACTATGGTTTACAGAGAAATATTCTCAAAACTGTGGCTTGACAATAAATGTGAAGAATGAAATATACAGTGAGAGAACTAAATATCAAGATATAGCATTTTTTGATTCATATGATTTTGGAAGATTTTTTACATTAGATGGGTACATGATGGTGAATGAAAAAGATGAATTTATATACCACGAAATGATAACGCATGTTCCTTTAGCAGTAAACCCTCAAATTAAAAAAGTATTAGTGATTGGCGGTGGTGATGGAGGAACTATAAGAGAGTTAAGTAGATACGAACATATTGAGTTGATACATCATGTAGAAATAGATGAAAGAGTTGTTGAACTGTGCAAACAATATCTTCCACAGACAGCTTGCAAACTTGATGACGAGAGAGTTGAGGCTTTTTACACTGATGGAGTGGAATTTGTTAAGGGAAAGGAAAATTTCTATGATTTAATTTTAGTGGATTCTACTGATCCAATAGGACCTGGAGAGGGTCTTTTTACTAAAGAGTTTTATAGAAATTGCTATAAAGCTTTAAATGAGAATGGAATATTAGTTAATCAGCATGAAAGCCCATATTTCCCCACCAATGCAAAAGAGATGAAAAAAGCTCATGCTAAGCTAAAGGGGATATTTGAAATATGTAAAGTATATCAATTCCATATGCCTACATATGCAAGTGGACACTGGCTTTTTGGATTTGCAAGCAAGAAATTGGATCCTATAAAGGATCATAAAAAAGATGAATGGGAAAAATTCAATATAGAAACGAAATATTACAATTCTTTACTCCACGAAGGAGCTTTTGCTCTTCCAAATTATGTTATAGATTTGTTAGAAGAAGCTAGTGAGGAAGATATGAAATAGCGCCAATTATTTGGTGCTTTTTTTTACTTTGGGGTAAATATCTAAAAAAGGGGGATTTCTATGGAAATAGTAGCTATAGTTGGAAGTTTGAGGAAAGAATCTTATAATTTAAAAATAGCAAAGTTTATAAAAGATAGGTATAAAGATAAATTAAACATTGAAATTCTAATACCTGATTTGCCAATTTTTAATGAAGATATTGAAAAAGATCCACCTGTTGAAGTTATTGATTTCAAAGAAAAAATAAAAAATGCAGAGGGAGTTCTAATTGTAAGTCCAGAATATAATCACTCAATACCTGGAGGGCTTAAAAACGCTCTGGATTGGTGCTCTAGGGGAGATAGAGTGTTGGCAAAAAAACCTGTATTTATAGTTGGAGCATCTAATGGAAATGTAGGAACTGCAAGAAGTCAAATGGACTTAAGAACAGTTCTAAATTCACCTGGATTAAATGCATTTGTCTTACCTTCCAATTTAGTTCTCATACCAAATGTACAGACTCTATTCAATGAAAAAGATGAGTTTGTTGATGAGAGAACTATAAAATATTTAGATAAAGTAGTTGATAATTTTATTGACTGGAGGATGAAAATGAGTTAAGGGGGTTTTAAAATGAGAGTGGGGTTAGTATACACTGATACCAATAAAAGGAATAGTTTGTTTGATCCTCATGGTAATATTCAAACGAATAATACTGTAGCGGCCATAAAATCAGCATTAGAAAATAAAAACCACGAAGTTATAATGATACCTGCTGATATTGACATGTTGATCAAAATTAAAGAAAAAAATTTGGATGTTATTTTTAATGCATGTACTGGGATTAAAAATAAAAAAGAACAAGCCAATGTAGTGGCAATGCTTGAATTACTTGATATACCTTTTGTCGGGAGTGGCTTGTCAAGCCACATATTTGGACTTCACAAAGAAATCAGCAAGGTGCTATTTAGAAAGATGGGGATTCCAACTCCAAATTCTCAGCTATTTTACAGTGATGATACGAAGTTAGATGGGAATTTGAGATTTCCGTTGATAGTTAAACCCGAACATGAAGGCTCGAGCTTAGGAATTGATAATGAAAGTGTCGTATATAATGAAAAAGCTCTTTACGAAAAAATAAAAGAAGTAATAGACAAATTCAATCAACCAGCACTAGTAGAAGAGTACGTAAATGGCAGGGAATTTACTATAGGTATATTAGGAGACAAAGACATTCAAGTGTTTGAAATATTAGAGGTTATATATTCTAAGATGGAAGTTAATTTTATGACTGTAAGCATAAAGGCAAAAGACGCAGCAGGGTATGAATGTCCAGCTAATATTGATAAGGAACTTGAAGTAAAATTAAAAGAATATGCTAAAAGAGCATTTAGAGCATTAGAACTTAGAGATTATGCAAGAGCAGATGTGAGATTAGATAGATATAACAACCCTTATTTTATAGAGATAAATACTCTACCTGGACTTGAGCCTGGATACAGTGATTTTCCTAAAATGGCTGAAAAATCAGGGCTTAAATATGATGACTTAATAGAGAAATTAGTTCTATTAGCATATAACAGGGGAAAGAAGTGATTTTATGCCTATTGAAATATTATATATAATCATTTTACTTGCAGTGATAACTGTAGTATTTATGGGATTAAAAAGACCTATATATGAGGCCATGTTTATTGGGCTTGTTTTACTTACTGTTATCACTGGAAACATTAGAAATTTAGGTAGATATCTGATTGAACCATCCACAAATACGCTATTTTTTGCAATTGTTGAATTTCTAGCACTAGCCTATATTTTCAGCGAAACTAAAGTGATAGAGGACATAGTTAACTTTATACTCTCTATAGTAGGTAGATTTAAAGGTGGAGCTGGGTATGCGAGTTTAATTTCTAGCACATTTATGGCATCTCTGTCAGGTACTGGACCTGGGAATGTTGTGGCAGATGGTGTGTTTACAATACCTGCCATGATAAAATCCAATTTTCCAAGAGAGTTAGCAGCAACTGTTGAGATGTCAGCTAGTTCCCTAGGGCCTATTCTTCCTCCTTCTGGAACAATTCTTTTAGCATTTGGAGTATTAGATGCTCTTTTCCCTGGAGAATTCAATCTTTCAAACTTTTGGATTGCAGTTTGGGGAGTTGGGATTTGGTTTATTCTACAACGATTAGTATTATTGTATTTGTTATGTAGAAAATATAAAGTAGACGCACTAGACAAAGAAGACATTCCAAGTATAAAAGAATCCTTTAAAAAAGGCTGGAAAGCACTAATAATACCAATTTTAATATTTGCACCATTCTTAGTTGATTTTACATTAGGGGAAACCTTCATAACATCAAGGCTAGGTGAAGACGGAGCAAATGCTTTTTCAAATTTAGTTATTATCTTTGCACCTGGAATAGCTGCAATATATACATTTATAATAGCAAGATATGACAAATCAAAGGAAGATATAAAATTAACATCTTTTTTTAGAAACTCAATTCCTCATATAGTTCCTGTCGCCGCAACAATATATTTTGCTTATTCGCTTTCAGCACTATTCACAGAGATAAATTTAGCAGAAAATCTAGGAGCCTATATAGACAACTTTAATATGGGGAGGATTGGGTTAGGAATATTTTTCCCAATATTTACTATGGTTCTTGGCATGTTTCTTCCGGGTTCATCTCAAGTAGCTATATTTGGAAGTATCATTATTGCTAGCTTAGTTAATGTTGGATTAAATCCTCTTTTAGTTGCAGCTATTTTACCTGCAATAACTGGTGGGATGGAAGGTATGACACCTCCATTAGCATTAGCTCTATACCCTGCTGTAGGAATTGCAGAAGCTGACATGAAAAGTTCTATGAAGTTAGCTTTATATTGGGTATTAGGGCACTTAATAGTGGCTATTCTAATACTTTTAAACATTCTCCCTGTGCCATTTTTATAGGAGGTGAAGTAAATGAAAATTAAGATTGGTGAAATTTTAGAAAAAATATTCAGCATAATAATGCTTTTATCTATAATTAGCACGGGGATAATTTTTCTTTTATTTTTAATTAGCATTATCGTAGGAAATGACTTAGGTAATGCTATCGCTCTTTGGATAAAAAATGAATTTATAAATCATATAATAAGGTTAACTGCCATTGCAGTATTGTGTGGTTTAGTGAAGATGTATATTTTAAAGGAACATGAGCTTACAATAAAATAGGCTGCAAAAAGCAGCCTATATGTTCCATTCTCCATTTTCAAAAATTATATATTCTTCTCCGTCTTCAGTTTCTCCAACTATCGACAAATCACTAGTTCCAACCATGAAATCGACATGTATTAACGAATCATTTACTCCGTTTTCATCTAATTCTTTTTCACTCATATTTACACCATTTTCAATATTGGTTGGGTAAGCTTTCCCAAGTGCAAAATGACAGCTTGCATTTTCATCAAACAAAGTGTTTTTGAACAATATGCCTGCTTTTTGGATTGGGGAAGAATATGGAACTAAAGCCACTTCTCCAAGCCTTCTAGCACCTTCGTCCATGTTGAGCATTTCTTCTAATATGGATTTTCCCTCTCTGGCATCAAAGTCTACTACTTTGCCATTTTCAAAGACCAATTTAAAATCTTCAATCAAATTTCCTGAGTAATTAAGTGGTTTTGAACTGTACACAACGCCGTCTACACCATATTTATGGGGCATAGTAAAAACCTCTTCGGTTGGCATGTTAGCAACGAAGTAAACACCTTCGCTATTTTTACCACCACCACCGGCCCAAATATGATTTTTTGGCAAATTGACAGTAAGATCTGTCCCGTTAGATGAAGTATAATGAAGAGTTTTAAATTTCTTTTCGTTTAAATAATTCATTCTTCTTTCAAGAGACTCTAAATGATCTTTCCAAGCAGCAACAGGATCATCTAAATCTACTCTAGTAGCTTTAAAAATAGCATCCCAAAGTTTTTCTACGGCTTCTTTACTTGATAGATCTGGAAACAAGCTCTTAGCCCAATTGAGAGTAGGTATGGAAATAACGCACCATGAATTTATATCATTCATAGTATACTTTCTGAACTCTCTTAGTCCAATACTGGAAGATTTATTAGCCGCAGCTATTTTTTCTGTGTCGATTCCCTTTAGTAAATTTGGATCATCGGCATGGATGCTAATAAAACCGGCACCTTTTTTTGCATAATACTCCATCATATCAGCTCTCCACTTTGGAAATTCCTCAAAAACTTCCATGGGAGCATTTTCGTATTTCAACCTAGTCAGTACATCATCATTCCAATTTACAAAGACTTCAGATGCTTTTTTTGCATAGGCGAATTTCGCTAATTCTCTTACAAATTCAGCGCCTTCCACAGGAGCTGTAATAACAAGTGGCTCGTTTGCTTGAACATTTATGCCGACTTCAACAACTAATTTGGCATAATCAGAAACTTTTTCTTCAAAACTCTTCATTTAATCACCTCGAATTTTTATTATGTTCATATTTTAGCCTATTAATCGTTAAATGTAAATCTAATTAATTCGATTAGTGAATAAAAGTCATAAATTTGGGAAAATATATTAAAAACGGTGATAGAGGTGGTCATATGTCTAGGGTATCCAATGCAATTAATATGGTAAAACTTCTAAATAAAAATGGGTCTATGAAAGTAAAAGAACTGGCTAGAGAATTAGAAGTTAGTGAAAGAATGATAAAAACTTACAAAGAAGACTTAGAAAAATGCGGGTTTTACATATCTTCAAAACGCGGACCAGATGGAGGATATTATTTAGATATGCCACTAGAGCTTTCATTTATTGGGATAACTAGAGAAGAAATGGACACTTTAAAAATGGTAAATGAGCTCATAAAAAGCAAAGACTATCCACATGCAGCAGTATTCGATAAATTCACACAAAAGATATTGAATTTCTCTTCAGGGTCAGGAGAAATTAGATTTTTCTCGAAAAACATTGTGAGACCTAGTTTAGTAAAAGAAAAAGAACTGAAATCATGGGAAATAATAAACAAAGCTATTAATGAAAGGAGAAAACTTGAAATTAAGTATAAACCGTTAGAAAATAAATCAGACTCAGAAAAAACTAGAATAGTGCATCCATATGGGGTATTTGAATATGATTTGGCTGTATATTTTTTTGGTTACTGTGAGCTTAGAAAAGATTTAAGGTATTTTAAACTTTCAAGAATTCAAGAAATATCTATTTTAGAGGAAAAATTCAAAGTAGATAAAACAATAAACATCAATGAGAAATTAAATTCATCATTTGGAATTATAAATGATGAATTAGTAAAATTCAAAGTTGAAATAAGTTATCCTTTTAGTCAGTTAGTAAAGGAGAAAGGTTTTTCAAAAGATTATTCAATAACTGATATAGGTGAAGATAAAATAATTTATGAAGCTGAAATGGCAGGATATAAGGAGATTAAATCTTGGATTTTAAGCATGGGGAAATATGCACGTGTAATAGAACCAATTGATCTCAAAGAAGAAATAAAAAAAGATATAGAATATTTAAACAAAATATATAATTAAGACAATATATTGCCTAAATATATGGTAAAATCTTTACAAGAGGATATGAACGTAAAAAAATAAAGTTTGGGGGTGATAAGATGAATGTCGAAAGGGCGATTGAATTGTCATATCAATTGTATGATGGGAGATTAGAAGAGAATGGAGTTCCATTTATATCCCACCCAATAGACATAGCCCTTAAGATGAGGACTAATGAAGCGAAAATCGCTGCATTATTTCATGATGCATTGGAAGAAGGAAGGCTTTCAATAGACGATTTAGTAAAAAATGGATTTTCAGAACAAACTATTGAAATTTGTAAAGCGCTGTATAAGAAAGATGAAGAGAACTACGAAGAGTATATTAAAAAAGTAAAAACAAACAATGTTGCAAGAAGGATAAAGATTGAAGACATAAAGTACAATATAAAAAAAGGAGAAAAGGTGTTAGGTAGCGAAAAATTTAAACTCTATAGGAAGGTTCTAGAAGAGTTAATTACAGATCAAGAGGTGTAACATGGAATTAAGAATAACTTTTCAATCAGAAAACCATATTATTTTGCCAATTCACTACAATCACATACTTCAAGGATTTATTTATAGTAATATAAGTGATGATTTGGCAGAGTTTTTACATGAAAGAGGTTACATCTTAAATAATAGAAATTTCAAGCTTTTCACATATTCAAATATTTTGACAAAAGGACAAGTAAAAAATTCTAAATTATATTTTGGTAAGAATGTCGAATGGGTTGTAAAATCTCCCATACCAGAATTTATCAACTCATTCGGCACATATATACTGCAAAAGGATGATTTAAATCTTGGGAACAACAAAGTAACTGTCAACCGTACTCAATTAAAAAAGCAGAAGGTAGAAAGTGATGAAATAGAGATTAGCACTATATCACCGATAGTCGCTTATTCAACTTTTTCTAGAGAAAATGGTAGCAAATACACTTGCTACTTTTCACCAAATGAAAACGATTTCTCTAGAATTGTAAAAGAAAATATAGTAAAAAAATATGAAGCTTACTACAATGTTTCACTTAGTGATATGGAGTTTTCAATAACACCTATTTCTAAAATTAACTTAAATATCATTTATTACAAAGATTTCTTGATAAAGGGATATTCTGGGAAATTCAAACTAAGAGGTGACAGAAGGTTACTTGAGTTGGCATTAGAAGCAGGCGTTGGAAGTAAAAATTCACAAGGGTTTGGCTGCGTAGAACAAATATAGAAAGGGGGGAAGGAAGATGAGATTTAGAGTTAAATTCAATCTTCAAAATGAAAGCATACCTAAGGATAAAAATAGGATAATTCTTTCGTTTTTAAAATCTGCTTATAGTAAATATGACATAGATTATTACAAATCACTTTATGAAGAGAATCAAACCAAACAAAAAAGTTTCACATTTAGCACTTATATGCCACAAGCGAAGTTTCTAAGAGATGAAATAATTATCCCTTCATGTTCATTTGATTTAGAATTTTCATCATATGACAATTATGATTCTTTAATGTTTTACAATTCTATAATAGGTATTCTCAACAAAAGTATAGATATTAAAGGGAATTCCATAACAGCTAAAAATATAATTAATTTAAAGGAAAAACCGATATTTGATAATTATGCTACATTCAAAACCATTAGCCCAATTTCAATAAGGGAGCATAACGGAGACAACAAAAAAACGTGGTACCATTTACTTGAAACTGAAAAAGGAAAAGAAGTTTTCCTACATAACATTAAAATTCAAGCATTAGAGCAATTTGGTGATAAAGCAAAATATGATTTAGATGATTTAAAATTATCCGTAATAAAGAGTAAAGAGGTAAGAGTTAAACACTACGATATAGTAATTCCAGCAAATTTAGCTATTCTAAGGATTGAAGCCAAGCAATACTTAGTAGACTATTTTTATAAGGCGGGAATTTGCTCTCAAAGGTCAACTGGATTTGGGATGTTAGATTTAATATAGGAAGGAGGGGGAAAATGGAAGAAAAAATAACACTTCATTTAGAAGATTGGTTGTATAACGCAGGGATTGTAGGCATTTATAATATTTTAACATATTCAGATGATACAATAGTTAAAGGTAAAGACAGTATAACTTTTCATAAAGAAGCTTTAAATGATTTTGAAGAAAAGTATTTTTCTTATTTTATTGATAAATATGAAAAATTGATACCATGGGGGAAGATAGTTGATTTTGAGAATACTATAAAATATTACAAGCAAAATGATTTACATAATTTAGATAAAGAGAACTTAGCAAAATTAAATGATCAAATAGATTATATTAAGAAAACCTTAAAAAGTAATAGTTTTACTAAAATGTATCCATTATTAGAATCGGAAAATGACTTAACAGAGCTAGAAAAAAGACTAACAAAAATAAACGTAAAAAAAATATCAAATGAAAATCATCAGCCAGTACTAGATGCTTTTGAAACCATAGAAATTATAATCAATGAGTTAAAGAAGCTAAAAGCAAAAAAGTATCTAGCAGCAAGAAATACTATATATAATTATATAAACCGTTCTTGGAATGGTGTAGCATTTTTAAACAGAAATGATAAGGAATTAGATCCATATATATCATACAAGAATCATTTTATTGATCCTATATTTGATTATCTGGAAAAAGATAAAACCAAATATGACTATTCATGTGCAACTTGTAATAGCCCTATATCTAACTTAGATAATAGCATGAGCTTTATGAATAACATTGGGTTTGATACTGGAAGAAAAACTTCACATGTTTGGAACTTTTTTTTCGATTTGGGAATATGCCCAATATGTAAATTAGTTTATTCTTGTGTACCTGCAGGTTTTATATTTACTAGCAATAAAGGGATATTTGTGAATGCAAATAATGATATAGAAAACTTAACTTCTATAAATAGAAAAATAGAAGAAGAAATTCTAAAAAACAGTTCAAATTCAACGTATAGTGCATTTATAAAATCGATCAATGAAGAAATGATAAAATCAACTATGTATGAAATCTCAGACATTCAAGTGATTAGACTAGAAAATGATAAATATAAATTTAGCCTCTTGAATTCTAATATTTTAAATCTCATTCATAAAAATAAAGAACAGTTAAATTATCTATTCGGAAAATATTATGTTGAGAATGAAAATAGACATTATTTGCAGGAAGAAGTGACGGGCGCTTTACTAGACAATCAAAATTTATATCTTCTAATTCATAAGCTTTTATCATATAAATTAGGGAAAAACAACAATACAAGTTATTCAAGCAAGGATATTGCAAATGTTTTAGTGATTAATTTTAATTACTTAAGGGGGTTAAGCAGTATGGAGGAATGGAAAAGTGAAATAGTTGATAAGGCAGAATCTCAAGGATATTATCTGAGGGCTGAATATGAGGCAAAATCTAACGAAAACAAAATAACTGGTATATCATACAGACTGTTAAATGCTTTAAAAACTAATAACAAAAATAGTTTTATGGATACAGTATTAAATTGCTATTTATATGTAGGCAAACAAGTACCAAAGATCATTACAGAAATTTTAAAAGATGATGAAGCTTTCAGGACTATTGGATATGCATTTGTGACAGGATTGATTTCTGGGAACCACAATAATAAAAATGATAATAATAAGAATTAAGGAGGAAAAAGATGGAAAACAATTTAAAACCCAAAGGATTATGTTTAACTATAGTATTTGAGGCAGAGAGTGCAAATTATGGAGAATCAATAGGGAATATTTCCGCATTGAAAAAATTATCTAGAGGGAAAGGAGATCAATATACATATATATCTAGACAAGCTATAAGGTATAATATTGTTGAACAACTAGGAGAAGAGCTTGCAGAAGTAATAGCATCTGGTAGCGGAGATAAAAAAGTTATACAATTTCATGAGAATGCGACTATAGATAAATACCCAGAGATAGACTTCTTTGGTTATCTTAAAACAATGAAAGAGACATCTGGTAAAAAACGTTCTGCTAAAGTTAGACTGACAAATGCTATTTCATTAGAACCATTTAGAGGAGATCTAGATTATCTTACTAACAAAGGATTAGCAGATAGGATAAACTCAAATATGAATATTGCTCAAGCTGAAATACATCGATCGTTTTATAGATATACTATCGTGGCAGATTTAGATCAAATAGGGATAGACGCAGTCGATAATATATTTATCGACAATAAAGAAAAATCTAGAAGGGTAAAAAAATTATTAACAACTGTTGAATTTTTATATAGAGACATTAGGGGGAGAAGAGAAGATTTAAAACCATTATTTGTTATAGGTGGTGTTTACGACATTAAAAATCCTATATTTGCTAATACAGTTACCGTACGAAATTTAGAGATACCTACAGGGCCAATTCTAAGTGTTATGAATGACAGGATAAAAAAAGATACTTATTGTGGTATAGTTAAAGATACATTTAAAAATGAAAATCAAATTATAAATGAACTAGGAGCAACTACAACGGCAGAATTCTTTAATATTGTAAGGAGCAAGGTAGATGAGTACTATGAAGGCTGTTAGAATAGTACTCGAACAAGAAACAGCTAATTATAGAAAACCTACTAGTTTTCAACTAAAAGAAAGCTATCCATTGCCACCACCATCAACTGTAATAGGTATGGTGCACAATATATGTGGGTTTGATGAGTATATACCAATGGATGTGAGTATCCAAGGCTCTTACTTCTCAAGACATTTAGATTTATTCACTCGTTATGAGTTTAAAAATGGAATGACATATGATCAAACAAGACATCAACTTAAAGTAGATGAATATGGTGTAGTGGAAGGTCCAGGGTATACTGAATTATTAGTTGATGTAAATCTAATGATCCATATTATACCCAAAGAAGAAGCTTATTTAGATATAATTTTTGAGTCCTTTTTAAACCCAAGGGAATATATATCTCTAGGTAGACGAGAGGATATAGCATCTATAAAAGAAGTAAAAATGGTAAACATAAACAAAGGAAAATTAGAGGAAGATATTGAACTTGATCCTAATATAAAAGCTTATATTAAATGTTCTGACCTTGAAGATAATAGTATTATACTTCAAGGTGGTGCTTCAGGGGTCTCATATAGAGGTACAAAATTCAAATTAAATAAAAATTATCAACTTCAGAATATAAAAAATAAAACAATAAGAAACTGGAGTAAGGTAGATGTCATTTATACATCTCATATTAATATAGTAGAAGATTCTTATGCTTTATTGGATGAGGATGGAAACCCAATTTTTGTTTTATAAGGAGAATAAAATGGAGTTTTTAGCTAAATCAAACCCACAAGAAACAATCCAAGAACACACTGATAATTTAATACGAAACTATTATATTTTAAAGTCAACATATCCTAATCTAGAAATAGATTGGGATATGTTGTATGTAGCATGTTTATATCATGATTTGGGCAAGATAAATCCTAAATTCCAAGAAAAAATAGGTAATAAAGATATTAGATCTAATTTAAAGAACATAGAAGAAGTTCCTCATTCTTTTTTAAGCATCTCATTTTTAGATCCAAATACTTTAATGAAAAAGGGATTAAGCGAAAGAGAGATTAAAGTACTTGCCACAGCGATAGCTTATCATCATGAAAGAGAATATGAATATAATAAGCAAGAATATAAATATCAGTTAGATGAAATACAGCAAATAATTCAGGAATTCCATTATGATAAATTAGAGGATGTAAAAATAAAAAAAATATCTAAGAAATATTTTAATTACGACTATATTTATAAAAGAAATGATAAAACAATGTTTTATAAATATGTATTAATAAAAGGCCTTCTAAATCGAATAGATTATTCAGCAAGTGCACATTTGGATGTAGAATACAAGAATGATTTTTTAATTAATTCTTTAGAAAGAATGATGGATAGTTGGCGAAATCAAAAAAATGCTGATTGGAATAATCTACAAAAATACATGTATAAGCATAGCGATGAAAATGTTATAGTTGTAGCTCAAACTGGTATGGGTAAAACTGAAGCAGGCTTATTGTGGATAGGAGATAATAAAGGGTTTTTCACATTGCCATTAAAAGCAGCAATTAACTCTATTTATAAAAGGATCAAGGACAATATAGTTGTAGAAAATATAGAAGAAAGAGTCGGTTTATTGCATTCTGATACTTATAGCGAGTATATTAAATTAGATGATGACTTAATCGATTTTGAAGAATATTTCAGCAAGACTAAACAATTATGTATGCCACTAACCATATGTACTTTAGATCAATTATTTGACTTTGTTTATAGATATAGAGGCTTTGAACTTAAATTAGCAACTTTAGCATATTCTAAAGTAATTATAGACGAAGTTCAAATGTATTCACCAGAGTTAATAGCATATCTAATTATTGGATTAAAATATATTAAAGAAGTAGGCGGGAAATTTGCAATAATGACAGCAACATTGCCAAGTTTTATAGTAGACTTATTGCGGCAAAAGGAAATAGAGTTTACTTTACCCGAAGAGATTTTTATAGACGAAACATATAATAGACATAGTATGAAAGTTATTGAAAACAATTTGAATCCCGAATTTATTATTAATATGTACACGAACAACAAAGTACTTGTAATAGTTAATACAGTAAGAAAGGCTCAAGAATTATATGATGGTTTACAACCATTTGCTGATAAGGTTGATTTAATACACAGTGCTTTTATTAAAAAAGATAGAAACGAAAAAGAGGAAGCAATACTTAAAATCGGTGATACAAAATCAGATGACTGTGGAATATGGATAGCAACTCAAGTAGTTGAAGCTTCTCTAGATATTGACTTTGATTTATTAATAACAGAATTATCTGATCTGAATGGACTTTTTCAAAGAATGGGAAGATGTTATCGCAAAAGGGAATTAAAAGAAGAAAAATACAATTGTTTTGTATTTGTTGGTGAACCTGAAATAGCTCCAAGTGGAATCGGATATGTTATAGATAAAGAAATATTTAATTTATCTAAAGCCGAAGTTATTAAATATGATGGAGTAATATCTGAAAAAGATAAAATCAGAATGATAAATTCGGTTTATAATCTAAACAAAGTGAAGGATACAACATATTTTAAAAAAATCATTGAAACAATGGAGTATGTTAATAATATTGAAGATTATGAGAAAAGCAAAGCCGAGGTAAAATACAAATTTAGAAATATTTTAACTTGTACTGTTATTCCACAAGTCATATATGAGGAAAACGAGGATTTGATAAAGGAGTCTTTATCCATATTAAATATGAAAATAGATAATAAATTAAGCAAGGCTGAAAAACTAGAACTAAAAAAACAACGAAGTCTAGCTAGAAATAGAATTTTAGACTTAACAGTAAATATTGACTACGATAAATATTCAAAAAATCAAGGTTCTGATAAAAAAGATATTCAACTCTCAAAACACGAGAAAATACCTGTATTCCCTTGTAATTACTCAAAGGAGAAGGGAGTTGAAATTAAAAAATATTAAATACTCAAAAACAAGATAATTTTTCTTAGGATGTGATATTATATCAACAATAACTGGATTAGAAATATACTATTACATTGTATGTAAAATAAAGCTTTGGTACTATACTCATAATTTAAACATGGAGCAAAATAGTGAATTAGTAGAAATTGGTCATTTAATTAATGATAATTCTTATATTTAGAGATGAAAGATGGCTGAATAAACGGTTCTGGGTATACAGGATGATAATACAAATAATATATTTAAAATTTATGTCGATATATGATGATGTAATATTATTTAAGGTATGACAGAAATACAGTTATTTAAAAATCAGACTTTTTATTATAAAGCTAACATATGTATTAATTTTTATCGGTATTTTATTTAAATCGACTAATTAGCTTTGCATAATAAGCTTGTTTAAGTTATTCCAGCAAAACGCATTCAAATAGAACTAAACTAGAATGTAAATTTATTTTACGCATTAGAATTCGGTTTGAATGGTAGATTCAAATAGAACTAAACTAGAATGTAAATAAGGATATGGCCACGAGAGAGGAAATAATTACTATTATTCAAATAGAACTAAACTAGAATGTAAATGAAGGCAAAACTAAATATGATGTTTCAGCTATTGAAATTCAAATAGAACTAAACTAGAATGTAAATCTTGGTAATAGCAGACCAGAGCGAGTTTGAAAGCTAATTCAAATAGAACTAAACTAGAATGTAAATCTGTGATGTGCAAAGAATGCACCTGCGAATAGAGCAATTCAAATAGAACTAAACTAGAATGTAAATTCATAATTTAATGGTGAACCATCAATTCTTCCATACATTCAAATAGAACTAAACTAGAATGTAAATGAGAATACTACAGAGATTACTACAAAGAATACTACAATTCAAATAGAACTAAACTAGAATGTAAATCTTGGTAATAGCAGACCAGAGCGAGTTTGAAAGCTAATTCAAATAGAACTAAACTAGAATGTAAATCTGTGATGTGCAAAGAATGCACCTGCGAATAGAGCAATTCAAATAGAACTAAACTAGAATGTAAATTCATAATTTAATGGTGAACCATCAATTCTTCCATACATTCAAATAGAACTAAACTAGAATGTAAATGAGAATACTACAGAGATTACTACAAAGAATACTACAATTCAAATAGAACTAAACTAGAATGTAAATATATATCAAGAGGTATTGGTACTCTTTGATAGTGATATTCAAATAGAACTAAACTAGAATGTAAATACCATTATATGTGTGATTTTGATAGAAATAATCGCCAATTCAAATAGAACTAAACTAGAATGTAAATATAGGTATTACTGCGATGATAGGAGAAGATAGAAAAATTCAAATAGAACTAAACTAGAATGTAAATGTTGATGATTGGTATGGATTATCACCTATTGAGTCAATTCAAATAGAACTAAACTAGAATGTAAATAAACAAATAATGGAATTATATTCAGCTGGAGTGGAATTCAAATAGAACTAAACTAGAATGTAAATCTGTTAAGCTTCTTCTTCTGACTCTGTTGCTCCTTATTCAAATAGAACTAAACTAGAATGTAAATTTTATCTTTATTAATACAACAGGTAAACCACTAAACATTCAAATAGAACTAAACTAGAATGTAAATATTAATTAGTCTAATAAGATAATAAAATAAATAAATATTCAAATAGAACTAAACTAGAATGTAAATTACTGTATAAACTGAATAAAAAAACGCCTTAACAAGTACATTCAAATAGAACTAAACTAGAATGTAAATCAGGGATAGAAGGGATAAAATTCATAATAGCAGACCATTCAAATAGAACTAAACTAGAATGTAAATCCATATTGGAGAAAAGAAAAAGAATTATGCGTTATTATTCAAATAGAACTAAACTAGAATGTAAATAAAAACTTGTCATCTCTGTATATTTGATTTACAGAAATTCAAATAGAACTAAACTAGAATGTAAATTTAGCAAGAACTTTTTTTTTGAGTCCTCATCTGCAAATTCAAATAGAACTAAACTAGAATGTAAATCCAAAGGAGGAAAGAAAGTTTATGGAAAATAAAATCATTCAAATAGAACTAAACTAGAATGTAAATATATCAATGGCAGTCTTTATGGAATTTGAGTCAACAAATTCAAATAGAACTAAACTAGAATGTAAATATATCAATGGCAGTCTTTATGGAATTTGAGTCAACAAATTCAAATAGAACTAAACTAGAATGTAAATATATCAATGGCAGTCTTTATGGAATTTGAGTCAACAAATTCAAATAGAACTAAACTAGAATGTAAATATATCAATGGCAGTCTTTATGGAATTTGAGTCAACAAATTCAAATAGAACTAAACTAGAATGTAAATATTTAGACGAAATAGAGACTGGCACAGTATTGAGCATTCAAATAGAACTAAACTAGAATGTAAATTAGAAACAGATTCACTTGTTTCAATCAAAGGACAAAATTCAAATAGAACTAAACTAGAATGTAAATACGCTACAACACCTCGTTCCCCGCGCTGTATAGCGCTATTCAAATAGAACTAAACTAGAATGTAAATGCGTTTGTCAAATATGCCTCATATGCATTTATTAAAATTCAAATAGAACTAAACTAGAATGTAAATACATGATGAAACTAGATTTGGTTATACTGTTTCGCTCATTTAAAATAGAACTAAACTAGAATGTAAATATCAATCTCTTTAATAGTGTCATCTAAATCTCTCATATTCAAATAGAACTAAACTAGAATGTAAATCAAGGAACTGGCCTTGGAATTGCCCCAATTGGACATAATTCAAATAGAACTAAACTAGAATGTAAATTAGAAGGGACTGTTGACGATGTTGCTAATGACTTATCATTCAAATAGAACTAAACTAGAATGTAAATGTGGAAGATGTAGATAGACATATTAATCACTTGACAATTCAAATAGAACTAAACTAGAATGTAAATTATGAACAAGAAGAATGTGTATTAGAAAGTTTTAACGATTTAAATAGAACTAAACTAGAATGTAAATGTTCAATTCAATTGGGGATATTCTTTGAATGAAGTAATTCAAATAGAACTATACTAGAATCTAAAAACATCATCTTTTAATAAATATTAGTATATATTTTGTATTTAGCCTACCTATAAGGAATTGAAACTAGCACTGACAATTTTTTCTTGCGTTACTTCATCTAGTATTTAGCCTACCTATAAGGAATTGAAACATGTGATTTCTGATATATTTATACCTTGACTCAAGAAGTATTTAGCCTACCTATAAGGAATTGAAACTAATACAGGCCATGGATATATGACATCTGGAGAATATGTATTTAGCCTACCTATAAGGAATTGAAACCAACTCCTCCTTTTCACCAAAAGTTAATTCGGTAAAGTATTTAGCCTACCTATAAGGAATTGAAACAATAATAACTCTCCTTTCTGCCTTTGATAAAATTCCAGTATTTAGCCTACCTATAAGGAATTGAAACTACAGCCGATGCGTGTAAGTCATCCAGCCAAGTTCGGTATTTAGCCTACCTATAAGGAATTGAAACGTATCAGGATATGAAGGCATCATAGGCTATATTGTTTGTATTTAGCCTACCTATAAGGAATTGAAACAGATATATGCGAATTTAATTAAATTAGGGTTAAAACGTATTTAGCCTACCTATAAGGAATTGAAACGATAAGTGAGATACTTAAAATATAGAAGTGTACATAGTATTTAGCCTACCTATAAGGAATTGAAACAATCAAAAACAACACAGTCAATGCGTGTGAGTCATCCGTATTTAGCCTACCTATAAGGAATTGAAACATAATAGATACCAAGCGATTATATTAATTAATACTAGGTATTTAGCCTACCTATAAGGAATTGAAACCTTTCAAAAACAAGCTCATCTAGTACACTATAGTTAGTATTTAGCCTACCTATAAGGAATTGAAACCCCTGCATGTCTTTCCTTGTGCGTCTTTATAAGTTGGGTATTTAGCCTACCTATAAGGAATTGAAACTGACGCTAGTAGAAAACTATGTCCTAAAAGTATGTCAGTATTTAGCCTACCTATAAGGAATTGAAACTCATGTTTAAAAATTTTATGTCTATAGGTGTTAATTGTATTTAGCCTACCTATAAGGAATTGAAACAACAAGCGATGATGCACCTATACCCCTACATATATAGTATTTAGCCTACCTATAAGGAATTGAAACATTTAAAGATTAGTGCTACTAAAATACCAAAAAGCACGTATTTAGCCTACCTATAAGGAATTGAAACTCTGCATTGAAATCTGCAACTTGTGCATCATTTAAGGGTATTTAGCCTACCTATAAGGAATTGAAACGAAATTGGTTTGGAATGGGTAATCAACCAGATAAATTGTATTTAGCCTACCTATAAGGAATTGAAACAAGTGATATATATATAAATAATATTTTAAGCAGGGCGGTATTTAGCCTACCTATAAGGAATTGAAACTAGTATCATCAGAGTGGGTAAAGGAAAACGATTATAGTATTTAGCCTACCTATAAGGAATTGAAACCATATTCTATTGCTTTTAACCTTACCTCTTTTTTAAGTATTTAGCCTACCTATAAGGAATTGAAACTAGATAAGTATATAAAAGTATTAAACCTAGAAGTAGAGTATTTAGCCTACCTATAAGGAATTGAAACCACACACGGGGGAGATCTTTACAAAGAGGTATGCAGGGTATTTAGCCTACCTATAAGGAATTGAAACCTCTGCCGATGGCAGCAATAGTGTTAGTTTTTAACACAGTATTTAGCCTACCTATAAGGAATTGAAACTAAACAGTAGGATATGATAATCTTAGTATTTCTGCAGTATTTAGCCTACCTATAAGGAATTGAAACACAAATCTTTAACTAATTTTTCTTTTATCATTTTTTAGTATTTAGCCTACCTATAAGGAATTGAAACCATATTCTATTGCTTTTAACCTTACCTCTTTTTTAAGTATTTAGCCTACCTATAAGGAATTGAAACTAGATAAGTATATAAAAGTATTAAACCTAGAAGTAGAGTATTTAGCCTACCTATAAGGAATTGAAACCACACACGGGGGAGATCTTTACAAAGAGGTATGCAGGGTATTTAGCCTACCTATAAGGAATTGAAACCTCTGCCGATGGCAGCAATAGTGTTAGTTTTTAACACAGTATTTAGCCTACCTATAAGGAATTGAAACTAAACAGTAGGATATGATAATCTTAGTATTTCTGCAGTATTTAGCCTACCTATAAGGAATTGAAACACAAATCTTTAACTAATTTTTCTTTTATCATTTTTTAGTATTTAGCCTACCTATAAGGAATTGAAACTCGCTTCTGATCCATTCCCTACTTGTTGATTATTTCGTATTTAGCCTACCTATAAGGAATTGAAACGGAATATGGAGTCAATAGAAATAGAAGAAGATCCAAGTATTTAGCCTACCTATAAGGAATTGAAACAACGTTCTATAGCCAACAAAATCAACTCCACGTATGGTATTTAGCCTACCTATAAGGAATTGAAACTCTAATTTGTATATTCACACTCTCCTAATAAATCTAGTATTTAGCCTACCTATAAGGAATTGAAACTCCACTCAGGTTGATTTGCTAGGTCTTGCATATTATTGTATTTAGCCTACCTATAAGGAATTGAAACTAATTCAATAGCAATAACTACTGAAGGATCTATATAGTATTTAGCCTACCTATAAGGAATTGAAACTGAGGCCAGATAGTCCTGAAAATAGATTAGCTCCGAGTATTTAGCCTACCTATAAGGAATTGAAACATTTGACGGTACCAAGTTTTCAAGGCTCCAAAGCGTGTATTTAGCCTACCTATAAGGAATTGAAACAACTCTGAATCTTCATATCCAATAATAATCCAATAATGTATTTAGCCTACCTATAAGGAATTGAAACTTGCAAAAAGAGTTTAAAGGTGAAGAAATTGAATTTGGTATTTAGCCTACCTATAAGGAATTGAAACGGGACACTGGCAGGTATGGCTTATATGGTAGACAATTGTATTTAGCCTACCTATAAGGAATTGAAACTATTCCATATTTCTACCAGTCAATGATGGATGTTCAGTATTTAGCCTACCTATAAGGAATTGAAACATGAAGTTTTCGGCTATATACGTACCTACTATATAGGTATTTAGCCTACCTATAAGGAATTGAAACGAAAAAAGTTTTGTAAAGCCATTTTTACACCTCCTTGTATTTAGCCTACCTATAAGGAATTGAAACAGATATTAGACTATAATAGGTATTTGGTGAATAAAGGTATTTAGCCTACCTATAAGGAATTGAAACTCCCAATTTCTTGGGTCATCTGGACTCCCATCTTGAGTATTTAGCCTACCTATAAGGAATTGAAACTATAATATAGTAGATTAGCCATTTTTTCAGCATTTTGTATTTAGCCTACCTATAAGGAATTGAAACTTGTATTAGATTCATTAAACACTCCACCAAAATCTTCAGTATTTAGCCTACCTATAAGGAATTGAAACCTATAGTATTAACGCAAGATGGATGTACATATATTTTGTATTTAGCCTACCTATAAGGAATTGAAACTCACTATATCTAATTAACCACATCTAAGTATTTGTTAGTGTATTTAGCCTACCTATAAGGAATTGAAACATTCAAAATTTTTAAATCCTTTTATAAATTTGTCTCTGTATTTAGCCTACCTATAAGGAATTGAAACTCAATAACAATCTACATCTCCTCAACCAAAACTTAGGTATTTAGCCTACCTATAAGGAATTGAAACTGATTATCAATATATCTCAACCTCATTAGCTTCTTTTCGTATTTAGCCTACCTATAAGGAATTGAAACTAAAAGATGATGGATGGGACTATATAGGTGATATATGTATTTAGCCTACCTATAAGGAATTGAAACTCCTGAAGAATATGAAAGGATAGAAAAATTATTCCCGGTATTTAGCCTACCTATAAGGAATTGAAACGAGATTATATCTTTGATTGGGACGCCCTTAAAAAAAGTATTTAGCCTACCTATAAGGAATTGAAACAAGTCTTTTTCATTCTCTATTCTGATAATATAGAATGTATTTAGCCTACCTATAAGGAATTGAAACCGCACTGATTTAGAGTCAACTAGGATGATGATAAGGGGTATTTAGCCTACCTATAAGGAATTGAAACTAATATAGAAGTATATATATTTTTAAAAAAAATAAAGGTATTTAGCCTACCTATAAGGAATTGAAACTCTTTTGACGTAAATTGTTGTAGTCCCTTATCATCAGTATTTAGCCTACCTATAAGGAATTGAAACATTGACCATACAGTGCCAGGAGACATCACCGTGACGGGTATTTAGCCTACCTATAAGGAATTGAAACGTATGATTGTACAGGGGTATATGCTGTTGTATCAGAGTATTTAGCCTACCTATAAGGAATTGAAACATAATTTAAGCCCTGCATCATTGCTGATGCAACGATGTATTTAGCCTACCTATAAGGAATTGAAACAAGGAGGATTTAAAATGAAAAATGTTAAAAGTTTAAGTATTTAGCCTACCTATAAGGAATTGAAACAAGAAGCCGAGGTTAGGGTATATAAGTTGAGTGAGGGTATTTAGCCTACCTATAAGGAATTGAAACAAACATACTCCCATCCAAGTTCGTCAAGAACTTGGAGTATTTAGCCTACCTATAAGGAATTGAAACTGGATCATAATCTATTCTATTTAATGACTACTACATGTATTTAGCCTACCTATAAGGAATTGAAACTTGTCATGTGTTGTAATGTATGACGTTGCCTTTCCAGTATTTAGCCTACCTATAAGGAATTGAAACTATTGAAAATGGTTATTCAGTAATTGAAATATATTAGTATTTAGCCTACCTATAAGGAATTGAAACCTAAAATAATATCGCCTCTTTTTACTTTCATAAGGTATTTAGCCTACCTATAAGGAATTGAAACTGCTGTAACGTGTATGAAAAATGAGGTGTGTGGATAGTATTTAGCCTACCTATAAGGAATTGAAACAATTTTTATCACCTTGCTGGTAAATTCTAAAATAATGTATTTAGCCTACCTATAAGGAATTGAAACTCCATTCCATACGCTTTTTAGAATTTGTACCCCAGTGTATTTAGCCTACCTATAAGGAATTGAAACCTGTTATTTGTGAATTGTCTACATATATAAAATTATTGTATTTAGCCTACCTATAAGGAATTGAAACAATCCAGAATATGATGCAGAAGATGAACAAGAGAGAGTATTTAGCCTACCTATAAGGAATTGAAACGTAGCAGACGCAGGGCCAGTTATTGCGGCAGGTATAGTATTTAGCCTACCTATAAGGAATTGAAACTTTTAGAAGCATGGTTATTCGCTATTTCAATATGGTAGTATTTAGCCTACCTATAAGGAATTGAAACTAGACATTTTTACGTCATCAGCAAGTGCAGGTCTTTGTATTTAGCCTACCTATAAGGAATTGAAACAGAAACTCCTCAAGTTGGTCAACATTAAAGAAGTTGAGTATTTAGCCTACCTATAAGGAATTGAAACTCAAAATCATAACTATAATGGTTGGTTGGTTGCTCTAGTATTTAGCCTACCTATAAGGAATTGAAACTAGGGTTGTGCCATTGGAGCTTGAGAGAATTACCTAGTATTTAGCCTACCTATAAGGAATTGAAACAAATATGCTCCAAAATTGAAATATGATTATTTATTCGTATTTAGCCTACCTATAAGGAATTGAAACCTTTATCTGATGTACATTCCACCCATTTATCATAGGTATTTAGCCTACCTATAAGGAATTGAAACACGATTTTATATGTGAGTCATATAATAAGTCGCCTAGTATTTAGCCTACCTATAAGGAATTGAAACTGCTCAAATAAAAGATATTATATTTGAGCTAGGTGTATTTAGCCTACCTATAAGGAATTGAAACACTTCATTCAATTCCTTTTTTGTTCTCGAAATAATGGTATTTAGCCTACCTATAAGGAATTGAAACGTATCTATTATTAATAGCATTACACTAGTGCCTTTTGTATTTAGCCTACCTATAAGGAATTGAAACGTAGTTGGGGATGAGAGTAATAGGGTATTGGAAGTTAGTATTTAGCCTACCTATAAGGAATTGAAACGGTAAAATAAGCATTGACCAAATTGATGAAGATTTAGTATTTAGCCTACCTATAAGGAATTGAAACTAAAAAAAGGAGGTGTTCAAAATAATTACACTATTTTTATTCTTTATTCTTGTTCTTTTGGTCGCAATCGTTTAATTAGCGAAGAAGAGCTAAAAAAACAAGAAAAATCTTTTTACATAATTCCAAGAGGAAATGAAAACTAAGTTGAAGATTATGGAATAACAACAGCAAATATATTGTGTGATAATTTTTGTTTATAAACAGATCAGCACTCAACGAAAGGAAAACTTCCATGGCTAGTATTTCAAAAAGAAAATAGGTAATTAAATACCTAAGGAGTTAATAAAAATAATACTGATAGTTATGATTATCTTTATGCGGTATGATTTACATAAAATATATACATTTAATTGAATGATGTAATTAACATATAAATACATTGAATTATTTCTCTTAACACATATTTGTAAAATCTCATTATCTATGTTTATACAAATTTGGGTAAATATATAAAAAAATAAATGTATGTTAGGGAGTGGTTTGATGTGGAATGATTTTAAGAAGTTTATAAGCAGAGGGAATGTATTAGATTTAGCAGTTGGAGTTATTTTAGGCGGTGCTATTGGGAAAATTGTTTCATCTCTTGTTAATGATATTATAATGCCTCTTATTGGAGTTGTCTTAGGGAAAATTGATCTGACTTCCCTTAAATATGTAATTAATCCTGCTTCGGGAGAAACTCCTGAACTTGCAATTTATTATGGAATGTTTATACAAAATATAATAGATTTTTTAATCATATCATTTGCTATATTTATAATGATTAGGACGATTGACAAGTTTAAGAAAAAAGAAAAAAAGGCGGCACCAGCACCACTTCCTAGTGAAGAAATAATATTGCTTAGAGAAATAAGAGATTCATTAAAGAATAAAGATGCCAGCAAATAGCTGGCATCTTTTGTGATATAATTGACTTAATTAATACAAGAGGTGAATAACATGGATATAGTAGAGATAGCTAAAATAATTAATAGCATATTTAGTCTATTTATTATTTTTGAAACTCAAAAAATATTATATATTTCAGATGAATTAAAAGAGTTAACTAAATATAATTTTAAAGAATTCGATGATTTACATTCTATTTCTGAAAACTCATATTTTACTATCTCTAATAATACATATTATTTAAGAAAATACGTCATCGATAAATATGATTTGTTTATATTTGAACCAATAGGAAATTTTACCGATACTTTGACAAAATCAATATGTTTAGAAGAAATCGTTGAAAATTTATATGACGGTGTGTTGCTTTCTGATAGAGATGGCAAAGTTGTCATATACAATAAAGCCATGGAAGAATTGGAGAGAAAACCAAAGAATAAAATGATCGGCAAATATATTTGGGACGCATACGGGTATAGCGACAAAACTAAATCTGAGCATATGCAAGTTTTAGAGAGTGGGAAACCTATCATTAATAAATACAAAGCACATGCCATATATAATGGAAAACCTGTTTATAAATCTTATTCCACTTATCCAATTATAGTAAACAATGAAACGATAGGAGTTTATTCTATAAGCAAAGATGAGACAAAATTACAAAATTTATTGAGTGAAATTGTTGAATTGAAGAGGAATTATTTCAGTGAAGATAATAAGGATAGAGATTTTTTTAATAATGGTACGAGGTTTACATTCTCAGATATAATTGGATCTTCTGAAATTATGAAAAACCTAATAAAAGAAGCTGAAGCACTTTCATGGCTTGACAACAGCATTCTTATAGTTGGGGATACAGGGACTGGGAAAGAAGTTTTTGCTCAAAGTATTCACAACTTTGGAAAGAGAAGAGCATATCCATTTATAGGAATAAATTGCTCAGCAATTCCTGAAAATTTACTTGAGACTATTTTATTTGGGTCTGTTAAGGGAGCATATACTGGAGCAGTTGATTCCTCAGGACTTTTTGAGGAAGCAGGGGAAGGGACACTTTTCTTAGATGAATTAAATACAATGCCATTAAACATGCAAGCTAAATTGCTCAGAGCACTTCAAGAAAAAAGCGCACGAAGAGTAGGAGGCAAAGAAAACTATCCTTTAAAATGCAGAATAATCAGTGCAATGAATGAGGATCCTTATGAGTTAATTGAAAGCGGTAGATTAAGACAAGACCTTTTTTATAGAATATCTGGATATAATCTTTATATCCCGCCATTAATCAAAAGGGGGGATGATATATTTGAGATATCTGAATACTATATAAAAAAATACAATAGAACTATGAATAAAAACGTAACTGGGATTGAGGATTCACTTAAAACAATAATGAAGAAATACTCTTGGCCTGGCAATATAAGAGAGCTGGAACATTTTATTGAAAATATCATGGTGAGAACAATTGACAATGAGAAAAATTTAAAATTAGAAAACTTACCAGATTATTTGAAAGATATTATATTTGAGAGTCAAAAAGTGGATAATAATTCAATAAATGATTTGGATAGTTTACTAAATCAATATGAGAAGAAAATAATTTTTGAAGCTTTAGAAAAAAACAGATGGAATGTAACAAAGACTTCTAAGCATCTAAACATTACAAGGCAAAGCCTTATTTATAGGATGAGAAAACACAACATAAAAAGGTAGTGTTTGAAAAAGAAACAAATTGTAGCTTATTTATACTGCATAGTTTAGAAAATGTTTCATTTTAAAACATAAATTTATATTTTCTTTTTTTAAAATACTTTTAAAGCCTAAAATACCGATAGTTTGTCATGGTATGAAATTTGCATTAATAAATATCAAAGAATACTAGGAGGATTGAAATGGGGAAATTAATTGAATGTGTTCCAAATTTTAGTGAGGGAAGAGACAAAGAAAAATTAGAGAAGATTTTAGATGAAATAAGGGCAATAGAGGGTGTAAAACTATTAGATTACTCAATGGATAAAGATCACAATAGAAGTGTAGTCACATTTATAGGAGAACCTGAAAAGGTTATTGAGGCTGCTTTTAGAGCTACTAAAAAGGCCAGTGAGCTTATAGATATGAGAACTCATAAAGGTGAGCATCCTAGGATGGGTGCGACCGATGTAATTCCTTTGATACCAATTTCAGATGTTACTATGGAAGAGTGTGTTGAACTTTCAAAAAAACTTGCTGAAAGGATAGGAAAGGAGCTTTCAATTTCGGTGTACCTATATGAAAAATCAGCATCTGCTCCTCATAGAGAAAATTTGGCAGATGTTAGAAAAGGACAGTATGAAGGTATGAAAGAAAAATTAAAGTTAGAAGAATGGACACCTGATTTTGGACCAAAAGAGCTTAATGAAAAAGCAGGTGTAACTGCTGTTGGAGCAAGAATGCCTTTAGTAGCTTTTAACATCAATTTAGGAACAAATAACCTAGATATTGCTAAAAAAATAGCTAAAGCTATCAGGGCAAAGACAGGGGGATTTACTTACTGTAAAGCTTTAGGTATAGAAATTGCTGAAAGAAATATTGTTCAAGTGTCAATAAACATGGTTGATTATACTAAAACTCCACTTTTTAGAGTATTTGATACTGTGGAAAGAGAAGCAAATAGATATGGTGTAAATGTGATTGGCAGTGAAATAATAGGGCTAGTTCCAATGGATGCTTTGGTTGATGTAGCTGATTATCATTTGAAATTGGAAAATTTCGATAAGACACAAATACTCGAAAAGAGAATGTCTGAATAGAGAGGATGGTTAAATGAAAGCAACTCTTGTTATTGAAAATATAACAAATTTAGCTACTATGAGTGGTAGCGATGGACCAAGAAAAAATAAAGCTCAAAAAGATATAGGACTAATTAAAAATGGAGTTATTGCAATATCTAAAGATAAAATAATTTATGTGGGTGAAGGGAAACTTCCAGAGAGTATCCCTACTGATGAAGGCACTGTTTTTATTGATGCAACTGGGAAATTAGTTACTCCTGGGCTTATTGATCCTCATACTCATCTGGTACATGGAGGGAGTAGAGAAAACGAATTTTCAATGAAATTGGAAGGAAAGTCATATCTTGAAATTTTATCAAGTGGTGGGGGGATACATTCTACCGCAAAAGCCACAAAAGAAGCTACTTTCGAAGAACTTTATGACAAAGCATACAAAAGTTTAAACATAATGCTTGAATTTGGTGTAACTACAGTAGAAGCAAAATCAGGATATGGAATTGGTGATTTTGAAACAGAGCTAAAGCAAATTGAAGTAGCTAGAAAATTGGATGAAACACATCCTATAGATGTGGTGCCAACTTTTATGGGTGCTCATGCAGTGCCACCAGAATATAAGGAGAGAAGTGACATTTTTGTAGATAAAATTGTCAATGAGATGATCCCATATATTGCTCAAAATAAACTAGCCGAGTTTTGCGATGTTTTTTGTGAAGAAGGAGTTTTTACTATAGAGCAGTCTAGAAAAATACTTTTAAGCGCTAAATCACATGGTTTGATTCCTAAAATACACGCTGATGAAATCGTTTCTATTGGCGGAGCTGAACTAGCTAGTGAAATTGAATGCATTTCGGCAGAGCATTTAATTAGTGCGAGTAAAAATGGCATAAAGAAAATGGGAGAGAAAAACGTGATTGCCGTACTTCTTCCCGGTACTAGTTTCAATCTTCAAGAGGGTAAAGTTGCTGACGCAAGATATATGATAGATAATGATGTAGCGGTTGCTATAGCTACGGATTACAATCCTGGGAGTTGCCCTAGCGAAAACTTACAGCTTATGATGTCTTTCGCTTCTATAACTTTGAAAATGACACCAGAGGAAGTATTAACTGCATCAACTATAAATGCTGCTTGCGCAATCAAAAGAGAGAGTTCTATAGGGTCAATAGAAGTTGGTAAAATTGCAGATATTGCTATATTTGATGTGCCTAATATAGCATATATGGTATATCATTTTGGAGTAAATCACACAGATTCAGTCATAAAAAAAGGTAAGATTGTATACAAGAAAAATGGGAGGGCTTTGAATGTACGATAATAAAGTAATTGGAGAATCAATGCAAATTAAGCTGGATAGTTATTTACCTGATTATCCTAAATTTGATGAATCAATACGTAGAGCACCAAAGAGAGAATTTACACTAACTAAGAGAGAAACAGAGATAGCTCTAAAAAATGCATTAAGATATGTACCGGAAGAATTGCATGAAAAATTAGCTCCTGAATTTTTAGATGAATTATTAACTAGAGGTAGAATATATGGCTATAGATTTAGGCCAGAAGGTAGAATTTATGGGAAACCAATTGATGAATACAAAGGTAAATGCATAGAAGGCAAAGCATTTCAAGTGATGATAGACAACAATCTAGATTTTGAAGTGGCACTGTATCCTTATGAACTCGTAACATATGGAGAGACAGGACAAGTTTTTCAAAACTGGATGCAATATAGGTTGACAAAGAAATACCTTGAAGAATTAACTGATGAGCAAACTTTGGTAATTGAATCAGGACACCCTTTAGGATTATTTCGTTCTTCAAAAGAGTCGCCTAGAGTAATTATCACAAATGCACTCATGGTGGGAATGTTTGATGACCAAAAACATTGGATTAAAGCTCAAGCTATGGGAGTTGCAAATTACGGGCAAATGACTGCGGGAGGATGGATGTATATAGGTCCGCAAGGGATTGTACATGGTACATTTAACACAATTCTAAATGCTGGCAGGATGAAGTTAGGAATACCTGATGAAGGAGATTTGAGAGGGCATATATTTGTTAGCTCAGGCCTTGGTGGAATGAGTGGTGCTCAAGGGAAAGCTGCCAAAATTGCCAATGGTGTAGGAGTTATTGCAGAAGTTGATTATTCAAGGATTGAAACCAGATTAAAACAAGGCTGGATTGATGAATGCTATGATGATTTAAAAGTAGTTTTTGATAAAGCTTATGAATATGCTGGTAAAAAAGAAGCAAGGGCAATAGCATATCATGGAAATATAGTCGATTTATTAGAATACGCCGTTGACAACAATATCCATATTGAACTATTATCGGATCAAACATCTTGCCATGCTGCTTACGATGGAGGGTATTGTCCACAAGGGTTGACATTTGAGCAAAGAACTAAAATGTTAAACGAAGATAAAGAGAATTTTATAAAAGAAGTAGATAAGTCTTTAAGAAGGCACTTTGAGTTGATAAAAACATTAGTAGATAGAGGGACGTATTTCTTTGATTATGGGAATAGCTTTATGAAAGCTGTTTATGATTCTGGAGTTAAAGAAATATCTAAAAATGGAATAGATGATTCTGAAGGGTTTATATTCCCATCTTATGTTGAAGATATCATGGGTCCAATGTTATTTGACTATGGGTATGGACCATTTAGATGGGTTTGCTTAAGTGGAAAACACGAAGACTTAATTAAGACCGACAAAGCTGCAATGGAATGTATAAATCCAAATAGGAGATATCAAGATAGAGATAACTACAATTGGATTAGAGATGCTGAGAAAAACAACCTTGTAGTTGGCACTCAAGCTCGTATTCTTTATCAAGATGAAGTTGGGAGGACACAAATTGCTCTAAAATTCAACGAAATGGTTAGAAAAGGCGAAGTTGGTCCAATTATGATGGGCAGAGATCATCACGATGTCTCTGGCACAGATTCTCCATTTAGAGAAACTGCCAACATCAAGGATGGAAGCAATATCATGGCTGATATGGCAACTCAATGCTTTGCTGGTAATATTGCAAGAGGTATGAGCTTAGTAACTTTGCACAACGGTGGTGGAGTAGGCATAGGTAAAGCTATAAATGGTGGGTTTGGTATGGTGCTTGATGGTTCTGAACGCGTTGACAAAATTTTAAGAAGAGCAATGCCATGGGATGTAATGAATGGTGTTGCAAGAAGAGCATGGGCAAGAAATGAAAATTCAATCGAAACAGCGATAGAATATAATTATAGAAACAGTAGCACAGACCATATAACTCTTCCCTTTGTAGCAGATGATGATTTGGTAAAAGAATTGGTAGACAAATATTATAAATAATTAAATATGCTCAGGCTTTATGCCTGGGCAATTATAAAACCAATACTTCATTTGATTTTTTAGTTAACTATTTAAAAAGCTTCCATTTGGGTAATATAAAAATGGAAGTTTTTTATTTTACATACTCTTAACATTCACTATATTGTTTCTTAATAGATAAGACGTATTATATAAGTGAACAATAAAGAAAATGATTGATAGGAGGATTTACAGTGAAAAGATCTAAATTTAGTTTTATATTAGTTTTAATGTTGGCATTGTCAGTATTTTTAGTAGCTTGTTCGTCGGGTAATGAAGCACCAGCTACAGAAGAGCCAGTCACAGAAGAGCCAGTCACAGAAGAGCCACAAAACTTGAGTGGTCCATTGACTTTATCAGGGTCTACTTCAGTAGAAAAAGTAGGATTAGCATTGATTGAAGAATTTATGGCTTTGAACCCAGATGTAGTAGGAACTTATGAAGCAATAGGCTCATCTGGCGGAGTTAAGAATGCAGCAGATGGAGTTACTCAAATCGGTACAGCATCAAGAGAGATAAAAGATGAAGAAAAAGCTTGGGGCATAGAAGAGTTGACAATCGCATATGATGGAATCGCAGTAATAGTTAACCCAGCAAATACAGTTGAAGATTTAACAATAGATCAAATTACTAAGATATACACTGGTGAAATAACAAATTGGAAAGACTTAGGCGGAAATGATGAAGAAATAGTTGTTGTTTCTAGAGAAGACGGATCAGGAACAAGAGGAGCTTTTGAAGAAATATTAGGTATTGAAGGTAAACTAACACAAAACGCTTTGATAGCTGAAGGTAATGGAAATGTTCAATCAACTGTTGCAGGAAATCCTAAAGCAATTGGTTATGTATCTTTCTCTTCCCTTGATAATACAATAAAACCATTAAAAGTTGAAGGCGTAGAACCAATATCAGAAGATGTAATTAATGGAACTTACAAAATTTCAAGACCTTTCATATTTGTCTATAAAGAAGAAAATTTAACAGAACCAGCGAAAGCTTTTCTAGACTTTGTCATGAGTGAAGAAGGACAAAATATAGTTGAAGAAAATGGAGCTATAAGAGTAAAATAAGCACAAAATAAGTAAAGCTAAAGTTAAGCTTTAGCTTTACTTAAATACATAAGGAGACTCTATATGGAAAATAATATGAAACTGGATAAGAAAAAT
Source organism: Soehngenia longivitae (assembly GCF_004684055.1). GTDB lineage: Bacteria > Bacillota > Clostridia > Tissierellales > Tissierellaceae > Soehngenia > Soehngenia longivitae. The sequence continues at coordinate 45,513 of NZ_SRIB01000001.1, forward strand.
GAATTAAAAGAGAAATTAGCTCATTATTTATTTTTGTTTAATGCTACAGTGGCAATTATCAGTGTTGCGGCGATAGCATTTTTTGTGTTTTATAGAGGATTGCAACCATTTATACCTGGTAATGCTGAAGGAAACTACAGTTTAATTGATTTTTTATCAGGGCTAGAGTGGAGGCCTTCAATAGGTAAGTTTGGAATTTTGTATATGATAGTCGGTTCACTTCTTGCAACTTTTGGAGCAATTATACTTGGTGTTCCTGTTGGTATACTCACTGCAGTTTTTATAGCTGAACTTGCTCCAAAATGGGCAAAAACGATCATCAAACCAGCAGTAGAAATGCTGGCAGGAATACCTTCTGTACTATATGGATTATTTGGACTTGGAGTTATAGTGCCATGGATCATGCAAATTTCTCCTCAAGCACAAGGACAGTCATTACTTGCAGTAATCTTTGTACTTATGATAATGATCTTGCCAACAGTAATAACTATAACAGAAAGTGCTATAAATTCTGTACCTGATGCGTATAGAGAAGGATCATATGGATTAGGAGCCACTAAACTTTATACCATATTTAAAGTAGTATTACCTGCTGCAAGGTCGGGGATACTTGCAGGTGTAGTGCTTGGGATTGGTAGAGCAATAGGCGAGACTATGGCGGTTATGCTTGTTGCTGGAAATCCAATTGCAGGCCTGCCAAATAGCATTTTTTCACCAATAAGACCACTTACCACAAATATTGCGATGGAGATGAGTTATGCTTTTGGGCTACATCAAGAAATGCTTTTTGCTACAGGAGTTGTGCTATTTGTATTTATTATTTTAATAAACCTAATATTAAGCAGGGTTACTAGAGGAAGTGTATTAAAATGAAAATGAAAAAGAAAATAAATCCAAAAGAAGGTTTTATATATGGACTTATTGGAGTCGCTACTCTATTTACTATCGGGATTCTAGTTTTTATTTTAGGTTTTATTTTTTCTAAAGGACTTCCTCATGTGAATCTATATTTTCTTACAAGTCAATTTGACTCGACATCTGCTTATGTTGATGTAAAGTTAAGTGAGGGCTCGCAAAATCCTTTAGGGTTAATACTAGAAGAAACCACTATAAAAGAAAAAGGTTCAAATGAGAAGAAAGTAATTGCTATTAAAGAAATAGAAAAAACTTCTTTAGGGGAAGACGCAATAAACAATCAAGGTCAACCGCTAGCGCTTAGCGAAAAGGACATCATAAACAGGGTAAATGGCATAAACGTAGAAGGGAAAAGCGTTGAAGAAGTCAATCAAATATTAAATAGTATAAATAAGGATACAGTTACAATGAGAATTACTAAACAGGGCGGCGGGATATTCCCCATGATTATAACTACGCTTATGATGATAGGGCTATCATTATTGTTTTCGGTTCCAATTGGGGTATTTGCGGCAATCTATTTAGTTGAATACGCAAAACCAGGAAAATTTGTCAACCTTGTGAGATTTGCGACTGAAAGTTTGGCAGGTATACCGTCTATAATATATGGTTTATTTGGTATGATTTTATTTGTTTTGACACTCAATCTCGGATATTCATTACTTGCAGGAGCATTGACATTAAGTATTATTTTATTGCCAGTTATGATTAGGCAAACTGAGGAGTCTTTAAAAGCTGTACCTGATTCTTATAGGGAAGCTTCTTATGGTTTGGGTGCTAATAAGATATACACGATTACAAAAGTTGTATTACCTACAGCGGTTCCTGGTATTGTTGTTGCGATAATTTTAAGTATAGGCCGTATAATAGGAGAATCTGCAGCGCTATTGTTAACTGCAGGGACTGCAGCGAAAATTCCAGGGTCATTACTTGAGTCAGGGTCAACATTAACTGTAAAAGCTTATACAGTTGCTAAAGAAGAAGCAAATATAGAATTGGCTAGTGCAATAGGGAGTGTTATAATAATAATTATAATAATACTCAATGCTCTTTCGAAATTAATATCAAAAAAATTTAGTAAGATTTAGAGGAGAACAATATGGAAAATAAATTTAGCATAAAAAACCTCGATATGTATTATGGAGATTTTCAAGCACTTAAGAATATCAATATGGAAATCAAACCAAAAGAGATTACTTCTCTCATAGGACCTTCAGGATGTGGAAAATCAACTTTTTTAAGGACATTAAACAGAATGAATGACTTAATTGAAGGGGTAAGAGTTGAAGGAGAAGTTTTACTAGATGGGGAAGATATATATAAAGAAATAGATGTAACTAAACTAAGAACTAGAATAGGGATGGTTTTTCAAAAGCCAAATCCATTTCCTATGTCAGTATATGACAATGTTGCATATGGACCTAGAGCTCATGGAATAAAAAAGAAGTCTGAACTAGATGAAATAGTTGAGAGAAGTTTAAAAAGAGCTGCTATTTGGGATGAAGTGAAAGACAGGATTAAACGAAATGCATTATCATTATCTGGAGGGCAACAACAGAGAATTTGCATAGCCAGAGCTTTAGCTGTTGAACCAGAAGTATTGCTAATGGATGAGCCTACATCAGCCCTTGATCCTATTTCCACATTAAAAGTTGAGGATCTTGCTGAAGAACTAAAGAAAGAGATAACAATAATTATTGTTACTCACAACATGCAACAGGCAGCTAGGATTTCTGATAAAACAGCTTTTTTCTTGAATGGTGAACTCATTGAATTTGACGAGACTGATTTTATATTTAGCACTCCAAGGGATAAACGAACAGAAGATTATATAACAGGAAGATTTGGTTAAAAAACAACACTTTTTAGTGTTGCTTTTTTTCATTTTATGCTATAGTAAAATAAACGAATAAATTAAAATTTGGAGATGATTCTATGAAACTGCACAATCACATGGAAGATTTAGTATTGTCATATGTAGATAAGCTTTCACCTCAATTTGACTCAGTTTGTAAATGCGAGAAATGTAGACTAGATATCGCTGCGTTAGCTTTAAATAATTTACCAGGCATGTATTCAGTTACTGAAATTGGCGAAGTTTACTCTAAGATTAAAGAAATGGAAGCCCAATATGTTGCAGATGTTATAAAAGAGGTAACTAGAGCCATAGAAATCGTCTCAATTAAACCAATACATGAAAATAAATGAGTGCATGCACTCATTTATTTTATTAATTTTGATATAAATTTAAAATCATCAGTACCTGCTTTTTCTATTAAATCAAAGAGCAAAGTTTCTGTATTTGTTATAACAGCTCCTAAATCATTCATCATGAATAGTGCATTTTCGTAGTTTTCTTCAGTTCTAGATCCTACTGCATCTTTAACTACAAAAACATTGTATTCATTTTCTATTAAATCTCTAACAGTTTGGTAAACACAGACATGAGTTTCCATCCCCGTAATGATTATATCCTTAACATTTAGCATTTTTAGTTTTTCATTTACTTCTTCAGTATAAGCACTAAAAACAATCTTTTCTATAGGGTCATTTTCTTTTAACAAATTTTTTAATTCAGGTAGAGTTCTACCTAACCCTTTTGGATATTGTTCTGTATAAAGTATTGGGATACTCAATTTATTAAAGCTTTCAATCAATATTTTTTGATTTTTAACTATTTTCTCTGAATTAAATATTGCTGGAGCTAGTTTTTCTTGTATATCGATCATTAACATGAGTGAATTATCTTTTTGTATTCTATATTTTTTCATAAAAATCTCCTTTCTATTCACCGAAAATTAATTTATGCAAAGGATGCCTCTTTATTGAAACTGCTTTTTCAGGGCACAATTCATGGCAGCAGAAGCATCTAATGCAATTTTTAGTATTTATAGTTGCTTTTTTATCTTTTATGGTAATGACTTTTTTAGGGCAATTTGCACTACATATACCGCACCCTATACATTTTTCTCTAACAACATAGGGGTAAGGTCTGAATTTATCGAGTACATAATTCTCAGCAAACTTAGGGATTTTCCCCGAAATGAAGTTTACATGAGTTGATTCTGGAAGCTTAAAGGGTTTGACATCTAACTCTTTCAAATCTAAACCAACTATTTTGATAGAATTGATGTCGTATAAATTTCTTTTTAAAGATTCTACAACCGTTGGAGCATTTTTTATGCCAACTAAGTCACTAGCAATAAAATCTAGTTCGTAAGGATTAACACCCGCAAACAGCAACCCCAATTTTCTAATATCTCCAGCAGAAGGGCCATTCCCTTCCATTGCATGAATACCGTCAATTACAGATACAACTGGTTTTATATAGTCACAAATATCTATTAACAAATTGGCAAAGTCTATAGTATCATTCATTTTTAGGTGATAATCTGCTTTATTTACACCTGGTACAGTTCCAAATAAGTTCTTTACAGCTCCAGTATAAGTCATCATTGTATGAGTTTTGAGTTTTGCACAAGACACTAAATAATCAGCTTCGGCAAAAGCTTTTACTAACTTTAAAGTATTTATGACTTTTCCATTTTCAACCCTTACATCGATTGTTTCAGTATTGTAATTGAGTTTGCAGCCTGTTCTTTCGCTTACTCCGACTAAACCAGCTTGAGTATAAAAGTTTTTTAATATATGGGGATTAAAAGGTCCACCAGGACTATCACCAATAGTTACATCGTGTCCTTTTTTTTGGAAAAACCTCACCACTCCTTCTACTACAAAAGGATGTGTAGTTACTGCATCTTCTGGCTTGTTTTTCTTTAGCAAATTTGTCTTTACTAGCACATTACCTGCCTTTAAATTTTGAATTTCAGGTATGCTACTTAACATACTATCAACTATTTTTATCACATCATCGTAAACATAATCATCACATTTATTAACGTAAACTTTACTCATATTATTCCACCTCATAAAGATATTATACATAAAATCAGGGTAAATAGAAATAAAAGATTGAAGGTGATTATTGTGAGCAATGTAAAATTGTGGACTAGGCAAGATGAAAGAAGCTTAGAAGAGCTTCAAAAAAATAAAATTTTTATAAACAAAGAGGAATACATAAGGAAACAATACGAAGATATAGCTGATTACTTTATTGAACTATACAAATGGTTTGTGAAAGAAGCTGCGAAAAAAGTTCCAAAACCAGATTATGTATCAATGCCGATTTGGTGTTCAATAAGTAAAGAAAACATGTATAGACCAATTGAAGGGAGTATCTGTTATGAACTTGAAGTGCCAGAAGAGGAAGTCATTTACTTTGATGGGCAAAAATGGGATTATGTGTTAAATCATTTGTACATACCAAAAGATGAGAAAGATCATGAAAACTATCTCAATGAATTGCGACTTAAAGGTTTTAAAAATGAATTTGAATTTTTTGTGGGATCTAAAGCACATTTTTATCCAGAAGAAAGGAATAAGATCATAAGTAGCTGGACAAGGATATTTGACATAGAGGAATGGAATATCTTTAGAGTTCAAGCGAATATATGGCAGATTAAAGAAGAATATGTTAAGGAAATTTATTACCCAAGATAATCAAGAGTTTTCTGATATAATATATGTATTAAGATATCGGAGAATTAGTTATGCAAAAACATATAAAATTATCAGTTAGAAATTTAATAGAAACCACTTTGAGATCTGGTGACATAGACAACAGATTTATGTCTACATCTAGAGCTTTAGAAGGTACACTTGCACATCAGAAAATTCAAAGTAACTATAAAGAAAAGGATCTAAAAGAAGTGGCTCTTTCTATAAGCATAGATTACAAAGGATTTATCTTTGATATAGATGGCAGAGCTGATGGGATAATATTTGAAGATGATGAGAAAATAATAGATGAAATTAAAACAACTACAAGAAATTTAGAAAACATTGAAGAAGAGATAAATATTTTACACTCTGCACAAGCACTTTGTTATGCTTTCATTTATCAGAGAAAGGAAAATTTAGATAAGATTTCAATTAACATAACATATTTTAACATAGATACAGAAACAACAAAAAAGATAAGAAGAGATTACAGTAAACAAGAAGTTGAGAAGTTTTTCTATTCTTTATTAGATAAATATATCATCTTTGCACAAATGGTTGAAGATTGGAAGAAAAAAAGAGATGTATCGATCAATGAAATTGAGTTCCCTTTTAATAATTACCGAAGAGGACAAAGGGAATTAGCAGTGGGAGTATATACTGCGATAAAAGAAGAAAAGAGATTGTTTGTAAAAGCACCAACAGGCATAGGAAAGACAATGTCAACTATCTTTCCGAGTTTAATAGCATTAGAGAAATTTGAATTAGAAAAGATTTTTTATTTAACGGCAAAGACACTAACACAAGAAGCACCAGCAAATTCAGTTAAAATGCTCATGAGAAATGGATTATCTTTAAAAACTTGTATACTGACATCTAAAGAAAAGATTTGCTTAAATGAAGAAGTCAAATGCAACCCCATAGACTGCCCGTATGCCAAAGGACATTACGATAGAGTAAATGAAGCAATTATTGATATATTTAACAATGAAGATTTTTTCTGTTATGAAAAGATCATTGAGTATTCAAAGAAATATAATGTGTGCCCTTTTGAGTATCAATTAGATATAAGCCTTTATTCAGATTTGATAATCTGTGATTACAATTACGCATTTGACCCGCAGGTTTATTTGAAGAGATTTTTCGAATTTAACAATGGTCAGAACATATTCTTAATTGATGAAGCACACAATTTAATAGACAGAGCTAGAGAAATGTATTCTGCTTCATTAAATACAGGTTTGTTAAAAGAAACTTTAAACGTATTAAAAAACAATGGAACAAAAAAGACTAAAGACTTAGAAAAAGTCATAGAAAAGATAGAATCTAAAGCAAATGAAGCTTTATCAAATGAGGTGTTTTATCAAACAGAAGAAGTTGATGATATATACTGGCCAATTAGTAAAACTTTAGCTTTATTAGAAAAGTTTTTGATAGAAAATAAAGACACAGATGGGTATGATGCGTGTTTAGATACGTATTTTACTTTAAACTCTTTTTTGAAAATATCTGAGTTTTTTGGAGATAATTATGTAGTAAAATTTGGTCGGGGAAATAATGATTATACCCTTACTCTTTACTGTTTAGATGCCTCAAAATTTATAAAGAATATAACAAGTGAAAACAAAGCAAACATATATTTTTCAGCAACTTTAACTCCAATAAATTATTTCAAAGATTTGCTCGGCTCGGATAAAGATGATTATCACATGATTTTAAAATCTCCCTTTCAAAAAGAAAATTTGTTAATCTTAGTAAACAACAGTATATCAACTCGCTATAAAGATCGGTTAGAGACATTTACTTTTGTAACAGATATTATATACGATTTTATAAATGCTAAAAAAGGAAATTACATAATTTTCTTTCCGTCATATGCGTATTTAAATATTGTATTTGAAGACTTTAAATCAAAAAACCCTTATTTATTAATTAAAAAAGAAGAACCCGGTTTAACAAAGTCAGAAAGAGAAGAATTTTTAAATGACTTTACCCTAAATGATCAGATGATTTCATTTTGTGTACTTGGAGGTAGTTTTTCAGAAGGAATAGATTTAGTTGGGGAAAAGCTAATAGGTGCAGTTATAGTAGGGGTGGGCATGCCTCAAATTTCTCTTGAAAGAAATATAATTAAAAATTATTTTGAAGAACTATATAACAAAGGATTTGACTACGCATACACTTTTCCAGGCATGAATAAAGTTATGCAGGCAGTTGGAAGGGTAATAAGGGCTGAAGATGACAAAGGGGCAGTGCTATTGATAGATGATAGATACTTAACTAATAAATACATAAGCTTTATGCCTGACGAATGGTCTAATTATAAGAAGATTAAAAACAATAATGATATGCTTTCGATATTAAATAAGTTTTGGAGAAGTGTTGACAAAGAAAAATCTATATGATAATTTATTATTAGCACTCAACTACTAAGAGTGCTAATATTATGGAGGGGGCAAGGGTATGGAGAAAAAAGAATTTCAAGCAGAATCAAAGCAGTTGTTAGATTTAATGATAAATTCTATATACACACATAAAGAGATATTTTTAAGAGAACTAATATCCAATGCATCAGATGCTATAGACAAAATATATTACAAGGCAATAACAGATAAGAGCATATCCTTCAATAAAGATGACTACTACATTCAGATTTCTTTTGATAAAGAAAATAGAACATTAAGTGTTAAAGATACTGGAATAGGTATGACTAAAGAAGAGTTAGAAAATAACTTAGGAGTCATAGCTAGAAGTGGGTCTTTGCAATTCAAGAAAGAAAATGAAATAAAAGATGGATATGATATAATTGGACAATTTGGAGTAGGATTTTACTCCAGCTTTATGGTGGCTGACAAAGTAACCGTTATTACAAGACCATTTGGATCTGATAAAGCATGGGAATGGGAGTCAGAAGGAATTGAAGGGTACACTATAGAAGAAACCACTAAAGATGAATATGGCACAGAAGTAATACTTAAGATAAAAGAAAACACTGAAGATGAGAACTATGATGATTACTTAGACGAATACAATCTGATGAATTTAGTAAAGAAATATTCGGACTTCATAAGATACCCAATCAAAATGGAAGTTTCTGAATACAAGAAAAAAGAAGATTCAGATGAGTATGAAACAGTAAAAGTTGAGAAAACAATAAATAGCATGGTTCCAATTTGGAGAAGAAATAAAAATGAATTAACAGATGAAGATTATATAAATTTTTATCAAGAGAAGAGATTTGGGTTTGATAAACCATTAAAGTGGATACACCTTAGCATTGACGGGGCAGTGAGATATAACGCAATACTCTATATTCCAAGCACAGTACCATATGATTATTATTCAAGAGAATATGAAAAAGGGCTGGAACTTTACTCTAGTGGAGTAATGATCATGGAGAAATGCAAAGAATTGCTTCCAGATTATTTTAGCTTTGTCAAGGGTGTAGTTGATTCTGAAGACCTTTCGCTTAACATATCTCGTGAAATGCTTCAACACGATAGGCAATTAAGACTTATGGCTAAGAAAATTGAGGAAAAAATAAGAGAAGAATTACTCAATATGTTAAAAGAAGACAGAGAAAAATATGAAGAATTCTTCAAGAACTTTGGGAAACAGCTAAAATATGGAATTTACCAAGAATTTGGCATGAACAAAGATAAATTAGAAGATCTCTTGTTGTTCTACTCATCAAGTGAAAAGAAACTAGTCACTTTAGATGAATACACATCGAGAATTAAAGAAGGGCAAGAGTATATCTATTACGCATCTGGAGATAACTATGATTTAATAGATAAATTACCACAAACAGAAATAATAAAAGATAACGGATATGAAATCCTATATTTAATAGATGAAGTGGATGAATTTGCATTAAAAGTAATGAGGGACTATAAAGGTAAAGAGTTTAAATCAGTATCTAGCGAAGACTTAGGTATTGAAGAAGAAAAAGTTGAAGAAGGAAAAGAAACAGAAAGCAAAGAAATATTTGAAAAGATGAAAGAATTACTCCAAGGAAAAGTTTCAAAGGTTAGGTTATCAAAGAGATTAAAAAATCACCCTGTATGCTTAGCGAGCGAAGGAGAAATCTCTATCGAAATGGAAAAAGTTTTAAAACAAATGCCTGAAGGTAGCATGATAAAAGCAGAAAAAATACTTGAGATAAACCCTAATCATCAAATTTATGAAAAACTAAAAAATGCATACGAACATGATGAAGAGAAATTTAAACTCTACACTAATCTCTTATACGATCAAGCAAGACTTATAGAAGGGTTGCCAATAGAAGATCCTATAGAATTTGCAAATAACATATCTAAACTTATGTAAAATATTTTTAAATAAACGAGAAATTGATATAATATAAAAGAAGCTTAATTAAGCTTCTTTTATATTATTAGGAGGTCATTATGGGAAGAAAAGAGAAAATAGTTGAAATAGAAATTCAAAAGGTGCTTTACCCTAATATATCAATAGGAGAGTATGAAGGCAAAAAAGTAAAATTAAAAGGCGGGATTGAAGGACAAAAAGTAAAAGCTAAAGTAGTCAGAAGAAGAAAAGATCATGATGAAGCTAAGATATTAGAAGTACTTGATAAATCACCATTAGAAAAAATAGAAGGGTGCCCTCATAAGGATCTATGTGGAGGATGTACATATCAAAGCCTTACTTATGATGATGAATTAGAATTAAAAAATAGACAAATCAGAGACTTGTTTGAAAAGGAAAATATTCAATTAGATGATTTTGAAATATTACCATCACCGAGAGTGACTGAGTATAGAAATAAGATGGAGTATACTTTTGGAGACGAAGGGAAAGATACATCTCTTTCTTTAGGACTTCACATTAAAGGAAGGATATTTGAAGTTGTAAATACAGATTATTGCAATATTGTTGATAAAGATTTTACAAAAATAAGAGATTGTGTGCGCAAATATTTTTTAGATTTAAATTATCCTTATTATAATACGAGATCACATGAAGGATTTTTAAGGCACTTAGTCATTAGAAAAGCATTGTCAACAGGTGAAATATTAGTAAATCTAGTCACTACAAGTACTATGGATTTTATAAAAGAGGATTTTATAAAATTATTGCTATCAATAGAATTATCAGGTAACATAGTTGGCATAATTCACACCGTAAATGATGGATTAGCAGATGTAGTAAAAGCTGATAAAATAGAGATATTATATGGAAAAGATTATATAACAGAAAATATTATGGGGCTTAATTTTAAGATATCTCCATTTTCTTTCTTTCAAACAAACACATTTGGAGCTGAAAAACTTTATGAGACAGCTATGAATTTTGTTGAAAACATCGAAGGAAAGACCATATTTGACTTATATTCAGGAACTGGAACAATAGCACAAATAATGGCAAAAAAAGCAAAGAAAGTTATAGGTATCGAAATTGTCGAAGAAGCTGTAAAAATGGCAAAAGAAAATGCTGAATTTAATAATTTCACTAACGTTGAATTTATAGCCGGAGATGTGTTAGAAAAAATAGAAAATATAAACATAAAACCGTACTTAGTAGTATTAGATCCTCCAAGAGACGGTATTCACCCTAAAGCAATAGGAAAGATTATAGAATACAAACCTAAAGAATTTTTATATATCTCATGCAATCCAGTAACACTTGTGAGGGATATTAAAATATTCAATGAAAATGGGTATAAGTTAGAAAAAGTAAAATGTGTAGATATGTTTCCTAGAACAAATCATGTGGAGACAGTGGTATTGATGTCAAGGGTTGAGAAATAAGAGTATTCAAAATACTGACAAATAAAGGGTTTCAAAGAGTGAAGGATTTCTGCCTGATGTATGATGGTGCCTTTTAATCTTAGAAATCCTTATTTTTATTTATTGAGGAAACTGGTCGACTGTAAAAAAATGCGTGGGGTCGAGTTGACAGATTAGATAAATTCGTAGGGTTGAGGAGATAGGATAGATGTATATGCTCTAAATAAGATTCAAGAAGTAATTACTTTTTAAGCGAAAAATAGGTATTTCATTAGTACTTATTTTGTGATATAACTAAAAGAAAAAGTAGTTGTAGATATGGATAATGAAGATAAAGTAAAAAAGCAATCTATGGATTTTTATAATATGTCAGATTTCTTAAGAGAGCAGTCCTCAAAATTAATAACAAAATTATCTGATGAAGATAAGGGCATCTTTTGTTTTGGAAAATGGTAAACCCATAGTTATTCTTATATTAAATGAACGCTATGAAAGACTTTTAAAATTAGGTGTTGATATAACAGAATATTAGAGATGAGAGAGATTAAATGGATGGCTGTGAAAAAATCATAATTGTATTCTATGTTATGGGAGGCATGTAATAAATTAAGAGGTGGCGTATAACCTTAAAGGTATAAAGACTATGTGCTTTTTTTATTATTTTTTTAAATATGTACCAGATAGATATAAGGGACAACGATTTGCTGAATTTACATTAAATGAAGGTGTTTCTTTTGATGACTTAATCGCTGCAAAAGGAAAGCCTAATGTCGGCGAAGGAGTAGACAAAATTATTCAAAAGTTCCTAGAATATAACCGTCTTTAAGTATCGCTTCTTGATGTAAGTTTTAATAACCCTAAAGAACTAGGGCTCTGTAAAGAATTAGTTGATAAAGTATCTGGACTTATAGCTATTTTCCAAAACCTAGATATTGATTTTAAGAGTAACAGGGCTAGTGGTGATGATATCATTTGCGATGCTTACGAATACTTAATGATGAAATTTGCTCAAGAGTCTGGAAAAAATAAAGGCCAATTCTATACACCTAGTGGGGTGTCAAATACTTTTGCAAGACTTATTGGTATTGGTGAGATAAAACAAGAAACAGATGAGAAATGGACTCTTCACGAAATAATTATGCAGAGATTGATACAATTTAATGATTGCCGTAGGTCTTTACAGCTTGCGGGGTAAGTTTTAAGTCGGCTTAGCCCGGCATTTTTTGTACCAAGAATATAATGTGGATGTCCAATTACACTTATAAAGTTAGGGGGTGAGATGTTTGAATAACGAAGAATACTATTGTTTGCTAGATAAGCGATTACGAAAATTAAAAGAATTAAGAGAATCAGCAAAAACTATTGCGGCGGGCATTATTGGAAATACCTTATATAAAGAAGACTTGTTTTTCACTTCTGCACTCGACAGAAGTGTCGCTTTGCTGGATGGCATAGTGAATATGCTAAAAGAAAGAAATTTAATTTGTGTAGGAATTTTAGTACGATCTCAAATTGACAATTGTATGAGGATTTTTGCGGCATTTATAGCAGAGGATAAAACAGCTTTTATGGATGGCTTTATTCAAGGGAAAAAGATTAGCGATTTCAAGGATAATCGCGGGAACAAGATGAAGGACATCGTTCTAAGAAAAAGATTAGAGGATTATGATTCTCAAATCAGTGATGTATATAAGAAATCATCGGGTTATGTACATTTATCAGATGTGGCATTTTATTCAAGTGTATGTGCTAAGGATAATTACCGAATTGAATTTTCTGTAGGACTTCCGATAAGAGAGGAAGCAAATGAAATTCTAATAGAAGGTGCAGATGCGTTTATACATTACACACTGTTGCAATATCAGTTGTTACAGGCAGTGGTCGAATCAAAGAAACGTGTGGATGAAAATTCGATTCTTTGAGCTCGTGACGAGAATTGCTGCAATGAAGGAGGGATAAATGTGTTTGTTGAATTTAATGTGAAGAATCTATTTGGTAAGATACCGGTGACCTCGGAGCTAAATCTATATTATGAGCAGCTAATCAAAGCTATCGCTGAGAAAATTTCCAGCTTTATTGACACATCAAATGTAGAAAAGATAGTTGTTCCTAACGATTTTATTGCTGATGTTGTTGAATATCAAAGGCTACTAAATATGGAAAACCCTTCTGTCACAAATAATGAATTCGGTAGGGCTTTTGGTAAAATACTTTATGACAAGAATGCAGATAAATACGTAGTATTTATCGACCCCAATTATGCAACATTTTTAATGGAAGATACCTTGTATAATGTCTGCTTTAACAATCTTGATGAAGAGTATAAAAAAAACTTTTATGTCTTAAGACAGCAAGCATTGAATTTGCTTGCTCATGAATTAATACATGCTGAATTCGCATCCCATGCAATTGTGCCAGAGGTGACCGCAGATTATGAAAGTCAAGTTGAATCGCTTCTTTACCAATTGTTTGACGAATATTATGCATGTCGACGATCGACTATAGTATCATCAGAGTATATTATTTCGTACGATGAAAAATATATAAATGAAATTGAACAGAAGATAATTGATGAAAAATGGAAATACAAAACACACCAGACTGAATTGAACGAATTTTGCCTTCTTTTTCATTCTCTAACCAAACAATGCCTCATAGGTATGGTTTCTGTGCTTGGTTCACTAGAGGGGAAAAAGACGGAAGAGCCACTTTACAAGAGTTGTAGACTTGGCTTTCTTGTTGATGATTTCAGAATAGAATTTGATAAAATGTATGTTGCTTTTCTCGCTGGTAATGCTATAACCATGCCGCCATTATTGGCTGAATGTATTAATCAATATTTTGACTCATTTGGTGTATATATATCTGAACGTCCAGAAGGAATGTACTATCATATTCCTAACTAATAATGACAAGCTCTTCACTACCGAAATGGAAACGAGGAGTTTTATTATTTCGTGCTGTGCTCCTATCACTGTCACCATTTTTGAAGGTGACCTAATATCGCTCTTGTCGTTAACCGTCATGAAATTCGCAAGGCTCTACCAGAGCGCTGGCTGAAACTCGGTCATACCTTCCTCACATCTTTGTTATTTTGTAAACATCATACCATATAACACATTGTGCAATATAAATATTTAAAATTTGACAAAAAAATAAAGCCTTTTCAACGACTTTAATGACTTTATTATTTTTTTAGTGTCAAAGATACGTATCAATAAGTATAAAGAAATATCACTAAATATATTGAAAGACCGTTTGTTGTATAGTATAATAGGCTTGTATTTTGTTGCCAAATTACAGGTACATTGAGGTGAAACATAAAATGAGTGAACAAGTCAGTGAGAGCTGGATAAATATTGATGAGGCTGCAGAGTATTTAGGTGTAAAACCTGTGACTTTACGAACTTGGATTAAAAAGAAAAATGGTATACCCGCTCATAAAATCGGAAAGCAGTGGAAATTTAAGTACTCTGAATTAGATGAATGGGTTAAAAGCGGGAAAAGTGCAATAGAATAATCAGCAGGCGGTGTAAGCAAAAATGATAAGTGAAATGATAGAAGAGGCATTAAAAATTACTTGCAATTATTTATCTCAAAATTATAGTAAAGTAGATTATAAGAACCTTATTAATGAAATATCAGTTATAGCAGGTGTTGACGAAATAGAGTTTGAAAAAGATGATACTTTATACTCATATGAGAGTATCCAAAAAATTTTATCATCCTTAAACGAAAAGGAATCGACAAGAAAAATAAAGGGAGTTTACTATACCCCTATTGATGTTGTGAGATTTATATTAATAAATTCTATAAAATCAGCTTGTGGGAAGTTGAAACCCAATGGATTACATGTGTTGGATTTAAATGGTATTCCCTATAATTCATTTTGTTTCAATAAAACAGTATACGACCCCACTTGTGGATCTGGTGAGTTCCTTCTTGCGGCATTGGAGATAAAATTAGACTTATTAGATTTACATAAAACAAATATTAGTAAAGGTAATCTTAAGAAAATTGTTAGCACAATAAAAGGGAACGATCTTAATATTGATTCAGTAATAATAACGAAAATCAGATTGTTTTTATGCGCATTACAACGACAAGGTGTATCAAAAGTTATGGGGCTAGGGATGGTATTGAATAACTCTTTTGAGAATTATGATTTTGTTCAGACAGCTCCAAATTTAGAGAAACGTTATGATATTATTGTGGGAAATCCTCCTTATGTTGAAGACTCTAAAAGTGGGTTATCCCCAGAAAACAAATACGGTAATATATATGCAAATGTATTAGAAAATGCAGGAAGACATCTTAAACCAAATGGTTCGATTGGGTTTGTAATTCCTCTTTCTTATGTTTCAACGCCTAGAATGTCTAAAATAAGGGATGTTCTTTATACTTTCGTGCCTGAACAATATATATTAAGTTACTCAGATAGACCCGATTGTTTGTTTACATCAGTGCATCAAAAATTATGTATTTTAATTGGCAGAAGTAAAAATAATGAAAAAACAATATATACAAGTAATTACCGATACTGGTACAGTGAGGAAAGACCAGAATTATTCAATACTGTAGAAGTAGTAAAAAATTTATTTTTAACAGATGGATGTATCCCAAAGTTGGGAACGAAAACAGATAATAGCGTATATCAAAAAGTTATAAGAAAACAAATGCGCTTGTTAGATATATTAGAAGGAAATGGTGATGCTTCTATTTACTTAAATATGAGAGCTACTTTTTGGATTAAAGCTTTTATCAATAAGCATAACGGTGGAGAATATAAACAGTATAATTGTAAAAATGAGGAAACAGCTAACTACGTCATGTGTTTATTAAATTCATCTTTATTTTGGTGGTACTGGATTTGTGTATCAGATTGCTGGCACATAACTAGGAAAGAATTGATAGGTTTTACTATCCCAGATAATCCTGATTTCAATGCAACTAATAGATTAGCTATGAAACTTGAACAAAAGCTTGAAGAAACAAAAAAATATGTAGGGACTAAACAAACAGAGTATGAATATAAACATAAAGAATGTGTTAAAGAAATTCATGAAATCGATGACTATATTAATGCATTATATGGATTAACGGAAGAAGAGAGCCTTTACATAAAAAATTTTGCTTTCCGATATAGAATAGGTGGAGGTGTAGAAGATGAATATAATTGACCTATTTGCAGGATGTGGAGGACTTTCTTATGGCTTTATTAAAAATAATTTCGATGTGATAAAGGCAGTGGAGTTTGACCCTAGTATAGCTAAAACTTACACCATGAATCATCCAAAAGTAAATATGATTGTGGATGATATTAAGAATGTTGATCAAGCTAAAGTATTTAGAAAAGGTGATGCGGATGTTATTATTGGTGGACCCCCTTGCCAAGGTTTTTCAATGGCAGGAGCGAGAATTCGTAACGGTTTTATAGATGATCCTCGCAACTATTTATTTAAACATTATTTTAATGTAGTTAAGACAGTAAGACCGAAAGTTTTTATAATGGAAAATGTCAAGGGTATTATGACAATGCAAGAAGGAAAAATCTTCAGTGAAATATTGAGAATATTTTCAGATGAGGAATTATTAGATGGGGCACCATATACAGTTTATCATCGCATAGTAAACGCGGTTGATTTTGGAATTCCCCAAAAACGTGAAAGAATGATAATTATTGGAACAAGAAAAAAAGAAATTGATTTTGAAACTATATGGCAAAAAACTAAAGATGAAATAGAAAATGATTATCCTAGTTATTTCAAACCAGTAACAGTTGCTGATGCAATCAGCAATTTACCGCATACTACAGACGATGGAATTATTACTAATCCAGAACCTCAAACAGAGTACCAAAAATTCTTATCTTGTAACTTGGCAACAATAACAAATCACACTCAAACCAAGCACTCTAAAATTGCTATAAAAAGAATGGAGAAGGTTGGAAATGGTGAGAATTTTACTGTTTTAGATGAAAAAATAAATTCTGTTCATAGTGGTTCATATGGACGTTTATGTTGGGAAGATCAAGCACCAACAATAACTACTAGATTTGACACTCCAGCAGGTGGAAGGTTTATTCATCCAGTTGAAAACAGAACTCTTTCACCTCGTGAGGCAGCCCGTATACAGAGTTTTCCGGATGATTTTGTATTTTATGGAAATAAAACATCGATATGTAAACAAATCGGCAATGCAGTTCCACCAAAAATATCATATTTTTTGGCCCGATTTGTTAGTAACATAATTGATAAGGAGGAATAAGTAGATGAACTCATTACTGGAGGAGAAGTTGAATGAACTAAAAAGTTCATCTGATTATGAGTGCTGGTATTTAGTTAAACAGCCTACAGCATTTGATAGCATCTGCTATTTAGTTAGTTTCTTAAAAGATTTCAAGTTACAAGATAATCCGGGTAATCTTCAGGATTATATCGGACAAAAAATAGAAACATTGAAGATAACGAAACCGGGGGTGGAGATATCTAATAATTATCGTGCTCTTAGGGTCGCAGCTTTCTTTGGCCTTATTAGGATGATAAACGCAAAATATGAGAATGCTATTATTACTGATACCTTTGAAGAAATAACAGCGAGATGTAAGGGAGACTATGAAAAGACAGAATTGTATTTAGATATCATACAGAGGCAGATAGAAAAAATGTTCATAAGCTCTTCAATTGATGAAGAATATGAAAGAGTGAGACAAGAATACAGATTGTATCCTGTTATGTTGTTATATAAGGTGTTGATTGAACTTGGACGTTCAACTGGTAACTATTCTATTTCTATGACTGAGTATAGATATTTAGTAGCAACAACAAAAAAATTTGAAAACTTCCTAGATACTCTTTTATTAATTACCTTATTGCGTAAAGAAAGCAATATTGTTAGTGAATTTGAACAGTATCGTAGTAAGTTTGACAATAGATTGATACAGGCATTAAAACAGTTGCCAACATTGAAAGTAGAAAGAGATTCAATTTCACTGAATCCTGATATGATTAAAGAAGTTGCACATAAAGTTTTCATTTTTGAGGAAAACCCAAATATTTTTGCAACCGAAAATTATCTTGACTTTTTAGGTTCTACAAAATCCTTATTTGAACTTGAAACATTTGAAGAAGAACGACTTAATGATTTTGATAAAGTAGAGCGCATTGAAGGGGGCTCAAATATTTTATTATACGGTGTTCCTGGGTCAGGTAAGAGCTGGACCATAGAACATGAATACTGCAAAAAGGATAGTAATGTAGAACGGCTGGTATTTCACCCTGATTACACTTACTCCGATTTTGTTGGTCAGATTTTACCAAATGTATCAGAAGATGGGCAAGTCAGTTATAAGTTTACGCCAGGTCCATTCACTACTATCTTAGGGGATGCATACGTTAATCCGCAAAAAGAATACATTCTTATAATTGAAGAAATTAACCGCGGAAATGCGCCAGCTATTTTTGGAGATCTTTTTCAGTTACTAGATAGAAAGGTAAGAATTAATGAAGATGATGATGGATTTCCTATTGGTACAAGTGAATTTGGAATTACCAATAAAAACATAGCTCTTGAGGTTTATGGAGATGCAAGTCATAAGGTGCGCATACCTTCAAACCTCACAATTATTGGGACAATGAATACTTCTGATCAAAATGTATTTACTTTGGATACAGCTTTCCAACGTAGATGGGAAATGCGTATGATTGAAAATAGTTTTGATAAAGTAGATCCTAAATTTGCAAATGCAGAAATATTAGATACAACAGTTACATGGAAAAACTTCTGTGTTGCTATTAATGATATTATTGTAGGTAACAATGCAATGATGACTTCTGCAGAGGACAAAAGGTTAGGTGCATACTTTGTACATCTAAGTGATCTTGAATACGATGATGCAGCTGAAGATAGGATGGAGGGTGAGTATGATAACCTTTGTAAAAAAGAAAAGGAAGGAACCCTTACTTCTGATGAAATAAAGCGACTTGAAGAAATAAGAACTGCAATGAAACATAATCGTAGATTTCCAGAAAAAGTTATTAAGTACTTGTGGGATGATGCTTTCAAATTCTCACGTGAAGTAATCTTTGAAACAAGCGAATATCAAAGTTTAGAGGCAGTGATCCGTAAGTTTATGCAAGCTAAAAAATTTGAACGTTTCGTAATATTTAAAGACAATGTACGTGGTGCTTTTATGAATCAGAATAATAATGAGCAAAATTATTAGGGCGGTGATTCTATGGAGAGAGATATAGATATTAGGAAACACTGCCATATAAATACTAATGAAGATGGAGATTGTTTTGTAGGAGTGAAAGCAGATTCTGATGATGCTATAGTGTATTTTCCACTAGGGTATCAGCTACCAGAAACAGATGCTGAAATTAGGACAGATATAAAGCATCTGTTTCAAGTACTTTCGGAGTTCACAGAGAAAAAAGATCGTGTAATTGCAATGAATAAGTTTGAGGCCCCACAAAGTGTGGATTTTCCCATTCATGCCTACTTAGAAGTAATCAATTATTACTTAGCTAAAGGCGGGCAATATTACATTGAAATGGATCCCACTTATGTAACAAGTGCAAGAGGAAGTGCTCATTGGCCTAAAACATTCCGGAATCAGACACCACTTATACAACAAAAAGATGGTGTAAGTTCAATTATTTATACACAGTTTACAGTCCGCTCGGTAACACCTAATGAAACAAAACTTATTACCCAAATTAATAAGTTTTGTGTTTATGAGAGCTTTGAAAAATTGGGATGGCTCTATGTTTCGTATAAGCCACCTTCTCCGGGTCCGCACCCAGATATTAAAACATCAATTACAATAATTAATGATAAGTTGATGCACACCTTCGACGATAAAGATAAGAGATTATTTAAGGCTATGAAGGATATGCTAGAATATATGGATGAAAAGACATCTGAAAAGCAATTTTACTTTGGCACAGATAATTTTGAAGGTGTTTGGGAAAAATTGATAGATAGAGTATTTGGAGAGAAGGATAAAGAAAAATACTTTCCTCGAACTCGCTGGTTACTTGACTATGGTAAGTACAAAGAAAAGCGTCCACTACTGCCTGATAGTATAATGATATATAATGGGAAATACTATGTGTTGGATGCGAAGTACTATAAATATGGTTGGACTGGTAATCCTGATGATTTGCCTAACGCATCTTCGATAAATAAGCAGATTACATATGGTGAGTATATTCATCAAAATCAAGGAGTAACGAATGACTCATTATTTAACGCTTTCATTATGCCATATAATATGGCAAAGAACCTCTTTGGCTTAAAAGAGACAGTTGGAAGAATTGGAGAAGCTGTTGGGGATTGGAAATCAAATAAATTGAATTATGAAAGAATTCAAGGAATCGTAGTAGATACTAGATACTTAATGTATCACTATACAGGGAATCCTATGAAATGCAAAGTGAAATTAGCAGAGTGTATAGAGGCGGTTCTTTCTAAAGGTGAAGTGCCGCTACCTAAAGCTACAGAAAATAAATAATGAAAGGGCCTCTGTTATGCAGTAATTAACTGTATGACAGGGGCCCTTTTTTATTCATGTCGTTCTAGCTGGGAACGTTTTTTTTGTCGGTGTTTATGTTGTTGAAATCTGTTACGACATTCATCAGAACAATATATTTTCCTGGTCGAAGTAGTTCTTACAAGAAAATACGCTCCACAATTTGGATTAGCACAGCGACGATATAATTCAGATTGTGTCATATAAAAAATCGAAAAATATAATGCTGCCATCAAAGTATCAATATTCCAAGAAGGAGACATTTTAACAGCATCATATTGAGGGTGAATGCCGTCAAGGTTCGCATTTATTTCTTCACCAAGTACAATTTGTGCAACTTTAATCAGAGCATTTTTCTGCGGCTTATCAAATTTGTCTCTGTCTGGTACGGTGTAGTATTCAATACCATTTTCATAATCAATTGCCTTAATTATGCCAACATCATACTGATAGTGAAACAGAAAATCAATAATTTCTCGTTGCTGTAGATCTTCATTAATACCATTACAGTATAAAATTGTTAGGTTCTTAAAATATGGATTATCAGATCCAATTTTAGATTTCATATAACCACCAATAATATCATTGTAGTCACCAATATCCAACTCGTAAGTTGGAGGATAAATGGTATCAGAAATTGAATAAGTGAATCTATCAAAACTTTCTTGCCCTCGGTCCACTACAAGTAGATTAGAGGCATTTTTTATTTTCTCTAAAAAAGGATGCTTACAAGTCGTATATGGGGTTTCCAGTGAAGGAAGGTCTAAAACGATAGGCTCCGATAAAAGCAAATATAAAGTTAAATGTAATATCTTGTCATAATCTCTGCGGATCGCTGTAAGGGCACTCATAAGTTCTACAGTTGCTCTGATTCTGCTAACTAATTCAAAGATTAATGCTCCGTCAATCTCCTCATATTCTGTATTGCTTACATTAAAAAAGAAACCGTTTCTTTTGAAAAAGTTAAATAATTCAGCAGTGTCCCCATTTTTAATAGAGATTAAATTACCTAATATATTCTTTTCAATTAACTTTCCTTTGGATCCAAGGCGGACTAATCCTACATCACCCGCCGCGAAAGCAAAGTGGATAGTATCTGTTGGTACGGCTTGTATTTTTAAAACTCGTTTCTCGGGCTTTCCAGGTGAAATATGGATGATATCTTCAACACAATCACAGGGGCAACTACTGAATCGAAATAAATTATTTTCAAAAAAGTTTTCAATACTTGGAGTCATTAGTACAACCTCCTTAACACCAAAAAGTAATGATAAAAGTTATATATTATTTTTAGTTTCCAAAATTAGTAACTTTAAAAATAATGATAGGTTAATAATACCTCATTTTTGAAATATTAACAATAACTATAAGAAAAAATTATATAAAAAGTAATAGATAATATGATGACTATCAGTTATATTCTGGAAAACGTAAAATAAAATCAGACAAGGGAAAAGTTCTTTGTAGTTCGATAGGACGAGCCAATCTTGTCTACAAAAAAATATCAAATGCCTGATTTGCAATAAGGGCAAAGGATACATATTGTTTCGCTCCAATCCATAAGGATTGTTGCGGTTCAATAGAAGTACCTTACCTTATTGCGCTCATTTTCAGGATGAAAAGGTCTGTGTACTTCTGGTACAGGCCTATTTTTGTATCCTTTGCCGCCAATGCAATCCGGCGGAAAGGATGCCAAAACATGTCAAGAGTGTACAAAACAAGTAAAGAGAAGAGAACAAACTACATTTATTGCACAGCTGAAGGAACAAAGATTGTAATTACTCCAGGTGAAAATGGAGTAACCGAAGCGGACATTGAACTTTTACACACTATGGATGATGACGAAGTGGACGAGCAGCGTCGTTACGAGTATCGAGTAACAACACATCTGGATGCTTATCGTGATGGCGAAGGGAAAGAAACATCTGATCGCAATAAGTATCTTGCAGATGATACTGCGAATCCAGAACAACTTATGATTCAAGCAGAAGATGAAGCTGAGCATCAAGATATGCTAGACAAGTTAACTAAGGCAATGGAGTCTCTTTTACCACAACAGAGAGAACTTTTTAGAAAAGTATATCTTGAGAAACGATCCTACACTGACATTGCAGCAGAAGAAGGTGTTACAGAAGCAGCTATTCGAAACCGCATAAAGAAGATGCATGAAAAAATAAGAAAAATTCTTTCATAAAAGGGGGTTCGAAAGAACTCTCTTTTTCGCTTATCGATGAAGGGTAGGTAAATTGCCCCCAGAAAGGAGATGTAATATGAGCCTTAAACATAAAGTCACTATTAATGTGGCAAAGCCTAATGGCGAAAAAAACTCCGTCATTCAAAGCAGCCAGAAGACAATCCGAACTAAAATGCTTGATTTTCTATTCGGAAAGAAAGTCAGTCTTCTAGTAATCACTCCCGGAGACTCAGTTGAGACGGTAGAAATTAAGGAAATTAAGGAAGAAGGTGTAGACCATGAGTAAGTTTAAGCTTCTTCTTGATGTGGCATCAGACCTTAGAACGCTGGCAGATAGTGTTCAGGCTGTGGCTGATGCAATTGAAAGTAATGAGTCAAAAGAGGATACAAAGTCAGAGCAACCAAGATATGAAAAACAGCTTGAAACAAAGCTTGAAACAAAGCTTGAAACAAAGCTTGAAACAAAGCTTGAAACAAAGCCTGAAACAAAGAAGATCACTTTAGAAGAAGTAAGGTTGGTACTTGCGGAAAAAAGCTATGACGGATTTACAGCTGAAGTAAGAGCACTTCTCGAAAAGTATGGTGCATCAAAACTTAGTCAGATTGATCCAAGTAAGTATGATGCAATTCTTGCTGATGTTGAGGAGTTGAAATGAAGAAACAGAAGGTGAATTGTGCCAAAGACACAAGAAAAGCTGGCCTAGGCCATGCAATTCTCTCTGCATCAGGAGCTCATCGTTGGATGAATTGTACACCATCAGCAAGACTAGAACTGGAGTTTGAAGACAACAGTGGTGAAGCTGCACTTGAAGGCACAGCAGCTCATGCATTAAGTGAACACAAACTTCGTAAGGCACTTAAGATGAGATCAAAAAAGCCGGTTTCTTCATATGAATCAGATGAGATGGACAATTACACCGATGGGTACGTGGAGTTTGTACTTGAAATGATTGAGCAAGCCAAGAAAATTTGTAGTGATCCCTTAATATTGATAGAACAACGGCTTGATTTTTCAAAGTATGTACCTGAGGGATTTGGAACTGGGGATTGTTTAATTATTGCTGATGGAACTCTTCACGTTATTGATTTTAAGTATGGCCAAGGGGTTTTAGTAAGCGCAGAAGACAATCCTCAAATGAAACTTTATGCACTTGGTGCACTGGATCTATTTGATGGCATTTATGATATCGAGATGGTTTCAATGACAATTTATCAACCCCGTCGAGAAAATGTCAGTACATCCACAGTCTCAAAAGAAAACTTGTATCAATGGGCTGAAGAAGTTTTAAAACCTAAAGCTGAATTAGCCTTCAATGGTCACGGCAACTATTGTCCCGGTGAATGGTGTCAATTTTGCAGAGCAGCTGTAAAATGTAGAGCAAGAGCAGAAGCAAAAATGAAACTGGCCGCATTTGAGTTTGCACTACCGCCACTTTTAACAGATGAAGAAATTGCTGACATTTTATCTTATATCGATGATCTTACTAGCTGGGCAAATGAGATTATGGCCTATGCGACAGAATCAGCAGTTAATCATGGAAAGAAGTGGCCTGGATTTAAAATAGTCGAAGGTAGATCCAACCGTAAATATAAAGATGAAGAAGCGGCCGCAGAAGCAGCAAAGAATGCAGGATACCGAGATATATACAAGCAAAGTCTTATCACTATTACTGAAATGGAAAAATTGATGGGCAAGTCAAAATTCAATGAAATCCTTGGTGAGCTAGTTATAAAGCCACCGGGCAAACCGACGCTAGTTCCAGTTTCAGACAAGCGTCCTGAAATGAACACGTCATCAGCAAAAAATGATTTTATGGAGGTATAAAAATTATGTCAAAAACAGCAAAAATAACAAATCCAACAAAAGTAGTTACAGGAGTTGTAAGGCTTTCTTATGCCAATGTCTGGGAACCTAAATCCATCAATGGCGGTGCTGAAAAATACAGCGTAAGTCTGATTATTCCTAAGAGTGATACTAAAACCTTGAGCGCTATCAATGAAGCGGTGGATGCTGCAATAGAAGAAGGTAAAGGCAAATTCGGTGGTAAGATCCCAAATAAAGCGGCACTAAAGCTCCCTCTGCGTGATGGCGACATTGATCGTCCGGATGATGAGGCTTATGCAAATAGCTATTTTATTAATGCAAATAGCAATACTGCTCCACAAATTGTAGATAGAAACATCAATCCAATCATTGATCGCTCTGAAGTATATTCTGGTGTCTATGCAAGAGTGAGTATCAATTTCTACGCTTTTAACTCCAACGGAAACAAAGGTATAGCCTGTGGACTTGGAAATATCCAAAAAATTCGTGATGGTGAACCTTTAGGTGGCAAAACTAATGCAGCTGATGATTTTGCTACTGATGTGGATGATGACTTTTTATCATGAGAACCATCAGCATAGATATAGAAACATATAGTAGCGTAGACCTCGCCAAAAGCGGGGTCTATCGTTACGCTGAAGCACCGGATTTTGAGATTTTACTTTTTGGTTATAGTGTGGATGCTGGACCGGTTCAAGTAGTTGACTTAGCGTCTGGCGAGGCTATCTCTCAAGAAATTCAAAGTGCAATTCTAGATAGTAAGGTCATAAAATGGGCATTTAATGCACAGTTTGAACGAGTCTGCTTATCTAAATACTTTGGTGTGTGGATTGAACCCGATTCTTGGCGTTGCACTATGATATGGTCTGCATACCTTGGACTTCCTCTATCTCTGGAAGGGGCGGCAATCGTAACAGGAGCAGATAAGAAAAAGTTGACAGAAGGTAAGGAGCTCATCCGATATTTCTCTGTTCCATGCAAACCAACAGTAACTAATGGCGGTCGTACACGAAATCTACCTAAACATGCTCCAGAGAAATGGAATAGTTTCAAAGCATATAATCTTAGAGATGTTGAAGTTGAGCTTTCTATACAGGAAAAGCTACAAAAATTTCCTATGCCTGAAGAGGAATGGAATAATTATATTCTAGATCAGCAAATCAATGATCGAGGTATTCAGTTGGATTTGGAATTGGTAAAAAAAGCGATTCAATGCGATGAAAAAGTAAGAGGAGAGTTAACAAGCAAACTAAAAGAATTAACTGATCTTGATAATCCTAATTCAGTTGTTCAAATGAAGTCCTGGCTATTGGAAAAGGGTTTAGAAACAGGCAGCCTTGATAAGGCATCAGTTAAGGCGCTATTAAAGGAAGCCCCAGAACATCTGAGTGAAGTATTAGAACTGAGGCAATTATTAGCTAAATCCAGTGTAAAGAAATACACAGCTATGGAAAATGCAGTATGTGCTGATGGAAGAGCACGTGGTCTATTGCAGTTTTATGGTGCCAATCGAACCGGTAGATTTGCAGGGAGGCTTATACAAGTTCAAAACCTTCCGCAGAACCATTTGCCGGATCTGGAGCAGGCGAGGAGGTTAGTTAGAGGCGGATATTTTGAGGCTTTGGAATTACTGTACGATTCTGTTCCAGAGGTTTTGTCCGAGTTAATCCGTACTGCCTTTGTTCCAAAGAGAGGATATAAATTTATTGTTGCAGATTTTAGTGCAATTGAAGCAAGAGTGATTGCCTGGCTCGCAGGCGAGACATGGAGAAACGAAGTGTTTGCAAATGGCGGAGACATTTATTGTGCTTCAGCATCGCAAATGTTTAATGTTCCTGTTGAGAAGAATGGCGTTAACGGACATTTAAGGCAGAAAGGTAAGCAGGCAGAACTGGCTTGTATAGCACATAATAGTCTTGTGTTAACGGATAAAGGACTTGTTCCAATTCAAGATATTACAACAAAACATAAATTGTGGGATGGTGAAGATTGGGTAAAACATGATGGTGTCATTTCAAAAGGTGAAAAGGAGGTTATAACTTATGGAGGACTTACAGCTACAAAAGACCATCTTGTATGGGTCAAAGGGAAATCGAGGCCAATACAATTTGGAGAAGCTGCCACCTGCAAAGCACATCTCATACAAACCGGAAATGGTAGGAGAGCAATACGGCTGGGTGAAAATAATAAGTGCACAGAAAAGATGGAATGCAAAGATGAATCATTGCTATGTCCTAACACAATGCACAGGTTGTCACAGTATACAGTGGCAAAATTTAAACAGCTTAAAATCTGGAAAATCAAAAGGCTGCCAGAGATGCTCTCAACAAAGGAAGATACCTTTGTGGCTACAGAAAAGACTTGCTGCCGCAAAGCAGCGTTGCGAGAATCCAAAGGCAAGGAATTACCATTTATATGGGGGAAGGGGTATAAAATTCAATTTTCCCTCAGTTCTCAGTGCGGGGATATGGATATTGAAAAATGTAGAAAATGTACGCCAAGATTTAGAGATGGACAGGATAGACAACGACGGAAATTACGAAAAGGGCAATATTCGTTTTGTTCCAAGAAGTATAAATCAAGCCAACAGAAGAATATCAGTAATCCCAGATTTCAAACAAGAAAATTGGCCCTATGCAAGAAGTGTTGTTACAAGGATGATATCCAATGGCATGACAAGAGAAGAAATTATAGCATCAGCAGAAATGGCAGTTATAGAACAGAGAAAGAACTGGAGATTAATCCAAGCAAGGTTAGAGTTTATGACATATTAAATGCAGGTAAGAATCATAGATTTACTGTTTCAAATGTGTTAGTTCATAACTGTGGCTATGGAGGGTCAGTAGGTGCATTAAAAGCAATGGGTGCACTTGACATGGGTCTTACCGAAGAAGAATTAAAACCGCTAGTCTATGCTTGGAGGAATGCAAATCCTAATATTGTTAGACTTTGGTGGGATGTTGATCGTGCTGTCAAAGAAGCTGTAACAGAAAGGTGTAGAACCGAAACCCACCGTATCCGTTTTGAGTATCGTAGCGGGATGCTTTTAATATGGCTTCCTTCTGGCAGACAACTTACTTATGTCAAGCCAAGAATAGGTATTAACAGCTTTGGCAGTGAAGCAGTGACTTATGAGGGTGTTGGCGGCACAAAGAAATGGGAGCGTATTGAAAGTTATGGCCCTAAGTTTGTAGAGAATATCGTCCAGGCTATTTCGAGAGATATTCTTTGCTATGCCATGAGAAGATTGAATGAAAATGGTTTTGATATTGTAATGCATGTCCATGATGAGGTAGTTTTGGAGGTTCCAATAGAAACATCCGTTCCAGATATTTGTGCTCTTATGGGACAAACACCGCCTTGGGCTCAGGGACTTTTGCTTCGTGCAGATGGGTTTGAATGTAATTTTTATAAAAAAGATTAAGTTGAGGGGGTTCGATGCCTTCTCTTTTTTTGCTTATAGCTGAGGGCATGTTTTATTGCTCTACAACTATAAGCAGGAGGTTCTCTTATGAAAGAATTGATACCCAAGGACAAATATGGAATTTTCGCTGACAGAAAGGATACTGCAAGAGTAGATAGCCTATATGTGGCAGAGCGTTTTGAAAAAGAACATAAAAATGTCCTTCGTGACATTGCCAAAATCACTGACCCCAAATCTGGATTGAGTAAAGAATTTGCTCGGCTCAATTTTGAGCCAATCTCATATACAGATGGTTGGAACAGAAAGCAAAAGGCCTATGCCATGACCCGTGATGGGTTCACTATGTTGGTCATGGGATATACAGGGCAGAAAGCAATGAAGTTCAAAGAATTATACATCAAACGCTTTAATGAAATGGAGCAGTTCATTAAAACTCTTGTTTCGGCTCGTAAGGAGTTCCCTTTACTGACAGAAAACATCAAGCTACTGCATGACAATCCTAAACCTTATCACTTCAGTAACGAGTGTGATATGCTAAACCGCATTGTAATTGGAATGTCAGCAAAGCAGTTCAGACTGGTAAACGGAATAGAAAAAGGGAAAAGCATTAGACCATATCTGAGCGATGAGCAAATAAGTATGCTTGAAACCCTACAAAAAGTTGATGTAGGTTTGCTTGTAGCTGTACCTGATTATGAGCAGCGTAAGCGTTACCTTGAATGGTACGTTACAAAATTAAAGAACAAGGAAATATAAAAGGGGGAAAAATCAATGTTTTATGTTAAAGAAAAAATTAGCGATGCTATGGAAATAGTGGTTGAAATAAATGATGAAAATGTATTTTGCATTTGCCCAAGTTGTGAATGTGAAGTAAATGTTGACCTTTCAGAAGTATTTGCAGATGGTGAGGGAGATTTATATAGCACATCTATTTATTGCAGTGAATGTAGCAAAAAGGTAAGAGAGGAAGAATGCTATGACCATAAGTAAATTTAATTCCGAGGGCTATTATGATCCTACTCCTTATGCTGCAATTACTAATGTTATTAAAGCGGAGAAGGCAGAAAGAAATTCTGCCTTTAAACCTCTTGTATATATTTGTTCTCCTTATTCAGGGGATATTGATATAAATGTAAAAAAGGCACGAACTTTCTGTAGGTTTGCACTGGAGAGAAATTGTATTCCTCTTGCTCCTCACTTGCTATTTCCTCAGTTTATGGATGATGACATTCCACAGGAGCGGGAACTAGCTATGTTTATGAATATGGTTTTACTCGCTAAATGTAATGAACTATGGGTATTTGGTGACACCATTTCAAAGGGGATGGCACAGGAAATTGAAAAAGCAAAGAAACGTAAACAGTTGATCAGATATTTTAACGAGAAGTTACAGGAGGTTGACAGTTTATGAAAATTGCAATCGGTAACAGCCGAATGGATAAAAAGTGGAAGAACAAAGATATCACATGGGAGGACTTTATCTCACGAGTTAAATCTACCATACGAACAACAGAAACTGTATCTGAGTTCCGAAAAATGAGTCGCGCTCAACAGGACTCAATAAAAGATGTAGGAGGATTTGTGGGAGGAGCCCTTCGTGAAGGAAAACGCAGAAATGGTTATGTCCTCTCCCGTTCCCTTCTGACTTTAGATATGGATTATGCCAAACCAGAGGTTTGGGATCAAATTGAAGCGTTACATGATTTCAAATGCTGCATCTATTCTACCCATAAACATACACCAGATGCACCGAGGCTAAGACTGATTATACCACTTAAAAGAGAAGTGACGGAGGATGAATACCCGGCCCTTGGTCGGATGGTTGCAAAGGAGATTGGGATTGATTTATTCGATGACACCACTTATGAACCTTCAAGATTAATGTATTGGCCATCCACACCGTCGGATGGAGAATATGTATTTAAAGAGAAAGACGGTGAACTATTGGACCCAGATGTCTATCTTTCAAAATATGTGGACTGGCGGGATACTTCCATGTGGCCTGTATCTTCTAGACAGTCAGAGGTTGTGCAAAGGAAAATAACTAAACAAGCAGATCCCTTAAGCAAAGAAGGTGTTATAGGAGCATTTTGCAGGGCCTATACCATTGAAGAAGCCATCGAAGCTTTTCTACTGGATGTATATGAACCTAGTACCATGAATGGACGATTTGATTATATTCCAGCAGATTCTTCAGCAGGCTTGGTAATCTATGATGGTAAATTTGCTTATAGCCATCATGCTACCGATCCAGCATGTGGAATGTTGCTAAACGCATTTGATTTGGTCCGAGTGCATAAGTTTCGGGAACTAGATGAAAAGGTGACAGAAAATACACCGCCAAGTAAACTACCTTCATTTAGAGCCATGACAGATTTGGCATTAGAGGATGAACGGGTAAAAGAGCAGTTTGCTGAAGAACGAAAGGCTCAGGTTGAAAAAGAGTTTATTGATGAAGATTGGGAAAAGCAGCTGGAGATTGATAAGACAGGAACGGTTAAGAATACTCTTAGAAATTTGATTTTGATACTTGAAAATGATCCCAACCTAAAAAGCATAGTGTTTAATCAGCTATCTGATAGTCTCGAAATTAAAGGTGATGTTCCTTGGCCGCATCCATCGAAGTTCTGGAGAGATGCAGATGATGCACAGCTAATCAGCTACATTGACACCCACTATGGGACCTTCTCTGCAAGAAACTATGATGTAGCGGTAGCGAAGGTCGCTGACGACAGGTCTTATCATCCGATTCGTGAGTTTATTGATGCACTCCCTGAATGGGATAAGGTACCTAGAGTAGATACCTTGCTAATCGATTATCTAGGTGCATCAGATAACCCATATGTTCGGGCTGTGACAAGAAAAACTTTATGTGCGGCTATCTCTCGTGTACTGACTCCAGGCATCAAGTTTGATTCCATGTTGGTCTTAAATGGCCCGCAGGGAGTTGGAAAAAGTACTCTTATAGCCAAGTTAGGTGGAGACTGGTTTTCTGATAGTTTGAGCTTGTCAGATACCAAGGATAAGACCGCCGCAGAAAAGTTACAAGGTTACTGGATTTTAGAAATTGGAGAGCTGGCTGGACTAAAAAAAGCAGAAGTAGAAACACTTAGAAGCTTCTTATCTCGCCAGAATGATATTTATCGAGCTAGCTTTGGCAAGAGAGCTACTCCTCACTTAAGACAATGTGTCTTTTTTGGCACCACTAATGCTGAAAAAGGCTATTTACGGGATACCACAGGAAACCGTCGTTTTTGGCCGGTAAAGACCCCGGGAAATGGCACAAAAAAATCTTGGCAGCTAAAGCAGGATGAAATTCTGCAGATATGGGCCGAGGCTCTTACCTATGTAAAGGCTGGAGAGAAATTGTACCTTGATGCTAGCCTTGAAAAGCTTGCAAAAGAAGAACAGCGAGAAGCTATGGAGTCCGATGAGCGAGAAGGTTTGGTTAGAGAGTACCTTGATATGCTTTTACCTGAGGATTGGGACACCATGGATCTATATGAACGCCGAGCCTATATCAATGGAACTGAGTTTGGTGAAAGCAAGAGGGTTGGTGTTTGGAAACGAAAATCGGTTTCTAATATGGAAATTTGGTGTGAGTGCTTTGGAAAGGATCGAGCCAACCTGCGAAGGGTGGATGGTAATGAAATATCGGCGATTATGGCAAGTATCGGAGGCTGGACAGGTCTCGTGAAAAAAGAACGAATCCCGCTTTATGGACCACAATGGGTTTATGTTCCCAAAGAGTAATTTAGTTTGGAACACATGGAACAATTTTTTCTCTGGAACAAATTTTACCTGTTCCGGTGAAACAAAAATGGTCATTTGGTACACCTCATCGGAACAGGCGGCAGCCCCTTGTAAAGTAGGCTACTTTATAACCCCTGTTCCATTGTTCCAATAATTATTATTAAAAATAATCCTAAAGACAAAAAGAAGAAATTACCTGCAGACGCGTATATACGCGCGTATAGAGACTTTTTGGATTTAGGGAACATGGAGGATATATGAGAGAAAAAAAGATTGAACAGCAACTGGTAAAAGAAGTGAAAGATATAGGTGGTATTGCACTTAAAATTGCATCACCAGGTTTTGATGGAATGCCAGACAGATTGATTCTTTTACCTAATAGAAAGCTAGCTTTTGTAGAGGTTAAAGCACCTGGTAAAACCTTAAGACCCCTACAAGAAAAGCGAAAAAGACAGTTAGAGGCACTTGGTTTTTTGGTATTCTGCCTGGACCATATAGATCAGATTGGAGGGATACTTCATGAAATACAAGCCTCATGAGTATCAGGTTTATGCCACTGAGTATATCCTCAATCATCCTATAGCAGCAGTGCTCTTAGATATGGGTTTAGGTAAAAGTGTCATAACTTTAACTGCCATCTTTGATTTAACACTGGACAGTTTTCTTGTTCGTAAGGTTCTGGTTATTGCACCGCTAAGAGTTGCCAGAGATACATGGCCTGCAGAGATTGAAAAGTGGGATCACTTAAAGGGTCTTAAATATACTTTAGCAGTTGGCTCTGAAGTAAAGAGAAAAACTGCCTTTATGGAAAGAGCACAAGTTTACATTATCAATCGAGAAAATGTAGAATGGCTCATTACAAGAAGTGGAATTCCTTTTGACTTTGATATGGTGGTAATTGATGAGTTGTCTTCTTTTAAATCTCATCAAGCTAAGAGATTTAAAAGCTTAATGAGAGTTAGACCCAAGGTAAAAAGGATAGTAGGACTTACTGGAACCCCATCCTCCAACGGATTAATGGATTTGTGGGCACAGTATCGCTTATTAGATATGGGACAACGATTAGGTAGGTTTATTGGTAGGTATCGGGAGGATTACTTTGTACCAGATAAGCGTAATCAGCAAGTGATCTTCTCCTACAAACCAAAACCAGGAGCAGAAGAAGAAATTTATAAGCTTATATCTGATATAACTATTAGCATGAAAGGGACAGATTACCTGAAGTTGCCGGACTTAGTTATAAACGAAGTGCCTGTAAAGCTTTCTGAAAAAGAAATGAAAACCCTCGATACGATGAAGCGGGATTTAATTACAAATGTTAAAGGTGAAGAAGTAACTGCAGCAAATGCAGCAGCTCTTTCAGGAAAGCTCCTGCAGATGGCAAATGGAGCAGTTTATGATGATCATGGCACAGTCCTTTATATACATGACCGTAAGCTGGATGCACTGGAAGACTTAATCGAAGCTGCTAATGGCAAGCCAGTTCTAATTGCTTATTGGTTTAAGCATGATTTGTCACGAATACAAAAGCGTTTTGAGGTTGAGGTGTTATCCACTAGCGATTCTATTAAGAGGTGGAATGATGGAGAAATCTCTATTGCAGCTATCCATCCAGCATCAGCAGGACATGGACTGAACTTGCAAGCTGGAGGTTCAACTCTTGTATGGTTTGGTCTAACTTGGAGCCTAGAGCTTTATCAGCAAACCAAAGCCCGTCTTTGGCGGCAAGGACAAAAAGAAACGGTAGTGATTCATCACTTGATTTCCAAAGGCACCATTGATGAACGTGTAATGAAAGCCCTAAATGATAAAAACAATACTCAATCCGCACTGATAGATGCGGTTAAAGCCACACTAAAGGAGGTCTGATAAAATGAACATTGTCTGGCAATATTTAGATAAAAGAGCAGCGGCAATTAACGCCCTAAAAGATTACAGCAGTATGAAGTACATCATAGAACATACCGATGAGGACATTGCAACCCTCAACGAAGAAATGAGTTCCCCAGCTTCCCCAGTTATCAATGGCATGCCATCGACCCATGATCCAAAAGCTGGAGAGAAAAGGCTCATTGCCTGCATCAATGAAATTGATGTATTGAAAGAACGTTATCGTCAAGCACTGGAATACATGGACTGGTTTCAACCGGCATGGGATGCTTTAACAGAAGATGAGCAGTATGTGTTAAAGGAGTTTTATTTGGATGATGAACAAAAGCAGATTGATGCAGTGTATAACATTTGTGATCACTTTAATATTGAACGTTCTTCTGCATACAACAAAAAGAATCGAGCGCTTCAGCATCTTGCGCTACTACTCTATGGAAAGTAATGAGTAATATCATGGACGATTTTATTAGAAATCCATAATACAATGGTATTGTGAAAAATTGTAGAGAGCCTTCGTGGAAATACCGCGGGGGCTTTTTGCATGTCCAAAGGAGGTACGAAATGCCAAAGAAACCAAAACGACCATGTTCTTCTCCTGGTTGTCCGGAACTGACAGATGGACGTTTTTGTCCGGAGCATGCCAAAAAGGAAGCTTCTCGTTATGAAAAATATCAGAGAGATCCTGAAACGAGGAAGCGTTACGGTCGTGCATGGAAAAGAATACGTGACCGTTACATTACAGCCCATCCACTATGTGAAGAGTGTAAAAGACAAGGAAAGCTGACACCAGCAACTGAAGTGCACCATATCCTTCCCTTGGCACGAGGTGGGACACACGATGAAAGCAACCTAATGGCTCTTTGTACTCCTTGTCACTCAGCTATCACAGCAAGAGATGGAGACCGTTGGGGAACCCGGTAGGGGAGTCATATCTCCACAGCTATTTAAATGTGCAACGGGCGTGGGGTGTCGTATAAAAAAACGCAGATTCAAACGGGGGTATAGCCCCTCTTTGTAAAGGAGGTGTGATCGTTGGCAAAAGACGGTACGAACAGAGGTGGTGCTCGTGTTGGAGCAGGGGCAAAAAAGAAACCCCTGGCTGACAAAATAGTCGAAGGAAATCTTGGTGGCAGGAAACTGACGGTGATGGAGTTTTCAAATACTGCAGATCTTGAAGGACAAGAAATGCCTGAACCAAATAAAATGCTTGAGGCCATTCAGAAAGATGGAAAGGCTCTGGTGGCTGGTGAAATCTACAAATCCACATGGCAGTGGCTGGATAAGCGTGGCTGCGCTGCTCTGGTTTCTCCACAGCTCCTTGAACGGTATGCCATGAGTGTTGCTCGTTGGATTCAGTGTGAAGAAGCCATTACTGAATATGGCTTTCTTGCAAAGCACCCCACCACTGGAAATGCAATTCAAAGTCCTTATGTATCCATGGGCCAAAACTACATGAACCAGACCAATCGTTTGTGGTTTGAGATATTCCAGATCGTAAAAGAAAACTGTACTGGCGATTACAAAGGATCAAATCCTCAAGATGATGTGATGGAGAGACTTCTTTCTGCTCGTAGGGGCAAA
Source organism: Soehngenia longivitae (assembly GCF_004684055.1). GTDB lineage: Bacteria > Bacillota > Clostridia > Tissierellales > Tissierellaceae > Soehngenia > Soehngenia longivitae. Next base: position 80,940 of record NZ_SRIB01000001.1, read on the forward strand.
TAAAAAACAGAGGGGGATAATAATATGAGTAAAAACTACAGAACCGCAGAAAGTGTATGCAAAGGACATCCTGATAAGCTTTCAGATTTAATCGCTGACAGTATTTTGGATGCTTGCCTTCGCAGAGACAAATCTTCACGTGTAGCCTGTGAGGTCATGGCTACTAAAGGTAAAATAATCGTGGCGGGCGAGATCACCTGCAGCGAAAAAATTAACATCCGCCTTATAGTCAAAAATGTACTTCGTGAGGTGGGCTATAATCCTTGGAAATTTACAGTATTGGTGTATGTACATCATCAAAGTGTAGATATTGCTGCTGGTGTTGATACAGCACTTGAAGCAAGAGATGGAATTACTGACCCATATAGTTCCATCGGCGCTGGTGATCAAGGCACTGTATATGGTTTTGCTACCAATGAAACTCGTGAACTTCTTCCATTACCTTTACTTCTATCACATAGAATAGTTAAGCGCATTGATGAGTGTAGAAAAGGGAAAATAATCACTGGCATCCTGCCAGATGGTAAAGCACAAGTCACAGTTGAGTATGATGGAGATAAACCCATCCGAGTTAAAACTGTAGTAGTTTCTGTGCAGCACCTTAAAGATAAAACCCAAAAGCAGCTAGAATCAGATATCTTAAACAATGTTCTCTGGAAGTGTTTTGAGGACTTTCCTTTTGATGACGAAACAGAAATTCTGATCAATCCTTCTGGTAGGTTTGTTTTAGGAGGACCAGCTGCAGATACTGGACTAACCGGTAGAAAAATCATGGTAGATACTTATGGTGGTCTGGCTTCCCATGGTGGGGGAGCTCTCAGCGGAAAAGACCCAACAAAGGTTGACCGAAGCGGTGCCTACATGGCAAGGTATATTGCTAAGAATATTGTTTGGAGCGGGCTTGCTGATAAATGCGAGGTCGCTATTTCTTATGCCATTGGTAAAGCAAATCCAGTTTCAGTAAACGTAACATCTTTTGGTACGGGAAAAATCAGTGACGAAGATTTAACTGAACTAGTTAAAGAGATCTTTAACTTGCGACCAGCGGCTATCATTGAAAAGCTGCACCTTAGAAATGCAATCTACTCCGATACAGCAACATACGGTCACTTCAACTCTTCACTATTTCCTTGGGAGAACGTAGACTTCAATCTAAATTTAAGAAAGGTGGCGGAAAGATATGAAGATAGAAAAACTGAAAACTAGGCTCTTACTACCCGCTGACTATAACCCTCGTAAGGATTTAAAACCAGGGGATGCAGAATACGATAAACTCAAACGCTCCATTGAGCAGTTTGGTTATGTTGAACCTGTTATCTGGAATAAGACTACTGGCAGAGTTGTAGGAGGCCACCAGAGATTGAAAATACTCCTAGATTTAGGAATGACCGAAGTTGAGTGTGTGGTTATCGAGATGGATGAAGATAAAGAAAAGGCTCTCAACATTGCGCTTAATAAAATAAGTGGCGATTGGGATAAGGATAAGTTAACACTTCTTATTGCTGATCTGCAAGGTGCTGACTTTGATGTCTCCCTTACTGGTTTTGATCCTTCTGAACTGGATGACTTGTTTAAAGATTCCCTAAAGGAAAGCATTCACGATGATGAGTTTGATGTAGATGCAGAACTGGAAAAACCAGCTATGACAAAATTTGGAGATGTCTGGAAGCTTGGGCCTCATAGACTTGTCTGCGGAGATTCCACTAAGGCAGAGACATTCACTCTACTTATGGATGGAAAGCTGGCAAACCTAGTTGTGACAGATCCCCCTTACAATGTAAATTATGAGGGCTCCGCCGGTAAAATCAAAAACGACAACATGGGTGATACTGCTTTCTACGAATTTCTCCTTGCAGCCTTTACCAATACAGAAGCCGTGATGACACAGGATTCCTCTATCTATGTTTTCCACGCAGATACGGAAGGATTGAACTTTAGAAAGGCTTTCTCTGAAGCTGGTTTCTATCTTTCCAGTACCTGTATCTGGAAAAAGCAATCGCTGGTGCTTGGCCGGTCCCCTTACCAATGGCAGCATGAACCTGTGCTCTTTGGGTGGAAGAAGAAAGGCAAGCACAACTGGTATGCAGATAGAAAGCAAACGACCATCTGGGAATTTGAAAAGCCTAAGAAGAATGGCTCCCATCCGACGATGAAGCCCGTGGCTCTTGTGGCCCATCCTATTCTTAATTCAAGTCTCAGTAACTGCATCGTCCTGGATCCCTTTGGCGGATCAGGTAGTACACTCATTGCTTGTGATCAGACCCAGCGGATTTGTCACACCATTGAACTGGATGAAAAGTTTTGTGATGTAATTGTTGAACGCTACATTTCTGGAACAGAGACCTCAGATAACGTTTATCTCCTGCGTGACGGTAAAGAATATCGCTACAGTGACCTCCCTGAAAATAAATAACACAACTATTGAAAGATAGACTTGCTATTTACATCACTTAGAGTGATATATGTAGTAAGCAAAAAACAAGGAGGTCAATATCATGAAAATCAATTACAACGTAACCGGTACCGAACGAAAAAAGCTGGTGAAGCTCATCAGCGAAATCACAGAGGTTCCCTCAAAGTACCTGGGTGTTCCATCCTGCGCTTACCAGGTCGGACCTTACCACATTGAAAAAGACGGAGAGCTAACCTTTGACACCGAAGTGGTTCAGGCCGATATCAAGACGCTGATGAAAAAACTTCAAGATGCAGGGTTTAAAGCTGAGGTGGATGAACCAACTCCTAATGAAGCGGAACCTGAGGAAACGGGACTCATCATCCAGATACCAAAAGACTCCCTTTCCGATGAAGATTTGGAAAAGCTAGCAAAGTTGTTAGAAGCAAAAGGAAACCTCATTAAGAAAGCACTGAATGTGGATGCACTTCCCATTGAAGCCGATAAGGAACGCATTAGCTTCCCCTGGTTTTCAAAGTTGCCAAATCCTGAGGAGATAAAAGCTTATTCCCAATTCATCACAAAGCTTTGTGAGATGGCGAAAACTCAAAAGAGAATTACCATAAAAGATAAGGAAGTCGATAATGAAAAGTACGCATTCCGCTGTTTCCTTCTCCGTCTCGGATTTATTGGAGAAGAATTCAAAAACCACAGAAAGATTCTCCTTCAAAACCTATCAGGCAGCAGTGCTTTTAAAGGAGGCGCTCCTAATGAAACTGATAAGTAAAGAAAGACTGGCCCACCTACGCAAACAGTACCCATCTGGTGCCAGAGTCCAGCTTATTTGGATGGATGATATACAGGCGCCACCTGCGGGGACAAAAGGCACTGTGTGGGGCGTTGATGACATAGGCTCCATCATGGTTCAGTGGGACAACGGGAGCAGCTTGAATGTAGTTTACGGTGTGGATGCCTGTATAGTAATCGATGAAGAAACTAGGGGGGAGGCATAGCAATGAAGGCCCTATTTGGTCGAAAGCTCAATAACATAAAGGAACTACGGGAAACAACCGAAGAAGCAAAGAAAGATGGTGTCATTGGTTCTGATTACACTGTGATTCGAGAAGTGGAACTCAGTGATTCAGAGTTTAAAAAGTTCGCCAGTAATTTTCTAGAAGATCAGCCCTGGATCAAGAACTCAGATGGCGGGTCCAATGAAAAAGGTGAGCTTCGATGCATTAGGGTCATTAACAAAGACACCGGTGAAAAGATATTGTCTAATACGGAAGGTTATGAATTCTCGCGTTACACCGCGATTGCAGATTAAACTGGGATGCTGAAAACCTGCTCTATTACTACAGAAATGACTTGCTATTATTCTCGTTTAGAGTGATATATGTAGTACCAAAACAAAACCACACTAAATGGAGGATGAGAACATGAAAGAAATCAAGGCATTTGAAGAAGCCAAAGCAACCGGCGCAAATTTTAAGGAGTCTGGAATCAACAGCACCATGTACTGGGCCTATGAAAGAAGCAAGGAAGCGGGAAACGACACCATCGACTTTTCCGAGGTCATTTGGGATTACGACATTGAACCAATTGTTAAAGCCTGCAAAGCCTACGGAATCGACCACATCACCATCTCAAGCACCTTCTCAGGGCTGATCACAATCTTAGCCGAATTTGAGAAGCATGGCTGCAGGATGGATGGACTTACAAAGGTTAAGACAAGCCACACCGACTGGCAGACTGGCGAAAAGCAAATTCTACCGGCGATTGTGATTAGGATTTAAGGAGGGTTTAGACCATGTGGAGAGAAGGTAAAATCGAAGTCTAAAAGAAAACCATTCACTACTGGATCAAAAGCTTTGACTTAGGCTCCCCTTACGGCATTGATGAGGGTAAGATTTCAAAACTGATGCTAAAGCGAGATGGCCAGATCATAGCAAACTTTGATAGAGGCTGGGACATTGAACCCATCGACGCCAATGCACAAGCTGCACTTGAAATATTGATGAAGGAATACAATTAACAAAAAGATAAAACGGATATAGGAACAGGGCTGTATGGCTCTTTTCCTCGTTACAGAAGACCTTATGGTCTATTTTTTATGTCTTTTTAAAGGAGGTGTCCGCATATCCGAAAACTAAAGAAGTATAAACCAACCTCTTACATGGCGAAAGATTCCCATTACAGCAAGGAGATGGCGGACTATGCAGTAGATTTTATTGAATGCCTCTCCCATACCAAAGGAACCTGGGCAGGAAAGCCCTTTGAACTGATAGATTGGCAAGAGCAAATCATCCGGGATTTATTTGGAACCATAAAACCAAATGGATACCGACAGTTTAATACAGCTTACGTAGAAATACCAAAGAAGATGGGGAAAAGTGAGCTGGCGGCAGCTGTTGCTCTGCTCTTAACCTGTGGAGATGGCGAAGAACGTGCTGAGGTTTATGGCTGTGCTGCAGATCGGAACCAGGCATCGATAGTATTTAATGTTGCGGCAGATATGGTTCGTATGTGTCCTGCTTTAGCAAAACGTGTGAAAATACTTGACTCTACAAAGCGACTAATCTATCAGCCAACAGGAAGTATTTATCAAGTTCTGTCAGCTGATGTAAGCAACAAGCATGGTTTTAACACCCATGGAGTAGTTTTTGATGAACTTCATACACAACCAAACAGAAAACTTTATGATGTTATGACTAAAGGTAGCGGTGATGCAAGAACGCAACCACTATATTTTTTAATAACTACTGCAGGAGATAATCAGAATAGTATTTGTTGGGAGGTACATCAAAAGGCACTGGATATTATAAACGGTAGAAAATCTGACCCAACTTTCTATCCGGTTATTTACGGTGCTGCTTTAGAGGATGACTGGACAGATCCAAAAGTGTGGAAGAAAGCAAATCCATCTTTGGGGATCACCGTCAGCATGGATAAGGTTAAAGCAGCATTTGAATCAGCAAGGCAAAACCCAGCTGAAGAGAATAGTTTCCGACAGCTTCGTCTCAATCAATGGGTAAAGCAGGCTGTGCGCTGGATGCCAATGGATAAATGGGATGCTTGTGCTTTTACCGTTGACACAGAAGCTCTAAAAGGTCGCGTCTGCTATGGTGGGCTTGACCTCTCCTCATCAACGGATATTACGGCTTTCGTGCTAGTCTTTCCGCCATTAGATGAGGATGATAAATACATGGTTTTGCCATTCTTTTGGATACCGGAGGACAACATCGATTTGCGTGTACGCCGTGACCATGTAAATTACGATGTATGGAAAAAGCAAGGGTTTCTTAAAACCACGGAGGGCAACGTGGTCCATTATGGATTTATAGAGAGTTTTATAGAGGACCTTGGTACAAAATATAACATTCGAGAAATCGCCTTTGACCGTTGGGGTGCTGTGCAAATGACGCAGAATCTTGAAAACCTCGGTTTTACGGTTGTTCCATTTGGTCAAGGTTTTAAAGATATGTCTCCACCGACCAAAGAACTGATGAAACTGACCTTGGAACAGAAAATAGCTCACGGAGGTCATCCGGTGCTCCGATGGATGATGGATAACATCTTTATACGTACTGATCCTGCAGGTAACATTAAACCAGATAAAGAAAAATCAACTGAAAGAATCGATGGAGCTGTTGCTACAATCATGGCTCTTGACCGAGCTATTCGCTGTGGTGGAGAAACCGGTAATTCTGTTTATGATGACAGAGGTCTGTTGATTTTCTAAATTGTTAGTTTCTTGAGTTATATCATGATATAATAGACTCAAATTTTGTGGAGAGGTTGATATCATGAAGAACTTACCAACAGATAGAGACATATTGAAGAAAATATACAATAAATATTACGATACTTTTGAGGACTTTGAAAGAGAATCAAAGACTAGGAGCTCAAAGATTTACGTACCAATAGATATTGAAGAAATAGCTAATGAACTTAATGTAAATAGTGAGCTTATGTTTGGAAGGTTATATTATCATTTGAATAAAAAATATGGTTATACACAGCCAAACGGTTCAAAAGTTTATCTTCTTGCACCTAAGGTCGGGAATGACAAAAATGCAGTGAATTTTCCGCTCCTAAGTGCAATATTAGCTGAAATGGAGGAAACGCATAAAAAAAACAGACTATCAATTATCTTCTCGATAGCATCTTTGTTTATATCATTATTAGCTTTGCTTAATACTGTATTTTGATAATAACACTATTAAATTCATCTGAGCATCTCAAGGGAGGTGCTTTTTTCATGCCCATTTTAAGGAGAGTGATGCAAATGGGGTTATTTACAAATATTTTTAAAGCACGTGACAAACCACAAAATCGAACAGCAGGAAGCAACTATAGTTTCCTTTTTGGTGGGACAACAAGCGGTAAACCTGTTAATGAGCATACAGCAATGCAAATGACAGCTGTCTATTCATGTGTGAGGATATTAGCGGAGGCTGTGGCAGGGCTTCCGCTTCACCTATATAAATACACCGATAGTGGGGGAAAAGAGAAAGCGCTATCTCATCCACTGTATTTTTTATTACATGATGAGCCTAACCCAGAGATGAGTTCTTTTGTCTTCCGCGAGACTATGATGACCCATCTTTTATTATGGGGGAATGCCTATGCACAAATTATTCGAAATGGTAAAGGTGAAGTCATAGCATTGTATCCTCTAATGCCAAACCGAATGTCTGTGGATAGAGATTTAAGCGGCGATCTCTATTACTCTTACACCAGATATTCTGATGATGCACCAACGATGAAAGGTATGACGGTCACACTTAGACCAAGTGATGTATTTCATATACCTGGCTTAGGCTTTGATGGTTTAGTGGGGTATTCTCCGATTGCAATGGCTAAAAATGCTATAGGTATGGCAATTGCTTGTGAGGAATATGGAGCTAAATTCTTTGCTAACGGAGCTGCTCCAGGAGGGGTGCTTGAACATCCAGGTACCATTAAAGACCCTCAAAAAGTACGGGATAGTTGGAATGCAGCCTATCAGGGAAGTAGTAATTCTCATCGTGTAGCGGTGCTTGAAGAAGGAATGAAGTATCAGCCTATTGGTATCTCTCCAGAACAAGCTCAGTTCTTAGAAACAAGAAAATTTCAGATTAATGAAATCGCTCGAATTTTCCGTGTACCTCCACATATGGTTGGAGACTTAGAAAAATCGAGTTTTTCTAATATTGAGCAACAGTCACTAGAGTTTGTGAAATACACTTTAGATCCTTGGGTAATTCGTTGGGAGCAGACCATTAGCCGAGCACTTTTAAGGTCAGATGAAAAGAAACTCTATTTTGCTAAATTCAATGTAGATGGATTGCTTCGAGGTGATTACGTTTCTCGGATGAATGGCTACGCAATTGCAAGACAGAATGGCTGGATGAGTGCTAATGATATTAGGGAACTTGAGAACCTTGATCGAATTTCACCAGAAATTGGAGGAGATTTATATCTCATTAATGGGAATATGACCAAACTTGAAGATGCAGGTATTTTTGCAAACAAAGAGGGATTGGAGGGGAAAAATGAATGAAGAAATTTTGGAATTGGGTTCGTGACACAGATTCACAAACACGAACCCTTTATTTAAATGGTGCAATTGCTGAGGAGAGTTGGTTTGAGGATGATGTTACTCCAGCTGCTTTTAAAGAAGAACTAATGAGTGGCGAGGGTGATATAGTAGTTTGGATTAATTCACCTGGTGGTGATTGTATTGCAGCATCACAGATTTACAACATGCTGATGGATTATAAGGGGAATGTCACTGTAAAGATTGACGGTATTGCCGCGTCAGCCGCCTCGGTCATTGCCATGGCAGGTACAGAAGTTTTAATGTCTCCAACATCACTGATGATGATCCATAATCCTTTTACGATAGCTATTGGCGATAGTGAGGAGATGCAAAAAGCAATACATATGCTTGATGAAGTGAAAGAGAGCATCATCAATGCATATCAACTTAAAACCGGCTTATCTAGAACAAGGTTGGCTCACTTGATGGATGCAGAAACTTGGCTCAATGCTAATAAGGCAGTTGAGCTTGGTTTTGCAGATGACATAATGTTCAAACCTGTGGATAGTGCATTACAAGACAGCTTTGTATTTAGCAGGAGTGCAGTGACTAATTCACTTATGAACAAACTTCAAAAACCAGTTGTAAAACAGTCAGTAGAGGCGCTTTATGAGCGTCTTAATTTATTAAAATATTAGGAGGAATAATAATGAACCAAATTATTGAATTGCGTGAAAAACGTGCAAAAGCATGGGAAACAGCAAAAGCATTTCTTGATTCTAAGCGTGGAAGTGATGGGTTAGTATCTGAAGAAGATGCTGCAACTTATGACAGAATGGAAGAAGACATTATTAATCTCGGTAAAGAAATTACAAGATTGGAACGCCAAGAGGCTCTTGAAGCAGAGCTTAATAAGCCTGTAAACACACCTCTTACCGAAAAGCCAGCTATTTCGGGGATGAATATAAAGACCGGAAGGGCCAGTGATGAGTACAAAAAGGCATTCTGGAGCGTAATGCGTAACAAAAATCCTCGTCATGATGTGCTAAATGCTTTGTCTATAGGTACTGATTCCGAGGGAGGATATCTTGTTCCTGATGAATTTGAGCGTACATTGGTTCAAACCCTTGAGGAAGAGAATGTATTCCGTAAAATTGCAAAGATAATTAAAACCTCAAGCGGTGATCGTAAAATCCCAGTTGTGGTAACCAAAGGCACAGCTGCTTGGCTTGACGAAGGTGAGGAGTTTGATGAGAGTGATTCTGTATTTGGACAGACATCTATTGGTGCTTATAAGCTGGGTACAATGATTAAAGTTTCTGATGAACTTCTCAATGATAGTATATTTGATTTAGAGAATTATATCTCCACAGAATTTGCTCGTAGAATAGGTGCTAAGGAAGAAGAAGCATTTTTAGTTGGAGATGGAGATGGGAAACCTACTGGTATTTTCAATGTAACAGGTGGAGCGCAGCTTGGAGTGACAGCAGGCTCAGCGACCGCTATTACTGCAGATGAAGTTATTGATCTTGTTTACTCATTAAAAGCGCCATATAGAAAAAACGCAGTATTCTTGATGAATGATGCAACAGTAAAGGCGATTCGTAAGCTGAAGGATGGTCAAGGTCAATATCTGTGGCAGCCTTCTTTAGCAGCTGGTGCTCCAGATACTTTGTTAAATCATCCGGTTTATACTTCAGCTTATGCTCCTACTATTCTAGCTGGAGCTAAAACCATTGCCTTCGGTGATTTTGGATATTATTGGATTGCTGATAGACAAGGGCGTTCTTTCAAACGTTTAAATGAACTTTTTGCAACCACAGGGCAAGTGGGTTTCCTTGCGAGCCAACGTGTAGATGGAAAGCTTATTCTACCTGAGGCCATCAAAGTGCTTCAGCAGAAAGTGTAATGGAGGTGGACTATGAGTTATAACACAAAGAATTATACCGAACAGGGTGGTGAAAAAACCGTCATTGGTGGAACACTTGAAATCAAGGATGGGGCGATCATTACTGGGCTCCCTATTCTTGATAACCAAGCTGCAAGTACAGCAGCCACAGTTGAAGATTTGGTGACAGATTTTAATGCACTTCTCACCAAACTTAAGGCCGCAGGACTAATGATCCCAGATTAATGAAAGGGAGGGGGCAGTATGACATTACTTGAAAAAGTCAAAGCAAATCTTATTCTCGATCACTCGGCGGATGATGAACTCATTGAGATGTACACTACTGCCGCCATAAAGTATGCTGAGAGCTATCAACATCTGCCGGAGGATTTCTATACCAATAACCAGATGCCGCCTACTACCGAACAAGCCGTTATCATGCTCACATCTCACTTCTATGAATCAAGGGATGGCAGTACAGGCGGTTTCTTCTCAGATAATGTGCAGGCGGGGCAGCAGGTATGGAATACTGTAAATCTGCTGCTTCGGCTTGACCGAGATTGGAAGGTGTGATTATGAGCTTTGGAAAAATGAATACTTTCATCGACATCATTGAGAGAGTAAGCGTAAAGGACAATGAAGGATTTTCAATAAGAACTGATAACATCGTAGCTTCAGTTAGGGCATATCGAGAAGGTAGGCATGGCAGCGAGAGATGGGCAAATAGAGCCACATTTTCTGAAGCCACCGACCTTTTCCGTTTTCGATGCCTTCCCGGTATTACAGTGACAACTGAAATGGTCATTGTATGTGATGATGGACGTTTTGAAATCATCTCAGTTGAAGATGTAAAAGGTCGCGGGATGTATGTTGAAGTGCTTGCAAAGGAGGTGAAAGCTAGTGGCTAAAGCTGTTATTAAAATGCCGGAGGACTTTCTTTTGAAAATATCTAGGCTCGGTGAAAAGACAGATGAAATATTACTGCGGATACTTAAAGCCGGTGGTGAAATTGTGGAGGCAAAAGTAAAAAGTAATCTGCAAGGGGTTATTGGTAGCGGAACAAAAGAAGAGAGTCGTTCTACCGGTGAACTAATTTCTGCACTCGGTGTTTCCACTGCTAAACAGGATAGAGATGGAAATTTCAATGTTAAAGTAGGTTTTTCTGAGCCTCGTGTTGATGGAAAAAGCAATGCCATGATTGCATCTGTTCTTGAGTATGGCAAGAGCGGTCAACCGCCTAAACCATTCTTAAAACCTGCTAAATCATCTACTCAAAAAGCCTGTATTGAAGCAATGAAACAGAAGTTAAAGAAAGAGATGGAGAACATATGAACCTTTTGGAAGAACTTAATACAATTCTTAAACCTCTTCTCCCTATTGAGACAGGTGTGTTTTCAGGTGTTCCTCCTGACTTATATGTTGTGATAACTCCGCTTGTTGATACCTTTGAACTTCACGTTGATAATGAGCCGGGATATGAGATACAGGAAGCAAGGCTATCCTTATTTGCAAAAGGAAATTATACAGCGATAAAAACCAAACTTGTCCGAACTCTACTAGGTGCGGATTTTACTATAACTGACCGCCGGTATATAGGGCATGAAGATGATACCGGTTATTACCATTATGCTATTGATGTGGCAAAACACTATGAATTTCAAGTAGAAACGGAGGAATAGATTATGGCTACAATCGGTTTAGATAAACTCTATTATGCAAAAATAACCGAAAACGAAAACGGTGATGAAACTTATGGCACGCCAATTTCATTAGCTAAAGCGATCAGTGCTGAACTTTCGGTCGAGCTTGCAGAGGCAACGCTTTATGCCGATGACGGAGCGGCTGAAATTATTAAAGAATTCCAAAGTGGCACATTGACTTTGGGGATTGATGATATTGGTGTGACAGCCGCCGGTGATTTAACTGGCGCAACGATTGACGACAACAATGTTTTAATCTCTACTGGTGAGGATGGGGGAGATCCTGTCGCTGTTGGGTTTAGAGCAAAGAAAGCAAACGGAAAATACAGATATTTCTGGCTATACCGTGTGAAATTTGGTATTCCCGCTACCAATCTCACTACCAAAGGAGATAGTATTACTTTTTCAACACCTACTATTGAAGGAACAGTGCTAAGGCGCAATAAGCTGGATGGTCAGGGCAGACATCCATGGAAGGCTGAAGTTAATGAGGGGGATGAGGGTGTTACAACGGCGATTATTACCGGCTGGTATACTCAGGTGTATGAACCTACATTTTCGGCGGTTAATATCAGTATTACTACCCAACCTCAGGATGCATCTACAACAGTGGGGACAGGAGTAGTATTATCAGTAACAGCCACAGCCTCAAGCGGAACACTTTCTTATCAATGGTATTCCAATTCAATCAATAGCAATGTAGGTGGTACACCGATTTCCGGAGCGAATTTGGCTAGCTACACAACACCAACTACTAATCCCGCAGGTACGTATTATTACTACTGTGTGGTTTCCGTCGGACCTAACTCTGTAACCTCTAATGTAGCGGCTGTCACAGTAAGTGAATAAGGAGGATATGGAATATGGATAATGAGAGAAGCACAATGATTAATATTGGTGGGCAGGATTATGAACTTATTCTAACCACCAAGGCAACAAAAGAAATAGCCGGTAGATACGGTGGCCTTGAAAATCTGGGAGAAAAGCTGATGAAATCTGAGAATTTTGAGATGGCACTTGATGAAATCGTCTGGCTGATAACACTTATGGCAAACCAGAGTTTACTAATATACAATCTAAAACACCCAGAGGATCAGAAGACTTTGCTTAGCCAAGAAGCGGTTGAGCTACTCACCTCCCCACTGGAACTAGCTTCATACAAAGAAGCCTTGACAGAGGCAATGTTTAAGGGTACAAAACGAAATATTGTATCGGAAGAAGACTCAAAAAACTTGCAGGCCGAGTAAAAGACGAAGAAATCTTTACTCGGCTTATTTATTATGGAACAGTGCATCTCAATCGTACGGAAGAAGAAACATGGCTTATGCCAATTGGTTTATTGATGGATTTATGGGAGTGTCACAAGCAATTTCTTGGTATCACAAAACCGAAACGGGAATTGTACATCGATGACATTATCCCATATGGGATTTGATTTCATGAAGAAAGGAAGCGGCATGCATGGCGGATAACTTTGGTTTAAAAATAGGAATCGAGGGTGAAAAAGAATTTAAGAACGCCATTCGTGACATCAATCAATCATTTAAAGTGCTGGGTAGCGAAATGAAGCTCGTATCCTCGGAGTTTGATAAAAATGATAAAAGTCTTCAAGCCATGACTGCCCGTAATGAAGTTTTAAACAAGTCTATTGATGCACAGAAAGAGAAAATATCTATCCTCGAAGCGGCCCTTAAGAATGCCTCCGATAGTTTCGGTGAAAACGATAGAAGAACTCAAAGCTGGGCAATCCAACTTAACAATGCTAAAGCAGAACTGAATGGCATGGAGCGGGAATTGGAACAATCCACAGATAGTGCTGACGATCTCGGCGATCAACTGAAGGAAGCAGGGGATGATGCAGAAAAATCCGGAGGAAAGTTTGATAAGCTCGGTAATACCCTTAAGGGTGTCAGTGTTGCAATGGGTGCTGCAGCTGTTGCCGCCGGTGCTGTTGCCTTTAAGCTAGGCAAAGAAGCAGTTGATCAATTCGGTGAACTGGAGCAAAACCTAGGTGGCTCTGAAGCAGTGTTTGGGAAATATGCGGCTTCGATTCAAAAAACCGGTGAGGAGGCCTACAAAAACCTTGGTGTGTCTCAGAGTGACTATTTGGCCACAGCTAATAAGATGGGTGCATTGTTCCAAGGTTCCGGCATCGAACAACAAAAAAGTCTTGAACTTACTGAAAAAGCAATGCAGAGAGCGGCTGATATGGCATCTGTCATGGGTATTGATATGTCTATGGCTATGGAGGCTGTCACAGGTGCGGCAAAGGGCAATTTCACTATGATGGATAACTTGGGCGTTGCCATGAATGCCACAAATATTGAAGCCTATGCCCTTGCAAAAGGATTAGACTTTACTTGGGCAAGTGCCTCACAAGCTGAAAAAGCTGAAGTTGCCATGCAGATGTTCTTCGAGAGCACTGAGCAATATGCAGGAAACTTTGCCAAAGAATCAACACAGACTATTTCAGGCTCAATCGGGCTTTTGAAAGCCGCAGTTGGATCATTTACAGCAGGACTTGGAAATGCCAATGCCGATATGACCAATTTGACGCAAAACCTCGTAGACGCTTTCCAGTCAGTTGTCCTTAATATTGTACCAATCTTAGAGAATGTTGTTACAGCTCTACCTGCAGCAATGGATACTATTCTTCTTGCTATTAGTGACCTTCTGCCTGTTTTTTTAAGTACCGTGACGGATCTCTTCAGTCAGGTTCTTGAAACACTCTTTAGTCTGCTTCCTGAGCTAATTCCAGCAGCTGTAGATGCTGTTATGACAATCATTGGAGCACTCATTGAGAACCTGCCACTTTTAATTGATGCAGCTGTACAGCTTATTGCTGCTCTTGTCGAAGGTTTAGGGTTGGCTTTACCTGATCTGATTCCAGCGGTGATTGAAGCAGTCATTTTGATTGCTACCACTTTAGTTGATAACATGAGGTTAATTCTGGATGCTGGTTTTCAGTTAATTAGTGGACTGGTTCAAGGACTTTTAAATGCACTCCCTACACTAATAGAAGCTTTACCCCAAATCATCGACAGTATTGTTAGTTTCATAACCACAAATTTGCCAAGACTTATTGAAATGGGGGTCCAACTTACTATCCAACTTGGTAAGGGCTTGATCAGAGCTATTCCGCAGATTGTAGCTCAATTGCCACAAATCATATTTTCAATCGTCAGTGGACTTACAAAAGGAATCCCATCCATATTTGAGGTCGGGAAAAATATCGCAAGAGGGTTATGGGAGGGTATTGCATCAATGATCGGCTGGCTTGGTGATAATGTAAAAAATATGGTCAATGGTATTGTTGGCGGTGTTAAGAAAGCTCTTGGCATCAATTCTCCCTCAAAGGTATTTGCTGCAATTGGCGCTAACATGAGTGAGGGTATTGGGGAAGGTTTTATCAATGCAATGAGCGGCATAGAAAAGGACATACAGAGTGCAATACCTACTGTTTTTAATCTTGATACTAGACTCAATATTGATGACTCACTTCAAGGTTTTAATTTTAATAGAGACATGACTTCAATAGTTCAACATACAGGTGTTATTGAGGTTAGAGGGATAAATACAAAGAATGAGCTAACTGGTGTGGTTGAAATTATTATGGACCAGTTTAGAAGGGAGGCTAGAATCTGATGATTAGACTTGAAAATTACAATGGAGAAGTCCTATCAAGGATTCTTAAGGACCTCTCTCCATTTGAATATGTTTCGAATCGTGTAGTAAATCGACTCTTGGACGGAAGTTATCACGTTCAGGTGATTGGTAGTCCTCTTAAGAGAACGGTAGGTACTATCGTATCGAGTTTTAGACAGGCAGAAGAAATCAACCGTATAATTGACATTGGTGCTCCACTTATTATGATTTTTCTTGATAAAAAATATATAGTTTACATCGATGAGAATATTTCTTGGAAACGGATAAATTTTGCCCACGGTAATCTAGATAAAAGCCTTTTTGAAGGAACAATTAAAATGGTTCTTAAAGAGGAGGTGTCTCTGTGAGAAGTGTTACCGCCCACTTGAATGAAAAGTTAACAAGTTCACAGCAAACCCTAGCCAACAAGGCTGATCCAAAGATGAGCATAAAGGTAAGTAGGGCAAGGACCACCGTAATGGATTCTGATTACTGGACTGTTGAAACTATAAGGGTAGCAGATAATTTAGGAGATATATCCTTGGCAGCAAGGAGACGAGTTCCCTATGGAGCTCCGGACAGCATCTATGAGATTCACATAGAAGGCGGTATCATAAAGACATCCATTAGAAAATATCCTGACTACTTTAAGCTTGGCTGGGTTCATCAGTTTGAGCTTGGAGAAGGTAGCGCAGTGGCCATAGCCTTTAATGGAAACTGGCAGCTTCATAGAAGAAAATGGAGACTTGCAACGGATGAGAAGCCCTTTATATTTTGGGTCGATACTCAAGGGATACTATGGAGTCAACTATGGGATTTAAGTGAGACAAAAAGGCATATTGCCTCCTTGGTTACGAAAGTCAAAGCTATAAGAGGTTGGGAAAATGTGAACTTCCCAGATAAGGATCAGGGGATCATCGTTTCCTATATTAAAACCGATGGGAAGGTATATTATTCAAGCTACTGCCAGACAATTGATTTTACAAATGTGTGGGAGCCTGAAAGACAACTTGCTGAGTTCACTGGTACTGCCATTTCACACAATATGTTTATCACAAATGACTTTAGAATGGGGTTTACCATTGAGGATTCGTTAGGAAACATACACTGGATGGTCACAGAAAGAAATTGGGCAGGTATGGCAATAGAACAGCATACTATAAAAGTTCTTGATGGCAATGCAAAAGCAGAACTTGTTGAGGTTACCTATCATGATGTGTTTGAGCCAGCAGAAACCATTAGGGTTTACACCCCTTACTCAACTGGCTTAGAGATTATTTTTCATGATGTTTATAACAAGTTTTTATGGATTGAGAACATTGATGATGGAAATGGAGACTGGGGAAGAACTCTACAGTTTGAAACTCTTTATCCAATTTATGAGATACAAGTGCATAATTTATTGCTAGAAGATGTATATTTTGGAGTGGTTATACCTGTAGGAAGTATAACATACCTAGGTGAGAACAAGTATCAAGTTTCAGTAGCTGATGATACTCTAGTTGGTATGAACAATGCTCTAGGAAGTGTTAGATTAACAGTTAAAAATCTTATAACACAACTTGGTCTGATGATGGATGATTTTTCTATTGAATTTATACCAATAAATTTGGTACCAGTAGAAATACCACTACCTGTGGTAGAGGAGGTGTGGAATGAGTAAGAGTGAGGGAAAGAAGATTGCCATTAGATTTAGTGACAAGGTAATGGGAAACCTTGTGCTACTGCCTAAATTACCGTTTATGGTTGGAAAGTTTATAACGCTATCTGGTTTCTGCAAGGCAAGTAGTACTTATTCATCATACTATTCTTCAAGTGCATTTGACGGGTCTACTTCCTCATCTTGGAGGACAAGAAATTCAGGTGAACAATGGATTCAAGTAAATACACTAAGACCTATAAGACTTGGTGGCTTTAAGTGGTATATTGGAAGTGAACATAGACCAAAGGATTTCAAGGTACAAGGAAGTGATGATGGAGTCAACTGGATTGACATTTTTACTGGAACTTGTGAGAATACTACAGGATGGAAGGAATACTACTGGCAGTATTGTGATGCTTATCTTTACCATAGATGGGTTTTGACTACTAGATATTCAAGCTATATTTATATCTATGAAATAGAGGCATTTGTTCATGATGAAAAAGCTATTAAGATAACTGGATTACAAAGAGACTTTGTCGGTGGTCCATTGAAAGAAATAGACTATGTCATTAAGAAAATTGAACACCACCCTACTGTAGAAAATGCTATTCTAATAACTTTACACGATAACTATCAAGAAGCTTTTGACGAAGTAGAAGGGGCAGTAACAATTCAGTATAAAGGTCAACTTGGAAATCTTATCGGGTATGGAGGTGCTTTAGAGGATTTTACTGTGGGTTTTTATCCAACAGACTTAATTAAATCTCCCAATCCCGGAATTGAAGAAAGATTGACTGTTGGAGTAAATAGCATAACAAACTTAATACAAATAGACTATCATAATGTAGATGACATCTTCGAGAGAATAAGGGTAGTTGGAATTACAATAGCAACTCAGTTGATTTATTCAAGTATTGAAAACCCATAGGAGGAATAAGTATGAAAGCAGAATTAAAACCAAAATTTCACAATAGATTTGACATCGTAGTAACTAATGTAGAGACAGGTGAAGTAGAATTAAGAGGACAAGCAGAAAATATAGTTCTTAATAGAATGTATACTAGACTTGTAGCATTTGGTAGCTTTTTTACCCAAATTGTGTTTGGTACTGGAAGTGGAACCTTAGACCCAACCAGAACAACATTGTTTAACCGAGTGGGCAATAAGGCATGTTCCGATGTAGAACTAATAAGGGCATTTCCTGTATCTAAATGGACTAGATTTATAAGGCTTGAAGCTACTGAATTTAACGGAAACATCTTAACAGAAGTTGGTATAAGCGAAGCTTCAACTGAGGTAAACACTCATGCCATGATAACAGATGCAGAAGGAAACCCATTATCCATAGAAAAGACACCGGTTAGAATCATTGATATTTATGCCACAGTATTTGTAGAATTTGATGAATTTACAAATGGTGGTGAATGGTATACGACTCTTAGAGATTATCTTGCTGGTGCAGGAAGCGTACCCTCTAACACCTTGGCCATATCAACCAGCAAATATCTATGCCAGCCAAATGTTGGTATGAGTGCCACAGCTACCACAGATGCTGTAGCAAGAACCAGAAAACTAAATTGTCAGTTCAGTAACTATGTAGTTCTTGGAATCGAGGCTACAGGTAATAGATATTTTGGAAAGACATTCAAGGATAGAAAACTTGATATTCCAGTGGATAGGCTAGTTTGGGCAGGTATTGGCTCTTTTCCTGTATCCTACGATGGAGATATGACTTATGAGTATGTTGTTTCATCTGAAGAAGCTGCGGCTAATAAATTATTTCTAAACTTCAAAGACACTAATGTTGAAGAAGTGAAAATTAATGGCAATGTAATCACAGACTATTATTTCACAGAATTTGGAGATTTCAATTATTCAAGTAATGATTTTAGCTTTTTAGATGTACTAAGTGTTTCAAGCCACAAAAAATGGCAAGATGTCATTAATACTCATTACTATGATACTGGAATCATTGGGAGTACCGTTCAGTGTGGTGTGGTAGAACTTTATTCAGAGGAAGGATTTAATTTTGTAATAAGTTTCAAAACGAGTCAAGGCTATGCTAGAAGCTATTATGACTTTGCCACAAAAGATAATCTTGGGGATGCTTGGGTAAACTACATTACTGGCCTTGGAAATGCCACCATGGATACCACCTTTAGATATATCTATATCAACACCACCCAGAAGTATATGAGAATCAATTGCTATATTACAGAAGGCTATGGAAGCATGACAATATTTAACTGGCAAAGCTACTTGCTTCCAATAATGAAATTTAATACAACAGTTCTTCAAGAGGGGGATGTTGTCCTTATTAAAAGACATCATATCAATGAAATTCCAAAGGGTACAAATTATCTGCTTAATGCGGAGGCTGTTCTAGCCTTTGGGGAGGGGATATAAATGAAGAAAGGTAACATAAAATGTGAATGTGGTCAGGAGTTTTATTATGAAACCATTAGAGACTTTGTGGTCTGTATAAAATGTGGGAAAAGACATGAACTAAAGATTGAGTTTCTAGAGGATATAGGTGAAGTGGGTGATTAGATGGAACTGGTTTTTTCAACTGCAGGAATAGTCGGTAAAGGAAAATACCCTGACTTTCTTCAATTTCCAAAGACAGAAGGACAGCTATTTTATCTATTTGGAGAAGAACTCCATGGGAAATCATCAGAAAAACTGAATGGAGAGTATAACTCCCCCAACTGGCTCACTCCTATAAAGGTCAGTCCGGATGTTACAATCAAGCAGATGGAGCTTCAAATCCTTCAGGGATTCGGTGTTGTAGGGAGTTATAGAACTTCTGATACCCATAAGCTATTAATATACGAATTTGCTTTTGAAATGGGAAGATATCTTAATAGCGGTTCCATTAAGCATTCCATGGATACCTCTATATCTTCTTTCACCTTAAGCCTTGATAATCCATTAAATGAAAATCCTGAGTATCAAGGTAATGTAGCCATTTCAGAAGAATCTAGTCTTCTTTCTCCTGGAAGCAAGGTGGAATTTGAATTAGTTATGGGAGATAGCGAACCTTTCCCAATGGGGGTTTTCTATGTGGACAGAAGCAATTTTTCTATTCTATCTGAAACGGTCAGTGTGGATGGTAGAAACATAATCGGGAAAGCGCTAGGTGATCAAAGTTTTGATGAGGAAAACTCATACCCTTACATGGTGCTCCATGAGACATTAAAGGATATATTGTTTAGGGCAAACATAAGTTCAGATGAAATGCTTGTGGAAAACACCAGCACTTATGCAGGATATCAGTTTGATGAAAATATGAGTTATCTTGAAGGAATCATGGAGATATTAAAGGCACTAGATGGTTGGCAAGTAAAAGAACTTGTAGATGGAACGGTAGTAATAGGTTCATCAAACTATGCTGGCTTTACAAGAAATACTACCTACACCTTTCACAGGGGTAAAGACATTTTTACAAGAAGCATTGTACGGGATGATCAAGAAGCCTATAGACGAGTATGCGTACACAACCAAGATTTCTCAGTTAAGGTCTATAGGGATGTTGAAACATACTCTGGATGGAACTCGCAGGCAAACAAAACTCTTTATGTAAATGTACCCGAAGGAACTACAGCAATTGATGCACAAAACTATGCTAATCAAATTGCTCTTAGCCTTCAGTATGTTGGTAAGATCGAGAGTTTCACTGGCCCATTTCGACCGCAACTTATACTTGGCGACGAAGCAGTAATCGTTAGTGATAAAGGCTCATATAACCTTGGACTTATTACAGAAATTACTCACAGATTTGGGAAGGATGGTTTCTACACTGATTTTACGGTGGACAGCGGTGGAAGGCTTGGAAAGGGAAGACTTAGTGACTACATCGGGAAAATAACAAAAGATAAAACTAGCAGTAGCAGGGTTTATGAATAAGAATCGACGCCTTAAATAGGGCGTTTTTTAATACACAAAAATGAAAGCGAGGAAATTACATGAGAGATATTTGGACTTTTATTCAAATGGCTTTTACAGCGATTGGTGGATGGCTTGGTTGGTTTCTAGGAGGGTACGATGGATTTTTATATGCCCTTATCGCCTTTGTCGTGATTGACTATATTCTTGGAGTGATGAGCGCGATTTTGGAAAAGCATCTATCCAGTGATGTAGGTGCTCGGGGCATTTTTAAGAAAGTCGTTATTTTTTCACTTGTTGGCATTTCCCACATCATTGACCAGAACATTATCGGAGATGGCAACGCTATAAGAACCGCAGTTATATTCTTCTATCTGTCCAATGAAGGAATCAGCATTATTGAAAATTCAACAAGAATCGGACTTCCAGTACCTGAAAAACTCAAAAATATTCTTGAACAGCTAAAAGATGGTGGCGATAAGGATGTTACTAAGTAATGATTTATTACAACGCAGGAGGTAAAATTAGTGAACATTAAAAAACTCATTCTTACGGAAAATGAATGTTATAAAGTGGGTCAGAAAATCAAACCTAAAGGCATCATGGTGCACAGCACTGGGGTTAACAATCCATATCTTCGCAGATATGTTGGACCCGATGACGGACTTTTAGGGAAGAACCAATATAATAACCACTGGAATCAAGAGAAACCAGACGGTAGGCAAGTATGTGTTCATGCTTTCATCGGCAAACTTGCAGATGGGACAATTGCAATATATCAGACACTGCCGTGGAATTATCGAGGATGGCATGCTGGGGGTGAAGCAAACAATACTCATATCGGTTTTGAAATATGCGAAGATGGATTGACCGATGCCGCATATTTTAGTTCAGTTTATAAAGAAGCGGTAGAACTGTGTGTCTATCTTTGTAAGATCTATAACTTGACCGAAAAAGATGTTATTGGCCACTATGAAGGATATCAAAAAGGAATCGCAAGTAATCATAGCGATCCGAAAAATTGGTTTTCTAAACATAGAAAAAGCATGGATACCTTCAGAGCTGATGTGAAAAATCTATTAAGTGAGGGAGAGAAACCTGCAGAACAGGAGACAAAGAAATATTATCGTGTTCAAATTGGTTCGTATTCTGTAAAAGCCAATGCAGAGGCCCAGCTTGCTAAAGCGAAAAAGGCCGGTTTTACAGATGCATTTATAAAGTATGATTAATATTTTTATTTGTGACCCGAGGAGTGTAATAACTCTTCGGGTTTTTTGTTTTTTTAGGGGTTCGAATCACTGGAATTTTTTGCATATAGGTGCAGGGTTTTACCTGTAGAAATGGAGGGGACCTATATGCAGATAACTAAAATTACAGACAAACAAGATCTACTATTAAATTCAAAAAGGAAATATCTAAGTGATGAGGATCTTCAAAGAGAATTTGATTATTATAGAGCAGAAAAACTGCTATATCAAATGCTTGGAATGGGTCTTATTACAAAGGTTGAGTTCAACAAAATTATGCTTTTGAATCGAGAAACTTTCTCCCCGGCTTTAGCCGAGATAATGCCCTTAAATCGTTGATATATAAGAGTTTCAGAGGTAATATGTGACCAACAGAGGGAGGTGAGTCGATGAAAAAGATAACAAAAATAGAAGGAAATAATGACGCATCAATTATCAAGCCTAAATTACGAGTAGCTGCTTACTGTCGTGTTTCTACTGACAGTGATGAACAGTTAGTGAGCTTACAAGCACAAAAATCTCATTATGAGACTTATATAAAGGCAAATTCAGAATGGGAGTATGTAGGACTTTATTATGATGAGGGAATTAGTGGTACCAAAAAAGAAAACCGTTTAGAACTTCTAAGAATGTTATCAGATTGTGAAAACAAGAAGATTGACTTAATTATTACAAAGTCCATTAGTAGGTTTGCAAGAAACACTACAGATTGTTTGGAGATGGTTCGTAAACTATTAGACCTTGGAATTTACATCTATTTTGAGAAAGAGAATATCAATACCCAGTCAATGGAAAGTGAGTTGATGCTTTCTATATTAAGTGGACTTGCAGAAAGTGAATCTATTTCGATTTCGGAAAACAATAAATGGGCAATTCAAAGGAGATTTCAAAACGGAACTTTTAAGATTTCATACCCACCATACGGCTATGACAACATTGACGGTCAAATGCGGGTTAATTCTGAGCAAGCAGAAATTGTGAAGTATATTTTTTCAGAAGTATTATCAGGCAAGGGTACACAGAAAATAGCAGATGATCTTAATCAAAGGGGTATACCTACTAAACGGGGCACTCGTTGGACTGCTACTACTATTCTAGGTATATTAAAAAATGAGAAATATACTGGAGATGCTATATTGCAAAAAACCTATACAGATTCTCGATTTAATAGGCATGCCAACTATGGTGAGAAAAATAAATATTTAATAGAAAATCACCATGAGGCAATTATCAGTCATGAAGTATTTGAAGCTGTGGAAGCTGTACTAAATCAAAGGGCAAAGGAAAAGAGTATAGAAAAGCATAATAATAAATATCAAAACCGGTATGCCTTCTCTGGGAAAATTATTTGCTCGGAATGTGGTAGTACCTTTAAAAGGCGAATTCATTCATCTGGTTCAAGAAAATATGTAGCTTGGTGTTGTAATAAACACTTAAAGCAGATAACAGAATGTTCCATGCAGTTTATTAGAGATGAAGATATAAAGACTGCATTTGTTACAATGATGAATAAGCTGATTTTCGGAAGAAAACTTATTCTACAACCACTATTAGATGCTTTGCGTGGAATGAGCAACTCAGATAACCTTTCAAGAATTCAGGAATTAGAGAAGCAAATTGAAAAAAATGCAGAACAGAGAGAACTGCTTGTAAAGCTTATGGCAAAGGGTTATCTAGAACCTGCCCTTTTTAACAGAGAAAACAATGAACTGCAAATGGAAGCAGATAATTATATGGGGCAAAAAGAAGCTTTAATTCATGCTTTAAATGGAGAATTATCAAAGGTGCAGGAAGTCAGTAACTTAATAAAGTTTACAAATAAGGCTGAAATGATAAATACCTTTAGCGAGCAAATTTTCAATGATTATGTTGAAAAAATTATCGTTTTCTCAAGGGTAGAGATAGGTTTCGTTCTGAAATGTGGAATCACACTAAGGGAAAGGATGTGAGAAAAGTGGCACATACGCCTTATGGCTATAGGATAGAGAATGGAATAGCAGTTATCGATGAAGAAAAAGCTGAAAAGGTTAGGAATTTATATAAGGGTTACTTATCAGGCCTTTCCTTATCGGTCGCAGCAAAGACTGCTGGAATAGATGCTTATCATGGAACTGCTGGAAGGATGCTAAGAAATGAACGTTATCTTGGTGATGATTATTACCCTGCCATCATTGATAAAGAGACCTACGAAAAAGCAGAAGCAGAGAGGGTAAAGAGAGCGAAAAAGCTAGGTAGAATCTTTGAACCCAAGAAAGAAGACAAACCTACTATTTCTAAGAAGTTTACCATAGGACAAGTAATTCAGAAGTATACAAATCCTTTTACACAAGCGGAGTATGTTTATAGCTTAATAGAAAGTGAGGGACAGTAAGATG
Source organism: Soehngenia longivitae (assembly GCF_004684055.1). Taxonomy (GTDB): domain Bacteria; phylum Bacillota; class Clostridia; order Tissierellales; family Tissierellaceae; genus Soehngenia; species Soehngenia longivitae. Next base: position 105,241 of record NZ_SRIB01000001.1, read on the forward strand.
GCAGTTAGTAAAAATGTAATGATTATACCTGCAATAAAACGCATGGGCAACAATCGAAAAGAAGATGAAACACCAAAACTTCGGGTTGCTGCTTATTGCCGAGTTTCTACAGATAGTGATGAGCAGGCTAGTAGTTACGAAGTGCAGATTGAACATTATACTGAATTTATTAAGAAAAATTCAGAGTGGGAATTTGCAGGGATCTTTGCTGATGATGGTATCAGCGGTACAAATACAAAAAATCGTGATGAATTTAATCGAATGATTGATGAGTGCATGGCAGGGAAAATTGATATGATTATTACCAAATCAATAAGCCGATTTGCTAGGAATACCTTAGACTGCCTACATTACATCAGAAAATTAAAAGATAAAAATATTGCGGTATATTTTGAAAAAGAAAATATCAATACACTGGATGCCAAAGGTGAAATTATGCTAACTATTATGGCTTCCTTAGCGCAACAAGAAAGCCAGTCATTAAGCCAGAATGTAAAGCTTGGCTATCAATACCGATACCAACAGGGAGAGGTAATGGTCAATTGCTCTAGGTTTTTAGGATATACCAAGGATGAGAATAAGCGATTAGTAATTGTACCGGAGGAGGCTGAAATAGTTAAGAGAATTTACCGAGAATATCTTGAAGGCTCCAGTATGGATAAAATTAAAAAAGGACTTGAAGCAGATGGCATACTTACAGGAGCGGGCAAAAAAAGGTGGCATACCAGTACCATAAGGAAGATATTAAGCAATGAAAAATATATTGGTGATGCATTGCTCCAAAAAACTTACACAGTAGATTTTCTTACAAAAAAGAGGGTTGTAAATAACGGTATCGTACCTCAATATTATGTTGAGAATAGTCATGAAGCTATTATCCCGCGTGAAATTTTCATGCAGGTTCAAGAAGAGTTAGTTCGTAGAAGTAGAGGACATATAAGTACTAGTGGAAAGAAAAGAAACTTTAGTTCAAATCATGTATTTTCACAAATTATCTTCTGTGGAGAGTGTGGCGAAATATACCGTAGAGTTCATTGGAATAACCGAGGTAAAAAATCGATTGTTTGGAGATGCGTCAGTAGACTTGAGAATACAGGGTTAGCTTGTCATTCTCGAACCGTGCTGGAGGATATGATAGGCCTTGCTACGGTGGATGCAATTAATAAACTAATAGGGCAAAAGGATGGCTTTTTAACTATCTTAAAGGAAAATATAGAAACAGTGATAAGTGAAACGGACAATCATATTGTTTCCGAGATAGATAAAAAGCTAGAGGAATTACAAAAAGACCTTTTGAGACTGGCCAATTCCAAAGAAGATTATAACGATATAGCCGATGATATTTACAGGCTCAGAGAGGAAAGACATAAGGCTTTAGCAGAAGAAGCAGGCAAAAAAGGCTCCAAGCAAAGACTAGAAGATATGGAAAAGTTCCTAAATGAACAATCCACCCTCCTTGAGAAGTATGATGAGCAACTAGTAAGGAGACTTATAGAGAAAATAACGGTCTATGATGATAAACTAACTATTGAATTTAAATCTGGTGTAGAAATTGATATAGAAAAATAAAACGAATTTGACCGCCGATTGAGGAGAAATACTTCTTGATGGGCGGTTCTTTTCTATTTATACTTGGGGATAATCTAATAAGTGAACTCGTTTCAGCAAGCTGAAACATCGGGGAATCAGATGGAGAGTCTACTCCACCTGATTAAAACCCACCTACGCTGCGCTTAGAGGTGGCGGTCTTGACCGTAAAGCTAAAAGATAAACACACTTGAACAATTACTCATATGTTTTTATTGACAAACGGAGAATTGAGGTTTATAATATATATGAAAGCTTATTCAAGTGTTCAATTGAATGATAAAGAGGTGATATAAATATGGCAAAAAAAATTCAACCAATTGAAAGATGCGACTGTGATGTAATACATGAGGAAATTGTAAATAAAGTGCGAGAAAAAATGCCTCAAGAAGAAACTCTATATGATCTAGCAGAACTATTTAAAGTTTTTGGAGATTCAACAAGAATTAAGATACTCTGGGCATTAGATGAATCAGAGATGTGCGTTTGCGATATTGCATTCTTATTAAATATGACCCAATCAGCAATTTCACATCAGCTAAGAGTCTTAAAGCAGGCTGAACTAGTAAAGAGCAGAAGAGAAGGAAAGATTGTATTCTACTCTCTTGAAGATGAACATGTAAAGCAAATATTTGACCAGGGATTAATTCATATTTCAGAAGAAAGTAAGTAA
>NZ_SRIB01000001.1:112500-310770 GCF_004684055.1 Soehngenia longivitae
CCTATAAATTTTCATAGTTTGGTCAAGTTTGTCATTTATCAAACCTCTTAGCTTCAAAAAACATGAGGTCTAATTTGTCGCCATTCTTATACCTTTGAGGATTCATATAATTACCTCCTATAGAGCACATCACATATTCTGTATAATACATCTAAGCTAACATTCTCATCTTTATTCATATGAGATAATACATAAGAATACATTTCTACTCTTTTACGAAGTATTTCTAAATACATTTACTTATTAATTAATAATTCTCATAATTTGTAATAACCATATCCTGTGGGTAACTTCAATATACAAATGTTAATTTTTATCTTTAATACAACTATACCATATATTTACATGTTGCAATATCAAAATACTAAATAACTAAAAAGGTAAAATCTACTTTATAGTCGTTTTATCAAAAAAGTACACAATATAAGAGGACAATATTATGTACCTTTCAGTTTCCGTTGGAGAACATAATCTTAACGTAGAGATTATATCAGCAATCTTTTTATAAAAAGAACTTTCCACTATGAAGGAACAGAAGCGCATAATAAATATAAAATAGGATAAAAATGACAAAACCTATACTATTGGTTTTAAGTTATTCAATATTTTCGAGTTTTCATCCTAATTCCTATTAATTACATTTGTTATAAAAGCAAAACTTTATTGTAGAAGGACAAGTGCGAAACGTTGTAAGCACATAAGATTTCAGTGTTTGTCAAGTAAGTTGTCGCATTTAATATAAAAATATTTCAATGCTTAGTTTTTGATTTGCCAATGACATAGAGCGTCTATATACATAGTTTTGATAAACAAAGACAGACCTATATAAGGGGACTGCTTTCTTCATAAGCAACCGTATAGGTATCTCAAGTCTTTGATTTACTAAAGACAAATCTATTATTATTTAGCTTAGTTGCTTTTATGTAAGATATTTTTTACTTCTTCTTCGCTTATTGGATTAAGAGATACATATTCAGGTAGTGACCAATTTCTAATGTTTTTAGACCATCTTTCTGGATGTTTTGCTTTAGCATTTTTATAGGTTCCTTTCCGTTTTTCCATCACCTTTTTGTCAAGTTCATAATGTCTTTGATATGGAGTGATAAAGTTGATACCACGGTGTAAATGAGTATAGTTATACCATTTTACAACCTTATCAACCCATTTTTTTGCTTCATCTATACCTTTAAATCATCTAGATGGGCATTTAGGTCTATATTTCATTGTTTTAAAAAGTGACTCTGAATAAGGATTATCGTTACTTACTCTTTGATATGAGATAATACATTTGTGACAAGAAAAATAAAAAAAGAAAGGCCTCTGATATAATGTTATTTGTCAATATAAAAAAATCGGAGGGATCCTTTCTTATGAGAACAATTATAAAGAATAATAACAATGCAAAAGCAGCTAGAAGATATCATACTAGTCGTTAGCAGGTATGGCGTTGGCGAAAAAAGTATGACGGAGCTATATAATCTTTGGCAAATAAAAGCACAAAACTAGATTCTCATCCTAATCAACACACACAGGAGGAATTGGGCTTAATAAGACAAAAACACTATTATCATCGCCATGAGGGTCTGGCACAAGTATATCGCAAGCTAAAAAATACAGGCTATATAAAAACCTATGACTCCATGTGCAGACAAATAAGGGAAATGAAATTAAACAAACCAAAGAAACAAAAAAGTTATCCTAAATCTAAATATCATAAAGACCCAGATCCAGCTACTTATCCAGGAGAACAAGTGCAAATAGATGTAAAGTATGTACCCAATGAATGTATTGGTTTTGCAAATTGTCATAGTAGATACTACCAAATAACAGCGATTGATGAGTATTTAAGAAAGAGATATTTATAGAATTAGTTAATAAACTTAGCACATGCAGTACATCTAATTTTTTAAAAAGATTAGAAGATAAGTTAGGATTTAAAGTTAAACTAGTGCAAACAGACAATGGAAATGAATTTGTTAACGATCAAGATATTACAAATAAGAAGACAAGATTTGAAAAGTATTTAGAAAAACTAGATATAAAACACGAACATATACGACCATATTCACCATGGCAAAACGGCATAGTAGAGCGAAGTCACAGAATAGATAATGAATTATTCTATAGTAGAAGATGGTTTAGTAGTTATAAGCAAATGGAAAAAGCATTCAAAAGATATAACAATAGATACAATAACATAGCAAGAAAAGTATTAAATTTTAAGACACCAAATGAGATAGTTGAAGAATATTAGTCTAAAAATGCTACTTAGAATGATATTACAAATAATTATTTAATCAAGGGACGCTATCGCTTTTCACCTTGACAAAAATAATTATTAGCAATTTATTAAAACCACAGCATTATTCAGAGACAATTTTTCAGAGGTCTGTGTCACATATGTTTGATTTCTCTAGACTGTTGTTAAATATTTATCAGGAAACAGCAGTTGTCTTTATTTATATGAAAGTGTATCTAAAAAAGTTTTAATAGATAATTGTTATAAGAACTGGACATCTGCTGTTGGTGATATTGTTGCCGCTGCTAAAAATGTAGTACAAGCTGCTTTATCAGAAGCTGATTGGCTTGCAACTATTGCAATTTGGGGCGTAATTATTGTTGTAATTGCAGACTTAGTAATACCTATGGATCCGGTACCTATAATTCCACTTTCAGACCCAACTTTAGTTAAATATTGATTAACAAGTAATAGGGGCTGCTCACTACAGCCTCTTTTACTACCTCATAGACTATTGAGTTGAAAAGTGTTAAGCTAATACTAAATCTTATTCTATGATTTTTTCATATGCCACTTTACAAGGAGAGCAAAAAATGAAAACTATACAAGTTCAAATGTTAGACCATAATGTTAATTCAGACTGGTGGAAACAAATTATTCAGCATTTTGTAAAACAGGGGGATGAGTTTGAAATCCGTTGCTGGAATGAAGAAAAGGAAGAAATAAAAAAAGCTATGACTTATGGCCGTCCTATTCAAATTGAGAGTAATTTGCAAACAGCAATTAGAGGTATAGTAACAGAACAAATGATAAAAGAATTATTGAATTTGCCTGAACCTGTGGATAAGGATGTCTACAATAAAATGACAGAGTTTTTTACAATTATAGTTGAAAACAAGATTTCTAGTGAACATTATGGCACTGAATTGTATTTGTTCAATGTACATGATGATGAAGTCGAAGTTTTCAAAAAAATCATGACTCCATATTGGGAAAAATTTAGTATCTCAATAGAAGAGAAAAGTTGGAATGACAAATGATAAATTTTATTGAAAAACAATTATAGGATAGAATGGAAATCGGTAGATAATCTACATTCCATTCTTTTTGAAATTCTAGGAAAATTAAAAATCATACCTGCCAAATAAAAAAATGGTGTTTTGGCGGGCGCTCTAATGTGCCTAAATATTTAGCCCTCCAAAATCACTTGGTTTGGGTGATTTTTTATGTGTTAGGCAATACAGTGTCTACACCACTGCGTATTTGTTGAAGCGATATTAGGTTATCTGTATAACTTATATTTACATAAATGTGTTATTTAAAAATAATCATAATTTAACTACAGAATATCCTGTTTATCAATATGAACACATACATCATAATCTAGTTATTAACAATTCCTTTGTACCCGACTGTGCTATGCAGACGGGCTTTTTTGCGTTTTTCTTAAAAGTTTCTCTGGTGGAAATGCAACTGTCAGTCCTTTTGCGTCGGGAATTAGTGCGAAAGGTGGCAAAAGAGTGTAATCCACTCCCTTTCATGTTGAGGCTTGATATTGATGCCCAGGGTAGATAAATAGAAAACTCAAAATGCTTATAAATATGGGCTTCCAGACACAGATCATTCCTTTTGGCTACTCTGCCTTAGATGATAATGTCAGGTACCCTTATTTTTATTTTGTATAGTAGATAATAAAACGCAAAATCCATACCACAGCTAATGAAAATGTTAAACAAAGTATAAAAAAGGCTAAATAAACCAAATGAAATCTATAAACCATAAAAGTGTAATATATAAAATTATAGTGGTGGTTAGAGTTGAAACATTATCAGATACTATAGGAGATAGCTTGAATCTATGGTTGCATCTAATATATATAACTTAAAAGCATAACAGTAAAAAGTAATTTTATAGTTGAAAATCAAGGATTTATGGTATGTAAGTTTCCAATAAGTATGTTAAAATTTGTATTAATAGTTAATAAATGTTATTATCAAACTGTTTAGGATATTCATTTAAATAAGTTATAAGGTGATAGTGCATGAATGAATTACAGAAAAAAATTAAATTTCAATTTACACTACTTGAAACAATCTTTTTTGTACATACCGGAATTATCGGAGCGGTGTACGTCTTATATCTTTTGTCTAAAGGATTATCAATTTTTCAGGCAAATATGGTTAGTGCTGTTTTTACTTTGACATCTATATGCTTAGAAGTACCAAGTGGAGCAGTATGCGATATTATTGGTAAAAGACGTACAGCTATTTTTGCTGGTATAGCTCTGTTTATTGCAATGTTATGTTTTCAATTAGGCATGAATATTGGGATAATAATAATAGGGCAAATATTTTGGGGAATGAGCTATTCGCTTGAATCAGGTACAATTGAAGCATGGGCTGTTAATGAAGGTAAATTTAAAGATTCAGAAATTGACATTGTTTTCGCATCTTCCGCTAAACTACAAAGTATAGCAATGATACTAGGTAGTTTTATTGGAACATGGTTTGCAGATCGTTCATTGAACCTCATTTGGTTTGCTCCAATGATTACCTCACTAATATTTATTTTTATGGTTTTAATGTTTATTAAAGAACCAAAACAACAAAATAAAATCAATCAAATATCAATCATAAATCTATATAAGAGTTCGATTGCTAATATCAAAGCGGGATTTAAACATATAATATCTGAAAAAAAGTTATTATATGTTTATAATTTTAATATAATTATAGCTTTTATTTTTTCTCCATTGATGATTTTCTGGTCAGTATATCTTAAACAGATATCTGATGATTCATCTTATATATACCTATCATTTGTGTGGGTGTTGATACAACTTGCATTAGTGGCAGGAAATCAGATATTAGAATACATAGGATTAAAATACAAAAGAAAAACAATATTTATTTTTTCATTAATAGTTCTCGCAATAAGTATGATTAGTATGAATTTTATAGAGGGATTCATTTTTGCAACTGCAATGATACTCTTGCAGGAATTAATATGCGCAGTTATTAATTCTTCACAGAGGGGACTGATTAATAACCATATTGATGATGAAAAAAGAGCAACAATGATATCTTATTCATCTTTATTCAATTCTTTAGGTAAAGTAATGGCATCTGTTTTATTTGGTATGGTTGCAGATATCTTTTCTATTACAACTGCATGGATGACGGCTGGTATAATGTCATTATTATCTATTGGATATATTATTTTGATGTATAAGACAATAGATAGGAAAAAGTATACTGACAAAAATGCTGAATGTGTTTAAAAATGAAATTTGATCCTTTACGTAAACTAAATTTTCCCTAGGGTAAGAGGTATTTTATCGAATTTGATATTATTTACTAATTTATCGCTAAAACTATTGAAAATAGGCTATTATTTCAGTAGAAGAATGTAACCAATAATTAACTCTAGTGCCCTTTTTATTCATTGAAAAGGGAAAGTAGATTTCAATAAATTCGTTTAGAAGAAATTGATAGAGAAGATTACATTTTTCAATTGATCAAATTGAATATTTATTTCAAACAAATTTTTTAAATAACATTACAATCTTCAATAGTGCGGTGGAGAAAGACAGATACTAAGGATTATACGAATGTTAGTTGCAAATCGTCTTATAATATTAATGGATGAATCATTTTCTAGTATAGATTCTAATAATACTAAAATCATCAAAGAATATATTATGTCATTGAAAGATAAGATCATCATAGAGGTTACACATGATATAACAGAAGATATTTTAAATAATTATGATCGAATAATATACCTTGAAGAAGGTAAAATTAAAAAGATAATTTAGGGACCACTGAAAAAGTCTAATAAAAAAAAGCTGAAGCATAACAAATATGGCGAGTGGTAGAATTAAATGAAACATAATTAAATAAATAATGTTTATGATAGGGAAATTAGTCGGAAAAGTATGTAGGTTGTGTAGGTTGAGTTGCCAAGTTAGACATCAGAGGGTTGAGTTAGTGTATTAGTTGTCAAGAGATTGTGGATGTAAGATAGATGTCAGATAGCCAAATGTGTCTAATACCCAAAATACAACATTTCTCGCTTTGTGTCGTGTTTAAAAATGCTGCCAGATAGTATTCTAACATAGAAAGGAGGTAACCCATATGGATCAAGTCAAGATAGGTTCTTTCCTTAAGGAACTCCGAAAAGAGAAAAACCTGACGCAGGAGGATTTGGTTGAACAGCTCAATGTTTCCAGTAGAACAATATCTCGATGGGAGACCGGAAGCAATATGCCAGATATCGGTATGCTGGTCGAGATAGCTGATTTTTATGATGTGAGCATACCTGAAATCATTAATGGAGAAAGGAAAAGTGAAAATATGAATCATGAAACAAGAGATACTGCCGTCTCTATGGCAGAATACAGTCGAAATGAAGTAAAGAACGGAAAACAAAAAGTAATCGGCATTTTGATGTCAGCTTTTGGTATATTCACTATTGTGTCAGCACTGTCTATATTTCCAAGCGATAGCAGTTGGGGAAGTATTTATGCTATTTTGGGAAGCATTTTTTTAGTTAAAGGTATATACCTCATTATTTGGACTGTGGGGGTTAAACGAAGTTTACGTATACTGACTGTTTCCGGATGCATCGTTTTATTATTTGGAGCTTTTATGATATCCGATTATATTGCGGTCACGCTGTTCAATCAGGTACCAAGATTTCGGCATGAGACAATTTATGATTCACGGAATCCTGATCAGTTAGTGTATAAAACATTATTTTTCACAGCGATTCAAGAAAATCCAGGAACAAAGGATGAACAAGTTTATATTGTAAAATAAATTCGGAGAATCATACTCTGGTTTTTCTTTCTGGCCACGGAGCCGGAAAATCTCATCTGTACTGGCATCGTAGTCCTGTGCGGGGTTTTCAGGAAGTTGTCCCTGTCAGTAAAAATCTGATTGATGGCTTTGACTGTGACTTCTTGTAGCAGGAGTTCGTTTACAGTCCGGTTGGTGCTGTTTTTTGATCCACTTTCTTGTCAGAAAGTCCGTGGTATAGGTATTCTGGAGCAGGGCGTCACCCATGTACTTTTCGTTTCGGAGAATTTTTTGATGATGCTGGTGTCTATTGAAACACCCAACCATACTGGACTTAATATAAAATAATTGTTAGACAAAGAACAAAAAATATAGAGAATAATTCTCCTTTTGATATAATGTAATTACAAAAACCAAAATAAAGAAAGGAGAAAATTCTCTATGAATAATATTATTATACAATTAATAGCTGGAAAAGTTGAGAGGGAAATATAATATTCATAAAAGTTGACATTTACACAAGAGAAGATGCCATAAAAGCAATTGAGATTTTTAGGATGAAAAACAGGTATTAGCGGATAGAATTAAAATTCCATCAAAAGCCGCCATAAAGTAAAAAAATGCATTACAGTTACAACTTACGCTCAGCTGTTATTATAGTGAAAAGCAAATTCAATTGATGAAATAAGTAAGCAAGTGCTGTTTATGAAGTATACCTTAAATATGTCATATAAAGAAATTAGATGGGGATTTCTATAAGAACTTTTAAGAGAATTGGTTCTCCTATGCTAATAGGGATAATAAATCTTATGGTTTTAATTCCAAGCATAGATGACAATGACAAAAGATAAAAGACGATATTTCTACATGAATTAAATCACTATAAAAGAAAAGATATTATAACGAAAGCATTTGGACTTATTATAAATGCAATTCACTGGTTTAATCCAATAATCTATATTTTGTTAAGAGAAATAGATAGATACTGTGAATATTCAATTGATGAAAAAGGAGTAGATTATATGAATATTGAAGATAGAAAATATTATGGTGATACTATTTTAACACTAATAGATAATTCTATTGTAGGAAGGAACACTCTTACAACATCAATGGGTTCAAGTGGCAAAGAATTAAAAACTAGACTAGAAAATATGGTATATTTTTTTAGAATATCCAGAAAAAAACAGATTGTATCCTTATTTGTAGTGATTTTGATACTATTATCAGGTTTTATCACAGCCTGTAGTATTTTGCCTAATAATGATTCGTTGGTAGTATATATCAAGGAAGATGGACTTTATTATTCTTATTTAAATGGTAAAGGTGAGACAAAGGTTCATGATGGTAATGGTTTTGAGTATCCCTTAATATCCAGCTCGGGAAATTATATAGCCTATACTAAGGATGGTAGTCTTTTTATATATAGTGTAAAAGATGAAAGCTATGAAATAATAGATGATGGGATTGAGCATTATTATAGATCCTATGATTGGATTGATGATACCTCAATAGTATATGGTTCCAATGAAAAACCGGGATTTACGGTATACAATGTACTGTCTAAAGAAAAAAAGACACATTCAGAAGATTACTATTATACAGGACTAATGGCATCTAACAATAAGGTTTACGCTTCAAGACAGAATAGGTGGACTACAGCAGAAGGAGAATTTTGGAGCAATGATGGGATAGTAGAAATAGACTTAAATAATTATGATGAAAATAAAAAGCAATTTTCTACAAATATAATCATAGAAGGCATAAGATCAACAGATGAAATGATGGGTTACAATCCTGTTGTTTGGGATATTTCAGCTGATGGAAGATACATTTATATAATGGAAAAGCCTGCTTCAGCTTCTCTAAGCTCCGATGTAATAGGCATAGGTATCTATGATGTAAAGGAAAAGACACATACAAAACTGACTGGTATAGATACATTATCCTATAAAAATCATTTAGCTATAAATCCAAGTGCCCATATGATTGGATTAATAGAAGGTGCTGGTAGAGATATGTTTGTAAACAAGAAAGTAGTCCTATTAAATATAAACCAAGATAAATCCTACAATAGTATCGAGGTTACAGATGAGGACTTAGTTACTATGACCCCTAGTTTTACTTTGGACGGCAAGAAATTATTATATTCAGCTACTGAAGCTGTAAATCCCAAAACTTTAGGGGATTATAATCAAATTTATAATGAATGGGAGAAACAATCATATAGCATTTATGAATATAATTTAGATAGTTCACAGGTAAAGAAGATAACAGAGGGAGATAACTTTGACTTTATGCCTATAAGTATATCTAATGATGAAATATTATTTATTAGATATAAGGGCAATGATTATTATAGCTTAATAAAACTAGTTAATGGTAGAGAAAATATTGTAGCAGATAATATCATTTTTAGTGGTGGAAAAGACAATCAACCATTTGGATATTATGGACATATAGATACTGAAAGAGGAATGGATGTCTTTATCAGTAAATAAACTGAAAAAACAACGCTACAGCTAAAAAAATGACTGTTGGGATTATTTTAAATAAAACGGATAACAGTATGTATGAAGAAATTACAGTAAAAACAGAAGATAATTAAAATGCATTTCTTTGGAGAAACAAATCAAATACAATTCCCTATCAGCATATATGTTATTACTGTAGGATCAAGTTTGGAACAAATCAAAGAGCGAGAATCACAGTTGCCACAAATGCTATATTCGAGATAGGTTCTGATGAGATGAAGATGTAGATGTACGTCTTGATTAATAATATTTAAAAAACTGGAGATGATTCTATGACCTATGAAGAGTACGAAAAATTATGCAAATTACAACAAGCCAAAAACTATGAATATCTCGATATATTCGAAAAAGATTTAATGGCATCTGGTTTAAGTCAAAAGACAATAAAAAAACATCTAAATAATGTAGATTTTTACATTAACACATATCTTTTGAGAGAAGAACCTTTGGAGATGGCGGCAGGATGTAGTGACATGATAGATATATTTTTAGGATATTTTTTTATACGAAAGTGTATGTGGTCGACACCAGGCACCATAAAAACAACCGCAGCAAGTATTAAGAAATTTTATAAGTGTATGAACGAGCATGGATATATTTCTAAAGATAGATATGAGGATTTATGTGATATCATTAAAGTGAATATGGAAATTTGGCAGGATGACTGTGAAACATTCAATAATTACTACTAAGATGAACAATAGTTTAATATAAGTATGGCATATTTGTCCTTGATGATGTTGGTAGGATAGATAATATGCAAGAACTAATGTAGAATGCTGTGGCACCAACTTGGGGAAAGGTTCTCAGATTTGTATTTTTTTTACGCTTTGAAGTCATTATGTGCAAATGAAAAAACAAAATTAGATCACTAAGTTTGTAAGACTAAATAAGACTGTTTTTGAAAAAGTGATCTAATTTACTTATATAATTTACTAATTAAGCATACAAATATATCTATAAAAAAAACCTTAGATGGAGGCCGCTGAAAAATACATAAAAAAATCGATAAGTACTTCATCTTAAGAATCTTTAACCGCGATTGAGTGTAGTGGGTAATAATATTTTAGCTGGCTGACTTGGATCAATGATCTGAGTCGGTTTTTTATTTAAAGCTGTATTTGAAAGATTGCTTGATTAAGGGCTGAGAATATTGAAGAGAAATTAATTGATAATGGCTACATATTTATTTCAAATTTTGATGTATATCAATGTTTTATTATTTATTTATTGATAATATTAAAGTACAACAAAAGTCAAATAAAAATTTGGAAGGAGCATGTGTGATGAATAAAAATGAAAATTTTACAAAAGCAAAGGAAAAATATTTTAAAAAATTAGAACAATTAATCCCAATTGTGGATCGAGTTCATGGAGGTAATCATCTTGAATTCCATGAGGTGCGAAAAGTGTTCAATATAATTCTCAAAAAAATAAATGAATCAGAAGCTGAAAAGCCTAATCTTGATGATGAGTTCAATAAATTGTCTGAAATCACTCATAACTACGAGGTTCCAGGAGATGTTTGTGAAACCTATGAATCAGTATACAACATGCTATCAAAAGTCAATGAGGCCTATTGGAATTAGAATGAATTTATGTCAAGGTGATTTCTATGAGTGAAGTGAGGTGAGTAGGTTTGCAAAAAATGATATTAAGTAGAAAAAATCACATAACACTTATGAGTTTGATTTTAATTGTTACTGCATTCATAAGCAAATTAGGCTTTGGTAACACTGAAATTTTCCTGTGGGCATTGGTCATTGCGTCTGTCATAGGAGTAGCTCCAATATCCATACAAGCATATCAAGCGCTTAGGGTTAAAGTTGTCAGCATTGATGTTCTGGTAACCATTGCAGTAGTGGGGGCCTTCTTAATAAGGAACTTTGAAGAATCAGCCATTGTGACATTCCTGTTTTTGTTTGGAGCATATCTTGAACAAAGAACATTGAATAAAACTAGATCTGCCATCAAGGAATTAACGGAAATGGCTCCGGAAAGTGCTTTAAAGCAGATGGATAACGGAGAGTTTGAAATGGTTGAAGTGGATGAAGTTGATGTAGGGGATATCTTGCTTGTTAAAACCGGTGCAAAAGTACCTGTTGATGGTACTGTCGTGACTGGAGAGGGACATATTAATGAAGCGAGTATAACGGGAGAGTCCCTGCCAGTTACTAAAAAGAAGGATTCCAAGGTGTTTGCTGGGACTATATTGGAAAATGGAACCCTTCAAATTATTGCAGACCGAGTAGGAGAAGATACCACATTTGGAAAGATTATTGAACTGGTGGAGGAGGCGCAGGATTCTAAATCAGAAGCTGAACGATTTATTGATAGGTTCTCAAAATATTATACACCAGCAGTGTTAGTTCTATCCTTCATAGTATGGTTGGTTTCAAGAGACATCGAACTGGCAATTACTATACTTGTACTAGGATGTCCTGGAGCGTTGGTGATAGGTGTTCCAGTATCTAATGTAGCAGGAATTGGAAATGGTGCAAAACATGGAGTGCTTTTAAAGGGTAGTGAAGTTATTCGTGATTTTAGCAGAGTAGATACTATTGTATTCGATAAGACTGGGACACTTACAATAGGCAATCCAAAAGTTGTTGATCATATAATATACTCTGGCAGTAGTGATGAGGTACTAAGTTACCTATCAAGCGTTGAAAAGGAATCAGATCACCCTTTAGCCAATGCTGTTGTTGAATACATCGGTGATACAAAAACTCATTTAATAGAGAAAACAGATGTCATAAAAGGTGGTGGTATAGTAGCCAAAATAGGTGGTCACAGAATGGTAGTTGGAAATGTAGCTTTGATGGAAAGAGAGAATGTAACTTTAAATAAAAAAGTTCGTGAAGACATCTCCAAGATGCAGTCAGCAGGAAACTCATTGGTTCTTGCTTCAATGGATGGAGAATTAAAGGTTTTGATGGGGATTCGTGACCCAATCCGTCCGGGTGTCAAGAAAGATTTGCAAAAGCTCAAAAAGCTAGGAGTTAAAAACCTAGTTGTACTATCAGGAGATAATCAAGAAACGGTTGATTTAGTTGCGAAAGAGATTGGACTTACTGAAGCCCATGGGCACATGCTTCCCAATGACAAGCAGGATTATATCAAAGAGCTTCAAGCCAAAGGACAAATAGTAGCATTTGTTGGAGATGGTGTTAATGACAGCCCATCTTTGGCATTGGCGCAGATTGGAATTGCTATGGGAAGTGGTACAGATGTAGCTATTGAAACATCTGATGTGGTATTAATGAATTCAGATTTTGGACGATTACCACATGCATTGGGTTTGGCAAAGGCCACTGTCAACAATATGCATCAAAACATACTGATTGCGATAGGAGCGGTATTGATTCTACTTGTAAGCGTGTTTTTTAGTGAATGGATGAACATGGCCATCGGAATGTTGGTACACGAAGCAAGTATACTTGTTGTTATCCTAAATGGCATGAGATTATTAGGCTATAAATTAAGGTGATAACTAGTAAGCAGTTGAATGATTTTGATAGAAATCAATGTAAAATAAATTTGATAAGGCGTATAATATAAATGAAGATAGGAATGGAGGATTAATATGAAAAAAGCAACAATTAAATTGGAAACTTTGACATGCCCATCATGTATGCAAAAGATAGAAAATGGCATTAAGTCCATAGATGGTGTGGATATTCCTAGTATAAATGTGCTATTCAATTCAAGTAAAGTGATATTTAACTTCGATGAAAATAAAGCATCAATAGATGATGCAGAAAATGTTATTGCCAAGTTAGGTTATGAAGTAAAAAAATCTCAAGTCAAAGATATCTAATAATAATTTTTAAAGGGATCTAATTAAATGGGCAAAGCACCAATTTTGAGAATTGCCTTAAAGGAATTAATATATTAAAGTGATCTGAGGTGAAAAATATGTCCCAATGTAACCATACTCATGGATTATGTGTCACTAAAGTGCCAATATTCTCAGAACTTAGCAATGAAAAATTATTGGAAATCAATAGCCTAGTTCAAAAAAAAGAGTATAAAAGCGGTGACATCATCTATCATGAGGGCGATCCTAGTGAATATTTGTATATAATTGAATCAGGTTTAGTCAAACTATTTAAAATTGGAAAGAATGGTAATGAGTATATATTGAGGTTATTGAAATCAGGTCAGTTTTTTGGAGAACTGGTACTGTTCAAAGATGATGTTTTAAATAGCAGTGCAGAGGCAATTGGAGATTGTAGTATATGTATCATTCATAAGAATGATTTGGAGCAGTTGATAAAAAATTCTTCAGAAATTTCATATAGCATATTAGCTGCAGTCACTAACCGGCTTAACCAAGCTGAAATTCAACTTCAGTCAATTGTGTTGGAAGATGCAATGGAAAAAACACTAAGATTGTTATTGGAGCTGGTAAAAGAAGATGGTATAAAAAATGAGGAAGGAATATTGATTGATCTACCACTAAGTCGAGCTGGTTTGGCAAGTTTAATTGGGATTAGTAATGAAACTCTGAGTCGCAAACTATCAGAGCTTCAAGAAGAGGGAACTTTGCTTATTAAAGGGCAAAAGCAAATTTTATTAAAAATTCCTTTAAGAGATGATCAACTTAAGTAATAGCCGGTTTAGTTAAAATCAGCTATTCACAACAATAAAGGATCATTTATCCAAATGATTTGTTATGATTTATAAAAGAGATAGCAATGTTTTAAAAACATTGAAAGGATAATTATGGGATATAAAAGTGTTTCATTTTAATTTGCATTTTGCGTTATTTAAAAAATTATTTTTAATTTTTTTCCAACAATTAATTGACACTATCACATTATCATAATAACTACATTTTTTGGAAGGATAGTTATTGACATATGTCAAAAATGATGTATACTTATAGTAAATGGCATATGTCATTAACTATGAGGAGGTGAATACTATGCCTGGAAGAAATGGAACTGGACCAATGGGTGCTGGATCAATGACTGGTAGAGGCTTAGGTGCTTGCACTGGAGTAAATGCAGTAGGATATGGCTATGGTCGTGGAATGGGATATGGACGTGGATTATTCTGCAGACGTGGCTATGGTCGTGGATTCGGCAGAGGTGTTTCTATCTATGAAACATCGCCTAAAACTCAAAAAGAGTTGCTCGATGAACAAAAAAGAATTTTGCAAGATAGACTTGAATACATTGACAAGCAATTAGAGAATCTATAATTGTGATCAGAAATAGCTAGAGGACGCTCTGGCTATTTCTGATAAGAATTGGAGTGTTGATCATGGCAAGACCGATGAAATGGAGAAAAGTTTGCTGCCTGCCTGAAATTAATAGGTTTGGGCCTCTTGATTTACCTGCAGATGCTGAAAATTATGTAAATATGACCGTGGATGAGTATGAAACCATAAGGCTTATCGATTTAGAGGGATATACTCAAGAAGAGTGTGCCCTGCAGATGAATGTGGCTCGTACTACTGTTCAAGGTATTTATATTGAGGCAAGAAAAAAATTAGCAGAGTCATTAGTTAACGGTAAGGTACTGACGATTCAGGGCGGTGAATATCGACTTTGTGACGGATTTGGCAACAGTTGTGGTCGTAGTTGTAAGAGACATAGACATGGTATGTGTTTTACGGATGATAATAAATAAAGGAATGGAGGATTTTTATGAAAATAGCAATTCCAGTAGATGATAAGTCTTTAGAATCCAACGTATCGGGATCCTTTGGACGTACTCTTTATTTTCTTATTTATGATACAGAAACTAAGGAAAGTGAATTTATAGATAACACTGCAGCGGAAAGCACAGGTGGTTCTGGAGTAAAAGCTGCACAAACAATAGTAGATAGCAAAGTAGATGCTTTGTTGACCCCAAGATGTGGACAAAATGCTGCTGAAGTGATTAATTCAGCTGATATAAAAATATTCAAAACGACACACGCTTCAGTGAAAGACAACATTGCCGCTTACGTCGAAGGTAAATTACCATCGTTAGACGAAATACATGCTGGATTACACATGCACGGAGACAATTAATATGAAAATCGCTGTACTAAGTGGCAAGGGTGGTACTGGAAAAACATTTGTATCTGTGAATCTAGCTACGGTAGCAAAAACTTCGACTTACATAGATTGTGATGTGGAAGAGCCAAACGGTCATCTTTTTTTTAAGCCTGAAAAAATTCAAGAAGAAGAAATAACAGTTCAAATTCCAAAGGTAGATAATGAACTATGCAACGGATGCCGAAAATGCGCAGATTTTTGTAATTTCAATGCCCTTGCTTATATCAAAAATAAACTGATTGTCTTTGAAGATGTGTGCCATTCCTGTGGTGGGTGTAGCCTAGTTTGCCCTGAAAAGGCACTGACAGAGAAAGAAAAAACAATAGGAAAAGTACAAAAAGGTGTTTCCGACGAAGTGATTATATTGACAGGGATATTGAATATAGGTGAAGCTTCAGGCATTCCTATCATAAAAAACCTACTTAACACAGAAAAATATCGGCAAGACTTATTAACATTTATCGACTGCCCTCCGGGTAGCGCATGTATAGTAATGGAAAGCATTAGAGATGCTGACTATTGTGTATTAGTAGCTGAACCCACTTTATTTGGGGTGCATAACCTCAACATGGTTTATGAGCTAGTCACGTTAATGAAAAAGCCTTTTGGAGTGGTTCTCAATAAATGTTTGGAAGAAGAAAATCCTGCGGAGAAGTTTTGCTTAGAAAAAAATATTAAGATTTTAGGGAAAATTCCTTTTGATAGTGAACTAGCTACAATAAACTCAAATGCTGAAATTGCCGTAAATAAAAATGGAAAGTACCGTAAATTATTTTCTTCCATACTTGACACAGTGATAGAGGAGGCAAAAAATGAAACAACTACTAGTCCTTAGTGGAAAAGGAGGAACTGGGAAGACAACAATAGCAAGCGCATTTATAAAACTTGCAGATGCTAAGGCATATGCAGATTGTGATGTGGATGCACCTAATCTGCACCTTATAACCGAATGGAATAATGAACCAGAAAAAACAAATTATTATGGGTTGCCAAAAGCGAAGATAAATATTGAAATGTGTATTGAATGTGATCAGTGTAGGCAAAATTGCAGGTTTGACGCAATCAAACTAAACAAGTACTACGAGATTGATACTTTTGCTTGTGAAGGATGTGGAGTCTGCGAGTATGTTTGCCCTGCGGGAGCAATAATAATGGAACCAGCAGTAGCTGGGGAGTTAATGCTTTATTTTGATGGAGAAAGAGCGTTTTCGACAGCAAAACTAAAAATGGGCAGTGGGACATCGGGTAAGCTCGTAGCAGAAGTAAAAAATAAGATGAAGTCAGTAAAAGTTGATTCTGATGTTGCTATTATAGATGGTTCTCCTGGGATTGGTTGTCCTGTTATCGCTTCAATCAGTGGTGTAGATATGGTTTTAATAGTTGCCGAACCTTCGATATCAGGTATCAGTGATATGGAACGCATCATAAATACAGCAATGAAATTTGGGACTAAGATGGCGATATGCATCAATAAATACGATACCAACATAGAAAATACAAAGAAGATTGAAAAGCTTTGCGAAGAACGAAAATTACCTTTTGTTGGTAAAATACCTTTTGATTCGGGTGCAGTGAAAGCTATTAACAATGGCAAAACTATTGTAGACATAGATTGTATATCTGGCACGGCCGTTAAAAAAGTTTATCAAAATACAATGAATTTGCTTTTTGAATAGATTTGTTGATTAAAGGCATGCGGATATTTTAATGATCTAATGATAAATATTTGCTTTGAAGGGTTTTTATTTTTAAATCAAATAGGTGCAAATAAATAATCGAATAAAAGGAATAAATTTTTAAATATATCTTGAATCATGATTATTTATATATGTACTAAGAAAATGAAATCTAAAATAAAGGAGTAAGATTATGAGTGAAACTTGCAATCAAACCTGCAGCAGCTGTTCGGAAGACTGCGCAGAAAGAAAAGAAAAAAAAGTTGATTTTTCCGAGCGAATGAATGAGATGAGTAACATAAAAAAGGTCATTGGTGTAGTAAGTGGCAAAGGAGGGGTGGGTAAGTCTCTTGTCACCTCAATGCTTGCAGTTGCAATGAGCAGAATGGGTTACCATGCTGCTATTCTAGATGCTGACGTTACAGGACCTTCTATTCCGAAAGCATTTGGTATCAAACAAAAAGCTTCAGGAAGCGAGTTGGGCTTATTACCCGTTAAAACCCAAACAAATATTGATGTAATGTCGATAAATTTATTATTAGAAAAAGATTCTGATCCAGTTGTCTGGAGAGGGCCTATTATTTCAGGTACAGTTAAGCAATTTTGGACTGATGTTATTTGGGGTGATGTAGATTTTATGTTTATAGATATGCCTCCAGGGACTGGTGATGTACCTCTTACTGTATTTCAATCCATTCCAGTTGATGGAATTATAGTTGTAACGTCTCCACAAGAGCTAGTATCTATGATTGTATCAAAAGCAGTTAAGATGGCTGAAATGATGAATATTCCAATTATAGGGCTAGTAGAAAACATGTCTTATTTCAAATGCCCAGATAACGGCAAAGATTATCAGATATTTGGGGAAAGCCACATTGAGGAAATTGCTGATAAACACAATTTAAAAGTTCTAGCTAAACTACCTATTGATCCAAAAATTTCGGATGCATGTGACAAGGGTATAATAGAGTTCTACGATGGCAATTGGCTTGAGCCAGTTGCAAAAATATTAGTAAATATGGGGGGAAATTAAAATGATGAAAATAGCTGTAGCAAGTGAAAATGGGATGGTAACAGAGCACTTTGGACATTGCGAAGCGTTTATGATTTTTGATGCAGAAGATAATCAAATTGTAAAAAGTGAAACTGTAGCTAATCCTGGGCATAGGCCCGGATTTTTGCCTGAATTTTTGAATGACATGGGTGTTAATGTAATTATATCGGGTGGCATGGGTGCAGGAGCTATTGAAATCTTTAACGATAAAAATATTGAAGTTATAGTTGGAGCTAGCGGTAATGCTAATGAAGTTGCAAAATCATACCTTGAGGGTCATCTAAAGTCCACAGGATCTGTATGTCATCAACACCAACATCATGATGAATGTGGGGAATAAGATAGAATATTTGCATAAGAAAAGTATTATATGGGGTATTCATATAATACTTTTTTATTTTCTACACAATAAATTTATTAAGTTTACCTGTTTTTAACATAAAAATATCATACACACAATAAAAACATTTATTGACTATTGATTAAAAACAATGTATTATTATATTACAATCAATTGAATAAAATTAAATTTTATAAAATTAATCATATTTTAGAAAGGGACCATATGGATAAATACGATCAAATAAAATTAGAAAATCAAATCTGCTTTCCTTTGTATGCTCTATCAAGAGAAATAATCAAACTATATAAACCAATACTTGATAAATACAATTTAACTTATACTCAATACATAACTATGCTAGTTATATGGGAGAAAGAGAAAATTGGATTTAAAGACTTGGGCAGACTCCTACATTTAGATTCAGGTACATTAACTCCTGTATTGAAGAAATTAGAGGCTATGGAACTTATACATAAATATAGGAGCAATGAAGATGATAGAATTGTAATTGTTGAGGTCACTGAGAAAGGGAATAGTCTAAAGGAAGATATACTTCATGTACCTGAAGAAATTTATTGTAAATTGAATATCGAAACTGAAAAATTGTTTACTTTAAAAAAGCAACTTGATGAAATACTTACTCAAATAAGCGAATAAACAATTTTCAACATATTTATATTATAAAAACTAAGGAGATGAGATTAATTGGCAAGTGTAGAAGTAAATAAAAAAGCACCTGATTTTGAAATAAAGGATTATCTAGGAAATGTAATAAAATTATCTGATTTTAAAGGGAAAAACAATGTACTGATTGTATTGAACAGAGGTTTTGTATGACCGTTTTGCAGAAAGCATATGATGCAGTTGCATCAAGACTATGATAAATTTGTTAAAAAGGATACTGCAATATTAGTTATCGGACCTGAAAATGCTGAGAAATTTAAAGAGTATTGGGAAGAAAACAATTTAGAGTTCTATGGAATACCTGATGAAAGCCACTCTATATTAAAGATGTACGGCCAAGAAGTAAACTTATTTAAACTTGGAAGGATGCCAGCGCAGATGCTAGTAGATAAAGAAGGAATACTAAGGTATGTACATTTTGGGCATTCAATGAAAGACATACCAGAAAACAGCGAGATACTAGAGATTATTGAAAAATTATAAGTGATTTTGTGTTATTTTTAGATATACTAAATATGCATAAAAGCTAGCTCAATTGGATAACAATTTTTATGATAAGACTTGAAATAGAGAAATCAGGGAAATTGAATGAGATGAAAAGTGCAATTGATATAGGAGGTATCCAAATGGAAAATGGAAAATTGAAAGTCGCATTTAT
The DNA here is from genome assembly GCF_004684055.1 of Soehngenia longivitae. Classification (GTDB taxonomy): domain Bacteria; phylum Bacillota; class Clostridia; order Tissierellales; family Tissierellaceae; genus Soehngenia; species Soehngenia longivitae. The sequence goes on from NZ_SRIB01000001.1 coordinate 132,541, forward strand.
ATGTACACATAATTCATGTAGAAGTCAAATCGCAGAAGCTTTAGGCAAACACTTTGCCTCAGATGTTTTTGAGAGCTTTTCTGCAGGAACAGAAACAAAGCCTCAAATCAATCAAGACGCAGTAAGACTTATGAAAGAGATATATGACATTGACATGGAGAAAGATCAATATTCTAAGTTGATAACTGAACTGCCAGAAATTGATATTGTAATTAAAATGGGTTGTAATGTAATATGTCCTTTTGTACCTTCAAAATATGAAGAAGATTGGGGATTAGATGATCCTACAGGAAAAAGTGATGAAGAATTTAAAAAAGTCATATTCAAAATTGAAGAGAATGTGAAGGAATTGAAGAAAAAAATAGAATCAGAGGAATTAGCGATATAAATTTATAAATAGATTAAATTTTTGCTAATTTATATTTTTATTAAAAGGTAAAAATATGGTATACTGTAAAGAGAAATTAATTTAATAGATAAGAAGGGATATCATGGTTATAACAACAACTCCAACCGTAGATGGAAAAAAGATTGTGGAGTATAAAGGTATAGTTTTCGGAGAAGTCATTTCAGGAGTAGATTTTATTAAAGATTTTGCAGCTGGGTTATCTAATTTCTTTGGTGGAAGATCTAAATCTTATGAAGGAGAGCTTATCGAGGCTAGAGAAGCAGCGCTAAGAGAGATGACAGAAAGGGCAAAAGATTTGGGGGCAAATGCTGTTGTTGGAGTAGATATTGATTATGAAGTGCTAGGGCAAGGCGGGAACATGATAATGGTAACTGCTTCTGGCACTGCTGTAGTAGCAGAATGAATAAAAGAGAGCTAATGGCTTAAGCCATTAGCTCTCTTTTATTATAAAGCAATATCGTATTTCTTAGGTTTTATAAAGGCACCTAAAATTGCGCCTAAAATAGCTGGCAAGATCCACGCAAAACCAGATGAGGAAAAAGGTAATAAATTTAGGATTCTAATTATAAAGCCATGTAAGCCTAGCATGTTTAAAGTCTGTAATGCACTAATTACGAGTGTGGCATAAATTGAATATCTGAAGATATTATTGTTCTTTATGTAATCACCTAAGAAAACGGTAAGTAGTATCAAAACAATAACAATAGGATACATAAAGGTAAGGATTGGCTCCGCCAATTTTATAATGAATTCGACCCCATTTATTGACATAATTGCACTAAATAGGCTGGTCACAATTACAACAACTTCATATTTTATTTTACCATTGCTAATTTGATTAAAATATTGTCCTACAGTTGCTGTAAGTCCAACTGATGTTGTTAAACATGCTAAACCTACAACCAGTCCCAGACCGATTTCGCCGAAAGCTTGGAGTAAATTATTAGCAATATTCATTATTAAATCCGTTCTTGTAATAGTCTTTGGAAATAATTGACCACCAGTTGCACCTAGATAGCCTAAACCCCCATATACAAATGTCAAACCAGATACTGCTATTAGGCCAGCTTTTTTTGTCATTGAAAACTGTTCTTTTTTACTGCTATAACCTTGTTGAATTAATGATGAAGATATTATTCCACCGAATAAAATTGCTGCAAGTGCATCCATGGTTTGATAACCTTGTGTGAATCCATCAGAAAATGGTTTTGCTAAACTTTCTTCTATTGGATCACCCATAGGAAAGAATATTCCTCTAAGAATCAATAACATTAAAATAATAAGAAGCACAGGAGTTAAGACTTTTCCAAGTTTATCAATTACATTTGTTGGCTTTATTGTAAGTAATAGAGTTATCCCAAAATAAATAATCATAAATACAATTGGATTTGCATTTGGGAATATAGGCTGTACTCCCATTTCAAAAGATGTAGCACCTGTTCTAGGTATCGCAAGTAGAGGGCCTATTGCAAGGACAATTGTTATACCTAGAAATTTCGAAAATAAAGGAGAAATTCTATTTCCTAGTTTATCAACATCTCCACCAGCTTTAGCTGAAGCGATTATTCCCAAGAATGGTAAACCTATACCCGTGATAAAGAATCCTATCATAGACCAATTCCATTTATCTCCTGACATGAATCCTAAAAAAGGTGGGAATATCAAATTTCCCGCACCAAAAAACATAGAGAACAATGCTGCTCCTACAATCAATGAATCTCTTTTCTTTTTTTGCATTTACAAACCTCCAGAATATAATTTATTATATTGTTAATATTTTACCACTATTTTGATAATTGAGCAAATATACACAATAGAAATAAATATAAAATAAGTATTTACAAAATAAATTATTTATGATATTTTATAAAAAATAGTTTAATATGATAATGCAATGACGAGAAAGAGTAATCGATAATTAGCTTATAGAGAGTGTATGTATGGTGGAAATACATAGCGAAAGATCGATGAACACATCTTTGAGCAGGTTGGTGAAATTTTATAAATTAGCCGGATTCGGGTTGCAGCCGTTAACATGCACGGGTATAGAATTTTTGTACCTAGTGAGGATGATAATTAAAGTTATCATTAAATTGAGGTGGGACCACGGGATTAACTCTCGTCCTCTAGCTAGTTAGCTAGAGGATGGGAGTTTTTTTAATTTAATTTTTAGTAAAGGGGTAGATTTAAATGTTAAGAAAGAAAAAATCAGTAGTAATTTTAGTTTTGGTGTTATTGGTAAGTACAATAGTGGGTTGTACACAGCAAGAAAGTTCTAGTAAAGGAGAAGAATTTGTCATCGGGTTAGATGATACATTTGCTCCAATGAGCTTTAGAAATGAACAAAATGAAATTGTAGGATTTGATGTAGATCTTGCGAAAGAAGTTGCTAAGAGAAATGGGTGGAATATAAGATTTCAGCCAATTGATTGGGCCATGAAAGAGGCAGAACTCAATTCAGGAAATATTGATATGATATGGAATGGATACACAATAACTGACGAAAGAAAAGAAAAAGTTAATTTCACTGATGCTTATCTTACTAATTCGCAGATAATTGTGACATTAAGCGATTCGGATATAGATGAGATTGATGACTTAAAAAACAAGACAGTTGCTACACAAGCTGAATCAAGCTCTCTTGATGCAGCAAGAAAACTAGATGGATTTATCGAAAGCTTAAAAGACGGAAAAATAATTGAGTACTCAACTTTTAATGAAGTGTTCAATGATCTTGAATCAGGCAGAACCGATGCCATAATTGTAGATGAAGTGCTTGCAAGATATTACATGAACAATAAAGGTGAAGGATTATATAAAGTGCTTGATGAAAATTTAGGGATTGAAGAATACGGAGTAGGAGTTAGAAAAGAAGATGAGGAATTGCTAAAAAAATTAAATATAACACTTGAAGAAATGAAGAATGATGGAACATATGATGAGATTTATTCAATGTGGTTTGCTGAATAAGTTTTATTTTAGGCGGAGATGATACAATGAAAATTTTTGAGATGCTAATTCCAATGACATGGGAAGGATTAAAAGTGACAATGAGCGTTTTTGCAATAACGCTTATTGTTTCACTACCTTTAGCTATATTTGTTGCTTTACTCAAAGGATCAAAAAACAAATACATTTACAAATTTACTAGTGCTTATATATATGTTATGAGAGGCACGCCACTGTTATTGCAGTTGATGTTCATATTCTTTGGCTTTCATTACATTCCTGTAATAGGATATGCATTTACTAGATATCAAGCTATTTATATAGCATTTATATTAAATTACACTGCTTATTTTACTGAGATAATAAGAGGTGGTATAAACACTATTGACATAGGGCAATTCGAGGCTACTAAAGTACTGGGTATGAGCAAAAGCTTTGCATTTACAAGAATAATTTTGCCACAAGTTATGAAAAATATAATTCCATCTTTAGGAAATGAGATAATTACACTAGTAAAAGACACCTCGTTGGTTTATATACTTGGTGTGACAGACATATTAAAAGCTGCAAAATCAGTATCAAACACATATTCAACTTTCACACCATATATATTTGTCGCTTTTGTATATTTGGGAATCATTGCGATAATGACAAATATTTTATCAAGTATAGAAAGTAAATTTGATTATTATAGATAGGAGAATAAAATGGGATTAGTAGTAGAAAATATAAGCAAATCTTTTGGAAAAATAAAAGTTTTCGACCATCTGTCATTTGAAGTTGATGCCGGAAGCATTTTATGTGTAGAAGGAAAATCAGGAGAAGGCAAAACTACACTTTTAAGATGCCTTAATAAACTTGAACAAGTAGACGAAGGGAGTATCTTTATTGATGGAGAGAATATACTTCAGCTCAAAGATGCTAGGAAAATCGGATCAAAAATAGGGCTTGTATTTCAAAATTATAATCTTTTTCCTCATTTGACTGTAATGGAAAATTTAACTATCACACCTAATTATTTAAAAATAATGAATAAAGAAGATGTGAATCTAAAAGCCAAAAAAATATTGAAATCCTTGGAAATTGAAGATAAAGAAAATATGTATCCTTATCAATTATCAGGTGGGCAGAAACAAAGAGTGGCTATAGCCAGAGCGTGTATGTTAAATCCAGCAGTGCTTTGCTTTGACGAGCCTACGTCAGCATTAGACGAAGATACATCGCAAAAAATATCTTCTATTATAAAAAATCTTGCAAATCAAGGCATGGCAATAATTGTAGTAACCCATGATATAAAATTCAGTAGAGATATAAGTGATCTCATATTAAAATTAGAAGATGGCAAATTGAATCGGATGCAATAGAAACCCAAAGAAAGATTTTTTTAAATCTCTTTGGGTTTAAAAAATTGTAAAGATTAAAAAAAGAAAAATCTATTCTTGGGTTTTTGTTATTTGATTTGGGTATATATGGATAAATTACTTAACGGAAGTGAAAATATGACTAATTTATTATGGATAAAAAACGACTTAAGACTAGAAGATAACACTGCTTTAATAAATGCCATAGGAGACACTCTTAAATACAATGAAAAATTGCTGATCATTTTTTATATTGACCCAAAGCAGATGAAAACTGGGGAAATGAGCCATGATTATTTTTTTAAATCAGTAGATATCTTCTATAAAACCTTAAAAAGTTTAGGCTTAGATATGTTTTTTCTTTATGGAGACTTATCAAAATCTTTTAATAAATTAGTCCATGACTTTCCTGACATCAACAGATTCTACTATAATTGCGATGAATCTGGATATGGATATTTTAGAGATATGAAAGTAATAGAAATATTTAAAGAAGCTTCCGTAAAATGCATAGGTTTTATGGATAAACATTTGCATCAAGCTAAAGAAATAATGACTTCAAGCAATTCAAATTACAAAGTGTTTACTCCGTATTATTTAAAGTGGAAGGACAGGTTAAAAAATTCAGAACTATTAATAGACTTTGGTCGAATTAAATCAGTAAATTATGAGGATCATGGTGGGAAAGATTTATATGCAAAAGAGAAATATTTAGAAATAATAAAAGGAATTAAAAATTCTTTTGATGGCATCATCGGCGAGGAAAGTGGAAATAAAATACTTTTTAAATTTAAAGAAGAAAAGCTATCAAATTATCATGTAACTAGAGATTACCCTTATTTAGATCCTACTAGTCACATATCTAGCTTCTTGGCTACAGGTCAAATTTCCATTAGAAAAGTCTATCGGATAGTTGAGGAAGCAGAATATTCTTCTGGGAAAGAGGCTTTTATTAGAGAATTGGCATGGAGAGATTTTTTTAATATGCTTTATCATTTTAATCCTAAACAGAAAGAGGAGCCATTAAATGACAAATATAAATCTTTAAATTGGGTAAATGACAAAGACCAAATTGATGCTTGGATGAAAGGCAAAACAGGATTTCCTATTGTTGACGCTGCTATGAGGCAACTAAACTCCGAAGGCTTTATTCACAATAGACTTAGAATGATAGCAGCTTCGTTTTTAGTTAAAGATTTACTTGTGGATTGGCGAATAGGGGAAAGGTATTTTGCTAATAAATTAATTGATTACGATAGTTCCTCAAACATTGGAAATTGGCAATGGATTGCATCGGTTGGTGTTGACTCTGTCCCTTATTTTCGTATTTTTAATCCTATATCTCAGAGCATTAAATTTGACCAAGAAGGTGTTTTCATTAGGAAGTATGTTAAAGAATTAGCTGATTTGCCTTACCCTTACATCCATCAGCCTTATAAATATAAGGATAAAATAAAGAAAGAATATGGTTTAGATTTAAACAAAGTATATAAAGAACCAATTATTGATCATAATATTCAAAGGCAAAAAGCAATAGAGATGTTTAAAAAATATGGAGGAAATTTATGAAGCCTAAAATACTGATAAGCAGTTGTCTGGGATTTGAAAAGTGCAGATACAATGGAGATGTTATTAATTTTGAATTATTGGGAATGATGAAAGAATATATAGATTTTATACCCATCTGTCCAGAGGTTGCAATCGGTCTAACTATACCGCGAGATAGTCTGAGAATAATAAAAAAAGGGGATAATTATCTCTTAGTTCAGCCTACTACAAATAAAGATTTTACAAATGATATGAGAGATTATGCAAATAAAGTATCAGAAGATATCAAAGATATCGATGGTATTATACTCAAAGGTAGGTCGCCATCATGTGGGATAAAGGATGTTAAAGTTTATGCTGGTATATCAAATGCACCAGTTATTGAAAAAACACGAGGAATTTTTGCAGAAGTATTATTAGACAAATATGATCATTTACCAATAGAAGAAGAAGGGAGGTTGTTAAATTTAGAAATTCGGGAACATTTTTTTACTAAACTCTATGTGCTGTTTGAATATAAAAATATCCGCAAGAGTAATTCAATCACTACTTTAACTAACTTTCATGCAAACAACAAATATCTCTATTTTGCTTATGACCAAATGCAAAAAAATAGACTCGGTAAGATAGTAGCAAACCATGATAGAAAAGAAATAAGCGAGGTTTATGATGAGTACTTTAAAGAATTAAATCTACTTTTTTCTAAATTGCCGACTAAAAAGAACTACATAAATTCATTTTTGCATATATTCGGTTATTTTTCAAAGGATATAAGCAAAGAAGAAAGGAAATTCTTTTTAGAACTGATTGATAAATATAAAAAAAATCAAATCGAAAGAACTTCAATTAGCAATGTGCTAAAAAGTTATGTAATCAAGTTTAATATTGGCTATTTATTAGATCAGACTATATTTTCTCCATTCCCCGAGGGCTTGATAAGTTTGAAGGATAGCTCTGTTAAATAGCTTTATTTTAGTATAAGGAGATGAGATTGTTGAATAAATACTATGCTGATTTTATCAAATATTTAGGAGAAGAAAACAAAGAAGAAGCATTTAGATGTGCAATGCAAATATTAAAAGAAACTGGAGTTGTAAAGCTTTACGAAGAAATCCTAGCTCCTGGATTAAACTCAGTAATTGATGAGTTTGGAGCTGATTCTAAAGAACTCATATGGAGAGAGCATGTAAGGAGTGGAATCATAAAAACTATTGTGGAAAATTCTTATAGCTTTGTGTTGGATGAAAGAGAAAAGATTGGAATAAAGCACAATGAAAATATAATTGTCTTATGCCCAAAGTTTGAAGAACATGAGATAGGAGCAAGGATGGCTGCAGATTTTTTCACTATTGCTGGATTCAAAACAACACATATAGGTGCTAACACTCCAGAAGACACACTTTCACTAGCGGTAGAAAAATTACAGCCTAAATATATATCAATTAGTGTAACTAATTATTACAACTTAATTGAGGCTAAAAGAGCAATAGACAAGTTAAGACAAAAAGACAATTATAGTGGAAAAATCATATTAGGGGGACATGCTTTTTCCTCAGACCCGCAAGTTTACAAAAGAATTGGTGGAGATTATTTACTATCTAATTTTAATGAGATTCTTAAATTCAGCAAGGAGGTAAATCTATGAGATTAGCCTTTAGCATAGCTTCTAGGTTTTTGAAATCGAATAAGGGACAGACAGCTTTGATTTTAATAGGAATAGTAATTGGAGTTGCAGTTCAAATTTTTATTGGTTCTTTAATAGATGGGTTACAAATCTCTTTAGTTGACAAAACAATAGGCAATGCATCACAGATTACAATCTTACCATCAGGAAAGGACAAGTATTTCGCTGAAGATAAAGCTTTGTTAGATAGATTATCAAATAATGATAATTTAACAGCTATATCAAAAACTTATGATAATTCAGCATTTATAAAGATTGATGGTGAAACCTACCCGATTCTTTTAAGAGGAGTAGAGTTTACTAATGCCAATATGATATATGAATTTAATGAGAAATTAGTAGAAGGGAACATACCAGAAAGAGAAAATGAAACTATAATTGGCTCGAATCTTGCAATTGATAACAACTTAAATGTAGGAGATGAAGTAGAGATACTTACTCCTGAAGGTATAAATGAGAAAATAAAAATATCAGGTATATTTGATTTAAAGGTTTCTAACCTTAATAAGACTTGGATAGTCATGCCAATTGACAGTGCAAGAAGTATATTTGGTAGTGACAATCAACTTACATCCATAGAGATGCAAGTTAAAGATGTATTTAAAGCAGATATCGTATCTGAAGAAATAAAGAAGGACATTAATATAACTAACGTTGATATATTGAATTGGAAAGAAGAAAATGAGGAGTTGCTTTCTGGGTTATCTGGGCAATCAGCATCAAGTATAATGATACAAGTATTTGTATTATTAGCTGTATTATTAGGAATATCATCAGTATTAGCTATTTCGGTAGTACAGAAATCTAGGCAATTAGGTATATTAAAAGCTATGGGGATAAAAGATAGACAAGCTAGTTTTATTTTTTTATTCCAAGGGTTGCTTTTGGGAACAATAGGAGCTTTATTAGGTGTCATATTTGGAGTAATGCTAACTTATATATTTTCAATATTTGTTAAAAATCCTGATGGCACAGCACTCGTACCTTTCTATATTGATTATAGGTTTATAGGATTTTCAGCATTGATTGCTGTAGTTGCATCTACGCTGGCTGCGCTGATTCCTGCTAGAAATACTTCTAAACTCAATCCTATAGAGGTGATAAAGAATGGCTAAGATACTAAGATTAAAAGATATTAACAAAATTTATGGAGATAAGGTAAAAACTCAAGTGCTATTTGATATTAATTTAGAATTTGAAGAAAGTACTTTTAATTCAATTATTGGAGAATCGGGAAGTGGAAAGTCTACCCTAATGAATATATCAGGAACGCTTGATAGAGCAACAAGTGGAGAAGTAGAAATAAATGGAATTAACACAGCTAAAATGAATAAAAATGAACTAGCAATTTTAAGGAATGAAACCATAGGATTTATATTTCAATTTCATTATTTACTCCCTGAATTTACCGTCATGGAGAACATATTAATCCCATATAGAATAAAAAACAAAGTGATAACAAAAGAAGCAGTAAAAAGAGCTGAGGAATTAATTGATATAGTTGGTCTTAGTAAAGTTAAAAACAATAAAGCTACGGATATATCTGGAGGCCAGCAGCAAAGAACTGCAATAGCACGAGCTTTGATAAATGATCCTAAAATAGTACTTGGAGATGAACCTACTGGAAATCTAGACTCAGGTACAACGGAAATAGTTTATGAACTATTAAGGGATATTAATAAAAGATATAAAACTACTTTTATTATAATAACTCATGATAAGAGGGTAGCAGAAAAAGCTGACAGAATAATTGAAATAAAAGATGGAAGAATAGAAATGGATTTATCAAGAAAAATATAGAAAAATATAGAAATTTTTGTTGACTTATTTATATGAGGTGATATGATAATGATATCAAAATAATATAAATAAGGAGATGGAATAGTGGAAGAAAAAATTCTCAAACCAAAGAATGGAATGGTAGCTTTACTTTCAATTATTGCTTTGCAGATTTTATCGATAGCTGCTATAATTTTTGGTGCAAACAAAGTTGCTGAAAACAGCACATTAGGAGTAGCACTCATAATTATAGGGGTAATGGGTTTTATAGGAGGTTGTATTCTATACGCAGGATTAAAAGTAATTAAACCACAAGAAGCTTTAGTGTTGACTTTATTTGGGAAATACACTGGGACTATAAAAAAAGATGGATTTTACTTCGTAAATCCATTTTCAACTGCAGTTAACCCAGCAGCAGAAACTAAATTAGGGCAAAGTGGAGATGTCAATGCATCAAACACGGGAGAAAAAAATATTTCAATCGAAGGTAAGGCTTATACATTAGGAGCAAGTAAAAAGATCTCGCTTAAAGTTATGACCTTAAATAATGCAAAACAAAAGGTTAATGATGTATTGGGAAATCCTGTCGAGATAGGAGTAGCTGTCATGTGGAGAGTAGTTGATACCGCTAAAGCAGTATTTAATGTAGATAACTATAAAGAATACTTATCTTTACAATGTGATAGTGCTGTTAGAAGTATCGTTAAAATATATCCATATGATGTAGCTAATGGTGTAGACACTACCGGAGATGGAGAACCCGATGAGGGAAGTTTAAGGGGATCAAGTGCAATTGTAGCTGAAAGAATTAAAAAAGAACTGCAAAGCAGAGTTGAAGAGGCAGGCATTGAAATTCTTGAAACTCGCATAACTTATCTAGCATATGCTCCTGAAATTGCAGCTGCTATGCTTCAAAGACAACAAGCAAGCGCCATAATCGATGCAAGAAAGATGATAGTTGATGGAGCGGTTGGTATGGTAGAAATGGCTCTTCAGAGGTTAAATGAAAATGGTGTAGTAGAATTAGATGAGGAGAGAAAAGCTCAAATGGTATCAAACCTATTAGTAGTATTATGTGGTAATAAAGATGCTCAACCGATAGTAAATAGTGGAAGTCTGTATTAAAATGAATGAAGATAAAAAGAAACAAATACCACTACGCATATCTAAGGAATTATATGATGAGATAGCATCGTGGGCAGCAGACGATTTCAGGTCAATAAATGGGCAAATCGAGTATCTATTAAACGAATGCGTCAAGAAAAGAAAAAAAGGAAAATATGATGGAGAAATAAGAGAATAGAGATTAATCTCTATTCTCTTATTTGATGAGTACAACAGGTTTAATTAAATCTTTTGGTTTTTTATACATCAAATCAAATGCTTTATCAAGATTTTCAAAGCCTTCGAATTTATGAGTTATTAGTTTCGATGGATCTAACCTATTTGTCAATACGAGGTTAGCTAGTCTTTCAATTCTCATTCTACCTGCTGGCATTAGCCCTCCGACAATCTTTATGTGGCCCATTCCAACACCCCAATCGAGTCTTGGAATTTCAATATAATCACCACTTCCTAGATAGTTTATATTTGCTACTATTCCACCAGGTTTTATAACCTTTACAGCAGTTTTGAATGTTTCAATTCCCCCACCTGCAAGTATTACTTTGTCAACACCTTTGCCGTTTGTAAGTTTCATAACTTGTTCTTCTATAGGTCCATCTTTGTAACTAATTATATCAGTAGCACCATACTCTTTTGCAACTTTTACACAATTTGGTCGTGTACCAACTGCTAGTATTCTGGCAGCTCCTTTTAATGCTGAGCCAGCAACAGCCATTAGACCAACAGGTCCAATACCAACTACAAGTACATCTTCACCAAAACCTATTTCAGCAAGTTCAGCCCCGTGTAGCCCTGTAGGAACCATATCACTTAACATAGTACCAACAGCTGGATCTATTCCTTCAGGTAACAATGCTAAGTTAGCATCTGCATCATTTACATGGAAATACTCGGCAAACACACCATCTTTAATATTTGAAAACTTCCATCCACCAAGCATTCCACCTGAATGCATAGCATATCCTCTTTGAGCTTCTAAGGAACTCCAATCTGGTGTTATTGCTGGCACAAGAACTTTATCGCCTACTTTGAAGTCTTTTACAAGTTCGCCTACTTCAACGATCTCGCCTACAGCTTCATGTCCTAATATTAAATCTTCTCTTTCACCTAAAGCCCCTTCATAAACAGTGTGTATATCTGAAGTGCAAGGAGCTAAAGCTAATGGTCTGACTAAAGCATCAAGAGGTCCACATTTTGGTTTTTCTTTTTCGATCCAACCTACTTCACCAATTTTTTTCATAGCAAAGCCTTTCATTATAACCCCTCCCTTTATATTTACAAATAAATATTATCTTCAATATAATTATAACAGAAAATTCAATTAATTCAATCTTTGTTTGTTAAAAATCAACTAAACAAATTAAATATAAACTGAAAATATTAATATAACATTGGCTTTTATTTAATTTATGCTATTATTAAATTAAAGTGAGTAATATTTATTGGGTCGGGTCTTTGACACTTACTTAAAAAAATAATCGCTAAAGCCATTGGAAAGGCTTTATTTTTTTGTCAATTTTCGGAAATATTTATTGCGTAATATATTGTAATATGTTATAATATAAAGCATAGGGGGAGTTTTAATATGAGATTATCATTTTCAAAGTCTAAGAATTCGACTTCACTTTATGTTATCAAAGATGTTATAGAAGGAAATAAACGTACTACTAAAATAGTTGAGAAATTAGGTACTGTAAGAGAATTAGAAGAAAAATTAAATGGACAAGATCCTATTGAATGGGCAAAAGAATATATTGATGAATTAAATAAAAAAGAAGATGAACAAAATAGAGATGTTATTGTGAAATATAGTCAATCAAGGCAAATTGATAAGAATATCCAAAGGTCTTTTAATGGTGGATATTTATTCTTACAGCAGCTTTATCATATGCTTGGATTAAATAAGATCTGTGATAATATCTCTGCTAAATATAAGTTTGAATTTAATCTTGACTCAATTCTTTCAAGGTTAATTTACGGAAGAATCCTTTTTCCTTCTTCAAAATTAAATACTTATCAGGAGTCTAGTAATCTTTTAGAAGAGCCAGACTTTGATTTGCAACATATTTATAGGGCTTTAGAGGTTATTGCAAAAGAAAGTGATTATATTCAGTCAAAACTCTATGAAAATAGTTTATCTGTTTCAAAAAGAAACGACCGTATTCTCTATTATGATTGCACTAATTATTTTTTTGAGATAGAAAATGAAGATGGACTTAAACAATATGGATTTTCTAAGGAACATAAGCCTAATCCTATAGTGGGAATGGGACTATTTATGGATGGTGATGGTATCCCCCTTGCTTTCGATATTCATAGTGGTAATACCAATGAACAAACTACTCTGAAACCGCTAGAGAAGAGAATTTTTAAAGACTTTGAGTTATCTAAATTCATTGTATGTACTGATGCTGGATTATCTTCAACAGATAATCGTAAATTTAATGACATAAATGGTAGAGCATTTATTACAACTCAGTCTGTAAAAAAATTAAAGAAACATTTGAAAGAGTGGGCTCTTGATCCAACAGGATGGCACCTAGCAGGCAGTGATAATTTATTTGATATTAACCTAATCGATCAAGATGGAGAAAACTATGATAAGTACAAAAATAAAACCTTTTACAAAGAACGTTGGATAAAAGAAGATGGGCTTGAGCAAAAGCTTATTGTTACCTATTCTCTCAAATACAGAGATTACCAACGAAAGATTAGAGCTGGGCAACTAGAACGTGCAGCTAAGTTAATTACAAACAGAAAATCAGATATCAAAAAGAAAAATCAAAATGACTTCAGAAGGTTTATATCATCTACAAACGTTACAAAGGATGGAGAAATTGCAGATGAAACTATATATGGTATAGATACAGATGCAGTGGTTAAAGAAGAAAAGTATGATGGATTTTATGCTGTATGTACAAATTTAGAAGATGATGCTGAAGCTATTACAAAGATTAACCACAGAAGATGGGAAATTGAAGAATGTTTTAGAATTATGAAATCAGAATTTAAGGCAAGGCCTGTTTATTTAAGTAGAGACGATCGTATACAAGCACATTTCACTACATGTTTTCTTGCATTAGTTTTATATAGATATTTAGAGAAATTATTAGGTGAACAATTTACAAGTCAGGAGATTATTAATGGTTTAAGAGATATGAATTTCTACTCTATTCCAACAGAAGGATATATTCCAACCTACACGAGAACTGATTTTACTGATGCTTTGCATGAGGCATTTGGGTTCAGAACAGATTATGAGATAGTAAGCATAAAAAAGATGAAAAATTATTTTAAGGAAACAAAAAAGAAGAAAACATTACGAAGTTTTTAAACAAATCGAAAACTCTGAAATGAACTAATTACAATGCATTTCAGAGTTTTTGTGTCTCTCAACTGTCAAAGATGGAATTATAACAGAAAATTCAATTAATTCAATCTTTGATTAATTCAATCTTTGTTTGTTAAAAATCAACTAAACAAATTAAATATAAACTGAAAATATTAATATAACATTGGCTTTTATTTAATTTATGCTATTATTAAATTAAAGTGAGTAATATTTATTGGGTAACAAAATTCGTTTTTGTATTGAGAGGTTTATACTAATAGTTTTTATATTTTTGTGACATAATCATATAAAACTAAAATTTATTACTAGTACAATATTTGGAAATATCAAAATATACATGCTATAATATATTCATAATATTAAAAGTTAATCTATTTTATTTAGTGAGCTTTTTATTCATTAAATTATAGTTCACTAAAAGTATTCATCTGTACTAATAAATGGGAAGGTAAATGGGAAGGAGTGAATAAAATAATGGGTGAGGAAAAGCACAATAAAAAGAAAATAGTATATAATAATTATCAGTTTTATGAGAATCCTGCATTGACTGAATTTATAGAAAAACAAGCTACAAAAGGCTATAGTCTTTGTGGTGCAATGGGAAAATTTTTAAATATACTAAAATTTTGTTATGCAAAAGATGAATTGCCAAAATCATACACTATTTTACATAAGCATTTAGATGAAGAAATTGATAAAAAAATTGAAGATATGAAAGCTAGCAATTATAAAATTGTATATCAGAATAATCTGTATATTGTATTTCAGCATGCTTCCAGGGAAGATAGTGAAATGGAATTAGGAAAGATAAAAACCAAGCAAAATACTTTACTTGGTGTTCCCATAAAAAAATCTTTAGCTTTAATTTCCGCGTTATTTGTGATTTCTATAATTGGTGTTATTCTGAATATATTATTGATACACGACGGAAATTTACATTTTAACCTTCTGAGTTTAGGACTTTACTTGGCTTTAATTATTACCTTCCTTTTTTACTTTATAGGGGATTTACATGATATCATTGTAGGCAAGGGAACATCTATAGATGATAAACTGTATTTTTCTAGTCGCACAAAATTCAAAGATATACTGTTTCGCATTGGCGATATACTCAAATTTGGGATATTATTAGGGGGTATATTAGTAAGTGTTATGCTTTTATTAGATGCAAAAGATGAAGTCTCAGCAATTAATATTTTTGGAATGTGGTTAACTTACGGTATTGTTGGTTATACATCAAGGTTAAAGTACCAACGATCCTATATATCTTTACTATTAATAGAAGTGTTTCTAAATAGTTTTCAGTTTCTACTAAAATAGAAAATAAAACTTTATTTCAATATTGGGAGTGGGTATTCAATGGAATACCTGCTTTTATATTGTTTGTATACATTGTTTGTAGAAATTTTTTATTAGAACAACGGAGGATTTTAATTCTAAGCAAGTCATAATTACAACTGAAATTACGATTAATTTGACATTTGTTTGTTAATAATTATCAAAGAACATTAAATATAAAATCAATATAATCAATAAAATATTAATTTTTATCTTACTAATACCTACAAAATTACTTATTCTAGGGCTTGACATCACACCTTATATAATGAAAAAAACTTCTGGGTACGTTTCAGATAAACAGAAAGAAGTTTTAGACTGTATTGATTTTAAAGTATTAGCAAAAAGCATAAAAGTTTTAAAAAACTATAGAGGGCTTAAAATCATAGAGGTAAGGTCAAAAGAAGGCGAAGAAGTTTCAATCATCATATAAATTGTACAATAAGCACTGCTAAAAGCAGTGCTTATTTGCTCAAGAGTTTAGCTCTTTCTCTTATATCTAATTCCGTTATATCATCTGTATTATCCATTACAATATTATGAGGAATTGATTTTCCATTTTCATCAACAAAGACAAATGTTATGAAGCCATCAGAGACAAGAGTATCAGAATCATTTATTGTAATTTTCCCATAAACTGTAATGCTGGATCTTCCTACTTTTGACACAAAAGTTTGAATATAAACTACATCTCCTTTATTGCCAGGCTTATTAAAAGTAAGACCATGGATATTAGCACAAACTATATTTTCAGGTCTTTTTGTAATTTTAGCTGCGCATATAAAACAAGCTTCTACAAACCATTCCGCCATTCTTCCTGCAAATAATGTACCGTGATGATTTAAATCCTCAGATTTTACTAGATGAGCGACATTAATTTTTTCCAAAATAAAACCTCCAATCATAGTCACATTCATTTTAGCATCGGTAGGAGATTATTGCTATATTTTTTTGATACCTATATATAATTGACTATTTCGTACCGATTACCTCTGTAAACTGCAGGAAAGAATTCTTTTGATTTTATCGCTTCTATAAAGTCCTTCTCATCTCTTATTTTATCCTTAAAATAAGTTGCAAATTTTCCAACATTATCTAATATATGTGCATCACTTCCACCTGTAGATGGGATATTCAACTCTTTTGCCAAAGCAAATCCATAAAGATTGTGATGAGCAAGAGTACTGCCGTTAAATGCTTCCACTGCAGAGAGTTTGTAGGAAATTTTCATCAAGAAATTTCCTAATCCTCGATTGTTATTCCTAAATGGGTGAGCACTTATTGCAATACCATTTTTATGTTTTATATAATCTAACAACTCGTCTGCGTCAATCTTATTATCTTCTATATGCAATGTATCATTTACAAAGGCTAATACATCACCTTGTCTA
The DNA here is from genome assembly GCF_004684055.1 of Soehngenia longivitae. Taxonomy (GTDB): domain Bacteria; phylum Bacillota; class Clostridia; order Tissierellales; family Tissierellaceae; genus Soehngenia; species Soehngenia longivitae. The sequence continues at coordinate 149,477 of NZ_SRIB01000001.1, forward strand.
CTTAATATCTCAGCCCCAGCGATAATCGTAATTCCGTATTTTTTGTGATAATAATCTATCTCATTTCTTATGAAGTTATTGTCATGATTTGTTATGCAAACTCCGTCAAGCCCTATCTCTTTAGCCTTTATCAGTATATCATCTAGAGATATTTGGCTATCGCTAGAGTATTTCATCTCATGAATGTGAAGATCTATTAACATGTTCTAACCTCCAGATTTGTACTAGTAGAAATATATCACATTTTAATATAAATGATGAATTGAATAAATTTATAGAATAAATATTTTGATAAAAATAATCAATACAAGTTTAATTCTAGATTTTTCTATGTTAATATATCTGAGATAATTCATAAAAAAAAGGGGGAAAGGGAATATATGAAAAAGTTAATGTATGTATTTGTAGCTTTATTAATGCTATTTAGTTTAGCATCTTGCAGCAATACAAATAATAGTAGCGATGGCGGAGCGAATACATCGGGAAATGAAAATAAGACATTAAAAATTGTCGCAGCAATTGGAAACAAGGAAGATATATTTAAACAATTTGAAAGTGATACTGGCATAAAAGTTGAGTTTTTAGACATATCATCTGGAGAGGTTTTATCAAGAGCATTGGCACAGAAAGGGATTCCTGTTGCAGATGTGTGGTTTGGAGGGGGAGCTGATAGTTTCATGGCTGCAGCCAAAGAAGGGATTCTTGAGAGTTATGTATCAGAAGAAGCAAAGGACATAAGTGATAGATACAAAGATAAAGATGGATATTGGACTGGCATGTCAATAGTCACAACAGGCTTTGTGGTAAACAATGACGTACTAGAAGAAAAAGATCTCCCAATGCCTTTAAAATGGTCTGATTTGACAAACCCGGTATATAAAGATGAAATACTTATGCCAAATCCAAATATTTCTGGAACAAGCTACTCTATTATATCTTCTTTAATCCAAGCTTGTGGAGAAGAAAAAACTTGGGAGTACTTGATAGAACTCGATAAAAATATACCATATTATCCACAAAGAGGAGGAGAACCACCACAAAAGGCTTTGACAGGAGAAACAGCAATAGCTATTTCTCCATTAGATGGAGAACAAATAGCGAAAGGAGAAGGTTTTAATGTTACAAATGTATTTCCTGAAGATGGTATTCCATGGACTGTAGCACCGGTAGCTATATTTAAAGGTGCACAAAACATGGATGAAGCAAAAGCATTTGTAGATTGGAGTCTTTCTAAAAAAGGTCAAGAGACAATAGCTAAGTTTTCTCCGAGAATTCCTGTTAAAGAAGATCTCGAAATTCCAGAAGTCTTAAAAGATGTTGATTTAAATAAACTATTAGATGTAGATATCTTTAAAGCAGGTGAAGACAGAGACGATATTCTTAGTGTTTGGAATGAAAAAATCGCAAAATAAGCGAGGGATAATATGGGAAATAGTTTATTAAGGGCATCTAAATTAGATGTCCTTATTTCTAAAATAAAAGAGAACATTGTATTTATAATCATTTACGCTTTGATATTATTGTTTATCTTATGGCCTATCATAGCTGTAGTTTTTAATAGCATTTATGTAGATGGTAGATTCACTTTAGAAGCTTATTCTAATTTAACTTTTAAGAGCACGAAATTGCTATATAATAGTTTTATTGTAGCATTTTCTTCTGCGTCGATTGCTTTAATTATATCTACAATTATAGCTATATATGTAACTTTTACTAAAGGGCATCTTAAGAAATTCATAATGATCGTACTTCTAGTCAGCATGATCTCACCCCCTTATGTGGATTCACTTTCATTTATAATTTTGTTTGGCAAAAGGGGGCTTATAACATATAAATTATTGGGTTTAAATATAAATCCTTATGGATTTTGGGGAATAGTCGTCATGGAAACTCTTGCGAATATACCTAGGGCTACTTTATTTATAATAATGGCTATGAAATCTATTGATAAAAATATAATTCACGCTTCTAGAGATTTAGGTAGCGATGAATTGAGTATGTTAAGATCAATAATATTGCCAATATCAAAACATGGATTGCTTTCTGCGTTTTTTATAAGCTTTGTAACTAGTCTGTCAGATTTTGGGACGCCATTAGTAATAGGTGGAGGATTTAATGTGTTTGCTACAGAAGCATATCTAAATATAACGGGCGTGAGTGATATACCTCTAGCTTCTGCAATGAGTATATATCTTGTCATTCCATCATTGATATTTTTCATCTTATACAGGAAAGAGATGACAAGGGATCAGGTTTATTCGTATCAAATTGCAGATTTACAACAACAGGATGTAGAGAACTATATAGATTTACCAAAGGCAATTAATTTTATTATAAAATTAATTACGTGTATGTTTTTATTAATAGTTGTAGTTAAATACACAACTATCCTTCTAGGAAGTTTTTTGTCATTTACTGGTGGTGATGTAAGTTTTACATTAAAGCATTTTGAAAAAATTGACTTTGCAAAGCTTAGCAGCTTTAAAAGAAGCATTCAATATTCACTTATTAGCGGAATAGTTGGAAGTATTATAGGTATATTGTTATCATATGGGATTAATAGAAACAAGATATTTGGGAAAAATTTCATCGACTTTGTTGCTACTTTGCCATATATGATGCCAGGAACGCTATTTGGGATATCATATATTTTGGCATTTAAAAATCCACCGCTATTATTGATTGGGACTAGTTCTATAGTTATATTAAATTGCATTTTTAAACAAATTCCAATAAGCTCTAAAGCAGGTGCTCAAGTATTAAAGAAGATAAATCCTGAGATTGAAAATGCTGCAAAAGATTGCGGAGCTAGTAATTTCCATTTACTAAAGGATGTAATTTTGCCACTTTTATCTCCAGCTTTTCTCACAAGTTTTATAAACATTTTTTCTTCAACAATGGTTACTATTGGGGCCTTGATATTCTTAGTATCTCCGGGGAAAGAAGTAGCTACAGTACAACTTTTTTCCGCAATAAAAGAGGGAAATCTAGGAGTAGGATCAATTCTAGCAAACATGATAATTTTTACGACCATAATCGTTAATCTGTCAATGTCAGCATTATTAAAAGGCAAATTCAGAAGAGGTGAATCCGATGTTTATGGAGATTAAGAACTTAAAAAAGAGTTACAAAGACAATTTAGTGGTAGAAAATTTTACATTAGAAATCGAGAAAAGAGAATTTGTCACAATTCTAGGGGCAAGTGGTTGTGGGAAAACTACAACTTTAAAAATGATAGGTGGATTTTTAAAACCTGATAGTGGAAGTATCACAATAGACGGAAAAGATATAACTAATCTAGCAGCTAATTTAAGACCGACTGCAACAGTGTTTCAAAATTATGCATTGTTCCCAAACATGAATGTAATTGAAAATGTGAGTTACGGTTTGAAATTTAATAAAATAAAGAAACCACAAGCAAGGGAAATAGCAAAAGAAATGCTGGAAACCATAGGATTAAAAGAACATATTTATTCTGATATTAACAAATTAAGTGGTGGACAAATGCAAAGAGTTGCATTAGCTAGAGCATTGGTATTAAATCCAAAAGTTTTACTTTTAGATGAACCTTTCTCCAATCTAGATGCTAAGCTAAGAGTAAAAATGAGAGAAGAGATCAAGCAGATACAGCATAAATTTGGTATCACTATGATATTTGTCACTCATGATCAAGAGGAAGCTTTGAGTATATCTGACAAAGTGGTTATAATGAATAAAGGAAAGATTGAACAGATGGGAAAACCAGAGGAAGTGTATAAGAACCCTAAAACACTTTTTGTTGCAGATTTCATTGGTAGGATTAACATCATTGAATTAGATGGGGAGAAAAAAATGATAAGACCTGAAAATATTATTTTGGATAGAGAAAAAGGGACTTTTCTAGGGAAAATTCACGATAAACAATTCAAAGGTGTTTATGTTACTTATTTTTTGAATTCTGACATCGGCAGTTTACAAGTAGATGCATTAAATAGCGATATATACGAAGTTGGAGAAAAAGTTTATTTTAGTCTAAAAAATAATTAATTATAGTATCTGTATAATGAGGTTATATAAATTACAAATAAAGGAATATTTCCAGCTGACTTTCGATAATCAGAATTTTTGTTTCGATAGTAAAACTGTGGTGTTTTTTATTGTCAGGCTATATAATAGATTTAGTAAATCTTTTATTGTTTAAAAATCTTTAAGAAGTAGGTGTTAGAGCGTGGCAAGCATTATGATACAGGGAACAGCTTCATCTGTGGGGAAAAGTATGATATGCACTGGATTATTAAGAATTTTTCAACAAGATGGATATAAAGTATACCCATTTAAGTCACAAAATATGTCAAACAAATACACTCTCACAGAAGATGGCTTTAAAATAAGTACAGCACAAAATCTTCAGGCAATTGCTGCTAGAGTTAATCCAAATCCTAGAATGAACCCTATTTTACTTATTCCAAATTCTGAAAGTGGATCAAGAGTTGTAATAAATGGAATGGATAAAATAGATTTAGAAGCGGCTGAATACTTTAAATATAAAAAAGACTTAAGAAAAATGGTATATGAAATTTTTAAAGAAATAGAAAGCGAAAACGATTTAATTGTTATCGAAGGAGCGGGATCACCAGCTGAAATAAATTTAAATGAAGATGATTTCGTAAATATGGGTCTTGCACAAATGACCAATTCACCAGTTCTTCTTGTTGCAGATATAGATAGAGGTGGAGTTTTTGCATCAATATATGGCACCGTGATGCTTTTAGATGAATCACAAAGAAAAAGAATTAAAGGTATATTGATTAACAAATTCAGGGGAGATATCACACTCTTACAACCTGGACTAAAAATGATTGAAGAGCTAGTTAATATACCTGTGATTGGTGTTGTGCCTTACACTCATTTGGAACTCGAAGATGAGGATAGCTTAACTGAATATGACAAATTGTGCAATGTAGTAAAACAAAATACAGAGGATATTGATTCAGAGATAGATAGATTGGCTCAAATATTAAGAGATAATATAGATTTAAATTATATTTATGAAATTTTGGGGATAAAAAATGCTTGATATATTTATTGCTGTGATATTAGATTACTTAATTGGAGATCCAGAGTATGCTTTGCATCCTATAAGGCTTATGGGGCAAATAATAAGTGGAGAAGAAAAACTAATAAGGCGAAAGGTAAATAGCCCAGTTGGATTGAGAGTATCTGGATTAATCGTAGTAGTTTTAAATTTAGCGATAGGTTTTTTTGTTCCATTTTACATTCTCAAGATCACCAGTAGAATTCCATTAATTTACAGGCTTACAAATATTTATTTTATTTACAGTGCTATAGCTGGCAGATGTTTAAGTGATGAAGCGAAAAAAATTTATTATGCACTGAATAAGAGTTTAGAAGAAGCAAGACATAGATTGTCATTTATAGTTGGGAGAGATACATTAAAGTTAAATGAACAAGAGATCTTAAGAGCTACGGTTGAGACTGTTGCAGAGAATACTTCTGACGGGGTTATAGCTCCACTTTTTTATATCATGGTATTTGGGGCTCCTTTGGGAATGGTTTATAAGTTTGTCAATACCATGGACTCTATGCTTGGTTATAGGAATAAAAAATATAAAGATTTAGGATTTTTCCCAGCTAAAACAGATGATGTATTTAATTTCATACCAGCTAGGTTAACTGGCATATTAATGTGTATAAGTTCAATCTGGAAATATGATGTAAAAAGAGGATTAAAAATAATGATTAGAGACAGAAAAAATCACAAAAGTCCTAATTGCGCATACCCTGAAGGTGCTGTAGCAGGCTTATTGGGGGTACAATTAGGTGGGAGTAATTTTTATAATGGCGAACTTGTCATAAAGCCAACAATAGGAGATAATTACAGGGAGTTAACAAAAAATGACATTCTAGCTTCTGTAGATATTTTATATAGGACTTTAACTCTGAGCCTAATATTGTATTATTTAATTAATTTGTTATTGAAGGTGATATAATGGAACATGGTGCTGACATTGAAACATATCAACAATATTCAAGGAAAAAATTAATTGACTTTAGTAGCAACATAAATCCCTTAGGAATTCCACCTAGATTAGAGATCAAAATAAAGGATGATATTGGTAATTTAGTTAGATATCCAGATATAAAATACAGAAAGCTAAAAAAAGATGTATCCATGTATTTGAATTGTGCTGAAGAAAATGTGATTGTTGGGAATGGCGCAGTAGAGATAATTGATATTTTTACTATGATTGCTAAGAGAGTTATTGTTTTTATGCCGTCATTTTCTGAGTATGAAAAAAGAGCGAGAATCCACAATAAAGAGGTTATAAGTTTAGATTTAGATGAGAATTTTAAAATCGATATAGAGAAAATTAAAAGTGTTATACAGCCAGATGACTTGCTAATTTTAGGAAACCCGAACAACCCAACAGGTCTTAGAATCGATAAAAACACTTTGATTTCGATCTATGATATTGTCAGAGAAAATGAGGCAATACTCTTGTTAGATGAAGCTTTTTTTGAGTTTTGCCCTACGGATTATGATAGTATAAAAATATTTAAGAAAAACGATTACTTAAATATTTGTATTTTAAGAGCGGCCACTAAATTCTTTGCTTTACCTGGGTTGAGATTGGGATATGGCTGTAGCTCAAAAGAATTAGTCAATAGAGTTTATGAGATTATTATGCCGTGGAGCGTAAATGGTATCGCAGAGTCAATAGCTAAGCATCTATTTACAGATAAAGAATACATCTTAAATAGCAAGGCATATGTGAAAAACGAAAGAGATTATCTTTTAAGTGAATTGAGAAAATTATCTAACATAGTTGCATATGATACAGATGCAAATTTTATATTGGTAAAATTGTTACATAAAGATGAAGACTTTGCATTACATTTTTTCTTGAATAGAGGAATTTTAATAAGAACTTGCTCTAGTTTTAGTAATATTGGAAGAAACCACATAAGAATAGCCATAAAAAACCATCACGAGAACAGTGTTGTTGTAGATGTATTCAAAGAACTTAATAAACTATAATCAGGAGGTAAAAATGAAAAATTCATATAGGTTTTATAAAAATTTAGAATGTGAGTATTTCCCATGTCATAAAATAGACAATACTGACGAGTTTAATTGCATGTTTTGTTATTGTCCGCTTTATTTATTAGATGAATGTGGAGGAAACTACATAATGAATAATGGAGTTAAGGACTGTTCCAATTGCTTAATTCCACATAAAGTATCAGGGTATGATTATATAAACAAAAAGTTGATAGAGAAAGTGTATTCAAAGAAATAAATATTAAAAACAAAAAATAATAGATTAATATAAAAGTCAAAATTAAAAGGTGTGTATATGAAAAAAATAGTTTTAGTTCTTTTGTTAATTAGCATTTCTATATTTTTTTTATCAGGTTGTTCAACTGAGAAAAATTTAGATAGCAATATCACGATAGCTGCAGCAGTAAGCCTTAAAAATGTATTTGACGAAAAGCTAATCCCTGAATTTGAAAAAGAGAATCCAAATATAACTATCGAGGCTACTTATGACAGTTCTGGAAAACTTCAACAGCAGATAAAAGAAGGAGCTCCAGTTGATGTATTTGTATCTGCAGCCACAAAACAGATGGATGAATTAAATGAAGAAGGATATATTCTTAAAGATTCGATAAGAGATTTATTAGAGAACAAAATTGTTGTAATAGTACCGAGAGATAGTGATTATTTAATATCTGATTTTGAAGACTTGCTTAAAGTGGAAAAGATAGCAATAGGAGATCCTTCTAGTGTTCCGGCAGGACAATATGCTAAAGAACTTCTAACAAATTTAAATCTCTGGGATAAAGCACAAGGTAAATTAAGCCTAGGGACTAATGCTTCAGAGGTCTTAAATTGGGTTAAGGAGAAGAGTGCAGATTGTGGTATAGTTTACTCCACTGATGCTTATTCAACTGATGAAGTTAAGATAGTTCTAGAGGCTGATGAAAACATGGTGAGCAAGGTTGTATATCCAGTGGGTATTGTAAAAAGCACACAAAATGTAGAAAGTGCAAATAAATTTGTTGAGTTTTTAAGGTCAGATAAAGCACATGAGATTTTTAGTGAATATGGTTTTACACCAATAAAATAGGAGAATTAAAATGGAGATTTCACCTATACTGATATCTTTAAGGACAGCTTCTGTGGCTACGTTTTTTACATTTATATTTGGCATATTTGCGGCTAAGTTGGTTTTAGATATTAAAAGCGAACGAATAAAGGCAATTTTAGACACTATATTTACTATACCTCTAGTACTTCCCCCTACAGTTATAGGATTTTTATTGCTTTTGGTATTTGGTGTGAAAAGGCCTATTGGTAGATTCTTACTTGAGTTTATGGGGATTAGAATTGTATTCTCATGGCAAGCCACAGTGCTAGCAGCATTCGTAATAGCTTTTCCGCTAATGTATAGGACTGCAATGGGTGCATTTGAGCAAATTGATGAAAATTTGATTATGGCAGCGAGAACTCTTGGAATGTCAGAATCAAGTATATTTTTTAGGATAATGTTGCCTTTAGCATCACCAGGGATTTTAGGGGGTGCTATTTTGTCATTTGCAAGGTCATTAGGAGAATTTGGCGCTACTGCAATGATTGCGGGTAACATTGAAAATAAAACTCGTACTCTTCCGCTGGCGATATATTCAGAAGTAGCTGCAGGCAACATGAAACAAGCATCATATTATGTAGCAGTAGTTTTGGCAATATCTTTTATAGTGATATTGTTGATGAATTATTTTGGCAGAAAACCAATAGTAAAGGACAAGTGATATGGGATTAGAAGTCGATATAAGGAAAAAAGTAAATGGTTTTAAACTAGACATCAATTTTAAAAATGAAGGATCGCACTTAGGGATTTTTGGAGCATCTGGTAGTGGGAAAAGTATGACATTAAAATGTATTGCTGGGATAACAGAACCTGATGAAGGTAGGATTTTACTAAACGATAGAATTTTATTTGATTCAGAAATGAAAATAAACGTTAAACCTCAAGAGAGAAACGTTGGATATCTATTTCAAAATTATGCTTTATTTCCTCATCTGAATGTAGAAGAAAATATAAAAATATCACTTAATAAAAAAAATGAAGATACAAAAACAAAATTAAAAGAGATTATCGAGCTTTTCAAACTAGAAAGTTTAGAAAAAAAATATCCTAGACAACTTTCAGGAGGACAACAACAGAGAGTAGCTTTGGCTAGAGCAATAATTAAAAATCCAGATATTCTAATCTTAGATGAGCCATTTTCAGCACTAGATTCTTACTTAAAGGAAAGACTGGAAGTAGAATTATTTGAATTATTGAAGACCTACAATAAACAAATGGTAATGGTAACACATAATAGAGAAGAAGTATATAAATTCTGTGATTACATGACTGTTATAGATGAAGGGAAAGTAATATTGGCGGGAAGTACTAAAGATGTATTTGCTAATCCAAAATATTTTAATGTATCAAAATTATTGGGTTATAATAATATTTCAAAACTTCAATATTTAACACACGACACTTTAATTGCTACTAAATGGGGTATATCATATAAAACAGACACGTATTTAGAAAATGATATTTCATTTATTGCTCTTAAAGACAATGACATATTGATAAACAATAGTCCGTATTCAAGCGGAGAGATAGTGGTTCAAGTAACAGTAGTAGATATCATAGAAACAATAAATCATTTTGATTTATTAGTAAAAAATGTGTCTTATAGTCAAGGAGAAGCTATATCTTTAAAAGTTGACAAAAATAATTTTAAAAAATTAGATTTCAAAGAAAATATTTTCTTACATATTGAAAAGAAAGCATTGGTTTATTTAAAATAGAGAATCAAAATAAACAATTGAAATATATTTGCTAGGGGTGATATTTTTGAACGAAGTAATAAAATTAATTCAGGAAAGAAAATCTGTAAGGTTATTTGAGGATAAATTAATTTCAGAAGATATAAAATCTGAGATTATAAATGCAGCTTTTGAAGCACCAACTGCTGGCAATATGATGTTTTATTCTATTGTAGATGTGACAGATTTTGAAATTAAAGAGAAACTTTCAATATTATGCGACAATCAGAAGTTCATTGCAAAAGCACCCTTAGTATTAGTATTTATTGCAGATTATCAAAAATGGTACGATATATACAAGTATAACGGAATTGATGCAAGGAATCCTCAAGAAGGAGATTTATTGTTAGCTATTCAAGATTCAGTAATAGCTGCACAAAATACCGTTTTAGCAGCACAATCTTTTGGGATTGGTTCTTGTTATATAGGGGATATATTAGAAAATTACGAAGAGGTAACTAAACTATTGAATTTACCGCCTTATACTTTGCCAATTAGCATGTTAATTTATGGATATCCAACAAAAAAACAAATTGACAGAAAAAAGCCTCAGAGATTTGAGAAAGAGTTTATGGTTTTTGAGAATAGATACTATAGATTAGATAAAGATAAACTGATGAAAATGATACAAATAAGAAATGAAAAAGAAAATTTATCAAAAGATGAAATAGAATCCATTAAAGAATTACATAAAAGAAAGTATGATTCTGATTTTGCTAAAGAGATGAATAGATCAGTTAAGAAGTATTTAGAAAATTTTAGAGGATAAACGGAGGTATAATATGGATTTAATAGAAAACCTTAGGGAAATGAAAGAGGTACTGTGGGTTAATCCTAACTACGAACCTTTTGAGAAAGTATATCCTCATCTAGAGATAAAAAAAGAAGATGTGATAGAAGCAAAAGAAAGATTTAAGAGATTTGAGCCTTTTATAAAGAAAGCATTTAACCTTGATAGTGGGATTGTTGAATCTAGGATAGAAGAGATTCACAATTATAAAAGTTGGTATGAAAATGAAATAGGGCAAAAAATAGATGGGAAAATTCTACTAAAAAGAGATGATTTGCTACCTATTGCTGGTTCGATAAAGGGGCGGGGCGGAGTATATGAAGTTCTAAAAATAGCAGAGAATTTAGGAATACAACATGGAATGTTAAATATTGAAGATGATTATTCTATCCTTTTAGAACAAAGGTTTAAAGATTTTTATAAAAAATTCACAATTCAAGTAGGAAGTACAGGAAACCTCGGATTAAGCATAGGAATGATAAGTTCTAGATTGGGATTTAATGTCGTAGTGCATATGTCAATAGATGCTAAACAATGGAAGAAAGACATGCTAAGAGCTAATGGAGTGAATGTAATTGAATATAAAGAAGATTATTCAAAAGCTGTAGAAATGGGAAGGAAAGAATCAGAGAAAAACATCAATAGCTTCTTCATAGATGATGAAAATTCAAAGGATCTGTTCTTAGGTTATGCAGTTGGCGGATTAAATGTCAAAGAACAATTAGACGGTATGGGAATCATTCCCGATAGAACACATCCACTCGTTGTCTTTTTACCTTGTGGTGTTGGCGGTGGCCCAGGAGGGGTTTTATACGGCTTGAAATTAGCGTATAAAGATTTAGTTCATTGTTATTTTGCAGAGCCAACTCATTCCCCAAGTATGCTATTAGGCTTAGCTACAAAAAAACACAATGAAATATCGGTATTTGACATAGGACTTGACAATAAGACTCAAGCAGATGGGCTTGCAGTAGGTAGAGCATCAGGTTTTGTTGGAAAGTTCATTGAAAATATGATACATGGTTGTTTCACTATAAACGATGAAAAATTATTCTATTACTTAAAAGGGCTATATAATTCGGAAAACATATTTATTGAACCTTCATCATTAGCAGGGTTTAATGGTATTTCACTCACTAAAAATCTTTATACCGAAGTATTTCCCTATTATATGATGTGGGCTACTGGGGGTAGCCTTGTACCCGAAAGTGAAAGAAAAAAATTTTTGCAAATGTTTGCTTAAATTTACTTTATATGTTGATTACTTTATGTTAAATTGTAATAGGTAAATATATTTAACAAGGGGGACAGTAAATGGAACAATTACTTCTGGGTTTGACATCAATAACACCAAAACACGTAATCATGTACATAATATCAGGAACTCTTATTTTTTTAGCAATCCACAAAAAATATGAACCTACATTGCTATTGCCACTAGGGTTTGGAGCATTGCTTGTGAATATTCCGTTTTCTTCTGCGATTGATCAGATTAGCGGTGGAATATTGCAAAGAGGAGCTTTGAGCATTTTGTTTGATGCAGGAATAGCAACTGAATTATTTCCCCTATTCATTTTTATTGCAGTAGGAGCTATGATCGACTTCACGCCTTTACTTCAAAACCCAATTATGTTATTTTTTGGGGGAGCAGCTCAATTTGGCATATTTTTTACTATGTGTTTAGCGACATTCTTTGGCTTTGATTTAAAAGAAGCGGCTTCAATTGGAATAATTGGAGCAGCAGATGGTCCAACATCTATATTTGTAGCAACGCGATTTGCTAAAAATCTATTAGGACCAATTTCAGTGGCGGCTTATTCTTATATGGCTTTAGTGCCAATCATCCAACCGCCAGTCATAAAGGCACTTACGACTAAAGAAGAGCGAAGAATAAAAATGGAGTATAAACCTCAGGGAGTATCAAAAACAGTAAAGATATTGTTTCCGATTATTGTAACTTTTATTTCTGGAATAATTGCTCCTTCAAGTGTTTCGCTAATAGGCTTTTTAATGTTTGGAAATCTAATTAGGGAATGTGGGGTAATGGATAGTCTTTCGAAATCCGCTCAGAACGAATTAGCTAATTTAGTGACTATATTTTTAGGGATAACTATTGGCTCCACAATGGTAGCTGAGCAATTTTTAAAACCACAGACTCTCATGATTATTGCTATGGGACTAATTGCATTTGTATTTGACACTGCAGGGGGAGTAATATTTGCAAAAATAATGAATATATTTTTAAACAAAAAGATCAACCCTATGATTGGTGCAGCAGGGATATCAGCTTTTCCAATGTCTGCTAGAGTAATTCATAAGATGGGACAAAAAGAAGATCCATCAAACTTTTTATTAATGCACGCAGTAGGAGCTAATGTAGCTGGTCAAATAGGCTCAGTTATAGCTGGCGGGCTTATTTTAGCATTATTGAGTTAGGAGCTGATGATATGAACGAATTATTTATAGAAGCGGTCAAAGTTTCAATGTATGGATTGTTAGGTATATTTGTTACAATTACTATATTTTTTTTGATGATTAAACTTTTACTAAAGGCCTTTTCATAATTAAAAATTTTTTGAAAGAAGGTGAGTTTATGCCATTTATTCAGTTTGATGGAGGTCAAATGACAAGGGAACAAAAGATGGAACTGGCAAAGAGATTAACTGATGTATCGCACGAAGTATTAGGCATTCCAAAAGAAGCTTTTTCAGTTTTGATAAGAGAGAACAGTATGGACAACATAGCATCAGGCGGGCAGCTATTGTCCGAAAGACATAAAAAATAATTTATGGGTTGATTTTTATAGTATTATATAATATATTATATTTATAAGGTGTGTCACTGATTTATCAGGCATGAACCTATGTTTATACATATGGTTTGTGCCTTTTTATTTTTAAAGGGGAGATGGATTGTGGGGGAAAGGAAGTATAAAATTAATAAAATATTAAATAATAATGTCATCCTTGCAATCGACATAGAGAAAAAACAAGAAATAGTTTTAGTTGGCAAAGGCATAGGTTTCTCAAAAAAAATTAATGAATTTATAACATTGAGTGATAAAGAGATAGAAAAGTCATTTCTTAATTTTGATGAAAGCACTAAGAAAGAATACATAAATTTAATTAATGAAATCGATGATAGAATCATTATAATCTGTGAAAAAATAATAAAAAAAGCAGAGGAGAAACTTGGGAAATTAAATAATCATATTCATATAGCTCTTACAGATCACATAAGTTTTGCTATTGAAAGGGCAAAATCTGGGATGGGGTTAAACAATCCATTTCTTTATGAAATTCAAGCACTTTACCCTAAAGAATTTGAAATTGGATTAATAGCCATAGATTTAATTAAATCAGAATTAGGAGTGGATTTAAAAGAAGTAGAAGCGGGGTTTATAGCTTTGCATATTCACTCTGCTAGGCAGAATAAAAATGTTGGTGATACGATAAAAAATACAAAATTATTATTGGATTTAATTAAAATAATTGAAACAGAGTTGAATATTGAAATAGGAACCAATGAATTAACTTATACTAGGCTGATAAATCATCTTAGAACTAGTTTAAATAGAATGGAAGAAAATAAAAATATTAAGAATCCTTTACTAAATATAATAAAAGAACAATTTGCTAAGTCTTATCAAATAGCTAATAAAATCGGGGAACACATAGCAAAGGTAAAAAGTGTTGAGGTATCGGAAGATGAGTTAGGATATCTAGCACTTCATATTGAAAGGATTAAAGAAGTGAAAAATTTTAATTAGGAGGAGTTGAAATGAAAAAGTATTTTCAAAGGTTAGGTAGTTCACTAATGCTTCCAGTAGCTGTACTTCCTGCAGCAGCAATACTTCTAGGTATAGGATATGCTATTGATCCAACCGGATGGGGTGGAGGAAGCCCAGTAGCAGCCTTCTTAATTAAAGCAGGGGACTCTATAATAGGTAATATGAGTATATTGTTTGCGATCGGTGTATCTATTGGAATGTCAAAAGAACGTGATGGGGCAGCTGCACTTAGTGGCTTGGTTGGATATTTAGTCGTTACAACCCTTTTATCTACTGAATCAGTAGCTATGCTTAAGGGAATTGAGGTTTCAGAAGTAAATGCAGCATTTTCAAAGATTGAAAACCAATTTGTTGGAATAATTTCAGGATTAACTGCTGCGGCAATGTACAACAGATTTAGTAAAGTCAAGCTGCCAGATGCACTGGCTTTTTTCAGTGGTAAAAGGCTAGTACCGATTGTAACATCTGCTGTTATGCTATTGGAATCGATGGCTTTATTGTTCGTATGGCCCGTAGTCTATACTGCATTAGTTAATTTTGGGACAACGATTAGTGGATTAGGCTATATAGGGGCAGGGCTTTATGGATTCTTTAACAGATTGTTAATTCCTACAGGGCTGCATCACGCATTAAACTCTGTATTCTGGTTTGATGTAGCTGGAATAAACGATATAGGAAACTTTTGGGCTGGTACTGGGACAAAAGGTATAACAGGAATGTATCAGGCTGGATTTTTCCCAATAATGATGTTTGGACTAATTGGAGCAGCTATCGCTATGTATCAAACAGCTAAACCAAAAAGAAAAAAAGAAATAAAATCACTGATGATGGCAGCTGGGTTTGCATCATTTTTAACAGGAGTAACAGAACCTCTTGAATTTTCATTTATGTTTGTTGCGCCAGTACTTTATGTAGTTCATGCTATTTTGACAGGTATTTCATTAGCTGTTAGTGCATTCTTTAATTGGACGGCAGGATTTGGATTCAGTGCGGGACTTATTGACTTTGTATTAAGTTCAAGGCTTCCTTTAGCAAATAATCCATATATGCTTATTTTGCAAGGTGTTTTCTTCGGTTTTCTATACTATATTATTTTCAGATTTTTAATAGTTAAATTTAATATTCAAACACCAGGTAGAGAAGCTGAAGATATAGATTTAAAAAATAGCGATGAAATGGCAGAAAGATTTACAGATAATTATAGTGATAATTACAATGAAATTGATTCAAAAGAGAAAATATCTACCACAAATGAAAAATTTGCAAATATAGCTAAAATTATTTATACTGGTTTAGGTGAAGACGAAAATATAGTAAATATTGAAAACTGTACTACACGATTGAGAATAGAAGTAAAGGATATGGATAAAGTAGATATTGGGAAAATAAAGAAAGCTGATATCGCTGGAGTTAAAGTGACTGGTCCTTATACCTTACAGATAGTTATAGGACTTCAAGTTCAATTTGTGTGGGAGGAATTAGATAAATTAATTAGCAAATAATTTTCGAACAAAAGGAAGGTCAGAAGATGTTTAATATTTTTAACAAGAAAAACTCTATAGTTATATATGCTCCAATGAGTGGTGAGCTAATTGACTTAACTGAATTAGACGATCCCGTATTTTCAGAGAAAATGGTAGGAGATGGTATTGCTATAAAACCTAATGAAAATACAGTTTTATCTCCAGTGAAAGGTACAATAATTCAAGTATTTCCAACAAAACATGCAGTGGGGATTAAAACTAACGAAGGATTGGAAATTTTAATTCATTTAGGAATTGATACAGTAGAACTTAAAGGAGAAGGATTTAAAGCTTTTGTTAAAGCTGGGGATGAAGTTAACATTGGAGATAAACTACTTGAAATGAATTTAGAGTTCATAAAGCAAAAAGGCAAAAGCATTGATACTCCTGTATTAATAACTAATATGGATATAGTAAAAGAGTTAGGAATCAAAAATAGTAATGATGTAATAGCTGGCAAGGATATAATTATGGAGATAAAACTAAAGGACTAGGGAACTAGTCCTTTAGTTTTACAATAAAATTATATTGCAAAACGATATTGACAACTGTAAAATTAAATAAAAGGATTGAAAAAAGAGGTGTGCCATGAAAGACAAGTATATACTTTTTTTAAGAATAACATTAATACTAATAGCCATGCCAGTTTTAATACTATGTGTATTTTGGGTGCCAACAATGATGGGATATTTACCAAATATAGTTGTTGTTATTTTATATTTGACAGCTTTAATATATTTTTATGCACTTTTTAATGCTTCTAATATCTTAACTAGAATTGATAAAAAGGATGTTTTTAGCAATATCTCACTAAATTTGCTGACGAAAATAAAACATAGTGCTATTGCGATTTCTATGTTATATGTAATTGCTTTACCTTTTTTATATCCAATTGCTGAAGTTGATGATGCACCAGGACTTTTAGCATTTCCATTAATCATTATATTTGCGAGCATCGTTATATCGGTATTTGCAGCAGTACTAGAGAAATTATTAGCCGAAGTAATAAAGCTTAAAAATGAAAACGATCTGACTATTTGAGGTGGGGTTATGGCAATTATAGTAAATTTAGATGTAATGCTAGCAAAAAGGAAAATGAGTGTCACAGAATTGTCTGAAAAGGTAGGAATCACTATGGCAAATATTTCTATATTAAAAAATGGGAAAGCAAAAGCAATTAGATTTCAAACATTGAATGCAATTTGTGAAGCATTGGACTGCCAACCAGGTGATATTTTAGAATACAGAAAAGATTGATTATACTTAAATCCTAAAAATTTCCACCGATATAATAGATAAGCTTAAATATAATTATCAATCGGCGGAGGTGAATGTATGCTTAAAAGCATTGATTTAAAGGCTTTAAATAAAGACAATCGTAAAGAATTAATTCAATCTTGCAATGAATTAAGAGACATATTGGAGTTTAAAGAATGGGAGATAATAGTATTTAATGATGACAACATACTTGGGTTTAGAATCACTCAAAATATTGACAACAAAACTGATAAATTTCATATAAACAAAAATAACATATACTATTTTAACAGTGACATTGATGATGACCATATTAAGAAATTGGTCAAAGAAAAAAGAGTGTTGTTTATAGGAAAAGATGAAAATGTATCCGAGTCAGAGCTTTACATTCCGTTAATAATCAATAAAGAAAATGAAAAAATGCTTATAGGCACTCTCCATTTAAGTGGTGGGTACAATGATGTAGATTCGATTATTAAAAAGTTAGAAGAACCAAAGGTCTCTTTACTGGTTGAAAAAATATCTGATAAATATTCAATTCATTATACTAGCTCATTAGACGAACAATATTTTAAAAACTTTATTCACTTGATTTTTGAGATATTAAATGAAAAAGATCCTATAATGAAATCTCATCCTTATAATGTTGCATACTTATCAAATCTATTAGGGCAGACGCTTGGATTTCCTCAAGAAAGGCTTGAAAAGTTATACATGGCAGCATTGTTACACGATGTAGGGAAATTATTTATTGACAGCCGAATTTTAAATAAAAAAGGAAGTCTAACAGATGAAGAAAGAAGTGAAATTGAGAAACATTCAACATATGGGTACAATATACTTAAGGATATAATTAAGAAAAATAATTCGTTATCAGGGATCGAAGATATAATATTGCAACATCACGAGAGATTTGATGGCACGGGGTATCCTAATAGAATTAAAGGCAATAGTATTTTACTTGAAAGTAGGATAATATTTTTAGCTGATGCTGTAGATGCCATGCTTTCTAAGAGGGCCTATAGAGATGAGAGTTCTATTGATACTGTAATAAATCAAGTGAGGTTAAACGCAGGAAAACAGTTTGATCCTAAATTATCGAGACTTATGATAACCATATTGGTAAATAATAAGAGAATGGAGAATATGATATTAGAAGAACCTTTACTTTTAGGAACATTGGTAGTGCCTCAACTCAATGGGATTAAAAACCTTCAAGGGACTTTAATCAAGAAAAATATTGGATATGAATTTAAAGTAAATATAAGCGACTTAAAGAATAATGGAGATAACATAGATAAATCTTCAGAAGCTGTTTTTTATACTCAAAGCAAGGGATTGGTGTATGAATATGATACTAAAATCATAAATTGGGAAGACAGCAATATATATATATCTGATATCACTCCAAAACCATCCGCGAACTTTTTTAGCATGTCGTGGGAAATTGAAGGTAATTTAATTGTTGGTAAGAGTATAGGATCTGAAGTTACAATCAATAAAATTGGTGGTGACTCCTTAAGCTTTTACATAGATGAAGAGAATGTGGAAAACTTAGATTTAGATGATGTTAATGCAATTATAATTAAATTTGATGAAGAAAAAACATTGGTTCAGGGAGAGGTAATCAGAACTGTAAGGATTGAAAACAGGATTTATGTCGATTTTAAATTTATAGGAATACCAGAAGCTACACGAGATGTGATTTTTAGACAGATATTTAAAAAGCAAGCAGAACTGAAAAAGAAGGCAAAAGAGTTGTTTGAAGAATAATAGTACTTTATTGATTTTAAAGTGCATATGGAATATAATGGTAGCAAAGGATCAAAGGGGGATTACTGATGCTAATATTAGCTATCATAGGGCTGCTATTTATATTTTTGGGTTTTGCCATACACAAGCTCAAATGGTATTTTCTAATTGCAGGATACAATACATCGCCAAAAGATATGAAAAAGAATGTTGATACTGAAGGATTAGGGAAACTGATTGGAAGTTACATGTATTTTATCGGTGGCTTATTTATATTGATTGGTATTTTTTCTTATTTTTTTCCTGAGCTTATTTCAACTTTCAATGCTATTTTTATAGTTATATTTATAATATCAACAATTTTGGTAATAATAAAAGCGCAAAAATACGATCATAATAAACAAGAAAACGATAGTAAATCTAGGGATAAAGGGACTTTGATAACTTTGATTATAACAATAATTGTATTATTATTTGTTGGAATTATGATTTTTAGATCTCTTCAGCCCATTAAGATAAATATAAACGATGTAGGAGTTGAATTTAAAGGCATGTATGGCGACTTGTATCGCTGGGAAGAAATTGAAGAATTGGAGTTAAGAGATAAATTGCCGACGATAGAGTTAAGAACAAATGGATCAAGCATAGCAGGGAAAGATAAAGGATATTTTAAAACAAAAGAATATGGTAAAGTAAAGCTATACTTAGATTCTAAAAAACCACCTTTTATTTACATGAAAGTAGACGGTCAATATATAATTATCAATTTAGGAGAAAAAGAAAAAACCATTCAAGCTTTTGAAAAAATGGAGAACATCTATAAGGATTAAGAAACTTAGCTATTTGGTGAGAATTTCATTGGCGATTAACCAATAACTCACCAAATAGCTTTTCTTATATTTATAAATATAGTAAATATCACTTTTTTTACGTTGGCACAATTTTTGCAATATTATATATCAAATTAATTAGGAGGGGAATATATGAAAAAATCTGTTTCATGGCTACTTATATTCACTATGATTTTAGTTACTTTAGCGGGATGCTCAAACAATGAATCAGGAGGTTATGAGGATGTATTCTATGGTACTTTTTCAGGAGAATATAAAACTATAAATCCATATGATTTATCCTCGGTTACTGGTTATACAATAATTTCCAATACTATTGATGGGCTTGTGGAAAATGATAAATATGGAATGGTTGTGCCATCTTTAGCAGAAAGCTGGACAAAAAATGAAGATGATACAGTGTGGACATTCAAATTAAGACCAGATGTATATTGGGTAGATAGCAATGGACAAAAGACAGAATACAAAGTTACAGCAGATGATTTTGTTGAAGGTATTAGATACATTTCTGATCCGAAAAATGCAGCAAAGAATTTTAGAACGATATCAAGTGTAATTAAAGGTATCTCTGACTATTATTACAATCTAGCAGATATTGATGAAGGCATAGATATTGGGATGACAAGAGAGGAAGTTGAAAAATCATTTGAAGAAACAGTTGGAGTAAAAGCACTAGATGAATATACATTGGAATATACCCTTGATACATCTACTCCATATTTTCTTTCGTATTTAGTTATGGAACTATTTTATCCAGTAGAGAAAGAATTTCTAAATGAAGTAGGGGAAGATTTTGCTACATCAAAAGAAACCTTACTTTATAATGGTGGCTATTACATATCTACTTGGGAGAGGGATAAGTTAATAGTATTGACTAAAAATGACTATTATTGGGATAAAGAAAATATAACTGTAAGAGAAATAAATTTGCAAAAAGTAGGAGATGAAATAACAGGGTTAGAAATGTTTCAAAGAGGAGAGCTTACAAGCTGCTCTGTGTCAGCAGAACAATTAAAAGCTTTAGATGGAACTGAATGGGAAAAGTATGTTAACTTGAAAGAAAAAAATACTGTCACTTTTTGGTTTACTATGAATTACCAGTCTAAAAACCCAGAGTATAAAACTTTTGTGAACAATCTAAACTTTAGAAAAGCATTGTTACACGGCATAGATAGAGTTAAAATATCTTCACTTTATGAGCCAAATCAACCTGAATTTTTTATAAGGAATACAATAACACCTGAAGATACTGTATTTGACCCTAATGGGGTAGATTATACAGATTATCCTAATTTAAAGCCTTACAAAGAGAATAATCCATATGATCCAGAGTTAGCTAAAGAATATATGAATAAGGCTATTGAAGAATTATGTAGTGAAGATGGGACTATAAATGGTGTAGGAAGAGAATCAGTTGATATGGACAGGATAGCTAAATTTGAAGTAGATGGGAAGCTACCGGTTGATATAGTTTTAGCAACTACAACAGATCCTGTAGAGACAAAAAAGGCCTTGCTTATAGCTGAAATGTTAAAGCAAAATTTAGGTGAGGAGAATGTAAACGTAATTGTTGGATATGCTGCAACAAGTTTTCAAGATGAAGTTTTTAGTCCTATGAATTTTGATTTAGTAGATGATTCATACAGCTTTAAGTTTGCTGACCCTTCTGCTAATCTAGAGAGGTTAACAACCGATGGAAGCTTAAATGAAGGTGGATATACTGTAGAAGAATTTGATAAATTAGTTGAAGAAGCAACAGCAAAGAGTGATTTGGTTGAGAGATACACTATATTCTCAGAAGCTGAAAAATACATGTTAGATAATGTAATAATTATTCCATATATGACTGGTGGGGGATCTTACTATATTAGTAAGGAAGTTCCTTTTCTAACTCCAAAAGGTCAATTTGGATTAACCAAATACAAAATGAAAGGCTCTAAAATCCAATCTGATCCAGTTACTGTAGAACAATATGAAAAATTGAAAGCTCAACACGAAGAAGAAATTGAGAAATTATTCCAAGAAGGGAATTAGGTATGAAAAAATATATCTTCAAAAGATCAATTCAATCACTTATAACTATATGGATAGTTATATTTGTTGTATTTATGTTACTTAGATTGATGCCCACTTCTGGCTACTTTACAAGAGATGATTATTTGACTATGACTGAAGAAATGAGACAAGCATATTTAAAAAGCATAGGTGTATTGGATCCACCACTTACACAATTCAAAAACTTCATAGTAAATATATTTAATGGAGACTTAGGAAGGAGTATAACTGTCTATCCTAGACTAAGCATAACTACAATACTAAAAGAAAAGATAGGATATTCTGCTGTATTTGGATTTGCAAGTATTGTAATAAGCATGGGCCTTGGTATACCAATGGGTATACTAATGGCTCGTTACAAAGGGAAGATCGTAGATAATCTTGGAACATTTTACTCAGTAATTGTAAGGGCTGTGCCAAGCCTTATATATTTATTCTTGTTTCAAGTTTGGGTATCTAAAATCTTTGATTTGCCTATGTTGTTTTATAAAGACAGACCAGAATCTTGGATTTTACCAGCAATTTCTATGTCATTATCAAGTATAGCATGGTATGCAATTTGGTTAAGAAGGTTTATGGTTGACGAAGCTAATAGAGACTATATAAAGTTTGCGCAAGTTAAAGGCCTTTCAGAAAGTTATGTAATGAGAAAACATGTTCTTCGAAATGCATTTGTACCAATTGCTATTGGGATACCATCTGATTTATTGTTGATAATTTCGGGATCTCTAATTATTGAAAACTTATACTCAATACCTGGCATGGGAGGACTCTTAATAGATTCAATAAAACAGATGGATAATAACTTAGTACAAGTACTAGTATTGATTTATTCAGTTCTTTCAGTTTTAGGGGTATTTTTAGGTGATTTACTTATTGTATTTATTGATCCTAGAATAAGGCTTACAGAGAGCGAGGATTAAGAGATGGATAAGATGTATTATAATGGAACGGAATTACCTGATGATCTATTTGATGAAATACCACTAGACGAGCAGTTATCAGAAGAAAGTGGATATTCTAATTATTCTTACTGGAGATCTACTTTTAGAACTTTTTTCAAAAGTAAACTCAGTATATTTTTAGTGATAATTATTGTTGTATTAAGTCTATTTAGCTTTTTGTATCCTGTTTTTTCTAATGTAGATCCTCAGCAAGTTACTTTAGATATGGATAAATGGAATGTAAATGCAAACAGCCAAAATTGGTTTGGAACAGATGGACTCGGAAGGGATATATGGGCAAGAACATGGTATGGGACAAGAAATTCTTTGCTATTAGCGCTGGTAATAGCATTAATTGAGGTAGGAGTAGGCAGTATTGTCGGAGCAATATGGGGATACGTGAGGAGGATTGATCCATTAATGATTGAACTTTACAATATAATCACAAATATCCCTTCTACTGTCTATTTAATACTTCTGTCTTATATACTCGAACCTAGCTTTACTACGATTGTAATTGCACTAGCATCGAGTGGTTGGATAGTAGAGGCTAAATTTATGAGAAATAAAGTACTTTCACTTAGAGAAAGTGAATATAATATTGCTTCTCAATGCTTAGGAACTCCATTAAAAAGGATAGTAGCTAAAAACATCATACCACATCTAGTGAGTTTAATAATAATGGAAGCAGCATTGACTGTACCTTACTCTATTGGTTCAGAAGTTTTTTTGGGCTTTGTAGGACTTGGATTACCGCTAGATTCTGTTACTTTAGGTAATATGGTAAATCAGGGCAGAGCAAATTTTATGCTCTACCCATATCAAATGCTCTATCCAACATTAGTTTTATGTATCATAACAATTTCATTTTATATCGTTGGAAATAAATTTGCTGATGCATCTGATCCTAAGAATCACGTGTAGGAGGAAATATGGAAAATAAAATTTTAGAAGTCAAAAATATAGTTATAAAATTTAATCTTCGAGGGAAAATTTTAACTGCTGTGAGAAACTCCTCACTTGATTTATTTAAGGGAGAAACCTTAGCAATAGTTGGTGAAAGTGGATCTGGTAAAAGTGTATTTACAAAATCTTTTGTTGGAATGTTAGACAAAAATGGGTGGATAGACGAAGGAGAAATTATTTACAACGGGAAAGATTTAGCAAAGTTCAAAACGGAAAAAGAGTGGTTAACCATAAGAGGTAAAAAAATTGCGATGGTTTTTCAGGACCCAATGACATCTTTAAATCCGCTGAAAACTATAGGAGAACAAATAAGAGAGGTAATCACATGGCATAGAAATACGCCTAAAGATGAAGCTAAGAAAGAAGCCATTGAAATTTTAAAATTGGTTGGAATAGATGATGCGGAAAAAAGATATAAACAATATCCTCATGAATTTTCGGGGGGTATGAGACAAAGAGTTGTAATAGCCACAGCAATTGCTTGTAGACCAGAGATACTAATATGCGATGAACCAACTACAGCTTTAGATGTGACAATACAAGCACAGATATTAACCCTCATAAAAGATTTACAAAAAGAACTTAACATGACGGTAATCTATATAACCCATGATTTAGGTGTAGTAGCAAATGTGGCTGACAGGGTAGCTGTTATGTATGCAGGACAAATAGTTGAATATGGGCTTAGCAATGAAATTTTTAAAAATCCAAAACACCCATATACAAAAGCACTTTTGCTATCATTACCACAACTAGGGTTAAGAGGCGAAGAACTTTTTTATATAAAAGGCACTCCTCCAAATTTGTACAAAGAAATTAAAGGGGATGCATTTGCATTAAGGAATCCACATGCTCTAAAGATTGATACCATGTATGAACCGCCATTTTTTAAGGTGTCAGAGACTCATTATGCAAAGACATGGATGTTGCACGAAAAAGCTCATGACAATTTAATTATCGAAAAACTAGAACACGATGGGAAACAAAAAAAAGAAGACAACAAAAATAAACTGAAAAAAGAAGTATTGGTTTCACTAAAGAATGTTACGGTAAAATTTAAACTTGATGGCAAACAGTTTAAAGCAGTTGAAGATGTTAGCTTTGATATATATAAGGGAGAAACTTTTTCATTAGTGGGCGAAAGTGGTTCTGGTAAGACTACGATTGGTAGAGCCATTATGAAAATTCACCCCATATCTGGTGGTGAGATATATTTTAAAGATAAAATGATCAGCAAAAAATTGAAAAAAGATGAGATAAAGAGATTTAGGCAAAGTGTGCAAATGATCTTTCAAGACCCTATGGCATCACTTAATGAAAGGGCAAAAGTTGATTACATCGTTTCAGAAGGTCTGTATAACTTTAAATTATATGAAGATGAATTAGATAGGAAGAGAAAAGTTGAAGAGGCTATGGAAGAGGTAGGACTCTTAAAAGATTTTTTAACTAGATTTCCACATGAATTCTCTGGCGGGCAAAGACAGAGGATAGGCATAGCAAGAGCATTAGTTATGGAACCTGAGTTTATAATAGCAGATGAGCCTATTTCAGCATTAGATGTGTCAATTAGAGCTCAGATAATAAATCTACTCAACAAATTAAAGGAAGAGCGAGACTTGACATATTTGTTTATAGCTCATGATTTAAGTGTGGTTAAATTTATATCTGATAGAATAGCAGTTATTCACAAAGGACATATTGTTGAATTAGCCAATAGCGATGAATTGTTTGAAAATCCACTTCACCCATACACAAAATCACTTTTGTCAGCTATACCTATACCAGATCCAGACTTAGAAAAAAACAAAAAAATATTAATATACGATCCTAAAGTGCATGATTATTCAGTTGATAAGCCTAAATGGGTCGAGATAAAAAAAGAGCATTTCATATGGGCAAATGATAAAGAGATAGATGAGTATCTAAGTGAGTTAGAGAGAAGTCATTATGATAAGGAGATAGATTAATGAATGGTAAACTAATAATAGCAGGAGGGAATTTAGAAGAAAGTGAATATAAAATTCATGAATATTTTATAAAAAGCTCTTATAAACCAGGTAAAAAAATTGCTATAATACCAACTGCATCTGGCATTGAACCAATTGAAACTATAGAACACGTTAAAGCCATTTGGGTAAACTTAGGAGTAGAAAAAGAGGATATCATAATAATACCTATCTACGGTGATGAAGGGGGCTTGTGGAGAGACCCTCCTCTTGGGGATAGTGATGAGATTGTTGATATTATTAAAGATATTAATGGATTTTGGTTTACAGGTGGAGACCAATTCTATATTCATAAAGCTTTTATTAGGAAAAATGGCGATGATACAAAAGCTCTTTTGAAGATAAAAGAAAATTATGAAGCGGGAGGTATTATAGGCGGCACTAGTGCAGGAGCTGCAATCATGAGCAAAATAATGATTGGTTCAGGTGATAATTCTGATGTATTAAAAGGTAGGATAAAATATGGCTATGATGATTACGATGAAACAAATGATGATTATATGAGAATTGTGAGAGGATTAGGATTTTTTGAATGGGGGGTAGTAGATCAGCATTTTGATAAAAGAGCGAGAATTTTAAGACTTGCTAGGGCTGTTTTAGAGCCATCTAATAAAACTTTATTAGGATTTGGAGTATCAGAAGACACAGCTTTAATTTATGACAAAGAGGCCGAAACTCTCGAGGTACTAGGTTCTGGAGCAGTTTTTATTCTTGACATGAATCAAGCAAACA
This sequence comes from Soehngenia longivitae, assembly GCF_004684055.1. Lineage (GTDB taxonomy): Bacteria > Bacillota > Clostridia > Tissierellales > Tissierellaceae > Soehngenia > Soehngenia longivitae. Next base: position 176,032 of record NZ_SRIB01000001.1, read on the forward strand.
ACTTTAAAACAGATGAAGTGTTCTCTTTTGAAAAAATGAACATAAGCATATTAAGGGAAAAGGATTATAAGAAACTTCCGCTTTAATTATTGAATAAAATTAGAAAGAACTATTAGAATAATACCTACGCTGATATTACTAAATATTGATTCACTAATATTTTTCTCTAAATCAGAATTTATTGTATCGTCTTCGTAGATGTTTAAAACACCTTTATTACTGCGCTTTTTAAGAATTGATTTTATGTAAACTGAGTTTGAGAACAACTTTGGTATATTTAAACCATCGTTAGATAAATAATTAATCCATCCAAAGAGCAAAAAAAGGCTACCTAAGAAAGCAATCAAAATATTTAACCTGCTTATTTGAGAGAACAATATATTATCTAAGACATATATTAAGGCTATTGATACAACTAATTTAAGTATTAAGTGTTGTAGAAACTTAAATCGCATATTTTCATCTCCAATGATATAATTATAAATTATAGCATAAGCTAAAGCATTAAACAATTATGAATGGATAGGTGATATTATGCAAAAGAGTATAGTTTTAATTTCAGGGTCTAGAAATACAAAGGATCATCTTTATAGCCAGTTGAAAGAATTTATTCCTGAATATATAAGCATCTGTTGCTACGCAAGTGAAGAAAACATACCGGATGAAATATCAGCTGATTTAATAATATATTCAAGTGATAACCTGAAAAATGAAATTAGTGAGAGGGGAATAAAATTAAATTGTAAAGATTATATAATCAGTGAAAGAAGTATAAATTTTGATTATATAGAACTAGTTGCAAATATTCCACCAAAAACTGAAGTTTTACTGGTTAATGATGAAAAAGAAACAACTTATAGTTCAATCGAAGATCTCATGGAACTAGGATTAAACCACATAAAATACTATCCTTATTACCCTGGGATAGAACGCTACAAAAAATTAAAGATTGCGATTACACCTGGAGAATCAGATAAAGTACCTGATTGTGTAGAAAAGGTAATAGATTTAGGGCCACGTATTATGGATATTAATACTCTCTACAATATCATGGACAAATTAAATTTTGATAATAAAGACACTAGGTTTTTCACTAAGAGATATATGCAGAAGATTATTAATGTATCAAAGAATATTTCTCTAGTTAATAATAACATAAATACATTAAATACTTATTTAAATAATATTGTAGATAGCCTTGTTAATGGTATTTTAGTTATTGATGAAAACGGATATATAAAATATGCAAATGAACAGATGACAAAATTACTTTCTCCTGACAAGAGAAATATCGAAAACAGAAATGTCAAGAATTTAGTAGACAAAGAAGCTCTAAAGTACTTTATGAGTGCTGATTTTTATGAAAACAAAGATATAGAAATATCTGGTTCAATAATTAAAACATCAAAATTTAAGATACCTAATAGTGATAATGTAGTTATTACAACTAGTAAAGAAAAAAAGGCAAATAGCAAGAGCAAATTTACTCAAGATTTACTTTTAAAAGGCCATTTTGCTAAATATGATTTTGAAGATATAATCGGAAACAGTTATCAAATAAATGAAGTTAAATTGACTGCATTTAAACTTTCAAAATCTGAACTTACCGTTTTAATTGAGGGTGAAAGTGGCACAGGGAAAGAGTTATTTGCATCAGCAATTCATAACACTTCTAATAGAAAAGATGGGCCGTATTTGGCAGTTAATTTCAGTGCGCTTCCTGATGAACTGATTGAGTCTGAATTGTTCGGCTATGAAGAAGGTGCTTTTACTGGGGCAAAAAAAGGTGGGAAAATAGGATTATTTGAACTAGCGGATGGGGGAACCATTTTTTTAGATGAAATAGGCGACATTTCTTTAAAAGTACAGACGAAATTATTGAGGGTATTGCAAGAGAAAGAGATAATGCCAGTCGGAGGGACAAAAATAAAGTCGGTTGATGTTAGAGTCATTGCAGCAACGAATAAAGATTTAAGAAAAATGGTAAAAGAAAAACAATTTAGATCTGATCTTTATTATCGACTAAAAATTGGCTATATACATTTACCACCTTTAAGAGAAAGAATATCAGATATAAAAGATTTGGTAGAGTATTTTATATCAAAGGAGACATCAAAGAAAGTTAAAATATCGAAAGAAGTTATAGATGAGTTTGAAAGCTACAAGTGGTTAGGGAATGTTAGGGAATTAGAATCCACGATTAAATATATGTTAGCAGTGAGAACCACTGATACATTAACTTTAGATGATTTACCGGATAAGAAATTTTTCGAGGAAGAGGTAGGAGAAGATAATTGTGATTCGGATTATGAATTTAAGATACTGAGTGGAGAATTGCTGAGTATATTAAATATGATTAAGAAGTTAGAAGATAACAATATAAATGCAAGTAGAGAAAAAATAACAAAAGCTTTAAATGACATAGGAATTGATGTCACAGAAAATAAAATTCGCACAAAACTAAATTATCTAGAAGAATACGGATATATCACTAAAAATAGAGGGAAGAAAGGAACTGTATTAACTAGAAAAGGATTGGGATATTTAAACAGTATGATTCTCGAGGGGGAGTAACATGAATATTAGAAAACTTGTTGTAGAAGATAACCCTTCATTTGAACAAGAAGTATATGAATTTGGGGAAAATCATCCGAAACTCATGATCACCGCAGGTATACATGGTGATGAAGTCGCAGGAATAGCTATAGCATATGAGATGATCGAATTATTAAATAATACAGAACTTAAAAAAGGCAGTATTAAGATTATGCCTAAATGTAATCCTGTCGCAACGAGAGTGTTTAATAGGACTTCTTTTTATGATGATGTGGATATGAACAGGATATTTCCTGGGAATGAAATAGAAGGGCCAACTTATAAAGCAGCAAAAAATGTTTGGAATGAAGCCAGCGATATGGATATAATAATTGATTTGCATTGTGCAAATCAATACTCTATTCCATATATTTTATCTGTATATGATGAATTTCCAGAAGTTTTATCAGTTATTAATCACTTGCCATTAAAAAATTTAGTGCAGTCGTCTGGACTTAGAGGTCAATTCTTTGTAGAAAGCATTTACCAGAGGAAGCAAAAATCATTTATAATAGAACTCCCAAGTGGATCATCAAAAGGTGCAATTAAAAATACTTATGTATTTGAATGCATAGATGCCTTAAAAAGTCTTTTTATTGCTCTGGGCTTTATAGAAGGAGAAGCTATATATAATCCTCCCATATATTATGGAGAAATATTTGATGTAAAAACTAGTAATTCAGGCTTATTTAAACCTATAAAATCATCAGGAGATGAAGTGAAGAAAGGCGAGCTCATAGGTAAAATTGGTAATACTGAAATTATAGCGAATATAGATTCAAAGATTCACTTCATAATACCAGATTCTTATGTATACAAAGGAGATAGTATATATTCATATATTGTTAGAAAAGAAACTCAAGCTTTGAATTTGGGAGGAAATCATGATAAAACTAATTAGAAATGGAATAGTTTATTCCCCTTCATATCTAGGTAAGAAAGACATATTAATAGCTGATGACAAAATAGTAGATATAAGGGACAATATATCATTAGAAGGGCTTGAATACGAGCTAATTGACGCAAAAGGAAATTTTGTTGTGCCAGGGCTTATTGATAGCCATGTCCATGTATGTGGTGGTGGCGGTGAAGGAGGATATAAGACAAGAACACCAGAAATCATGTTGACTGACATAACTACTGCAGGAGTTACTACAGTAGTAGGAGTTCTTGGAACTGATGGCACATCGCGAACAATGTCGAATTTATTAGCTAAAGTGTATGCACTAAATGAAGAAGGAATAACAGCATATGCATATACTGGATCTTATCAAGTCCCAGTTAGAACAGTAACAGGAAGTATTACTGATGATTTGATATTGATTGAAAGAATTGTCGGTACAGGAGAAATAGCTATATCAGATCACAGATCTTCTTGCCCAAGTGTTGAAGAACTCATTAGATTAGCATCAGACACGAGGATTGGGGGAATGCTTTCTGGAAAAGCTGGAGTGATAAATTTACATTTAGGTGACAGCAAGAATCCTTTAAAGATTATTTATGATTTATTGGAGAGATCTGACATTCCAATAACTCAATTTTTACCGACACATATGAGCAGAAATGAATGGATTATGGAAGATGCTGTTGAGTATGCAAGGCACGGTGGATATGTAGACTTTACGACGAGTACAACTAAAAAGTTCATAGAAGATGGGGAGTTATCAGCGAGTAAGGCAGTAAGAAAAATGATTGATCAAGGTATTGATATATCGCAGATAACAATTTCTTCTGATGGCCAAGGGAGCCTGCCCTCATTTGATAAAGAAGGTAACTTAGTAGGTTTAAAGATAGGGAAAACATCTTCTGTATTAGAATGCATAAAAAATATGTATTTTGATGAGCAGATAGATCTCGAAAACTGTTTAAAAGTAGCTACGGAAAATCCCGCAAAAATATTGAAATTAAAAAATAAAGGGCAAATTAAGAAAGGCTTTGATGCGGATGTATTGATATTAAACAATGAGTCTTTAAGTATAGATACTGTAATTGCCAATGGAAATGTGATGATAAAGCAAAAAGAAATAAAAATTAAAGGAACTTTCGAATAAACAATATGGATATCCATATTGTTTATTTTGTAAAATTTGGGTATTATACAAAAAAAGGGAGGGATAGATATGACAGTAAAAGTTGTCATTGATAGTATTTGCTCACCTTCTACGGATTTAGTAGAAAAGTATGATATACCCATAGTACCTATTAATATCCATGTAGGGGATACTATATTTGAAGATGTGATTGAAGTTGATGCAAGAGATCTATACCAAAAATTAGAAAATGATGAAGAGAAAATAACTACTTCTGCACCTTCTTATGAAAGATTTTTGATAGAATTTAAAAAATCACTTGACACTCATGACGATTGTTTGTGCATGACGGTGGCATCTACCGTTAGTAATACTTATTCATTAGCTATGAAAGCCAGAGATGAGTTTGATGAAGATAAGAGAAATCGTATACATGTATTTGATACTAATACTGCTGGTCCAGCATCAAGTTTATTGGTTATGGAAGCTATAGAAATGGCAAATAAAGGGAAAAACATTGATGATATCTTAAGTACCTTAAATGAACTTAAACCAAATGCAAAATTTGCACTAATATTATCTACTTTAAAATACGTGCAAAGAAGTGGAAGAGTAGGAAAAGTCACTTCTATAGCAGGAGATTTATTCAATATAAAGCCTCTTATTTATTTGAATAATGGTGAAATCAAATTCTTTGGAAGAGCGAGGGGAATGAACCAAGGTTACAAAATGATGATTGATGAATTTAAAAAAGATACTCTAGAAAAAGAAATGATTAGAGTAGCTATTTCCCATTCAAACGTAGAGGAGGAGGCATTAACACTTAAAAACATGATAAAAGAAATTTATCCGGATTTAAGTGTTGACATATCTCCTCTTACGCTTGCGATAGGGTTACATGTAGGGCCGGGTGTTGTTTCAATAGGGTATATATATAAATAATTTAATCAATGGTAATAATGATAGGTATATCACTTGCAGAGAATAATGTGAATTTATTTTCAATATATGGATATTTAATATCAATTTTATCCATTAAGATGTCTATATCTTCTTTAGATATTTCACAACCATAATAAATAGTTATACTGTCGCCTCTTTGGGGTTTTAGTTTTTCAATAGCGCGAATAGCCAAATCTAAAATGACATTTTTATCAGTAACTTTAGCTTCATCTACTTGGGTACCATTTATTATCAAGTGACAAATGCCACTTGAGTGGTTTAATTTAGCATAATTAGTATAGCTGGATAATCTTTTTATCTCTTTTCCATCAGGGAGATTTTCAGCATACATAGATATTAATACGGACATTATCTCAATTTCATCCATTAAATAGATTGGGGTAGAGATCTTTAAATTAATGTTTTCAGAGGATAAAATCAATGTTTTGCTGTTGATATATTCATTGAGTATATTTTTCTTTTTATTGGTTAATTCTTTATCCATAGCAGCATCTGCTCCTGACATTGCATATAATGCTATAAGACCTGGAGAGGAGCCAAAGGCTAAAATATGAAAATTTTTTGATTTTAGTTTATCTTGAGATTGATCTATATACTGACTTTGCATATCTCTAATGATAATATTATCAATCTTAGAATTTCTATACACTTCCTCTACAACTTTTAAAGGGTTGGATGTATGAATATGGACATAGATACCTGATGAGCTACCTCTAGTTATTAGCTCATCTCCCAAACTTGATAGAGATGATCTAATGATTGGTTCTAATTTTCTTTCACCAGATATTTTAAATTCCATATCATAAGGATTATCAAAATCAAAACTATCATCATATAGGAAATAGTTTTTCTCTAAGTCAATATCGATATCATCATTTATATCTATGCCAATTGCTTTTGCTAGCGAGCTAAAGAAGAGATAGAGTCCCCAAGCGCCTGCATCATAAGCATCTTTATTTTTCAACACTGATAAGATATCCTTTGTTCTAAGAAGAGCTCTCTTAGCTTCAAAGAATAATTCTTGTATGAGTGCATCTAATGTAGTTTGATCTGATGACTCAGCTTTTTCGGCCACTTCTCTAGCTACAGTTAATATTGTTCCTTCTTTTGGATGCATAAGTGAATTATATGAAGATTTATAAGCACAGCGAAGTGCTTTACAAAAAAGAGGTAGATCTGCTTTGTCAAATCCATCAAAAATTATACTTAGGCCTCTAAAATACTCAGATAAAATTGCTCCTGAATTTCCAGTAGAACCAGACCTTGCACCAAGAAATATTGCTTTAGATACATCATCTAGTCTCATTGAAGTTGTACTAGACAAAGATTCATAAGCTGACTCAACAGTAGAAAGCATATTGTTTCCTGTATCTCCATCTGGTACTGGGTAAAGATTTATCTTATTCAAATGATCTTTTTTATTTCTGAGCTCATTGCAGTATATGTTCAAAGCATCTCTATAAATTTGACCGGTTAAATATAAGTTTGACATATGTTCCTCCTTGTAGTAAATAATCATATTATTAATATACCTGAAAAAATGGAAACTAATCAGTAAACTGAAAGTGAGGGTGAAAGATGTGGATGCACTTATATTGATAATAGCTTATTTATTAGGTTCAATACCTTCTGCATATTTAATAGGCAAAATTTTTGCTAAAAAAGATATAACTAAAATAGGGAGCGGAAATGTAGGCACAGTAAATACAATTAAAAACATTGGGGTTTTACCTGGGGTTTTAACTTTTATTTTGGATGCAGCAAAGGCGATTATATCGGTAGCTATTGCAAAGCAATTCAGCAAATTTGAGTTAATACCATATTTTGCATCATTTTTTGTTATTTTAGGGCATAATTTTAGTATATTTCTAAAATTTAAAGGCGGGAAGGGGTTAGCTTGCCTTGTTGGTATGTTGCTAACTATATCACCTATTACAATTATATATTTATTTGGATTTATTGGTATCTTAACACTTGCATTTGGGAAAAAAGTTAATGCAGCTACAGGAGTAGGCATATTCATTTTACCAGTGATATTGTATTATCAACATGCACCTACTGAAGGAGTTATGATTAGTTTTTTAATTTCATTATTAGTTATGTACAAAAATTTTGATTATATAAAAGATTTTTTGAAAAAAGAAACTTAAAAGATAAGGAAGGTAAATGACAATGGAAAAAGAATCTAAATTTTCACCAGCAGTTACAGCTATCATATTGTTTGGTGTGATAAGCTTACTTGGCGATGCTGTCTACGAGGGAGCAAGAAGTGCTAACAGCCAATATTTTAATTTACTTAGCGTAAGTGCTACACAAGTTGGACTATTTTTTGGGATTGGGGAATTTATTGGATATGCATTAAGATTAGCTGCAGGAATTTTTTCGGATAGGACTGGGCGATATTGGTTATTTATTTTTTTAGGCTATGGAATGCTTGTAGTTGTGCCATTAATGGGTTTTACAATGAACTGGAATATATTGATCATCTTAATAATGATGGAAAGAATTGGAAAAGCCTTAAGAAGTCCATCAAAAGACACAATAATCTCAGCAGTTGCTCAAAATCAAGTTGGAGTTGGGTTTGCATTCGGTCTACAAGAGGCATTAGATCAAATAGGTGCTTTAGTGGGGCCTTTGATTTTTACTATTGTATTCTTTATTACAGGAAGAAATGAATTAACACAATACCAATTAGGCTATAAAGCACTAATAATACCATTTGTACTCTTGATGATATTTTTAATTTTTGCATATAAGAAAATAGAAAAAGAAAATTTAATAAAAGAAGTTCATGTAAAAGAATACAAAGAAGAACAGTTGAAACCTACGTTTTGGATATACACTGCTTTTACCTTTTTTGCAACTTTAGGATTTCTAAATTTCAGTGTTATAGGATACCACTTAAAAGCTGAGGGAATATTTAGCGACGGTAATATCACCTTACTTTATGCTCTTGCCATGGGAATAGATGCGATTACAGCTCTTTTATTTGGTAAGATTTATGATAATATGAAATCAAAGACAGGAATAAAGACTTCAGGACTATTGACGTTATTAGTAATACCTTTTTTATCGGTGGTATTGCCAATATTTACATTGAGCAATTCAAAGGCATTAGTTATCATTGGAATGATAGTATTTGGCATTATAATGGGGGTACATGAAACTATCATGAGATCAGCAATAGCAGATATTGTTCCATTCTATAAGAGAGGAACAGGATATGGAGTGTTTAATACAGCATATGGACTAGCTTTATTAGGAGGCTCCTCTTTGATGGGATTTCTATATGATAAAGATATGATAGTTACAATCATAACAATAGCTATTTTATTTGAAATGATTGCTCTTTTACTATATTATAAGATGAATAAAATGGTGAAGATAAATAGTTAGGGTAAAATAATTGTTGGAGAAATAAATAATTAGTATTGACAAGTACTAGACAAAGCTGTAATATAATATCAGAGTATCTTCAGGGCGAGGTGCAATTCCTCACCGGTGGTAAAGCCCACGAGCCGAAAGGTTGATCTGGTGAAATTCCAGGGCCGACAGTATAGTCTGGATGAAAGAAGATTTTATTTGATTTTTGGCCCCGAAGATTGCTTCGGGGTTTTTTATTCCCGAAGTAATTTATAACTATGGAGGGATAATATGTACACTTTAAGCAAAGACATGTGGAAGACAAAGACATTATCAAAATTGGCTGTATTAGGGGTAATAGCATTTGCGCTGATGCTTTTTGAATTTCCTCTAGTGTGGCTAGCACCACCATTTTTAAAATTAGACATTTCCGATTTACCTGCACTGATTGGTTCATTTGCACTCGGGCCTATGGCTGGTGTTATAATTCAATTTCTAAAAAATTTACTTTTTATGGTAATAAGAGGAACGTCTTCAGCTGGAGTTGGAGAATTAGCTAATTTTTTAGTTGGGAGTGTATTTGTATACACAGCAGGTGCAATCTATTTTAAGAAAAAGACTATGAATAGGGCAGTAGTTGGTCTTATTGTGGGCACAATCTTAATGACTGTAGTAATTACATTGGCAAATTATTTCTTTATATTCCCAATGTATGCAAAATTGTTTGGTCTATCGATAGAAAACCTTGTTGAAATGGGTACTTCAATTAACGCAAACATCGTCGACTTAAAGACTATGATGATTTATGCAATAGTTCCATTTAATTTATTAAAAGGTATTCTTGAGAGTGCCATAACAATTCTGGTATATAAAAGAGTATCCCCAATACTTCATAAATAATGATAAAAATCAGTGCTTAAAGCACTGATTTTTTTAAACTAGTTTGAAGAAGTATAGATATTTTGCTATAATGAGTTGATAATATTTTATTGGAGATATGATAAAATGATAATTGAGATTAAAAATTTAGAAGAATTAGAAAAGCTCGGAATAAAGCTTGGTTCCTTACTTGAAAAAAAAGATGTAATATGTCTTAATGGTGATTTAGGAGCAGGGAAAACCACTTTTACTCAAGCCATTGGAAAAGGACTTGAAGTTATAGAATATATCACAAGTCCTACTTTTACTATAATAAATGAATATGAAGGGAGATTGCCTTTATATCACTTTGACATATACAGACTTGGTGATGAAGAAGAATTAGATTTGTTAGGTGCACAAGATTACTTTTATTCAGATGGTGTATGCGTAATAGAATGGGCAAATAATGTTGAAAACATATTGCCTAAAGAAAGATTAGACATATGGATTAAGATAATTGATGAAAACAGGCGACAATTTAAATTTATTCCACATGGTGATAGATATGTAAAATTAGTGGAGGAGCTGTTAAAATGAAAATATTGGGAATGGACACATCAACACTCATGACAACTGTGGCCATAACAGATGATCAAAAACTTTTAGGAGAATATTCTCTATCAGTAGATATGAGCCATTCTGAAATGTTAGTTCCGATGATAAAGAGCACATTAGATGGTTTGAAAATAGATATTGATGATATTGACCTTTTTACTATCTCTATAGGGCCAGGTTCCTTTACAGGTTTGAGAATAGCGCTATCAACAGCAAAGGGATTTGCAATAGCTAAAAACAAACCAATCATCGGAGTTTCAACATTAGAGGCTTTGGCATATAATATATGTTCTGAATCATATATTGTACCAATGATTGATGCAAGGAGAGAAAGAGTTTTTTCAGGCATATATAAATGGAATGGAAACATCCTTAAAGTTGTAAAACAAGATGATGCATTAGATATTGCTGAGTACTTCAATTATTTAAATGAAAATTATGATAAACTCTTTTTGAATGGAAATGGAAGTATTGCATATAGAGATTTAATAGAAGAAATTCTCGGAGATAAGGCTATTTTTGCTCCATTTAATCTCAATAGCATCAGAGCAAGTAGCATTTGTGAGATAGCTTATGAAAGATTTAAAAATGGATTAATTGATGATGTTGATAATTTGAAACCAGTTTATTTAAGAGAATCTCAAGCAGAAAGACAATTTTCAAAGGGAGAATAACATGAGAGTGACAATAAGACAAATGGAATCAAAAGACATAAATGAAGTTTATGAAATTGAGAAAGAATCTTTTTCTATACCATGGAGCTATGAAGCACTAAAAAAAGAAGTTGAGGAAAATTTGTTAGCTCTATATATTGTTGCAGAGATAGATGAAAAAGTTGTTGGGTATTTAGGCATGTGGAAGATAATGGATGAAGCGCATATTACAAATATAGCCGTAAAGAAAGATTATAGAGGGCAAGGAATAGGCGATTATTTAATGATGGCTATCATAGATTATTGTGAAAAACACAATATACCAAATATTACTTTGGAAGTACGAAAATCTAATCAAGTGGCCATAAACTTATATGAGAAACATGGATTTGTTGAATGTGGCATTAGACCAAAATACTATACAGATGAAAATGAAGATGCATTAATCATGTGGAGAAGGAAATAAGAGGTGAAATATGAAGACATTGGCAATAGAAACATCTTGCGATGAAACATCGATAGCAGTCATAGAAGATGGCAGGAAAATACTTTCAAATATAATATCTACTCAAATAGAAACGCATAAAAAATTTGGTGGGGTTGTACCAGAGATAGCTTCGCGAATGCACGTGGAAGTTATTAGTCAAATATTAAAAAATGCATTAGAAGATGCAAATATTGGTTTAAATGATATAGATTTTATATCTGTAACAGAAGGGCCTGGTTTAGTAGGGGCACTATTAGTTGGTATGTCTTTTGCAAAAGCTCTATCTTATAGCCTAGATATACCATTAATAGGTGTAAATCATATAAAGGGGCATATATGTGCAAATTATATATCTCATAAAAATTTAGAGCCGCCATTTATAGCTTTAGTAATATCTGGAGGACATACGTATCTAGTTGATGTGACAGGATATGATGAATATAAAGTAATTGGTAGGACAAGAGATGATGCAGTAGGGGAAGCGTTCGACAAAGTAGCTCGAGCGTTGGGATTGCCATATCCAGGTGGGCCTATGATAGACAAACTTTCAAAAGTGGGAAATCCAGAAGCGATTAATTTTCCTAGAGTATATTTGGAAGTGAATAGTTATGATTTTAGTTTTAGCGGACTTAAAACAGCTATCTTAAACTATTTAAACCAAATGAAACAAAAAAATGAAACAATTACCATTGAAGATGTAGCAGCTAGTTTTCAAATGGCAGTAATTGATGTGTTGAGTGAGAAAACATTCAGATTGTTAAATGAAACTAAGAGAAATAAATTAGCTATAGCAGGTGGAGTTGCAGCCAATAGTGGTATTAGGGATATATTTACTAAGAAAGCTTTAGAAAAAGGGATTGAACTATTCATTCCAGATATGAATCTTTGCACTGACAATGCTGCGATGATAGGATCAGCTGGGTATTATAGTTATATTTCTGGGAAGAAATCTACACTAGGCTTAAAAGTAGATGCCAACTTAAGTCTGTAAAGGATGGATTGCCATCCTTTAAGACAAATCCACCCATTTATCATATAGTTCATTTAATTTTTTCTCTACATCATCACGTTTTTTTGATATTTCCAAAGCTCTTTCATGATCTTCATATGTCTTAGAATCAGCTAATATACTATCAATATCATTTAAAGTTTGTTCCAATTCAAGTATTGATTTTTCTAAAAATTTTTGCTTTTCTATTTGCTCTTTTTCCTTTTGGATTAATTCTTTTTCTTTCTTTTTCTCTAATTTTATTTGGGTTTTAGTTTTTTCTTCTTCGGCTGGTTCTTCTTCATTTAATTCCTTTTTCTTCTCTAGATAATAATCGTAATTTCCAAGATATTCAAAGATACCATCCTGTGTTAATTCATATATCTTAGTGGCAATTTGATTTAAGAAATACCTGTCATGGGATATGACAAACACAGTTCCTGAATACATATTCAAAGCATCTTCTAGGACTTCTTTTGAATCTATATCCAAATGATTGGTAGGTTCATCCATCAACAAAAAATTAGCGTTTGAAAGCATGAGTTTAAGCAGCGATAATCTAGCTTTTTCTCCACCACTTAGATTAGATACTTCCTTAAATAAATCATCACCAATAAAGAGGAATCTGCTTAAGTAAGATCTAACTTGATAATGAGTCAAGTATGGATAAGTATCCCAAATTTCATCAATTACTGTTTTCTCATCTGAAAGATGAGCCATCTCTTGATCAAAATATCCTGTGATTACATTTTTACCTAAGATGATTTCACCATCGTCAAATGGCATTTTACCTAATAAAATTTTAAAAAGCGTGGTTTTTCCGATTCCATTAGGACCTATTAAGCCTACTTTTTCTCCTCTGTATATGCTTAGAGAAATATCTTTAAAGAGAATTTCATCGTCAAAACTTTTAGATATTTTTTCTGCTAATAAAACATCTCTACCAGATATAACACTTGGCTCGAAAGCGAGAGATAGCTTTTTATTGGTATCGCTTTTTTCTATGACTTTCATCTTTTCAAGCATTTTTTGTCTACTTCTAGCTTGCTTAATGTACCTTTCATTACCATATTGCATATATCTTTCAATGATTTCTTGCTGCCTTTTAATTTCTTTTTGCTGATTCTCATATTGTTTTTTTAAAATTTCAATATCTTTTTTCCTTTGTTCCATAAATTTTGTGTAGTTTGTATTGTATATATATATATTTCTGTTTTCTAGATAGAAAACTCTATTTACTACTTTATCTAAGAAATATCTGTCATGAGAAATTAACAACAAAGCTTTATCATAATCTTTTATAAAGGTCTCTAACCATTCAATAGACTCAATATCCAAATGGTTAGTAGGTTCATCTAATAAAAGGATATCAGGCTTTTCTAATAACAATTTTGCTAAAGCAACTCTTGATTTTTGGCCACCGCTTAATATACTGACACTCTTATCTAAATCTTCATCTGTAAAACCTAAACCCTTTAATACACCCTTAATTTCTGATTTAAAACCATATCCATTTCTGCGGTTAAATTCTTCTAGAAGAGTTCCGTATTCTTTTAAATTAGATTCATATGACTCATCACCTGCATTGCTCTTTTCAGAAATTAATTCTGCTAAGGAATGTATTCTTTCCTCCATTTTAATTAAATCTTCAAAAACAGTTAAGCACTCCTCATACACAGTAAAATTAGAATCAACTTTAGTATGTTGCTTAAGGTAGCCTATTTTCATTGTGGATTTGATGAATATTTCCCCACTGTCAGGTTCTACATTCCCTGAAATAATTTCAAAAAGTGTAGTTTTACCTGCTCCATTTAAACCAAGTAGTCCTATCTTATCTTTTTCTTCAACAAAAAAAGATATATTTTCAAGTATTTTTTTATCTACATATGATTTTGTTATATTTGATGCTGAAAGTACTAGCACATTTATCCCTCCGACTAGTATATTTTAACATAATAAAGGACTATTATAAATAGAAAAAGATTTATCAGAATTAATTGAAATATGATTAGTTTATTGTGATATCATTATATAAGGAGGAATGATTATGATTGTCTTTATTATTAGAAATCTATTAAGTTGTGTAGGTATAATAATGCTCTTATCATATCTTATGACAAGAAATGGGTATTTTAGAGATGTTATTACTAAAAAAGAGACAACGTTAAAGGAAAAAATATTATTATCCATAGTTTTTTCTCTTTATGGGATAATTGGAACTTATACAGGGATACCAATAAACGGTGCAATTGCAAATTCAAGAGTTATAGGTGTGTTTGTTGGTGGATTACTTGGGGGCCCATTTGTAGGAGCGATGTCGGGTTTTATTGCGGGATTACATAGGTTTTTAATTGATCCTTTTGGATTTACTTCTTTCGCATGTGCGATTTCCACTTTATGTGAGGGAATATTGGCAGGAAGTTTGAAGAAAAAATTTGACAAAAGTAACCATAAGATCGCTTTTACTTTATTCTATGGAATGTTAGCTGAGATCATGCAAATGCTAATTATATTAATTTTTTCAAAACCATTTTTATCTGCTTTTGAATTGGTTAAATTAATATCTATACCAATGATTATAACAAATGGAATAGGAATTAGTTTTTCTATATCATTGATTCATAGCTCCATTGCAGAGATAGATTCCAGAGAAGCTTATCAAGCACACTTAGCTTTAAAGATTGCAGATAGAACTTTTCCTTATATTAGAAAGGGCTTAAACCCAGAGAATGCTAAAAGAGTGGCTGATATTATTTTGGAAATGACAGATTTTGACGCAATTGCAATAACTGACGATAAAAGAATACTTGCACATGTTGGTGTTGGTGAAGAGCATCATAAAGATGGTAGTGAAATAATGACTGAGCTAACGAAAAGCACAATTAGAAAGGCTGAATCGCAAATAGCCCAAACAAAAAATGAAATAAACTGTACAAACAATAATTGTAAATTAAAAGCGGCTATTGTTGTACCTCTTAAATTTGATGACAAAGTTAAAGGAACATTAAAATTATATAAGGCAACGAATCATTCAATTACAAAATCAGAAGAGGCATTAGCTAATGGGCTGGGAAGATTATTTTCAACTCAAATTGAATTGAGTAAGTTGGATTATCAAGCCGAACTCTTGACAAAATCGGAGTTAAAAGCATTGCAAGCTCAGATTAACCCACATTTTTTATTTAATACAATAAATACGGTCGCATCATTGACAAGATCATCTCCAAACAAAGCAAGGGAATTGTTGTTACATCTAAGCAACTATTTTAGAAACAGTCTCAATGATCCTTCTGATGAAATAGATATATATAAAGAAATTGAAGCATTGAAATCCTATCTAGAAATAGAAAAAGCAAGATTTGGTGAAAAACTAAAAATAGTTTTCAATATTCCAGAAGGTATAAATTGTAAATTACCTCCGTTGATAATTCAGCCAATAGTTGAAAATGCAGTAAAACATGGAATATTTGAAAAGGCTGAAGGTGGAGAAATAATATTAGATGTGAAAAACGATATTTTAGAGACAATAATTATTATATCTGACAATGGAATGGGAATGAGTAAGAGTAAATTAGAGAAAATCTTAATAGAGGACAATAAAAACTGCATTGGATTAAGAAATGTAAATGAACGCTTAAAAGCGAAATATGGACAGGAATATGAATTGAAGATAAGAAGCGAAGAGAATGTTGGCACAACTGTATTGATAAGAATACCTCACGAAAGCAAGGTGATATACAATGATTAATGTATTAATTGCTGATGATGAGTTTCATGCAAGAGAAGAAGTTAAATATTTATTGCGTAAATATGATGATTTTACTGTTATTGGAGAAGCAAATCACGGCATGGAAGTTTTGAAATTAAATCATAGTTTAAAACCTGATGTCATATTCTTAGACATAAAGATGCCAATTTTAGATGGAATTGAGGTTGCTAAGATAATTAATGATCTTAAATATAAGCCAGAACTTATATTTTTAACAGCTTTTGATGAATATGCCATTGATTCCTATGAGTTTGACGCGATTGATTATCTATTAAAACCAATCTCAGAAGAAAGGTTTGAAAAGGGCATTCAGAAATTAAGAACGAAATTTGCAAATGATATAAATAAACTTAAAGGAATAGAAATTAAGAATGATAAAGAAAATAGAGTAATCAGTTCTTATAAAAACGGGGTAATAATACCAATCAGATATACAGAAATTTTATATGCTACTATTTATGACAGAGAAACTGTATTGGTTACAAAAAATGATGAATATAAAATAAATTTAACGCTAGGACAACTTTATCAATTATTAAAAGATCATAATTTTTTTAGAACTCATAAATCATATATTGTTAATTTAGATTATATAAAGAGTATAGAGCCATGGTTTAATTCGACATATAACGTGTCAATTGAATACAGCAATATAAAGATTCCGGTGAGTAGAAATTACGTTAAGGAATTTAGAGATCGAATGAATATCAACTAGGTGCATTTTACTAGTTGATATTTTCATTTAAAGTACATAATTTTGCATTTTATACTGAAAATATGACTATAACGAAGTAATTTGATATAGTTAAAATAGGTGATTATATGGATGATTATAGATATTTAGAATCATTAAAATTAAAACTAAGCAGATATTTTGATATTGAAGATAACTTTATTCTAAATGAAACTACATTTGATATGAAAGCTAAATGTACTGTAGTATCAGAGAGATATTTTTTTACAAAAAATAATGTAATTGATTCCTTCAATACTTATGAATACTATTTAGTAAAGGTAATGAGTTCTAGACATTTAGAGGAATTTAAAAATGTGGTTGACAATATTTTGAAAGCTTTAGAAACATATGAAATTGAAGATGATCACATGAGAACTGTAATAAATATTGTGTTTATATTGAGTGAACATATAGAGAAGGATGTAGAAAACTATATAAATAAATTTAAATATTCAAAGAACTTTAAATTTGGCCTAAAAGGTTGGGCAGATATCAGTCTTATATTAATAAATCTTCATGACAATAAAATACTAGCTAATAAAAAAGGAAAGGAGGTAATAAAGGTTTTCCCTGCTACAAATTTATAAAAAGAAAGGAGATTTACTATGAGTTCATTATTTATCGTATTAGGAAGTATACTTGTATTTTTATTAGCCTATGCTACATATGGGTCTTGGCTTGCAAAAAAATGGGGAATAGATGTAAATAGAAAGACTCCTTCCCACGAAATTAATGATGGCATAGACTATGTACCAACTAGGCCTCAAGTACTTCTTGGGCATCACTTTGCTTCAATTGCAGGGGCAGGACCTATAAATGGGCCAATACAAGCAGCTGTATTTGGATGGGTTCCAGTTTTACTATGGGTAGTAATTGGAAGCATATTCTTTGGCGGTGTACATGATTTTGGCTCAATATTTGTTTCCATAAGACATGGGGGCAAATCAATTGGAGAAGTCATAAACGATACCATGGGGAAAAGAGGCAAACAACTTTTCTCAATATTTGCTTGGCTTACATTGTTGTTAATTGTTTCAGCTTTTACAAATATCGTAGCTAATACTTTTGTAAGTACGCCCCAAGCTGCTACTTCTTCAATGCTTTTTATTATTTTAGCAATAGGATTTGGATATGCTACAAATAGAAAAGGTGTATCATTAAAAATCGGAACTATAGTAGGTGTAATTTTATTGTTCATATGTGTATGGTTGGGGACTATTTTCCCGCTTGAGCTAAGTGTTAATACTTGGATAATAATTTTAGCGGTTTATATTTTTATAGCATCAACTGCTCCTGTATGGATACTGCTTCAACCAAGAGATTACCTTAATTCATTTTTGCTATATGCTATGATGATTGGAGCAATACTTGGAATAATTATTTATAGACCTTCTATACAATTAGAAGCAATAACTAGTTTTAAAGTAGCTGAAGGACAGTATTTGTTTCCTATGTTATTTGTAACAGTAGCCTGTGGCGCTATTTCAGGGTTTCACTCATTAGTAGGTTCTGGAACTACAGCAAAACAACTAGATAGTGAAAAGGATGCGAAACTAATTGGTTATGGCGGAATGTTGATAGAAGGTGCGCTTGCAGTTGTAGCTTTGATAACAGCAGCGTATTTGACAAATGGAGAGCTAAGTGATCTATTACAAGGCGGACCAGTAAATGTTTTCTCAAACGGGATAGGGGTATTCATGTCTAAATTTGGGATACCTTTTGAGGTAGGTAAAACATTTGTCGCTTTAGCAGTTTCTGCATTTGCACTTACAAGCTTAGACACTGCTACTAGACTAGGAAGATTTATTTTCCAAGAGTATTTTGAAAAAGAGGGAGAAGAAAATAAATCCCCATTGACAAACAAATACGTTGCAACTACTATTACAGTGGTAATAGGAGCGTATTTAGCTACAGGAGGATATGCTTCGATTTGGCCTATATTTGGGTCCGCAAATCAATTGTTATCAGCACTTGCTTTAATGGCAGTAGCATTGTGGCTTAAAAAATCAAATAAAAGTTTCAGTATGATAACAATACCTATGGTATTTATGTTGATTGTTACATTGACAGCTTTAGTATTCCTTATTAAATCTAACTTTGTGAATCAAAATTATGTGCTAGTAATTTTCCCAGCATTATTATTTGTATTAGCTATAGTGCTTGCAGTTTCTGGATACCAAATTTTATTTAAAAAGAGTAATTTAAATAATTAAACTATATATAATTATGCATTTAAATCACATATATACCTGTTTCTGATGTGAAAAAATTGACACTCTTTTTCAATAATGGTATAATTACCATATTAAAAAAGAGGTGGTGAATTTAGTGGCGAAAGATAATCAGGTCTCCATCACAGTTGTCAGAAGATTGCCAAAATATTATAGATATTTAACTGAATTAAAAGAGAAAGGGATCAGCAGAATTTCATCTCAAGAATTAAGCGTACTAACAGGATTTACTGCTTCTCAAATAAGGCAGGATTTTAATAACTTTGGTGGTTTTGGGCAACAAGGTTATGGATATAATGTAGAAGACCTTCATAGAGAATTGAAGAAAATTTTGGGTCTAGATTCAAACTACAACGCTGTTATAGTTGGGGCTGGGAATTTAGGACAAGCAATAGCAAATTATAAAGGTTTTGAAGATGCAGGATTTAAAGTATTGTCTTTATTCGATAGAAATCCAAGAGTAATTGGATTAAAAATTAGAGATATTGAAATAAGAGATATCGAAACAATAGATTCTTTTATAAAAGAAAACAATGTACAGATTGGCATAATAACTACACCGAAAGAAAGTGCTCAAAGTGTTGCTGACATTTATGTAAAAAATGGCATAAAAGGAATTTGGAATTTTGCTCCAACGGATTTAGTAGTTCCTGATAATGTTGTAGTTGAACACGTTAGATTAAATGAAAGTTTATTTGTTTTATCTTATTTTTTAAGGGCAATGAACGAATAATAGAAATTTTATAAAGAAAACTGGCTATTCAAATAATTATAGTCAGTTTTCTTTATTGATATAAAAATATTTATATGATATAATTTAGTCATTGTTAGTGCAATATGTGCAATATGTGTGAAAATGTTTTCATACAATTAAAGGAGGTAATATTACCATGTCAAAGGAAATTTTAAACCCATTAGAAAGTGCACAAAAACAAGTTAAAGAGGCTTGCGAAGCATTAGGTCTTGAGGCATCAGTTTATGAATTATTAAAAGAACCTAAGAGATTTATTGAAATTTCAATTCCAGTAAAAATGGATGATGGAACTGTGAAAGTATTTAAAGGCTACAGATCAATGCATTCAGATGCAATTGGCCCTGGCAAAGGAGGAGTAAGATTCCATCCTAATGTAAACCCAGACGAAGTAAAAGCACTTAGTGTATGGATGACATTTAAGTGTTGTGTAACTGGTATACCATATGGTGGAGGAAAAGGCGGAATTTCTGTAGATCCATCTACTTTATCTAAAGGTGAACTTGAAAGATTGTCAAGGGGTTACGTACAAGGATTATATAAATACTTAGGAGAAAAAATAGATATACCTGCTCCAGATGTTAATACAAATGGACAAATCATGGCATGGATGGTAGATGAATATGTAAAATTGACCGGAAACATGTCATTAGGAGTATTTACAGGAAAACCTGTAGAATGGGGTGGCTCATTAGGTAGAAATGAAGCAACAGGATTTGGAGTAGCTGTAGTTGCAAGAGAAGCAATAGCTAAACTAGGGATTGATATGACTAAATCAACTGCTGCAGTACAAGGATTTGGGAATGTTGGAAGCTATACCGTTAAAAATGTTCAAAAACTTGGAGCTAAAATAGTTGCAGTTGCAGAATGGGCAAAAGAAGTTGGTACATATGCCATATACAATGAAGAAGGTCTTGATTTCAATGATATGCAAGCATATGTCAAAGAGCATAAGAATTTAGTAAATTATCCAAAAGCTAAGAAAATATCTCTTGATGAGTTCTGGGGATTAAATGTTGATATTATGATTCCAGCAGCTTTAGAAAATGCAATAACCGTAGATATTGCACCTAAAATCAAAGCAAAACTCGTTTGTGAAGCAGCTAATGGCCCAATAACACCAGAGGCAGATGAAATATTGTTTAATAATGGCATCATAGTAACACCAGACATTCTTACTAATGCAGGTGGAGTTACAGTATCTTACTTTGAATGGGTTCAAAATCTTTATGGGTATTATTGGAGCGAAAAAGAAGTTGAAGAAAAAGAAGAAATTGCAATGGTCAATGCCTTCAATGCAATTTGGAAAATCAAAGAAGAATATAATGTGCCAATGAGAAAAGCTGCATATATGCACTCAGTAAAGAAAGTTTCAGATGTAATGAAATTAAGAGGTTGGTATTAAAAAATAAAATAAAAAACTAGTCGAAAGACTAGTTTTTTTTATTTTATTTTTTTAGTTTATAGTATAATGTAATAATAACAAAAAATAAAGGAGACAGATTATGAAATACGATATAGTTGAAAGCTATGATGAATTAAAAATTAAAGGAATAAGCGATTTTGATCCCAAACATATCTTTGAATGTGGACAATCTTTTAGATGGAAGAAAGAAAAAGATATGAGCTATACAGCGGTATATAAAGATAAATTAATTAATATTAAAAAGGAAAAAGATTATCTGACTGTTAAAAATTCAAATGCTAAAGATTGGGAAACTATTTGGCATGAGTATTTTGATTTAGATAGAGACTATTCATTGCTTAAGTCGAATTTTCCTCATGATGAGCATCTTTTAAAAGCAGTAGAGTTTGGAAATGGATTAAGACTTTTAAGACAAGATCCTTTTGAAACTACTATCTCTTTTATTATTTCTTCGAACAATCAAATACCACGGATCATGAAATCTGTCGAAATGATATCAAAAGACTTAGGGAAATACATAGGCACTTTTAACAATATTGACTACTATAGTTTCCCAGAACCAAATGAAATTGCACAACTTAGTGAAGAATACATTCGAGAAAAGTATAAAGTGGGATTTCGTGCAAAATATATAAAAGAAACAAGTGAAAGGATAGCAAGTGGAGAATTTAATCTAGATGAGATAAGAGAGTTACCCTATGAGGAAGCTAAGAAAAAGCTGATGAGTTTAGCTGGAATTGGTCCCAAGGTAAGTGATTGCATATTGTTATTTTCATTTCAAAAACAAGAAGCTTTCCCAATTGATGTTTGGGTAAACCGAGTTATGAAAACACTTTATTTAGGTGAAAAAGCCACAAAAAAAGAAATAGAGGGAGCTAAAAAAGAATTATTTGGTGAAATGTGTGGTTATGCTCAACAGTATTTATTCTATTATGCAAGAGAATTAGGCATTGGAAAATAAATAGTTATCAGGAGGTATACGATGTTAGGAACTATAGTAAATTCTTTGACGATAATAATTGGTGCAGCGATAGGTATGTTGTTTAAAAAAGGGATTAAAGAAGGCTATAAAAACACAATCATGGATGGGATTGGCTTAAGCGTATTAGTTATAGGAATTTCAAATGCGCTAGAGTTTGAAAATCTCGTAGTTGTAATTGTAAGTATCGTCATAGGGAGCATAATAGGTGAACTGATAGACATAAATAAAAGGTTAAATAATCTAGGAGACAGATTACAGTCAAAGTTTAAAAATGAAGAAGGTAATTTTTCAAAAGGTTTTGTAACCGCATCTTTAGTATACTGTGTAGGGGCAATGGCTATAGTAGGAGCAATACAATCTGGACTTACGGGGAATCATCAAACTCTTTATGCAAAAGCTGTTCTTGATGGAATTACAGCAATTATATTTGCTTCTACATTAGGAATCGGAGTGATGTTTTCGAGTTTAGCAGTATTTTTATATCAAGGGACAATAACTATATTTGCAAGCTCTTTAAGCTCTATATTGACAGAAATTGCAATCAATGAGATTTCTTCGGTAGGAGGGATTTTAATAATTGCAATAGGAATCAATTTGTTAGGTCTAAAAGAAATTAAAATTGCCAATATGTTACCTGCAATTATCATACCTCCAGTATATTATTTTTTACTTTCATTGTGATTTCAATAAATAAATATAGAAAAATAAAGCAAATAATAGATATTTAAAGATATTAAGAGAAATACAGAGAAAAATACCCAAAAATAGCGGAATTACACACTTGATTAGCTTTTTAAATATAGTTATTATTGTATTAGATGTTAGCACTCATTTTAATTGAGTGCTAACAATATGAGCACGAATAAATATGATGGAGGAGGAGTAAAGATGAGTTTAAAACCACTTGGAGACAGAGTTATAATTAAAAAGATTGAAGCTGAAGAAAAAACAAAGAGCGGTATTGTTTTACCAACAACAGCAAAAGAAGAACCATCGATGGCAGAAGTAGTTGCTGTAGGTGCAGATATATTAAATGATGAAAAGAAGAAAGATCAAATTAAAGTTGGAGACAAAGTAATATTTTCTAAATACGCTGGTACGGAAGTAAAATTAGATGGACAAGAATTAACGATATTAAAATTATCTGATATATTAGCTGTAGTTGAATAATAAAAAATTTACGACGAGGGAGTGTTGGATATGGCAAAAGAGATTAAATTTAATGAAAATGCAAGAAAAGCAATGGAGATTGGAATAAATAAACTTGCAGATACAGTAAAAGTAACACTTGGACCTAAAGGAAGAAACGTAGTTTTAGAGAAAAGTTATGGTTCACCAGTAATCACAAATGATGGTGTGACTATTGCAAGAGAAATCGAATTAGAAGATAAATTTGAAAATATGGGAGCACAACTTGTTAAAGAAGTTGCAACAAAGACTAATGATGTCGCTGGAGATGGTACTACAACAGCTACATTGTTAGCACAAGCTATAATAAGGGAAGGATTAAAAAATGTTGCAGCTGGAGCTAACCCAATGATCATTCAAAAAGGAATAAGAAAAGCTGTTGAAAAGGCTGTAGAAGAAATAAGAGGTTTTTCCGTTCCAATTGAATCAAAAGAAGCAATTGCACAAGTTGCATCAATTTCAGCTGCTGATGAAGAAATAGGTCAATTGATAGCGGATGCGATGGAAAAAGTGGGTAATGACGGAGTAATAACTGTTGAAGAATCTAAATCTATGGGGACTACTCTAGAAGTAGTCGAAGGTATGCAATTTGACAGAGGATATGTTTCAGCTTACATGGTAACAGATACTGAAAAAATGATAGCAGAATATGAGAACCCATATATATTGATTACAGATAAGAAAGTTTCAAATATCCAAGAAATATTGCCTATTCTAGAAAAAATAGTACAATTAGGAAGACCGCTTGTAATTATAGCAGAAGATGTTGAAGGCGAAGCAATGGCAACATTGGTAGTTAATAAATTGAGAGGAACATTTAATTGTGTAGCAGTTAAAGCTCCAGGATTTGGTGACAGAAGAAAAGAAATGCTTCAAGATATAGCAGTATTAACTGGTGGAACAGTTATTTCTGAAGAGCTTGGCTATGACTTAAAAGAAACTACAATAGATATGCTAGGTCGAGCTGGAAAAGTTAAAGTAGATAAAGAAAATACAGTTATAGTAAATGGAGAAGGAAATCCTGAAGAAATTCAAAACAGGATAAAACAAATCAGAAGTCAATTAGAAACTACTGAATCAGAATTTGATAAAGAAAAATTACAAGAAAGACTAGCAAAATTGGCTGGTGGAGTCGCAGTAATTCAAGTTGGGGCTGCTACAGAAACTGAATTAAAAGAAAGAAAATTAAGAATAGAAGATGCTTTAGCAGCAACAAGAGCAGCTGTTGAGGAAGGTATAGTTCCAGGAGGAGGGACAGTACTTGTAGACATAATACCAAAAGTAGCTGAATTATTAGATAAAACTGAAGGCGATGAAAGAACAGGAGTCAAGATTATTCTAAGAGCATTGGAAGAGCCTGTAAGACAGATTGCTACTAATGCTGGATTAGAAGGTTCAATCATTGTTGAAAAAGTTAAACAGTCTGAACCAGGAATAGGATTTGACGCATTAAAAGAAGAATATACTAATATGCTTCAAAGAGGAATTGTTGATCCAACAAAAGTAACTAGATCAGCTTTACAAAATGCTGCAAGTGTTGCTTCTATGATACTTACAACAGAAGCAGCAGTAGCAGAGATTCCAAAACCTGAAACAATGCCACCAATGGGCATGGGCGGAATGGATGGAATGATGTAATAATGTAATATAAAGGTCACCTAATGGTGACCTTTATATTTTATATATTAAGATAATTTGACAACATGTTTAAAGTAGGTTATGATTTTAACAAAGATTTGATGAGGTGATTATGTGGAAAGAGAAGTGGAGCTTTTAAAAGCATTAGCTGATAGTAGCAGACTTCAAATACTGGATATGTTATCATGCGGACCTATGTGTGCTTGTGAAATAATGAAAAAACTAAATTTAACTCAACCGACAATTTCTCATCATATGAAAATTTTAGTAAGTGCAGGACTAGTTGATGTGGTTAAAGAAGGAAAATGGATGAATTATTCAATTAATAAAGATGCTGTAAATGATATAATCAATTACATAGTATACAAGACAAGTCCTAAAGAAGATTGCATATGCAAGGAAACTCTCAAATGATTTGTTAAATTAACAATAACCTATCAAAATAGATTAGCTTTTGCTAATCTATTTTGATAAATAGGAGTTTGAGCAATTAATTTAATGTGCTTGACAAACAAAATTGAAGTTGTTAAATTAGAAAGAAAAACTTAAATAGTTAATTGGAGGGATTTGTAAATTGGAATTTATCGGTGAAGGGTTAACTTTTGATGATGTGTTATTACTTCCAGGGAAATCTGAAGTAATTCCTAGAGATGTAAATGTAAAAACTAATTTAACTAAATCAATTACTCTAAATATTCCATTGATGAGTGCAGGAATGGATACAGTAACTGAGGCTAGAATGGCTATAGCTATGGCTAGAGAAGGTGGAATAGGGATTATACATAAAAATATGAGCATTGACAGACAAGCTTTGGAAGTAGACAAAGTAAAGAGATCTGAACATGGGATTATTACTGATCCATTTTATTTATCCAGAGATCATTTTATATCCGATGCATTAGAATTGATGGAACGATACAGGATATCAGGAGTTCCAATTGTTGATGATGACCACAAACTAGTTGGTATATTGACTAATAGAGATATTAGATTCGAGAAAGACACAAACAAGAGAATCGATGAAGTAATGACAAAAGACAATTTAGTTACTGCGAATGATACTGTTACAATGGATGAAGCTTTAGAAATAATGAAAAAATATAAAATAGAAAAACTTCCAATTGTAGATGACGATTACAAATTGACAGGTCTTATTACAATAAAAGACATCGAGAAATCAATAGAATTTCCTAATTCTGCTAGAGACAAAAATGGGAGATTACTAGCAGGAGCAGCTGTAGGAGTTACTTCCGATATGATGGAAAGAGTGTCAGCGCTTGTAAAAAGCAAGGTAGATGTAATAGTTTTAGATACAGCTCATGGGCACTCAAAAAATGTGTTAGATGCAGTTTCTAAAATCAAGAGAGAATATCCGAATTTGCAAGTAATAGCTGGCAATGTAGCAACAGATGAGGCAACTGTAGATTTGATAAAAGCAGGTGCAGATGCAATAAAAGTGGGGATTGGCCCTGGATCAATTTGTACAACTAGGGTAGTGACAGGTGTTGGTGTTCCACAAATCACGGCTATAATAAATTGTGCAAAAGCGGCAAGTGCATATAACATACCTATAATTGCGGATGGTGGAATAAAATATTCAGGGGATATAACTAAAGCTTTAGCTGCTGGAGCTAATGTAGTTATGGCGGGATCATTGTTTGCTGGTACAGATGAAAGTCCTGGAGAAGAGGTTTTGTACGAAGGAAGAAGATATAAAGAGTACAGAGGTATGGGCTCTATGGGTGCAATGGATTCGGGAAGTAGTGATAGGTATTTTCAAACGGAAACTAAAAAATATGTACCTGAGGGCGTAGAAGGAAGAGTTGATTATAAAGGAGCTTTATCTGATGTTATATATCAACTTATTGGTGGATTAAAATCAGGAATGGGATATGTTGGAGCAAGAAATTTAGAAGAATTAAGACAAAAATCAAAGATGATAAGAATCTCTTCGGCTACACTTGTTGAAAATCATCCTCACAACATCAGCATAACAAAGGAAGCACCAAATTATCAAAGAGGACTGAAATATTAGAATTTTGAGAAACTATACAAATTTATACAATTGTAGTACAATGATTGTATAAATTACAAAAATAAGGTGATTACAATGAAAATTGGCATAGATGTAGGATCGACAACATTAAAGTGCGTAGTATTAGATGAAAGTAATAATATGATTTTTCATTCATACGAAAGGCATTTTTCACAAATTAACGAAAAAACAATTGAATTATTAGAAAAATTAAAAGAAGAATTTCCCAATTTAAATAGAGCTTCAATAGCTATTTCGGGATCTGCTGGTATGGGATTAGCCCAAAGGTTAAAAATACCTTTTATTCAAGAAGTATATGCTACAAGATTAGCGGTGATGAAAGAAATAGAAGATCCAGATGTAGTTATAGAACTTGGCGGAGAAGATGCAAAAATACTCTTTTTATCAAATGGTATGGAAGTAAGAATGAATGGCTCTTGTGCAGGTGGCACAGGAGCTTTCATAGACCAAATGGCCACATTGATGGGAATTACTTTAACTCAAATGAATGATTTGGCTAGAACATATAATAAGATATATACAATAGCTTCAAGATGTGGGGTATTTGCTAAATCTGACATACAACCGCTGTTAAATCAAGGTGCAAGTAAAAACGACATATCTTGTAGTATATTTCAAGCTGTTGTAAACCAGACAATAGGAGGCCTAGCTCAAGGAAGACCTATAAAAGGAAAAGTTGTTTACTTAGGAGGACCACTTACATTTTTCTCTGAGCTGCGAAAAAGATTTGACGATACTCTAGGATTAATAGGGATATGCCCAGAAAATTCACTGTATTTTGTAGCATTAGGAGCTGCACACAGTGCTGAAAGCACTATGATCACTATTGATGAATTAATTTATAGGATCAAAAATTCAGGAGCAATAACTAGGACACAAAATGCAAAGAGATTGTTTGATTCAGAAGATGAATATATTAAATTTAAAGATCGTCATGATAGAGATACGGTAAATTTTACAGACCCTTCAACTTATTCTAAAGGTGCTTATCTTGGAATAGATGCAGGTTCTACGACTATTAAAGCTTGTATTATAGCAGAAGATGAAACAATCTTAGGTAGTATGTATTCACAAAATGAAGGCAATCCTGTACCTATTCTTAGAGAATTTTTGATAGATTTTATGACGAAATATCCACAAATTGAAATACTTGGGTCTGCAGTTACCGGTTATGGAGAAGAACTCATAAAAAACGCATTTTCTATTGACTTAGGTATTGTAGAAACTATTGCTCATTATACAGCTGCAAAGAAATACAAACCAGATGTTGATTTTATTATTGATATCGGTGGGCAAGATATAAAATGCTTTAAAATAAAAGATGGACTAATAGACAATATATTTTTAAACGAAGCATGCTCTTCAGGCTGTGGATCGTTTTTACAGACATTTGCACAAGCATTAGGTTATGATATTGCTGATTTTGCAAGACTCGGGATATATGCAAAAAATCCAGTAGATTTAGGATCTAGATGTACTGTGTTTATGAATTCTTCAGTTAAACAAGCACAAAAAGATGGTGCTACTATATCAGATATATCAGCAGGATTATCAATTAGTGTAATAAAAAATGCGCTGTATAAAGTCATAAGGGCATCTAAT
Source organism: Soehngenia longivitae (assembly GCF_004684055.1). GTDB lineage: Bacteria > Bacillota > Clostridia > Tissierellales > Tissierellaceae > Soehngenia > Soehngenia longivitae. Next base: position 204,966 of record NZ_SRIB01000001.1, read on the forward strand.
GCTGATGATCTTGGAGAAAATATCGTAGTACAAGGTGGGACATTTTATAATGATTCAGTGCTTAAGGCTTTTGAAGATGAACTTGGGAAAAATGTTATTAGACCAAATATAGCTGGTTTGATGGGCGCTTATGGTGCAAGTTTATACGCAAAACACAATTTAAAAGATAAAACTACAACTATAAATAGAGAAGGATTATTGAATTTTGAACACAAAGTAAAAAGTGTTATCTGTGGATTATGCGAAAATAATTGCACTTTAACAATAAATACATTTGGAGATAACCGTAAGTTTATTGGTGGAAATAGATGTGAAAGACCAATAAAAGGAAGAACAAAAGAAGAAAAGTACAATATGTATGATGAAAAAAAGAAATTACTACAAAGCTATAAACCTATTCCAGGGAAAAGAGGGAAAATAGGAATACCTTTAGCTTTAAATAATTATGAGCTACTTCCATTTTGGCATACCGTATTTACAATGTTAGGTTTTGAAGTAGTGTCATCTCCTTTTTCAAGTAGAGAGCTTTACACTAACGGACAGCATACAATACCTTCAGATACAGTATGTTTTCCCGCAAAACTCGTTCATGGACATATTGAGTATCTACTTGACGAAGGTATAGAGGTTATATTTTATCCTTGTTTGACTTATAACTTTGATGAAAAAAAGGGAGATAATCACTTTAATTGTCCAGTTGTTGCTTATTACCCAGAGGTAATAGCTGCAAATGTAGAGAGAACAAATCACATAGTTCTGATCAATGATTATCTTGGACTTCACAATAAACAATCTCTCATAAAAGGATTATACAAAGCTCTCAATAAACACTTTGATGATATAAATCTGCAACAGATTAGATTTGCAGTAGAATGTGGAATGAGGGAATACAAAATTTATCAAGGCAAGATAAGAAAAAAAGGTGAAGAGCTTCTTAATTTATCAAAGAAATTAAATAAAAGAGCTATTGTACTTGCAGGTAGACCTTATCATTTAGACCCTGAAGTAAATCATGGAATTGATAAGTTGCTTACAGAGCTAGGTGTTATAGTTTTATCAGAGGATTCTATTGCACACTTAGGAAAGAAAATTGAAACAAATGTGCTAAATCAATGGACATATCATTCAAGGCTTTATACAACAGCTAAACTAATTTCGAATTATGATAATGTTGAACTCATTCAGCTTGTATCATTTGGCTGCGGATTAGATGCAATAACTAGTGATGAAGTAAAAGAAATACTTGAAGAAAATGGGAAGATATATACACAGATAAAAATAGATGAGATTACCAATCTTGGAGCAGTAAAAATAAGAGTTAGAAGTTTGTTAGCTGCACTAGAGCAAAGAGAAAAAGAGGGTGGACAAGTTGAGCAGAAAATACGATAGGGTCGAATTTACTAAAGAAATGAAAAAGGATTATACAATCCTCTGCCCTAACATGGCTTCGATACATTTTGGAATTTTAGAAAAAATATTTAGACTTCAAGGATATAACTTAGTTGTTTTGAAAAATGAGGGGCCAAATGTAGTAGACGAAGGGTTAAGGACAGTTCATAATGACACTTGTTACCCTGCATTGCTGGTAATTGGGCAGATGTTAGACGCTCTAAATTCAGGAGAATATGATGTAAATAAGGTTGCCCTTATGATAACACAGACAGGAGGAGGATGTAGGGCATCAAACTACATTCACTTATTGAGGAAAGCTTTAAAAAAATCTGGATACGAACATGTTCCTGTTATATCTTTAAATGCTGGAGGACTTGAGAAAAATAGCGGATTTAAAATCACATATAAAATGCTAATGCAGTTAGTGGCTGCTGTTGCATATGGAGATTTATTGATGTTATTAAATAATCAAGTCAAACCATATGAAGTAAATCTTGGACAAAGTGAAGAGCTAGTCAATAGTTGGATAGAAGAAATTGGTAGAAGATTTGAAATAAACAAAGCTTCTGGAGTTAAGAACATCAGAAAAATTTCTGAAGAAATAGTAGATTCTTTTATTAAGATACCAATTAATAAGACTAAAAAGATAAAAGTTGGCATTGTAGGAGAAATATATGTAAAATTTTCTAGCCTAGGGAACAATGGACTTGAAGATTTTCTTCATGAGGAAGACTGTGAAGTAATGGTACCTAGCCTAATGGGATTCTTGATGTATAGTGTTGAAAATGGAGTTATAGACTATAGATTATATGGGAAAGGACGTTTAAAAAGCCGATTGATGAAAATGGTAAATGATTATTTGTCAAAAGTAGAACAAGCTACTAGTGATGCGGTAAAGGAAAGTGGAAAATTCATTGTACCCTCGTCATTTATGCATACAAAAGAACTTGTAGATGGCATTGTGGGATTAGGCTGCAAAATGGGAGAAGGATGGCTTTTACCTGCTGAAATGGTGGAACTAATTAATTTGGGTTATGAAAATATCGTAGTAGCTCAACCTTTTGGATGTTTACCTAATCATATAGTTGGCAAAGGAGTAATAGCAAATATAAAGAAGTTATACCCAGATGCGAATATAGTACCAATAGACTATGATCCAAGTGCGACAATAGTAAACCAAGAAAATAGGATAAAATTAATGTTATCTGTAGCTAAAGAAAAAATATATGGCTTTGATTTTTCTGATGTGAAGTCATTAGAAGATAAAGAAGAGCTAGCGATTACAAAATAAATGATGCCTAGGCATCATTTATTTTGTAATAATCTCATTGAATTAATAACGGCTAAAATAGTAACTCCTACATCAGCAAATACTGCATGCCACATTGTTGCAATACCTATAGCACCTAGTATTAGGACTAAAAACTTGACGAAGAGAGCTAAATAAATATTTTCGTAGGCTATTTTTCTTGTTTTTTGCGATATTTGAAATAGTTCAATGAGCTTTTTTAATTCATCATTCATTAGCACAATATCTGATGCTTCTATAGCTGCGTCGGATCCCAAGCCCCCCATCGCAATACCTATATCTGATATTGATAAAACTGGGGCATCATTTATACCATCGCCAATAAAAACTAATTTAGATTTCTTATTAGATTTTTTACTCATTAACTTTTCGACTATTTCGACCTTATCTTCAGGCAATAGCTCAGCATAATATGAATTAATTCCAAGGTCTTTAGCTGTTTTGCTGGCTACTTCTTTATTATCGCCAGTAAGCATTACTATATTTTTTATGTTGTGATTTTTCAACATATCAATTGTGTATTTTGCATCATCTTTTACTTTATCCGTAATGACAATGTATCCTTCAAACTTACCATCGATGGCTACATATATACTATTGCTATTTTGATATAGTTCATCTATTTTTATTCCTTTTGATCTTAGAAAATCAAACTTACCCAACAATATTTTACTTTCGTTTACGACAGCTTCAATTCCATTTCCGGCATATTCCTTAAATTCTTTTATAGACGACAAATTTATTCCTTTATTGTAATATTCAACAATCGATTTTGCTATTGGATGATTTGAATTATACTCTGCATGAGCTGCAAAATAGAGTACTTCATCTACTGAGTAATTCCCAATTGTCACGACTGAACTAACTTTAAAAACCCCCTCCGTGAGAGTTCCTGTTTTATCAAACACAATAGTATCTACGAAATTTAATGCTTCTAAATAATTTCCACCTTTTATCAAAATTCCATTTTTGGAAGCTTTACCTATGCCAGCAAAAAAACTAAGAGGAATTGAAATCACTAATGCACAAGGGCATGATACAACTAAGAAGACCAATGCCCTATAAATCCAATCACTAAATAGTGCTTCTTCGGTAATCAATGGTGGTATGATAGCTAATGCTATAGCGAGAAACACAACAACTGGAGTATAGTATTTAGCAAACGCAGTAATAAAATTCTCAGTAGGTGCTTTTTTTTCACTTGATTCTTCAACAAGCTTTAGTATCTTTGATACTGAAGAGTCTTTATATTCCTTTTCAACTTTTGCTTTTAATAATCCCTGAAGATTTATATAACCTCCCAATATTTTATCACCAGTTCTCACATCTTTAGGAATTGATTCTCCAGTAAGAGCTTTTGTATCTATTGATGACTCTCCATCTACTATTACGCTATCCAATGGTATTCTTTCACCGGGTCTTATTAATATATGGTCACCAATTTGAACATCTTTCGGATTTACTTTTATAAAATCTTCATTTTTAATTAAATTTGCATAATCTGGTCTGATATCCATTAATTCTGCAATAGATTTACGAGACTGGTTAACAGCTTTAGATTGGAAATATTCCCCGATTTCATAAAATATCATAACTGCAATAGCCTCTTCAAATTGACCAATTGCTATAGCACCTAATGTTGCAACTGACATCAAAAAATTTTCATCAAAAATATTTTTGTTTTTAATGTTGTGTAATGAAATTTTTAAGACTCTAATGCCTGCTATTAAGTAACTTGAAAAGAACAATAAATATTTTATATATTCATCAATAGGCAGTATGACACCTAAGATAAAAATAAGAAGACTTAGAAATAATCTTTTTAAAGATGAATTATATTCATCAATATTATTTTTTCTATTTTTACTTATATTCTCATTAAAATCTATTATTTTGACATATGGTTCTATAGATATGATTTCATTCTTTATCTGATTGACCAATTCTTCATTACTTACATCATTAAATTCTATCTGTAGCTTTTTATTGACAAAATTTAAAGTTGCTTTTTTAACTCCATTGATTTTATTAACTCTATCTTCAATTTTTTGTGCACAATTAGCACAATCTAAACCTTCTAAGATAAATATTTTATTTTCCATTGTTATTCACCTCTATTTTTATGTCTAATATGGACAATACCTTGATCTAGAATTGCTTTTACATGTTCATCTTCAAGAGAATAATAAACAACTTTACCTTCTTTCCTGTTTTTTACAAGATTATTGCTTTTTAGAACTCTTAACTGATGAGAAATAGCAGATTGACTCATTTCTAGTAAGCATGCTATATCACAGACACACATTTCAGAATCAAGAAGAGCAGAGAGTATTTTTATTCTCGTTTTATCACCGAAAACTTTAAAAAAGTTTGCAGCTTCGCTTAAAATTTCATCATCGGGTAAATTTTTTTTAACTCTATTAACAACATCCTCGTGGATGCAAGTTGATTCGCATAGAGGAATATTATATTCTGAATTAACCATTATTTACACCTCCATTAATATATGAACAATTATTCATATGTTCATATATAGTATAACTCATCTATTTTTTTATTTCAAGTATAAAATTTGTAACTTAATTGTTACACATTTTAAATTCATTTAGGTATAATAATAAAGAAGGGAGATTGAAAATGAAAAAGATAATTTTATTGACTTGTTTAATAGTTTTTGCTTCAACAATTTTAACTGGCTGTCAAACATTAAATTCTGAAAATAGTGATAAATATATATTGAATAGTATACTTCCAAAAGAATTAGATATGCCACTTACAAAAGAAAGTTTGAGTAAAGATGAAACAAGGGAAATAATAGAAAAATACTTAAACCTATTAAATCAAAATTTGGATGTAAATCTTGAAAATTATGATATCGGAGATTTAAATGGTGATGGTATAGATGAGATTATTATGTATGTACATGAAGAGAACTCAAAAGAAAATGTTGGTAAATTATTGGTGTATTCATACGATGGAGAAGGATATTATTTATTAGATGAAGAAGAAATAAAGTACGATAAGGAAAATATAAAATTGCAAATTGGGAAAATTAGTGAAGATAAAGAAGGAATAATATTTTGCAATTTAGCAAATGAAGAAACGACAGCTGTGTATGTATATCTGATTGAAGATGGGAAACTTGTCAGCGCTATAAATCCAAGAAAAGTAAATTTATTTTCTGTCAATAACAGTGTAGAAATAGATGATATTGATGGAGACGGAGTATTAAATTTCAACATCTATACCATAGATCCTGAAGGAAACAAAGATGAGAACTCTAAAATAGTGCTTTGGTATAAGTGGGATGGGAAAGATTCAGCTGAAGTAGTTAAAAAAGAGAATTTAAATAATGAGATTAATGCTGACAATCAACAATACACTACACTGGATAATAGTGTATTGACTGTTGATGATTTAAAGATAAAAGCTAAAGAACTTACAAAAAATGAATTTTCTAATATGCTATATGAGTATATATCCATGCTTAGCTCTAGTCTGAATGATGGAAATAAAATACTATCGAGCTATATTTATATTGATGGTGTAAATAAGTTAAATGATTTTTTGAAAGAAGATACTTTTAAAAATCTCGATAGTTTAGAAAATGCATCAAATTTAACTAGTAATGAAAAATTTAATCAATTTATTGTTGAAGAAATAAAGAAGGGGTATATGATTTCATCCGTTGATAACAAAATTGTGCTAAAAATAAATTACGATTATTTCTTAAATTCTTTTAATGATATGTTAACAAATGAGATGTTAAGTTATATCAGAATTAAAAATCAATTTGATAATAAACCAATTTCTGATAGCAAAATACTTATAGTAGACAAAGGTGAAATAGCAGTAAGGTTAAATGAGATAGAAAATTTCAGACTGGTATTTCCTTATTCAAAAGCTTTAAACGAGGTTTTAGATATTTACAATGTATATGTTGATGCATTGCTTTTCTTAGATGATGATGAAGAAAGTGTTGAAAAATCTGAGTATAAGATAGATACTAATTATAAAGACGAATTGATTGAGATAAAACAGAAATACCCACAAACCTATTTTTCAGAGCTGATTGATAGGATGTTAACTTTAGTTGAAGGTATTGGCGGTGGAGCGATTACTCCAACAATAAAAGACTATATTAGAGAAGTATATTAGAAGAAGATCCTTTTTGGGATCTTCTTTTATTTTGTTTTTTGTTTGACAATATGATATCAATAAACTATATTATATATAGATAGATTTCTATGTATAGGGGGGGATAAGTTGTTTAGTTGGATAAATAATCAGATTTTAAAGATGGAATGGCTTTCAGATCTAGTCGAAAAGTTTGTGGTAAACATATTCAATCTGGATATAAATTCAAGGCTTGGGGCTAGTATTCATTTTTTTATTTATGACTCAATTAAAATATTTATTTTATTGTCTGTACTTATATTCTTAATATCATATGTTCAAAGCTACTTTCCGCCTGAGAGAACTAAAAAGATCTTAGGTAGATTTCATGGAATTGGAGCAAATACTCTCGCTGCATTATTAGGGACAGTAACACCATTTTGCTCTTGTTCATCAATTCCGCTGTTCATAGGATTTACAAGTGCTGGCTTGCCTCTTGGAGTTACATTTTCGTTTTTAATATCATCTCCATTGGTAGACCTAGCCTCAGTTATACTACTTGCAAGCATTTTCAACTGGAAAATTGCAATTGCATATGTAATTGTGGGAGTTATATTAGCTGTTATAGGTGGCACTATTATAGATAAACTTCACATGGAAAAATACGTTGAAGAATTTGCATACGCTTCAAATCAGCTAGATTCGGATATTGATGAACTTAAGGTGAAAGATAGAATTGATTTTTCAAAGGAACAAGTGAAAGATATTGTAAAAAGAGTTTGGAAATATGTTTTGATTGGAGTTTTCATAGGATCACTAATTCATAATTATATTCCAGAAAATGTTATTAATGCCATTTTAGGCAACGACAAATGGTATTCAGTTCTAATAGCGACGATTGTTGGTATTCCAATGTATGCTGATATATTTGGGACTTTGCCAATTGCAGAAGCGCTGGTTGCCAAAGGAGTTGGATTGGGGACTGCGCTCTCATTTATGATGGCGGTTACAGCACTTTCTCTACCCTCGATGATAATGCTTTCGAAAGTTGTAAAAAAGAAACTACTTGGCATTTTTGTAATATTAGTTACGGTAGGTATAATTATAATCGGTTACACATTTAATTTTATATCATATTTATTTATATAGGGGAGGATATTATGGAAATTAAAATATTGGGTTCAGGGTGTAAAAAATGCAATGAATTAGAAGAAAATACAAAAAAGGCATTGGAAGAAATGGGTTTGGTTGCAGAAGTAATTAAAGTTACTGATTTTAAGGAAATTGCGAAATATGGGGTCATGACAACTCCGGCATTAGTTATTGATGAAAAAGTAATTTCTAAAGGGAAAGTGTTAAAAAAAGAAGAAATAAAAGAAATGCTCTCCAAATGATTGAAAAAATGACTTAAAAATAAAAATTATCGATGGAAACAATAAAAGATATAAAACATCAACAAAAATATATTTGGATTTATGTTAAATTTACACAAAGTAGCTTATTAAATAAATCTTGAAAACGCTTTGGTATTTAGATATAATAAAGCTAAGACGTCACTATCTAAATATTAAGGGGGAATAGACCAATGAAGAAATTTTTAGTAATTGCAATGTCAATGGTATTGTTAATTGCTAGCTTAGCTGGATGTAGTTCAGGTGGAAGCGAAGGTGCTGAAATTGCATTAATTACAGATAAAGGGAATATTGATGACAAGTCATTTAACCAAGGTTCTTGGGAAGGTGTAAAAGCTTTTGCCGAAGCTAACAATATTTCACATACTTACATCAAACCTGAAGAAGCATCCGATGCTGGCTATTTAGCAGCAATTGATCTTGCAGTTCAAGGTGGAGCGAAAGTTATAGTAACTCCAGGATTCTTGTTTGAAGTTCCTGTTTATCAAGCACAAGACAAATATCCAGAAGTTAAATTTATATTACTTGATGGTGCACCACACAATGCAGATTATACAGACTTTAAAACTAATTCAAATGTTGCAAGTATAATGTATGCTGAAGAGCAATCAGGCTTCTTAGCAGGTTATGCAGCAGTTATGGATGGAATGACAAAATTAGGATTCATGGGTGGTATGGCAGTACCTGCAGTTCAAGCTTTTGGATATGGATTCCTACAAGGCGCTGAATATGCTGCTAATGAATTGGGATTACCAGACGGTTCAGTTGAAGTTACTTATCACTACACCGGTAATTTCGAAGAAAATGATACTAACAAAGCTACTGCAAAGACAATGTATCAAGAAGGTGTAGAGGTTATATTTGCTTGTGGTGGTTCTGTAGGTAAGAGTGTAATGTCTGCAGCACAAGAAGCAGGCGCAAAAGTTATAGGTGTTGACGTTGATCAAAGATATGATAGTGAAACAGTTATTACATCAGCTACAAAAGGTTTAGCTGCATCAGTACAAAGTGTACTTGAAGCAATCTACAAAACTGATAGTTGGGAAAATTATGCAGGTAAGACAACAGTATTTAATGCTGCAAATGACGGTGTTGGTCTTCCAACAACTGTAATTGGTGATGAAAATGCTGATGCATTTGACAGATTTGAGAAATTTACAAAAGAACAATATGATGCTATATTTGCACAATTAAAGAATAATGAAATTGAAATTATTCGTACGATTGAGGTAGCAGATCCAACAGGATATGCGACAGCAGAAGAATTAACTCAAGGTTTAGGATTAGTAAAAGTTGTTGTAACAACAAGATAATACTTAATCGTTTAGATTTACGTTTAGACTTCAATTGTAAGAAAAGGGGAAGGCGAAAGTTTTCCCCTGTTTTTTCTAATAGAAAAAATAAAAATAACTTAATATTTGAGAGTGCCCCGATAATTAAAGATTATCGTCTAAGTAATTTGGCACTATTTGTCGTTAGAAAAAATATGAATTGCGTAAAGGGTGAAAGATGTGGAAAATGAAAACTATATAATAGAAATGCTCAATATCACTAAAGAATTTCCTGGAATAGTCGCTAATGATAATATCACCCTAAGACTTAGAAAAGGAGAGATACACGCACTGTTGGGTGAAAATGGAGCTGGTAAATCAACTTTGATGAGTGTTTTATTTGGACTTTATCAACCAGAAAAAGGCGAAATCAGGAAAAATGGGAAAGTAGTAAAAATCAACAATCCGAATGATGCAAACGATTTAGGAATTGGAATGGTTCACCAACATTTTAGATTAGTTGAGGTTTTTACAGTTCTAGAAAATATTATACTTGGAGTAGAACCCACAAAGAATGGATTTTTAGATATGGATGAAGCTAGAGAGAAAGTAGTAGATTTAAGTGAAAGATACGGACTTAAAGTTGATCCAGACGCAGTCATAGAAGACATATCTGTTGGTATGCAACAAAGAGTAGAGATACTAAAGATGCTTTATCGAGATAATGAGATATTAATATTTGATGAGCCAACTGCTGTTTTGACACCTCAAGAAATAGCTGAATTATTGCAAATAATGAGAGATTTAGCAAAAGAAGGAAAATCTATATTATTCATATCGCACAAATTGAATGAAATAATGGAAGTAGCGGATAGATGCACCGTACTTAGAAAAGGAAAGTGCATGGGAACAGTTGAGATAAAAGACACTACTAAAGAAGAATTATCAAGAATGATGGTAGGTAGAGAAGTTTCACTTAAAGTCGATAAAAAAGAAAGCCAACCAGGAGAGGTTGTACTTTCTATTAGAAATATGACAGTTCCTTCAAAGATTCACAGAAATAATGCTGTAAAAGATGTTTCTTTTGATGTAAGAAGAGGAGAGATTGTGTGTATCGCAGGTATTGATGGGAACGGGCAGACTGAATTAGTTCAAGCTTTGACTGGGCTTGAAAAAATGACATCAGGGAGTATCAATTTATGTGGTAAAGACATATCGAAAGCCTCAATAAGAGAAAGGTCTGTAGTAGGTATTAGCCACATACCAGAAGATAGACAAAAATATGGGCTTGTGTTGGATTATACTTTGGAAGAAAATCTAGTATTGCAAAGATATTGGCAACCTCAATTTCAAAACAAAGGGTTTATAAAATTTGATGAAGTTAGAAAATATGCTTTAAGATTAATCGATAAATTCGATATTAGAAGTGGACAAGGACCAATCACAGTTGTAAGAAGTATGTCTGGTGGTAACCAACAAAAAGCGATTATTGCTAGGGAAATGGACAAGGATCATGAATTATTAGTTGCAGTTCAGCCTACTAGAGGCCTAGATGTTGGAGCTATAGAATACATTCATAGAATGCTAGTAGAAGGCAGAGACAGTGGGAAAGCTGTACTTTTAGTTTCATTGGAATTAGATGAAGTTCTAAATGTTAGTGACAGAATACTTGTAATGTATGAAGGCGAGATAGTAGGAGAGTTAGACCCTAAAGAAACAACTGATGAGGAATTGGGATTGTACATGTCAGGTGCAAAAAGAGACAATGTAAAGGAGATTTACAATGCAGGATAAAAATGATATGAATTCAAAAACAAAAGAAAAGAAAAAGATCAATGAAATTAAAGGGTTTTCATCATTTACTTCTGCTTTGATGGCTATTGTTATTGGGTTATTGTTTGGATTTATTGTAATGCTTTTAGCAAATCCAAACAACGCAGTAGCTGGATTTAGATATGTCCTTTTAGGTGGATTAAGCAGATTTGGAAATGTTTTATATTTTGCAACTCCAATTTTAATGACAGGTTTATCTGTAGCGTTTGCATTTAAAATGGGCTTATTTAATATCGGAGCGTCAGGGCAGTATACCATGGGAATGTTCTTTGCTTTATATGTTGCATTCATGTTTAATTTACCTCCGAGTATACATTGGATAGTAGCTATACTTGCAGGGATGGTTGGCGGTATGCTGTGGGGATTTATTCCTGGAATATTTAAATCTTTACTAAATGTCAACGAAGTAATTACTTCTATTATGACTAACTACATTGGGATGTATTTAGTGGATATGTTAATTAGAAGTAATGAAGTTATGTATATACCTTCAATGACAAGGACAAATTATATACCTCAACATGTTCAAATCAGATCATTAGGTATAGCAGGCTCAAATGTAAATTTTGGAGTCATATTTGCAATCTTAATTGCGATAGTTTTATATATAATTTTACAAAAAACTACATTTGGGTATGAACTAAAAGCAACTGGATATAATAAACATGCAGCTGAATATGCAGGTATGAATGGAAAAAGAAATATAATTTTAACAATGGTAATAGCAGGAGCTTTGTCAGGATTAGGAGGAGCTTTTGCTATATTAGCACCATCAGAAATAGCAGGTAGCAGTATGACTTATGAACCAATAAATGTAATTGCTGTAAATGGTTTTAATGGAATTGCAGTAGCACTACTTGGGAATTCTCATCCTATTGGAACTATATTTTCTGCACTATTTATATCATATATTCAAAGAGGTGGAACACTAGCTAGTTTAGTAGGATATAAACCTGAGATAATTGATTTAGTAATTTCGGTAATCATTTACTTCTCAGCATTTGCTGCTATAATGAGTTCTGCATTAGGTGGATTTTTTACAAGAAGAAACAAAAAAGAAAAAGACAAATCTGATACTCAGCCAGTTGAGGATATTGAACATGATATTATTAATAAGGAGGCAGAAAAATGAATACAATCTACTATCTAGTTCAAAATATGCTTCCTGTATCTATACCACTTTTATTAGTTGCGCTAGGCGGTATGTTTACTGAAAGAAGTGGGGTAATAAATATAGGGCTTGAAGGTACGATGCTAGCAGGGGCTTTTGCAGGAGCGCTATTTGCTTATAACATACAAGGCTCGGGACTACCTCCATATATGGTACTATTGATTTGTATGATAGTGGCAGCTGTTGCAGGAGCTGTATTTGCTCAATTACTTTCATTTGCTGCAGTAACAATGAAAGCAAATCAAGTAATAGTAGGTACGGCAATGAACATGATGATGCCAGCAATGATACTATTGATTTCAAAGATGTTTTTTAATAGTGATGGGATTACTACAAATGTTAGGTATTTTATCAGAGAAGTTCCTGTTTTGAGCAATATACCAGTTATAGGTGATTTATTTTTCAAAAACACCTATTTAACAGTATTAATAGGATTTTTGATACTAATTATATCGACGCTAGTTTTGTATAAAACTAAATTTGGGCTAAGACTTAGAGCCTGCGGAGAGCATCCACATGCAGCGGATTCAGTGGGTATAAATGTATCTAAAATGAGATATATTGGCGTTACTATTTCCGGGATATTAGGAGGAATAGGAGGATATTTTTACTCAGTGGGAATAACTGATGGAAATATAAATGGTCATAATGGGGTAGCAGGATTTGGATTTTTAGCGTTAGCAGTAATGATATTTGGACAATGGCAGCCAATTAAAATCATGTTTGCAGCTTTGTTCTTTGCATTCTTAAGGACACTAGCTTACTCTATACCTTTGATTCCTTTCTTAGATAATTTAAATATACCAACTGATTATTATAAAATGATGCCATACGTTGCAACAATTATAGTATTAGCTCTAACATCAAAGAATTCACGAGCACCAAAAGCGGAAGGAATACCATTTGACAAAGCTCAAAGATAGTAAAACACCTAAGCGATATCGCTTAGGTGTTTTACTTCTATAGATATTCTGCTCTGTTAAATACACCCTTTATTTTATTCCCATTTAAAAATTCAAGGATATTTTTTACTGCAAATTCTGTAGCTTTTAGCATAGAACCTGGTACCATGCCTGAGTTGTGAGGAGATCCTATGACGTTAGGTAATTCTACAAAAGGATAATCAACTTTGAACTCCCCATGTCTAAAAGGCTCAATCCACCAAGCGTCAATACCAGCTTTGAATTTAGGATGGCTTAAAAGGTGATCATATAAATCTTTCTGATCTATAATTTCGCCACGAGCTACATTTACTAATATTGCATCATCTTTCATATTATTTAATTCAGTTTTCCCAATCATACCTTTAGTTTTTTGAGTAAGAGGAATAGTGATAAATATAAAATCAGCATTACTCAATACATAATTTAAATCCTCAACAGTACCCGCAAAAAAAACATTTAAATCAGTTTTTCCGCTAGTATTAATTGCATAAATTTTTGGCTCGAATGGTTGAAGAAGTTTGTATATTTCCTTGCCAATACCACCAAATCCAATAATGGCGAAATTCGCTCCATGAACAAGTTTACCTTGGCTTGATTGATCGAATACTCCTTCTTTTATTTTTTGATGATTCACAAATAAGTTTTTAGATAGCGATAACGCCATTGCCAGTGCATGTTCTGCCATTGCCTGTGCATATGCACCAACATTTCCAGCGACTATAAGGCTATTGGGAAAAAATTCAAATGGCAAGTGATCGCCGCCTGCTGACAAAAGTTGCATCAATTTAACATTTTCGAAGTATTTGTATTCTTCATCATCAAATTCTCGAATTGGATTCCAAGAAAATATTATATCTGCTTTTTCTATAGCTTCTGTTCTATTTGTGTCACTTTCCAAATAATAAATATTTGCTTTTTCCGACAATTCATTCTCTATTATTTCTCTTTGCTTAGAGTTTGGATTAAAACTAACTAATATATTTTGCTTCAAATTAACACGACCTTTCTTCATTATTATTGTATAGATACCCTTCAATATAATTAAATTAAACAAAAAATTTACTATACCATTGACACCTATAAGAAAAACTGGTACACTCAATTTGAAATAAGAAATATAGCTCATATAAATCCCATAATAAGGTTGGGATGTTTCTACGAAATGACCGATAATCATTTGTCTATGAGCGAAAGTGTACCTAGGGATCTTTTTTAGAGACCAAGCGGTACAGATGTCTTTAGACATTACACCGGAGGGATAAAAGCCCAGGCGGGTAGGTTTCGCATATGACCTACCCACCTGGGCTATATTTTTTACTAATATTTTAAGGAGGTCTTTTATGGTTAATTTAAGAAATGCTGATTTAGTGTACTCCGGTAAAACAAAAGATGTCTACAAATTAGAGAACGGAAATTATATTCTAAAATTCAAAGATGATGTAACAGGAGAAGACGGTGTATTCGATCCAGGAGCAAATAAAGTTGGGCTTACTATTGAAGGGGCAGGCAAGTCCGGGCTTAAGTTAAGCACTTACTTTTTTGAACTTTTCAATAAAAAAGGAATACCCACACATTTTATCTCATCGGATATTGACAGTAACACTATGACAGTTTTACCTGCTCAACTGTTCGGGAAAGGTGTAGAGGTAATAGTTAGATATAGAGCAGTGGGAAGCTTTTATAAAAGATATGCATTATATGTTGAAGAAGGGGCTAAGATAGGGCCATATGTCGAATTCACTTTAAAAGATGATTTGAGAGACGACCCTCTAATAACTGAGGATGCTCTCCTCATATTAAACATTATGAACAAAGAAGAGTTAAGTAAAGTGAAAGCCATGGCTATTGAAATAGCAGAAATTGTAAAAGAAGAATTATCCAAAAAAGGCATAGAACTATATGACATAAAATTTGAATTTGGGAGAATAACAATAGAAAATCACATCGGATTGATTGATGAGGTATCCGGTGGAAATATGAGAGCATATAAGGGCGATAAATATATCGATCCATTGACGCTTGAAAAGATAATGTTGAGTAAATAATAGAAATTATATTGATATTTATGCACCGAAAGTGTACCTAGGGATCTTTTTTTAGAGACCAAGCGGTACAGATGCCATATGGCATTACACCGAAGGGAGAAAAGCCCAGGCGGGTAGGTTTCGCAGATGACCTACCCGCCTGGGCTTAAAATTTTAGGAGGTTAAAAAATGGGAAATTATAGAATAATGATCGAAAAAAAAGAAAGTTTCAATATAGAAGCTAAAAAGCTAAAAAAAGATGCTGAATTTCTTGGTATAGAAAAATATGACTATATAACAGTATTAAATGTATACGACATATTTGAAATTGATGAAGAAAACTTAAATAAGATAGTAGAAAAAATTTTGTTTGAAGCAAATATTGACAACATATATTATGGAGAATTGAATTTAAAAGAGGATGAATTAGCTTTTAGATTTGAATACAATAAAGGTCAATTTGATCCCAGACAAAATGCCACAGAAATACTTATAAATAAATACTTAGGATATAAAGATTCATCTGTAAAAGTATCAAAGATCATTTTGGTAAAAGGCATGTCAAATGAAGACTTCTCTAAATTAAAATCGTATTATATAAATCCAGTAAACTCTAAAGAAGTTCCACTTAACCTAATAATTCAAGATAAAGAAGAAATAGAAGCTAAAGAGATTGAAATAATAAATGATTTTGCAAATTACTCAGATGATGAACTAATAAGACTTAAGAATGAATACAGCCTAGCGCTTGACTTAGAGGATCTTTTATTCATAAAAGATTACTTTAAAAAAACTATGAAAGAACCTACAATTACAGAAATTAAAATTCTCGATACTTATTGGTCAGACCACTGTAGACACAAGACTTTTTTATCGGAAATAACTGAAATAAAGCTTGAAGATGGAGATTATAAAAGCTTATTTGAAGATGTGCTCAAAGAATATATGAAGTCAAGACAATACGTTCACAACAACGATAAACCTTTATGTTTAATGGATTTAGCTACCATTAATATGAAAGAAATCGAAAAAAACGGTAAGCTAACTGATAGAGAAATTTCAGAAGAAGTAAATGCTGCAAGCATAGAAGTTGAAGTTGATGTAGATGGTGAAGAAGAGAAATGGTTATTGATGTTCAAAAATGAAACACATAATCATCCAACTGAAATAGAGCCATTTGGTGGAGCTGCTACGTGTTTAGGGGGAGGTATAAGAGATCCACTTTCTGGAAGAGGTTATGTTTATCAAGCAATGAGAATTACAGGAGCAAAAGATCCAAGAACTAAATTTGAGGCTACATTGCAAGGTAAGCTTCCTCAAAGGAAAATCACGACAATGGCAGTTGAGGGGTACAGCTCATATGCATATCAAATCGGCGGTGCATCTGGCTATGTCAAAGAATTTTATGATGATGGTTTTGAAGCGAAGAGATTAGAATTAGGTGCTTTAGTTGCTGCAACACCAAAGGATTGGGTAAGAAGAGGAGTTCCTAAACCCAATGACCTTGTATTACTTGTTGGTGGGAAGACTGGAAGAGATGGATTAGGAGCAGCTGTTGGATCTTCAGTCGAGCAGAAAAAAGATGCTTTGATCACAGCGGGAGCACAAGTGCAAAAAGGAGATCCTCAAACTGAAAGAAAAATAGTGAGACTTTTTAGAAACGAAGAAGTTTCAAAGATGATAAAACGATGCAATGATTTTGGAGCTGGTGGAGTAGCTGTAGCAGTTGGAGAATTGGCAGATGGACTGTTAATAGATTTAGACAAAGTACCTACGAAGTACGAAGGAATGGATGGCACAGAAATAGCTTTATCAGAGTCTCAAGAAAGAATGGCAATAGTTATAGATGAAAATGATTTGGAGAGATTTAAAAAATTAGCAGAAGAAGAGGATTTAGAAGTAGCAGTTATAGCAAAGGTAACAGAAGAAAAACGAATGAAGATGCTTTGGAGAAATAAATTAATAGTAGATTTGGAAAGAAGCTTTCTTGATACAAATGGAGTTAGGAAAAAAGCAAAAGTTCATGTGTTATCTCCTTTAAAAGAAAACTCAGTGTTTTTAAATAAAATGGATTCTGACAAAACGAATGCTGAAAGATTTATTGATAATTTAAAAGATTTGAATTGCTGTTCTCAAAAGGGATTGATTGAAAGATTTGACAATACAATTGGCAAAAATGCAGTTGCTGTTCAACTAGGGGGAAAAGAAAAGTTGACACCTCAAGTTGGAATGGCTGCAAAACTTCCAGTTATAGGTAAACACACAAGCACCGCTTCTATAATGACATGTGGTTATGATCCTAAAATAGCTAAGTGGAGTACATTCCATGGAGGTTACTATGCTGTGATTGACTCAATAGCGAGAGTAGTAGCTATGGGCGGAGATTACAAAAGAATAAGATTGTCTTTTCAAGAATTCTATGAAAGTCTAGGAGAAGACCCTAAAAAATGGGCTAAACCTTTTACATCATTGTTGGGAGCATACAAAGTACAAAAAGAATTAGAGATTCCAAGCATAGGTGGGAAAGACAGTATGAGCGGAAGCTTTGAAAACATCAATGTAGCACCTTCACTGTTTAGTTTTGCAGTATGTGTTGAAAATAGTGATAATATAATCTCTCAAGAATTTAAAGCAACAGATTCCATAGTAATTGAAGTCATGTTAAAAAGGGATGAAAATGATTTAGTAGATCTAGATAGTTTAAAGTACAATTACAGCTTAATTAAAAAATTAGTTGATGAAAAGAAAGTGCTTTCTTCAAATGTAATAGGCTATGGAGGATTTGCTAAAGCAATATTTGAAATGTGCATAGGTAATGACATAGGGTTTAAATTCAGCCAAGAGTTTGATGATATGTATATACCGTCATACGGGAATATCTTATTAGAAATTTCACCAGACAATAAGGAAGACATATCTTCTTTAAACTATAGAGTCATTGGAAATACACAAAAAGAAAAAAGCATCACAATTGGCAAAGAAAACCTTGAATTAGCTGAATTAAAAAAAGTATACTTAGGGGTTTTAGAAGAAATCTTCCCTATAAAAGAAGACTTAAATGGCGAGATATCTGATATAAAATACATGGGTTCAACATCAATAAAAGCCACTAAAACAATTGCTAAACCAAGAGTATTGATTCCTGTATTTACAGGAACAAACGGAGAATATGATATGATCAGCTCATTTGAAGAATGTGGAGCAGTGGTAAATACATTTGTTTTGAAAACATTTAATACTCAAGAAATAAAAAAATCTATTAGAACACTGTCAAATTTAATTAAAGAAACTCAAATACTTGGGTTAGCAAACGGATATTTTTTAGGAAACGAACCTGAAACAGCAGCAAAATTATTAAAAGTAATATTTGATGATGAGTATTTGAAAGAATCGGTCTATGAATTGCTGTATAAAAAAGACGGATTGATCCTAGGCATAGGTTCAGGATTCAATGCTCTAATTAAACTTGGACTCATTGAACATGGAAAATTTGTTAAGGAGAATGAATTATCACCATCGATCATTTACAATTATTCAGGAGATTTTTACTCAAACTTCGTTGATGTGAAAGTAACCTCTAAATTATCACCATGGTTTAATGAAATGAAGATTGGTCATGAGTACACAGTACCTGTTGCTACAAAAGAAGGAAGGGTTTTCTTAAATAATAACAAAAATTTAATAGATAAAGGGCAAATATCAACACAATTTGTAAAAAATGGATATGCAACTTACGATGGACTTTACAATCCAACAGGATCCGAATACGCAATTGAATCTATGACTAGCCCTGATGGACGAATATTAGGGACAGTGTCTTCTATTGATAGAATCGGTGATGGGATTTACAAAAATATTGACATAAAAGGTAAACATAAGATATTTGAATCAGGAGTAAATTACTATAAATAATGGAGGGATATACTTGAAAGTTGCAATTGTTATGGGAAGCATATCAGATAAAAAAATAGCTATGGATGCAAAAGAAGTATTGGATAATTTTGATATAGAAAATGAATTGAGAGTGATATCAGCTCATAGAACGCCAAAGATTGCTTTTGATTTTGCAGAAAAGTTAGAAGAAAATGGATTTGATTTGGTAATAGCAATTGCAGGAAAAGCTGCACATTTAGCAGGTGTATTGGCGAGTATAACGATTCTACCTGTAATAGGTGTGCCAGCAAAATCATCTACTTTAGATGGACTAGATTCCCTTCTTTCCACAGTACAAATGCCTAAGGGAGTGCCAGTTGCGACAGTTGCAATTGATGGGGGTTATAACGCAGGGATATTGGCAGCAGAGATTTTGTCAATTGGCAATATATCATTGAGAGAAAAATTGAAAGCTCACAAAGAAAAGATAGAATCAGAGACAATTAAAAATGATAAAGAATTTAGGGAAAATTAATAGGGGGTCTTTTTTTGAGTGGTATAATAGGAGTTTTTAGTAAGGACAATCAAAAAGTTTCAAACTATATATATTACGGCCTTTATGCATTACAGCATAGAGGCCAGGCAAGTACGGGCATCTCAATAAATAACAATGGATTTATCGATTACGAAAAGAATTTAGGGCTAGTAGGGGATGTGTTTACAAGCGATGTGATAAATAGACTTATTGGGAATATTGCAATAGGGCAAGTGAGGTATGCATCATATTCTGAGAAAAAATCCAAAGTAAATGCAGAGCCTTTAGTAGTTGGTTACAAAAATGGCGCACTTTCAATATGCATGGATGGAGCATTAGCTAATTATAAAGAATTAAGAGAAATGCTTGAAGAAAATGGTCATTTATTTCAAACTGATTTAGCTGTAGAAGTGATTGCTTCATTGATTGCAAAATATCATAAAGATAGTTTGATTGATGCGATAAAAAAGGCATTAAACGAAGTAAAGGGATCTTTCTCACTGATTATAATGACTAAAGATTCATTGATCTCTGTGAGAGATTCACATGGAATAAGACCACTTTCTATTGGGAAAATAGGGGATGACTTTATCTTTTCTTCAGAAACATGTGCTATTGAATGTATTGGTGGGGAATTTATAAGGGACTGTGATCCTGGTGAAATTGTGATTGTCGACAATAAGGGGCTCAGAAGTGAGATGCTTTTAAGCGAAAAAAAAGCATTATGCATATTTGAACTAGTTTATCTAGCAAGGCCTGATAGCTACATAGATAATAGATATGTATATTCATCAAGATTTAATGCAGGTGAGATTTTATATGCAGAGTGTCCCACAAAGGCTGATATAGTCATTGGAGCCCCTGATTCAGGAACAGTTGCAGCAATAGGTTATTCTAAGAAATCTAAAATACCATATACTGAAGGGATAATCAAAAATAGATATATTGGAAGAACTTTTATTGAACCAACTCAAGACATCAGAGAAGAAGGAGTAAGAATAAAATTAAACCCCTTAACTTCAAATATAAAAGATAAAGATTTAATATTAGTAGATGATTCAATTGTCAGGGGAACGACAATTAAAAGGACTGTGGAGATGTTAAGAAATGCAGGAGCTAAAAGCGTACATGTAAGGATTGCTTCACCACCTGTAAAATACAGTTGCTTTTTAGGAGTAGATACTCCAAATGAAGAAAATCTAATAGCAAATTACTTGACAATTGAAGAGATCAGAAAAGCTATAAACGCAGATTCTCTGTATTTTATTTCTCTTCGCGGATTAGTTGAAGCTGCTGGAGGAAACAATGGATTTTGCACGGGATGTTTTACTGGTGAATATCCAATAGAAAGATCAAAGGGGGAATAAGAATGCCTATTGATTACAAAGCATCAGGAGTTGACGTAGATGCTGCAAATAAAGAAGTCGATTTGTTGAAAGATATAGTTAAGAAAACATATACAAAGGGTGTGCTTTCAGAATTAGGAGGATTTTCTGGGATTTTTGAGCTTGATGTTAATGAGTTTAAAAATCCAGTTTTAGTGTCTGGAACAGATGGAGTTGGCACTAAATTAAAATTAG
Organism: Soehngenia longivitae; assembly: GCF_004684055.1. Lineage (GTDB taxonomy): Bacteria > Bacillota > Clostridia > Tissierellales > Tissierellaceae > Soehngenia > Soehngenia longivitae. The sequence continues at coordinate 226,426 of NZ_SRIB01000001.1, forward strand.
CATTTATGATGGATAAACATGATACAGTGGGGATAGACTGTGTTGCCATGTGCGCGAATGATATTTTATGCCAAGGAGCAAAACCGTTGTTCTTCCTTGATTATATAGCTACTGGGAAATTGATTCCTGAAAAGATGGCACAGATAGTATCAGGAGTTGCAAAAGGGTGTTTAGATAGCACTTGTGCGTTGATAGGTGGGGAAACCGCTGAAATGCCAGGGTTTTATTCAAATGGAGAATATGACATAGCTGGATTTTGTGTTGGTGTAGTAGATAAACAAAAAATAATTACAGGAGAAAACATCAAACCAGGGGATATTATTTTGGGACTGCCTTCATCAGGCGTACACAGCAATGGGTTTTCTCTCATCAGAAAATTATTTTTCGAAGACAACAAGTATAAAGTTGATGACTATATAGAAGAATTCGGCAAAACATTAGGCGAAGAGTTACTTACACCAACTAGAATATATGTAAAAGAAGTACTAGATTTGCTGAAAAATTATGAAATTAAAGCAATGAGCCATATAACTGGTGGCGGTTTCTATGAGAATATTCCAAGAATGTTAAAAGATGGGTTAAGGGCTGTGATAAATATGAGTGAATTTAGCACACCAGCAGTATTTCAGTATATACAAAAACTTGGGGAAATTGAAATTAAAGAAATGTATAGGACTTTTAATATGGGAATTGGCTTAGTGATGGTTTTAGACAGAGAAATAGCAAATAACATAATATCTCAGTATGAATCAAGGAGCGAAAAAATTTATATAGTTGGTGAAATCATAGAAGGAGAGAGAGGCATAGATTTATGCCTGTAAAAAAAATAGCTGTGTTAATATCTGGTTCAGGTACAAATTTACAAGTAATAATCGATGCTATTTTACAAAAGAAATTAAATGCAGAGATTAAAATTGTAATATCGAACAACAAAGATGCTTACGGTCTTGTAAGAGCTGAAAAACAAGGGATTAAAAATATGTTTATAAGTACAAGAGATTTAACTTGCGAAGAATATAGCGAAAAATTATTAGAGATATTTAATAAAGAAGAGATAGATTTTGTTGTCTTAGCAGGTTTTTTAAAAATACTCTCTAAAGATTTAGTGATGCAGTACAAAAATAGGATAATCAACATTCATCCATCACTAATCCCTAGCTTTTGTGGCAAAGGATATTACGGAATAAAAGTGCATGAAAAAGCAATTGAATACGGTGTTAAAGTGACAGGAGCTACTGTCCATTTTGTTGATGAAAATGCTGACACAGGCCCAATTATTGAACAAAGAGCAGTGGATGTCGACGATTTTGATACAGCAAAGAGTTTACAACAAAAAGTATTAGTAATAGAACATGAAATACTAGTATCGTCACTTAAAAAGCTATGCAATGATGAATTGAAAGTCATTGGCAGAAGAGTTATAAAAAAAGGAGATAAAGATGAAAAGAGCATTGATAAGCGTATATGATAAACAAGGAATTGTTGGATTTTCAGAAAAGTTAATAGAATTTGGTTGGGAAATAATATCCACTGGAGGAACGTACAAAGAACTTAAAAAAGCAGGTATACCTGTCATTGAAATAAATGAAATAACTAAATTTCCCGAAATATTGGATGGGAGGGTAAAGACTTTAAACCCAATTTTACACGGAGGTATCTTATACAGGAGAGATAATGAGAAGGATTTAGAAACCGTAAATGAATACGGATTATGCAAAATAGATATGGTCGTCAATAATTTTTACCCATTCGAAGAAACCATGAAAAAAGAAGGGTTAACTGAAGAAGAGATCATTGAAAACATAGATATAGGCGGTCCTTCAATGCTTAGAGCTGCAAGTAAAAATTTTAAATTTGTAACTGTGATATTTGATCATGAGGATTATGAGATTGTAATAGAGGAGATAGAGAAATTTGGGGATACTACTTTAGAAACTAGAAAAAAACTAGCAGGGAAAGCTTATTCATATACTGCATATTATGATAGCTTGGTTGCAGACTATTTTAATAATACAAATTCTACATTATTTCCTAAACATCTCACAATAGGCTATAAGAAAAACAGCGATCTTCGATATGGAGAAAATCCACATCAAAAAGCAGCACTATATGAAAAAAGTATACAAAATATACCAAATACAATAAATGCTAAGAAACTTCATGGCAAAGAGATGTCATATAACAACATATTTGATGCGAATGCTTTACTGGAACTATTAACTGAGTTTGATGAACCTACAGCTGTAGCTATAAAACACGGTAACCCCTGTGGAATTAGTTCATCACATGATATATATACAGCTTATTTAAACGCATATAACGCCGATACTGAATCAATATTTGGAGGTATAGTCGGCTTAAATAAAGAAGTGGATAAGAAACTAGCCAGTAAATTATCAGAGATTTTTCTAGAGATAATACTAGCACCTTCATTTACCTCAAAAGCACTTGAAATACTACAAAAGAAGAAAAACATAAGGTTGATAGAAATAGATAAATTAAATGAATTCAAGAAAGACAAAATGACTTTTAAAGCAATAAATGGAGGGCTATTATATCAAGAAAAAGATAATTTGCTATTTAATGGTGAATTAGAAGTAGTGAGTAAAAGAAAGCCAACCCAAAGAGAACTTGATGATATGAATTTTGCGTGGATTATTTCTAAATACATAAACTCAAATGGCGTTGTACTAGCTAAAGACAAAACATCTCTTGGAATCGGACTCGGAGATGTAAATAGATATTTTGCAGTTGAATCTGCTTTAAAAAAAGCAAAAGGGAATACTGAAAATTCTGTTTTAGCTTCTGATGGATTTTTTCCATTCGATGACTCAATAAAATTATTAGCACAGCACGGTGTGACAGCAATAATCGAACCAGGTGGCTCAATCAGAGATAAAGAAGTAATAGAAGAAGCTGATAAAAATAATATCGCATTGGTATTTACGGGGATTAGACATTTCAAGCATTAGGAGGTGTGAGATGAAAGTTTTAGTTGTGGGAAGTGGTGGTAGAGAGCACGCAATCATAAGAAAACTATCAGATTCAGAGATAGTTGATAAAATTTATTGTGCACCTGGGAATGGTGGAACTTTAGCACTTGCCGAAAATGTAGAGATAGATTCTTTAGACATAGATAATTTAAAAAAATTTTCTATTGACAATAGTATAGATTTAACCATAGTAGGGCCTGAAGATCCACTAGCTAAAGGAATTGTCGATGAATTTAAAGAAGAAAATTTAGTGGTATTTGGACCAGACTCTAAGTGTGCACAACTTGAAGCAAGCAAAGACTTTTGTAAGAAATTTCTAATTGACAATGGTATTCCTACCGCGAAATATAAAACTTATTACAATTATGAAAAGGCAATAGAGGGATTGAATCAATTTAATTATCCATTGGTTATAAAGGCTGATGGGCTTTGCTTAGGGAAAGGTGTAACCATTTGTGAAAATGAGGAAGAAGCAGTCCAAAATTTGAAGAGCATTTTTATAGATAAAGTATTTGGATCTCAAGGTGAAAAAGTAATCATAGAAGAGTATTTAGATGGAATTGAAGCTTCACTAATGTGTTTTGTATCTCACAATAAAATATATCCAATGGAAAGTGCAAAAGATTACAAGAAAATATATGACGATGATTTAGGACCAAATACCGGTGGAGTGGGGGCATATTCGCCAAGCCCACTATTTACAGATGGATTCAAGACAATAATAGATAATAATATAATAAGAAAAATCGAAAATGGCTTCGAAAAATATGGATTTGATTATACAGGGATACTATTTATTGGATTTATGATTTGCAATTCTACTCCTTATGTATTGGAATTTAATGTAAGATTTGGAGATCCGGAAACAGAGGTAGTATTACCCAGATTAAAATCGGATCTAGCAAAGATAATAATTGACGCAATTGAAGGCAAATTAATAGCAGAATCTTTAATATGGGATGAAAGACCATCTGTTGCTGTAGTTCTAACATCTGGAGGTTATCCAAAAGAATATGTAAAAGGATATGAAATAAGTGGAATAGAAAAGGTGGATAATGATGTATACGTGTTTCACAATGGAACTAAAAGAATTGATGGGAAGCTTTTAACAAATGGTGGGAGAGTTTTAACAATTGGGTGTGTTGATGAAATAAGTAAAGCTATTGAAAAGGTTTATGAAGAGATTAAAAAAATTAATTTCAATAAAATGCAGTATCGAAAGGACATAGGAAAATCTTTCTTTTTGTAGGTATTTTATATTTTAATATATTTTTTCTTTATGATATACTTATCTTAAAGTTAAAATATAGCTTATTCTAAGGAGGAGATGGCTTGAAAACAGATGTTCAAATAGCACAAGAAGCTAAGATGTTGCCAATTAAAGACATAGCAAAAGATTTAGGAATATCAGAAGATGAAATCATTAATTATGGCAAATACAAAGCAAAGATTTCATTAGATGTGTATAAAAGATTAAAAGACAAAAAAGATGGTAAACTTGTATTAGTTACAGCTATAAACCCGACTCCTGCAGGGGAAGGTAAGACTACAACTAACATCGGCTTGTCAATGGCGTTAAATAAAATAGGGAAAACTTCTATTTCAACACTTAGAGAGCCTTCACTCGGACCTAGTTTTGGAGTAAAAGGTGGAGCTGCAGGTGGGGGATATTCACAAGTAGTTCCTATGGAAGATATAAATCTTCATTTTACAGGAGATTTTCATGCTATTACATCTGCTCACAATTTGATTTCAGCTTTACTTGATAATCATATACAACAAGGGAATGAATTGGGCATAGATCCTAGAAGAATTGTATGGAAAAGAGTTATGGACATGAATGACAGAGCCCTAAGGCATATTGTTATAGGGTTAGGTGGCAAACCAAATGGCATGCCTAGAGAAGACGGATTTGACATTACCGTTGCATCTGAGATAATGGCTATTTTCTGTCTTTCTGAAAGCCTTGAAGATTTAAAAGAAAGAGTGGCAAATATAATAGTAGCTTACAAATTTGATGGCTCACCTGTATTTGTCAAAGACTTGAAAGCACAAGGAGCAGTAGCACTTTTGATGAAAGATGCAGTAGCACCTAATTTAGTGCAAACGTTAGAGAACACTCCTGCAATAATTCATGGAGGACCATTTGCCAATATTGCTCATGGAAGTAATTCAATATTAGCAACCAAATTGGCATTAAAACTATGTGACTATACAGTGACAGAAGCAGGATTTGGCGCAGATTTAGGAGCAGAGAAATTCTTTGATATTACATCTAGATTTGGCGGATTCAATCCAGATGCTGCAGTTGTAGTTGCTACAGTGAGAGCTTTAAAGCATCACGGTGGTGCTAAAAAAGATGAATATGGAGTAGAAAATTTCGATTATTTAAGTAAGGGTTTTGAAAACCTTGAAAAGCACATAGAAAATTTGAAAAAATTTGGTGTTCCAGCAATTGTCGCTATAAATCAATTCCCTACAGATACTAAAGCAGAGCTTGACTTTGTAATAAATAGATGCAATGAATTAGGGGCAGAAGCAGTATTATCTGAAGTGTGGGCAAAAGGTGGAGAAGGTGGAATAGAGTTAGCAAAGAAAGTTGTAGAAGTTGTAGAAAAGAATGAGGCTGATTTTAGATTTTTATATGATATTAACGAAACGATAAAAGAAAAAATCGAAAAGATTGCTGTTGAAGTTTATGGTGCAGACGGAGTAGAGTTTACTTCTCAAGCCATGAAGCAGATTAAAGACATAGAAAAACTCGGATTGGATAAAATGCCAATATGCATGGCAAAAACTCAATACTCTTTATCCGATGATCCTACTTTGTTGGGTAGACCTAAAAATTTCAAAATCACTGTAAAAGAGGTAAAGATTTCCAATGGAGCTAAATTTTTAGTTGCTTTAACAGGAGATATAATGACTATGCCAGGACTTCCTAAAGTGCCTGCAGCAAATAGCATTGACATATTGGAAAATGGAGAAATAGTAGGATTGTTTTAAGGCTGGATTTTTTCCAGCTTTTTATTTACTTTTTCGCTTTTATACTGTAATATATATATATATATTAATAAATAAAAGGAGGACAAGAAATGGCATATAATTCAAAGATAAAAAGTAAGCAAGCAGACGAGTTGTTTAAAGCTATATTATTGTTAGAGGATTTAGATGAATGCTATAGATTTTTTGAAGACATTTGCACGATTAAAGAAATACAAGCAATTGCTCAAAGATTCGAAGTAGCAAAGTTACTATTAGCCAAAAAGACTTACAACGAGATAGAAGAAGAAACAGGTGCTTCCACAGCAACTATAAGCAGAATAAATAGATCTTTAAACTACGGTGCAGATGGTTATAAAATTGTATTTGAGAGAATGGGTCTTATAGATAAAAGATAATTTATAGTTTTATACTAAGGTATAAAAGAATCAAAAATTATTGAATCAAAGAAATTTATATTATTATTGAAAGTTTCTTCTGATTTTATAGTGAATCCTATACAATAAATTTTATATAAATATTTATTGATAAGAAAAGATAAATTTTTTTTAAACCTAAAATCATATGCTATAAAATCTGGTTTTGACAAAAAATTTAGAAGTAAATTGGAGAGTAGAAAATCTATGATAGAATATTCTTTCCCTCTAATTAAACTTGATGACAATTGACCTCTTATATAAAGAGGTCTGTTTTCTTTTATCCATCTTAAAACTATAGGATTAAAAGATTCAATCATAAATTTACCATTATATTTGTCTAAGATCTCTACAATATAAAATAAATCATTCATTTTACTGATACTGTTTTTCTTTATTTCTATTATCAGTGGGACTTTATCATTAACTATTGATAAAACTTCAGATAATGAAGAAATATATTCTTCGGAATTCAATAATTTTATTTTTTTTAACTCTACAAAAGTAATTTCGTTTATTTCTTTATTCACTCCTGTAACTCGTAAAAGGTTTTTATCATGAATTATTACTGGAATGTTGTCTTTGGTAAGTCGTACATCACATTCAATACCATAGTTTAAAACAATTGCTCTATTAAAAGCATCAATAGTATTTTCTACATTATTTTTACTGTTATCATGTATGCCTCTATGAGCATATAGATAATTCATATAATAGGTTAAATCTTTTCTATTGAATATCTTTGGTGAAATTAAATATAAATATAATATAATAATTAAAATGAAATAAATTATAAAATTCCTCTCCAATCTTTAATTTACATTATATTTGTTATATACCCATAGATAAGCAGATTGACAATATAATATTGCAGTAATAAAATAAAAAAATAATTTATATTAGGAGATGATTAAATGAGCTTAGATATGTGTTATTTTATAAAACCTGAACAACATAATAAAAAGGATCTAATTAGGATACTCGAGAAAAATACTCAAATTAAATTTGTATCATTAGCTGGAGTGGATTTAGTTGGGCATGAAACAGATGAAAAGATACCTATAAAACTATTTTTAGAAAATATAGATGATTTTCTAGAAAAAACTGCAGTACAAACTGATGGATCTTCAGTTTATTTACCTGAGATAGCAACCCTAAATGATGCTAAGATTGATATGAAAGTTGATTTAGATGTTAACTGGTTTGTAGATTATAATTATGATAATCTAGATGAATCTTCAAAACTACCTGTAGGGACACTGAAGATTCCTGTTTTTTTATATCACAACAACATTGCTGTTGATTCAAGACATATATTGAATATGGCAGTTTCATACTTTGAAAAAGAAATATTAAGATTAATAGAAAACCACAAAGAGCAATTTAGAGACTATGGGATAGAGTTTGAGGATATAGATAAAATAATGATAACATCTGCTACTGAGCTAGAGTTCTGGGTTAAAACACCTGACTACGAAAGGGAATTAGAAGAACTTACCAGTTCTCAAGAGTTACATGAACAGTATTGGGCAAAGACAAGAGCAGAAGTGAGAACTGCACTTGAAAATACATTGCTAGAAATGGAAAAGTATGGATTTAATCCAGAGATGGGGCATAAAGAGGTCGGGGGTGTAAAAGCTAAATTAAATCAAGATGGTTCATTATCTGGAATCATGGAGCAACTAGAGATTGATTGGAAATATGATGATGCACTTCAAACGGCAGATAATGAAATGTTTATTAAGAATATAATCAGAGAAATTTTTAGACAAAATGGAATGGATGTAACATTTCTAGCAAAACCAATTCAAGGGGTAGCAGGAAGTGGAGAACATACACACTTTGGAGTTGTAGTAAAATTAAAAAATGGTAAAAACGTAAATTTATTTTCGCCTGTAAAAAAACATTTTTTAAGCAAAATTGGGTACGGAGCACTTATGGGGGTATTAAAAAACTACGAAATAATAAATCCATTTATAACTTCTTCCAATGAAGCTTTTAAAAGACTTAAAAAAGGATTTGAAGCTCCAATATGCATTGCAACTTCACTTGGGAGTGATTTTGATACACCTTCAAGAAATAGAACTATACTAATAGGATTAATAAGAGATAATGAAAATCCATTAGCTACTCATTTTGAACTGAGAAGTCCAAATCCTCACACAAACACATATCTATGTATAGCTAGTGTTTTGATGAGCATGATTGATGGTATAGACTACGCTCTATCTAACGATATCGACGAAGACAATTTATTAAGAGAACTATCTAAAGAATACGGTGAAGAATATAATTATTTAGAAAAATATAGGGTATATAGAACAGAGAATAATATATTTGATGATTATTCAGATGAAGAAAGAGAAAAAATGTTTGGAAAAGTTCCATTTAATGTTTTTGAAAACGTAAAATATTTCAATGAACAAAAAGAAAAATTGAGTGTTTTATATAAAGGAGAGGTATTCACCCCTAAAATTATTGAGAGCTATACGATAGCTATTATTGACAAATGGTTAACTGAAATTGAATATAGAATTATACCCAATTTCATAAAAGAAATTAGAAATTATAAATTACTTCATAATTTAGATTCATCAAACGAACTTGATATAATAAACTGGGCGAAAATAGAAAGATTAAGAAATGAGCTTATGAAAGATAATTCAAATGTAAACAGTCTATTTACACAGATAAAAAAAGCAATATCTGAAAGAAATTTAGAAAAAGTATCAGAGTTACAAAAAGAGATTTATCAAAAAATGGATTGTTTACAAGAACTTTATAGCAGATATAAGTTGAATTTATTAGATATTTAAACTTTATTGTTTTGAATGAGAGGGTTTTAATCCTCTCATTCTGTACTTATCATATTTTTACCGTTTTTTTTAGCTTTAAGTAGCTCTATATCTGCTTTTTCAATTGCTTTTCGATAATCATCTAAAACTTCATCCAACTCTATTTCATAAACTCCAAAGCTAGCGGTTATATTAATCACTTTATCTTTATAAAATATTACTTTTTTTTCAAGAGCATTTCTTATTCTGTCTGCTACTTTATAGGCATTCAAAGCATCTGTATTATTTAATACAATAATAAACTCATCTCCGCCGAATCTAGCAATCCAATCATCTTCTCTTATGCACATCTTTGCTAAATTAGTAAACGTTTTAAGTGCCTCATCACCTGCAAGATGGCCATAAGTATCATTTATGTCTTTAAAATTATCTAAATCAGCCATGATTATTGAAATTGTAGAATTATTTACAGCAGATTTATAAATATCAGCAGGTAACTTGGTTTCCAAATAATATCGATTATTTGCACCAGTGACTAAATCAACAGACATTGAATTGGGGGTATTTGATAATTGATTATTTAATTCTAGATTTAAATTGTTTTCTACATCTTGTAGTGTTAGGGAATTGGAAGAGTTTTTAATGAATTCTAAAATTAATTTTTCGTTATTCACATATATTGGCACAGCCATAACAATATAGGTATCTTCACCTTTCCCTTCAATTTTGATGCTTGTGTTTTCTGTATTATATGCTTTCATTGAAACGCAATTCTTGCATATTTTATTTCTATTCCAATAGGTATAACATGGAAAATCTTCTAATACAAGTTCATAACTGCTTGATTTGAAATCATATATCTTTTTTGTTACTGGATGGATAATCCTTATAGCGTCATATATATTAGACAATGTATCAATTGTATTCATTAAAGAATCTATGCTTAAAAGCTTTACCAAGCGAATCTCCCCCTATTAGTAGAATTATACTAGATAGTTGTAATGACTGCAATAATAATATTATTATTATTATTGAGAGTTATTAAAAATTTCTTCAATTAACTTTCATTGGAAATTAAACCAATAATGCTATATAATTATTGATAGATTAGTTAGGATGGTGAAATGATGAATTATTTAGAAGGACTTAATGATAGGCAGAAAGAAGCTGTTTTATATAATGAAGGGCCATTGCTCATCATGGCAGGCGCAGGAAGTGGCAAGACGAAAGTTGTGACTCATAAAATTGCATATATAATTGATAAAAATCTTGCAAAACCATCTGAAATTTTAGCTATTACATTTACGAACAAAGCTGCAACAGAGATGAGTGAAAGGGTTGAAAAATTAATTAATGTTGATACACCTTCCATGTGGATAGGGACTTTTCATGCTATATGCGTGAGAATACTTAGAAGAGATATAGACAAATTAGGATACTCGACAAATTTCACTATTTATGACAGAGATGACCAAATCACTCTTATTAAAGAATGCATGAGGGAACTTAATTTAAGCAAAGAAACATATAAAGAGAGCTCAATATTAGCGAAGATAAGCAGTCTCAAAAATTCAGGAATTACACCTGATGAATATATAAATGAAAATTATAAAGACTTTAGAGAGAGAAACATAGGGGAAACTTTTGCATTGTATCAAAAGAAATTAAAGGAATATAATTCCCTTGATTTTGATGATTTATTGATTAAGACGGTGGATTTATTAAATGAAAATATAAACATAAGAAAATACTATCAGAACAAATTTAAATATATTTTTGTAGATGAATATCAAGACACAAACAAAATTCAATATATGTTTGTTAGATTATTAACCACAAATGAAAACAAGATTTGTGTAGTTGGAGATTCTGACCAAGCGATTTATTCTTGGAGAAATGCGGATATATCAAATATTCTTGATTTTGAGAAAGACTTTGATGGGGCAAAAGTAATACTCTTAGAGCAGAACTACAGATCCACAAAAAAAATATTGAAAGTAGCTAATGAAGTCATAAAAAACAATAATTATAGAAAACACAAAGATCTTTGGACCGACAAAATTGATGGAGAAAGTGTTACTTATGCTGAACTGGAGTATTCAGAAGATGAAGCTTATTTTGTGGCAAATAAAATTCATAACTTGTTGTACAAAGGATATAGACTCAAAGATATAGCTATTTTATACCGTACAAATGTACAATCAAGGCCATTTGAAGAAGCATTTATGTCAGAGGAAATACCCTATAAAGTAGTTGGTGGACTAAAATTCTATGATAGAAAAGAAATAAAAGACATAGTTTCATATCTTAAATTTATTCAAAACCCAAATGACAATATCTCATTGAAGCGGATTATAAATGTTCCAAAGAGAGGAATTGGAGATTCTACCATAAAAACTATAGAAGAACTATCTAATAAACGAAATGAATCAATATATGAAACAATGTTAGATAAAAATTTAATCGATGATAATTTAACCAAAAGGGCTGCAAATAGTATTGATTATTTTATGCAGCAAATAAATTTATTAATTGCTAAAAAAGAACTGTTTGGAATAAAAGATTTTTTAGAAGAAGTGATAAATTCTACAGGTTATATAGAAGAACTCGAAAAAGAAAATACAATTGAAGCTAAAACTCGTATTGAAAACATAAAGGATTTTCTATCAGTTGCAGTTAATTTTGAAAACAAGAACCCAGAAGGCAAACTAGAAGATTTTTTAGCTTCTGTGTCGTTATTATCAGATGTAGATAAGACAAATGATCAAGAAAATGCTGTATCTTTGATGACGGTACATAGTGCGAAAGGGCTGGAATTCAAAGTGGTATTTTTAGTGGGAATGGAGGAAGGATTGTTTCCTATATCCAGAAGCTTAGACAGTGAAGATGATCTCGAGGAAGAAAGAAGGTTGTGTTATGTTGCTATTACAAGGGCAAAAGAGAAACTCTTTGTAACTAGTGCTAAAAGAAGGACTATGTATGGAAACACTAATTATACCTTGCAATCAAGATTTATTAAAGAAATGGGAGAACATCTTGAACTTGATGAGCAGATAATCAAGGAAAAGAAGGAAAAGGAGATAAAGGCTAAAGAAAAATTAGTTGACTATATAGATTATACAAAGGACCATTATTATCCTAAAATAAACTATAAAAAAGAAGAAAACAAGCCAAATAATTTCAAAAAAGATAATATTGAAATTGGTGTGAAAGTAGAACACCCTAAGTTTGGAATTGGTATGGTTGTAATGATAAAAGAAGAAGGAAATGATAAAAAAATTACTGTTGCCTTTGATCAAGGAGGAGTTAAAACTCTGCTATATTCAGTCGCACCTATAACTATATTATAGGAGGTATTTATGGACGATTTAAAGAAAATGGAAGAGCTAATTGCCATAATTGAAGATTTAAATTATCACTATTATACATTAGATGAGCCCAAGGTAAGTGACATAGAATATGACAAGTTGTATGATGAATTAGTAGAACTTGAAAAGAAAACAGGCATTGTTTTACCTTATTCGCCTACTCAAAGAGTAGGAGCTCAGATATTGGAAGGATTTCAAAAACACACTCATCTTTCGAGATTATGGAGTTTAGATAAGGTTAGAGACTACAGTGAATTGAGAAACTGGGCAAAAAAAATAGAGCAATTTGTAAATGAATACAACAACTCGAATGCTCAGAAATTACCTGAAGTATCATACGTACTTGAGTATAAATTTGATGGGCTCACAATCAATTTAACTTACGACAATGGAAATTTAATAGAGGCAGCTACGAGAGGAAATGGCGTGGTAGGTGAAGCCATTTTACCACAAGTAAAAACCATAAAATCTATACCTTTGAGAGTCAAATACAAATATAAATTTGAAGTTCAAGGGGAAGCTGTGATGCCTTTAAGTGCATTAGAGGAATATAACAAAACAGCCCCAGAACCATTAAAGAATGCTAGAAATGCTGCTGCGGGAGCACTTAGAAATTTAGATATAAATGAAACTAGGAGGAGGAATTTAAAAGCTCTGTTTTATAATGTCGGCTACATTGAGAATTTTGAATTTAATACTCATATGGAAATGATAAATTTTATTAAAGAAAACAGGATTCCTGTATTTGATTATATTAAATTATTTAAAGATATAGACGAATTAATTGAAGAAATTGAATTTCAAAAAGATCACAGAAAGACTTTAGATATATTGACTGATGGTATGGTAATAAAGATAAATGACTTACGTACTAGAGAAATATTGGGCAGTACAAATAAATTTCCACGGTGGGCAGTTGCGTATAAATTTGAGGCAGAAGAAGTTAGCACTAAGATAATAGGTGTAGAATGGAATGTAGGCAGAACAGCGAAAGTTACACCGACAGCTATATTGGAACCTGTTGAAATAGGCGGAGTGACTGTAAAAAGAGCAACATTAAACAATTATGATGATATAATAAGAAAAAAAGTAAGACTTGGGGGTAGAGTTTTAATTAGGCGATCAAATGATGTAATCCCTGAGATACTTGGAAGTTTACCCACAGAGGAGGCCACAGAAGAGATAGAAAAGCCAACTCACTGTCCAGCATGTGGGAGTGAACTAATCCAAAATGGAGTTCATATATTCTGCCCAAATTCAATTTCTTGTAAGCCTCAGCTAGTATCAAGACTTGTACATTTTGCTTCAAGAGACGCAATGAATATAGAAGGTTTTAGCGAAAAAACCGCTCAGATGTTTGTAGATATTTTAGGGATTACAGAATTATCACAAATATACGATGTAACTTATGAGGATTTATTAAAATTAAATGGATTTAAAGATAAAAAAGCTAAAAATTTACTCAATGCAATAAAGAAAAGCAAAGAAGTGACATTAGATTCGTTTATCTATGCTCTTGGCATAACAAATGTTGGAATTAAAACAGCCAGAGATTTGGCAGAGTATTTTAAATCATTAGATAAATTTATGAATGCAACATATGAAGAGCTTATAGCTATCAAAGACATTGGGGATGTAGTTGCAAATAATATTATAGAATTTTTACATGATGAAAAAATCAGGAATAGTTTAGGACGGCTTTTATCAAAAGGTATCAAGATAAAATCAGTCGAGGAGAATAGAAGAGAAGGCATATTTACAGGGAAAAAAATTGTAATAACTGGAAGTATAGAAGGTATAAAAAGGTCAGAACTTTCTGATATAATAAGAAAAATGGGTGGAGAAGTACAAAGCTCAGTAAGTAAACAAACGGATTATGTTGTTGTTGGCACTGACCCTGGAAGCAAATTAGATAAAGCAAGGGCACTTGGTATTGAAATAATTGATGAAGATAATATAAAATCTATAATTAATGATTACTTAAGAAAGGAGACTGAACAATGATAAGTAAAGAAGAAGTTAAAGACATTGCTCAAATAGCAAAGCTAAAATTTGATGATGACGAATTAGAGAGTTTTACAGAAAAGTTCTCGCTAGTATTAGATTTTGTTCATCATATAAATGTTGTAGACACAGATGGAGTTGAGCCTTGTTATGGAATCGGTGATGAAAATGGATTTTTTAAAGAATATGAAAAAGAACAGACTCTAGATAGGGAAGAGGTACTCAAAAATACAACTGAATCTGAATATGGTTACTTTAAAATACTCAAAGTAGTTGAATAGAAGGGGTGCGGGCATGGATATAACCAATTTAAAATCATGGGAGTTAAGAGATAAAATACTCAACAAAGAAATATCTTCATATGAAGTAACTGAAGCTTTTTTAGAGAAAATAGATGAAGTAGAAGATGAAATAAATGCTTTTATAACTATTGATGCGGATAGAGCTTTAGAGAAAGCAAAACAATTTGATCAAAAGCTCATGGAAGGAGAAGAGATTGGTATTTTAGCAGGCCTTCCTATAGCAATAAAAGATAATATTATGACAAGAAATTTAAGAACGACCTGTGCTTCTAAGATGCTTGAAAAATATATTCCTCCATATAATGCCACCGTAGTGGAAAAAATCACAAGAGAAGATGGAATAATCTTAGGCAAAACTAATATGGATGAATTTGCAATGGGGGGTTCTACAGAGACATCATATTTTGGCCCAACTAGGAATCCTAAAAATAAATCTTTTGTTCCTGGAGGTTCATCAGGAGGCTCTGCTGCTGCAATAGCTGCCCAAGAATCAGCACTTAGTTTAGGGACGGACACAGGAGGATCAATAAGACAACCGGCGAGTTATTGTGGAGTTGTTGGGATAAAACCAACATACGGACTTGTTTCAAGATATGGCGTTGTACCGATGTCGAACTCATTAGATCAAGTTGGTGTTTTTGGGAAAGATGTTAAAGATGCTTATATTGCACTAAAGAGTATAGTAGGGTATGATCCACTTGATGCTACTTCTTCTAAGAAAGCAAAATTAGAGGATATAAAGTTCGAAGAAATATCCTTAAAAGGATTAAAGATAGCTCTCCCTAAAGAGTATGATGAGCTTAGAGTAGAAGGAGATCAAGAGATAAGAGAAGTTTTTAAAAAAAGTTTAAAAGTATTTGAAGATAATGGGGCTACAATAGAGTATGTTTCATTACCTTATTTAAAATACGCACTAGAGACTTATTACTTAATTTCTACTGCAGAGGTTAGTACAAATCTTTCGAGATTTGATGGTATCAGATATGGACATAGAGCTTTAGATTATAATACTTTAGATGAATTATATATTAACTCAAGAACAGAAGGATTTGGTGAAGAAACCAAAAGAAGAATTATGATGGGAACTTATGCACTTTCCCAAGGATATAAAGATGAGCACTATAAAAAAGCTCTAAAGTTAAGGACACTCATAAAAAATGATTATGATAGAGTCTTTAGAAATTTTGATATTATATTATCTATAACTTCACCGATTTTACCATTTCCATTTGATTCAGTAATTAACTCTCCTGTGGATATGTATAAAGCAGATACTTATACAGTTCCAGTTAACTTAGCAGGACTATGCGCTATGAGCGTTCCGATGGGGGAAGTAGATGGTTTACCAGTTGGACTGCAGATAACAGCAAACAGGTTTGAAGAGAAGAAATTATTCACTGCAGCCTATGGCTTTGAAAGGAGTGCTAAATAATGAGCTATAAAACTCTGGTAGGGCTTGAGATACATGTAGAATTGATGACTGAAAGAAAGATGTTTTGTAATTGTAAAAATGAATTTGGGTCTATGCCAAATACAAATGTATGCCCAGTATGTTTAGGGCTTCCTGGAGCATTGCCCGTAATGGATAAGCAAGCTGTAAAGTACGCTATTATGGCTGGGATAGCTTTTAACTGTGAGATAGATAATACAATTATTATGGACAGGAAGAGTTATTTCTACCCTGACTTAACTAAAGGGTATCAAATATCCCAATCTGATTTTCCTCTGTGCAAAGGTGGATTCTTGGAAATAACTTTAAAAGAAGGCACTAAGAAAATTAGGTTAGAAAGAATTCACATAGAAGAAGATACAGGCAAACAAATCCATACAGATCATGGAACAACATTATTAGACTTCAACCGAAGTGGTGTCCCTCTAATAGAGATTGTAACAAAACCTGATATCAATTCAGCAGAAGAAGCAAGATTATTCTTAGAAAAGCTAAAAAACACTATCAAATACATTGGCATATCAGACGTAAAGATGGAAGAAGGGTCTTTAAGATGCGATGTTAACATAAATGTGGTAGATGAAGATAAAGGCATAAAATCTAATATATCAGAAATTAAAAATTTAAACTCTTTTAAATCAGTAGTTAAAGCAATAGAATATGAACAAGAAAGACATATAGCACTATTAGAAAGCGGGAAGAATACTGATAAAGAAACAAGGAGATTTAATGAGCTAACTGGAGAAACTATTTTAATGAGAAAGAAATTCCAAGCTTCAGATTATAGATATCAATTTGAAGCAGATTTAAGCAAAATAAAATTATCTGATGATTGGATAAAAGAGATAGAATCTACTATGCCAGAATTACCAGATCAAAAGAAAAAAAGATTTATAGAACAGTACAATATCACTGAATACGATGCATCGGTATTAACTCAGTCAAAAGAATTGTCTTTCTTTTTTGAAGAACTAGTAAGTCTCATCGAGGATTCTAAATTAGCAGCTAATTGGGTGATGACAGATGTAATGAGAAGATTAAATGAAGAGGACAAAGAAATAGCAAAATTAAATTTGTCTGCTCAGTCATTAGCAGAACTATTAAACTATGTAAAATCAGGCAAAATAAACAATAATACTGCAAAAAAAGTTCTTAGAGAAATGCTAGAAACTAATAAAACTGCTAGCTTTATAATAGAAAAAAATGGACTTATTCAAATAAGTGATGAAGATGAGCTTGAAAAAATAATAGATGAAGTAATAAAAGAGAATCAGCAGTCTATTGAAGATTTTAAGAATGGTAAAGACCGAGCATTAGGATTTTTGATGGGGCAAATAATGAAAAAAACTAAGGGAAAAGCAAATCCTAACACTGCTAATAAAATATTAATAGACAAAATAAATGGAAATTAGTCTTCCATTTATTTTGATATTATAAAAAATAGGAGGGATTTTATGGTCAAAAAACGAAGTTTAACTACTAAAATTCTCGTATCATTAGTATTGGGACTCATTGTTGGAATAATCGTTTATCAATTGCCGGCCTCTAGTTTTAAGGAAACTGTTCTCATTAATGGGATATTCCAGTTATTAGGCCAAGTTTTCTTAAGGGCAATTATGATGGTAGTCATTCCATTGGTATTTGTTTCATTGGTAAATGGTGCTGCTAATATGGGAGACATCAAAAAATTAGGAAGAGTTGGAGTAAAGACCATAATTTTTTATCTTACAACCACAGCATTAGCTGTAACACTAGCTTTAGCATTGGGCTATTTCTTAAAGCCTGGCAGTGGATTGGATATGGGAAGCGTTTCTTCTGTAGAAGTGACGGTAGCAGAGAAAACGCCACTTATTCAAGTGCTTTATGAGATGATACCAAATAACATAATCGCTGCTATGGCTAATGGAAATATGCTCCAGATAATCATATTTGCATTGGTTACAGGAGTTGCCCTCTCTATAATAGGAGATAGAGCAAAAACATTATTAAAAATCTTTGATGAACTCAACGAACTCGTGATGAAACTTGTTGAGATTGTAATGTTATTTGCACCTTTTGGAGTATTTGGACTTATAGCTAGGACTTTTTCCACTGCTGGATATTCTGCTATGATACCGCTGTTAAAGTTTATTTTAGTTGTTTATTTAGGACTGATAATTCATATGGTAGTAGTATATGGATTTCTTCTAAAAGGTTTAGGAAAGCTAAGTGTAACAAAATTTTTCAAGAAATTTTCACCTGCGATGTTTGTAGCTTTTTCTACGGCAAGTAGCTCTGCTACCATACCATTTTCTCTAGACATATGTGAAAACAAAATAGGCATATCTAAAGATATTGCATCTTTTACAATCCCTTTAGGAGCAACAGTAAATATGGATGGTACTGCGATAATGCAAGGAGTAGCAACTTTTTTTGTAGCACAAGTTTATGGTATGGATTTGTCATTTTCAGCAATGCTTACAGTTATATTAACTGCTACACTGGCATCAATTGGAACTGCTGGAGTACCAGGGGCAGGAACGATAATGCTATCGATGGTACTTCAATCTGTTGGACTACCACTTGAAGGAATCGGACTTATCATGGGTATTGATAGAATTGTAGATATGGGAAGGACTGCAGTAAATGTTACTGGAGATGCAGTTTGTACGACTATTATTGCAAAACAAGAGAATGAGTTGAATGAAGAAATATTTAATTCATAAGAAGCTGATTTTCAGCTTCTTTTTTTAAAAATGGGGTATACATTGATGGAGGAGGTGAAGTTATGAAAAAACTAAAAATTGATTTTTTTCACGATGTATTATGAGCATGGTGTTATGCACTTTCGCCTAGGTTCAGGCAATTAAGAAAAGATTTTATAGAAGATGGAATTGAACTTGATATTTATCATCATAGTTTTGCATTAGCAAAAGAAAAAGTTGATCTATCTAAAATGTTTGGGGACAAAGAAAGAGCAAAAAAAGAGATTTTAGAGCATTGGAAAGCTGCAAATGATAATTCAGATGAAAAACTCATTAATTACGAGCTTATGGCAACACGTACCCATGATTACCCATATTCAATGCCAGGTCTTATAGCTTGCGAAGCTGCAGCTATTATGGGAGGAGAAGAAACCCATTGGGACTATTTTGATAGAATACAAAAAGCACATTTAACAGAATGCTTGGATATAACGACAGAAGAAGTTCAAATAATGTGTGCGAAGGATATAGGGTTAGATGAAAATGCTTTTAGAAAATTGCTAAATGATGAAAAAACAAAACAATTAGTTGAGCAAAATTTAGAGCTCGCTAGGGACTGGGGAATAACTGGTGTTCCAAGCCTTGTAATAGATGAAAAATATCTAATATCTGGGGCTTTGAAAAAAGAATCCTTGAAAAAACAACTATTAAAAATTGCAAACGAAGAAATGCTTTAATAAATATGCTCCTTCTAATTATTAAAATACTTAAATATCGAAAGAATAATACGATATATAAAGTATAATGATATTTTAGGAGGAGCTTATTTATGGGAACAGTAGAAAAAGACACTAAAGGGAAGAAAAAGGGAAAAGTGGAAAAGTCAATAAAAACGAGATATTAGATAACACACAAAGCATTTCCTCGGTATCTCAAGAGATTAGCGCAAGCACAGAAGAACTCTCTGCGTCAACTTAAGAAGTGACATCAGTTACTAGCAACTTCTTAGAATATGCAGATAAATTAAAGGGCTTAGCAAATGAACTTAGTAAATTAATAGAAATATTTAAGATTTAGAGCTAGATTATCTAGCTCTTTCTTGTTGTATAAGTGTATAATAAATCTATGAGAATTATTTGCATGAGGAGGAGTAATATTGGAAATTGGCAAGTTACCAAATGAAGTCTTAGAGGAGATAGTCATAAATAACATTAAATATAAAAGACAAGAAGTATTATTAGGATCTAAAGTTGGAGAAGACACTGGAATTGTTGATTTTGGTGACGATTATTGTGTTGTAAGCACAGACCCAATAACGGGAGCCACTAAAAATCTAGGGAAACTCGCTGTATATGTAACTTTAAATGATGCAGCTACGAAGGGAGCTGAACCTATAGCTTTACTCATAACACTTTTATGCCCAGTTGACATAAAAAAAGAAGAAATAGACTTAATCATGAAAGAAGCTTCTGAGACTGCTAAAGAAGAAAAAGTTGAAATCATTGGTGGACATACAGAAATAACAGATGCTGTAAATAGAGTAATCATAAATTCAACAGTTTTAGCAAGATTAAAAAAGCGATATTTGACTGACTATAATGACATAAGGATAGGGGATAAATTGATAGTCACTAAATATCTAGGATTAGAAGGAACAAATATATTAGTAAATGAGCTAGGAGAGAAAGCTTTCGACATTTTGACAAAAGATGAAATAGAACTATCTAAACAGATTATACACAATATATCTGTAGTGAAAGAAGGCAAAATTGGTAAAGAAAATGGAGCATTATATATGCATGACATCACTGAGGGAGGTTTATATGGAGCTGTTTGGGAAGCTTCAAATGCTATTGGAAAAGGCATTATAATTTATGAAGAAAAAATTCCTCTGCTAAAGGTAACTAGGAAAATATGTGATGCATTTGAATTAAATCCTTTTAAGTTTATATCAAGTGGAAGCATGCTCATGATAGTGCCAAAAGAGAGACTAGATGAAATACTCTTTTCATTAGAAAAGGATAATATATTAGCAACATGTATTGGAGAAATAGTTGAAGAAGGGGTAGTATCTATAAAAGAAGGCTTGGAAAAACCAATAGAGTCACCAAAAAGCGATGAGCTTTACAAAGCTCTTAAACAGATAAAATGATGTTACATTATCATTACAAATTGTCAAATTGCTTGAAAGCTATATATTAAAGTGATATATATAAACTAAAGAAGGCAGTTGGCTATTTGGTTAAGAAATGGAAGGAGTATAGACATGAAGAGAAGACATATTGCTTTATTTCTGATTATGTTTTTGTTGGCTTTTAATAAAAGTGCATATGCGAGTGAGTTTTTTAACGTTGGCATGGATGGAAATAACTTAAAAGTTAGGCAGGTTTCTGTACTTTTAGATGGCAATAGATTAGATTCTGAAGTTCCGTCATTTATCGTTGGAAATAGGACTTTAGTACCTATTAGATTTATAGCAGAGGACTTTGGCGCAATGGTAAATTGGGAAGAAAAGACAAAAACAGTAACCGTAGTAGATGGGCCAACAGTTGTCATTTTAACTGTAGATAGCAATAAAGTATTAGTCAACGGAGTAGAACGAATTCTAGACGAATACTCTATACCAAAACTAGTTACATATAATATTGACGGCAAACCAGATGCAAGAACTATGGTACCAGTTAGATTTATTTCAGAAGTATTAGGTTACGAGGTCGGCTGGGATCCAGAGAACTATACTGCTAAAATAAACACATCAACTGTAGTGAATATAACAAATATTAGAACAGTTTATGACTCAAATGGAAATCATCAAATTGCTATAGACAGTGACCAAAAATTAAATTATGAGGTAAGCTATGATTCTATAAATAAGAAATATAACATTGAATTTATAAACGCTAAATTAAACATATCTGGAAACAATCAGACCACATTTGAAAATGAAGTTGGTGGAACTTTTATTCAAAGGATATTTTCTCAGCAAACATCACTTCCTCCAAATCCTTATAAAGTCAGTTTAAGTATTGTGATGAATGATGAAGGCAAAGAGATTTTCAATACTACATCAGATGAGAGATCGTTGATTGTTTCGTTTGAACCCAACAAACCAGTTCCTACTATAAATAACATAACTAACATAAGCTTAGGTTTTATAGATGGCAAAGAAGCAGTTGTGTTGAAAGGTGTAAAAGGAAATGATTATAAAAGCTTCATATTAGATAATCCAACAAGATATGTTTTAGATCTGAAAGATACAACACTACTAGGTAATCTATATCAAACTTTTGATTACAAATTAGGATTTATCAATTCGGTTAGGGTTTCACAATTTACACCTGATGAAAACTATGATCCTAATGATAAGATAGTAAGAGTAGTATTAGATATAAACTCTGGTGTAAGCCCAAAAGTAAATATAGTTTTTAAAGACGATGAGATTTACTTAGTGCCAGAGAATACTCTTTTTAACTATATAGATTACAATGCTCATTCTTCATCTTTTGATTTTTCTATACCTTCAATGGCTTTAAATTCTGTAATAACAGATTATGTTGAGCCAAAAAACCAGCTAATATTGTCTTTTGACAATGGGCTGATAGATATTCCAATTGGAAAATACAACATTAACGATAATTTTATAAGCACTATAGAAATCGAGAAAACACTAAATACAACCATTATAACAATGAATTTAAATAAAAAGATAAGTTACAATCTAGATACAAATAGTTCTTTCTTTAAAATCAATGTGAAATCAGAGGATACTATTCCAACAAATCCGTCAGGGAAGACAATCGTCATTGATGCTGGACATGGTGGGAAGGATCCTGGAGCTTTATCAATCTTAGGGTTTAAAGAAAAAGATATTAATTTATCTATAGCACTAAAACTAGAAAATGCTTTAAGGCAAAAAGGATACAATGTGATTATGACAAGAAATAATGATACTTATGTTGATCTATATGAAAGGCCAAAGATTGCAAATCAAGTAAAAGCTGATCTGTTTATAAGTATACATTGCAATTCAACTCTTTTAAGTTCAGTAAATGGGTTAGAAATACTTTATTGCCCTGCAACAGAAAGTCAATATAAAACAGTAGATCAGTATCCTTTGGCAAAATCCATTCATGACTCGATTATAAGCTCTACAGGAATAAATTCAAGAGGGATAAAGAAAAGATCAGATTTGGCAGTATTGAGATTGACTGAAATGCCTGCAGTACTCATAGAAACTGCTTTTTTATCAAACGCAGATGATTCTCAAAAATTAATTCAAGACTCATTTCAGGAAAAAGTTGTTCAGGGTATTGTAAATGGGGTTGAACAATATATAAATCAGTATTAAAATAAGGGAAGGGATACCTTCCCTTTATTAATTGAAAGGAGATTTATAAATTGGAAGCTTTTTTGGGATATGCACTTATTTTTTTTGCTAGAGTACTAGATGTTTCTCTTTCTACTGTAAGAACTTTGATGGTTGTTCAAGGTAGAAAAATCCAAGCTGCAGCAATTGGATTTTTTGAGGTTGGGGTCTATGTTACAGTACTAGGAAAAGTTGTCAATAGCTTAGACAATCCTTTAAATTTACTTGCTTACTGTCTTGGATTTGCTGCGGGAAATTATGTAGGTATAACAATAGAAAATAAAATAGCACTAGGAAATCTATCAGCACAAATTATTCCTGGGGAAGACACTAAGAATGAGCTTTTGGAAGCATTAAGAGCGAATGGTTTTGGAGTAACAGTTCTTGTAGGAGAAGGATTAAAGGGGAGCAGAGAAATATTCAATGTTGTACTAAATAGAAAAGACTTAAGAAAGCTTAGAGAAATTGTCGAAAATATAGATAAAGAAGCATTCTTAACAGTAAACAACATAAGTCCTATAAGAGGTGGATACTTTAATGCAACTAAAAAATAAATCTCCTTACTGGAGATTTTTTTCATATGGGATTATTAAAATATTGAGGAGAGATAAAATTGAGAATTGATAATAGAAATTATGATGAAATGAGAAAGATAAATATAACAAGAGACTATTTAATGCACCCTTATGGTTCTGTTTTAATCGAAGTGGGAAATACAAAAGTAATATGTACTGCGATGATTGAAGATAAGGTTCCTATATTCTTAAGAAATAGTGGTATGGGCTGGATAACAAGTGAATATTCTATGCTGCCAGCCAGTACAGCAGTGAGAAAAGTAAGAGACTCAGTAAAAGGCAAAATAGATGGCAGAAATCAAGAAATACAAAGGCTTATAGGAAGATCTTTAAGAAACGTAGTAGATTTGAAAAAACTTGGAGAAAGAACAATTTGGATAGATTGCGATGTTATACAGGCTGATGGTGGGACGAGGACAGCTTCAATAACAGGAGCATATATTGCTATGGTAGATGCTTTGGTTAAGAAATTTAAAAATGATGATGAATATTTTCCGGTTAACGATTATTTAGCCGCAGTAAGTGTAGGAATTATTGAAAGCGGGCCAGTATTAGATTTGTGTTATGAAGAAGACTTTAAAGCACTAGTTGATATGAATGTTGTTATGACAGGTAAATGTGAATTTGTCGAAATACAAGGAACTGGAGAAAATAAATCTTTTTCAAGGAATGAATTAAATGAGCTTTTAGATTTAGCGACAAAAGGGAACAATGAAATTATAGATCTAGAAAAAAGCATATTTGGGGAAATAAACAAATATATAGGTGATAAATAATGAAAAAATTGGTACTGGCAACAGATAATGAAAACAAAATAAATGAAATTAAAGATATTTTAAGTGATTTACCAATAGAGATTTTATCCAAGGCTGAGATAGGTTTAGAAAATTTAAAAGTAATAGAAGATGGAAAAACCCTAATAGATAACAGCCTAAAAAAAGCGAGGGAAATCTCAAAGCACACTGACTATCTAGTAGTGGCTGATGATACGGGATTGTTTGTAGAAAAACTTGATGGCAATCCAGGAGTATATTCATCAAGATATGCAGGAGAAGACGGCAATGACAAGAAAAATGTGGAATTACTTCTTAAAAATTTAAACGGAGAAGAAAGCAGAGCTTATTTCGAAACTGTTATTTGTCTAATCACAGAGGATAAAAAAGAGTATATTGTATCTGGAAAATGTTTCGGAAAGGTATTGGCTACAGTAAGAGGGGAAAATGGGTTTGGATATGATCCTGTTTTTCTTCCAGATGGATTTGACAGGACATTTGCAGAATTAGGGAGTAAACAGAAAAATGAAATCAGCCACAGGAGAAAAGCTATTGAAAATTTAAGAGAAATTTTAATTCAATTACTAGGTGAGAAAGATGAAAATACTTGTGGTAAGTGATACTCATAGAAGAATATCATCATTGATAAAAACAGTTGAAAATGAGAAATTTGATAAGCTGTTTTTTTTAGGAGATGATGTAGAAGATGGTGAAGAAATAGCAAATAGATTAAATATAATAGAAAAATACATCGTGCGAGGCAATGGAGACTTTTATGCAAATTACCCTGACAAAATAGTTGTAGAAATACTTGGACACAGGATGCTATTAGTTCATGGGCACAAGGAGAATGTTAAATTAGATTTAAAGCAACTTATGGTCTTAGCTAAGAAAGAAAATGCTGAATCAGTTTTTTTTGGGCATACACATATTGCCTTAATAGATAGAGTGGAGAATATTCTGTTTTTAAATCCAGGCAGTACAACATTTCCGCGAGGAATGGATTATAAAAAGACTTTTGCTGTATTAGATGTAACCAAAGAACATATTTGGGCAGATATAAGGAATATTTCAAAATGATTTCATAGGCATAATTTTTAGAAAACTCATAAAAATTATATTTTGATTAATTAGAAAATTCGTGTTATAATTTAAAAGCATGGAATTATTTGATTTGTGTTTGATTTAAAAAGTAGTTTACTTTTAAATAAAATTCTAGTTAGGGGGAATGCATGTTGAAATCGTATTCAACAGATAAGATTAGAAATGTATCTTTATTAGGGCACAGTAGCAATGGTAAGACAACGTTGACTGAAGCTCTACTATTTCAAGCAGGGGTAACAACTAGACAAGGGAAAGTAACAGAAGGAAACACAATGTCAGATTTTGATAAACAAGAGATAGCTAGGAAGGTATCAATAGCTACTTCTATAATTCCAGTTGAATGGAATAATATAAAAATAAATGTACTTGACACACCAGGGTATTTTGACTTTATTGGTGAAATGTATGGTGCAAAAAGGGCATCGGAAAGCTCTGTGCTACTAGTAGATGCATCTGCTGGTATAGAAGTAGGTACAGAGAAAGCTTGGAAGAATGTAGAAAAATACAAGACTCCTAGGATGATTTATGTAAATAAGATGGATAAAGAAAATATCAACTTTGACAAATTAGTTGAAGATTTACAATCTACATTTGGAGAGAAAATTATACCTTTTGCTTTTCCTATTGGAGAAGCTGAGAACTTTAAAGGCTTTGTCAGTGTAATTGATGAGAAAGCATATGAATACTCTGGCAAGACTAGAAAAGAAGTAGAACTGACAGATGATCAAATGCAAAGAATAGAAGAAATTAAAGAAAAAATAAAAGAAATAATAGCTGAAACTGATGAAGCTTTAATGGAAAAATACTTTGATGGTGGTGATTTTACACCTGATGAAATAGAAAAGGGAATAAAGTTAGCTGTTAAATCAACAGATTTGGTACCACTCATATTAGGTTCTGCGGAAAAGACAATCGGAGCAGACTATCTAATGGATTTGATCATAAAATACATGCCTTCTCCTGCTGACATGGAAAGTGTAACAGGTAATTGGAATGATAAAGAGATCGTGAGAAAGATTGACGTAAATGAACCTTTTTCTGCTGTTGTATTTAAGACCATTGCAGACCCATTTGTTGGGAAAATCTCGATCTTTAAAGTACTATCAGGAAAAATCACAAAAGATACAGAAGTATTCAATTCTACAAAGGAGAAAAGTGAAAAGCTAGGTGGTTTATTCTTTTTAAGGGGTAAAAACCAGATTGAAGCCACTGAAATTTTAGCAGGGGATATAGGAGCAACTTCAAAGTTAAATTATACTCAAACAGGAGACACCTTGTGTGATAAAAATAATCCTATAGTGTATGAAACAATAAGTTATCCTCAACCTACACTTTTTATGGCGATAGAGCCTAAAAATAAAGGCGATGAAGAAAAAATTTCAGCTTCATTGTCAAAATTGATGGAAGAAGATCCTACATTCCTTATACAGAGAAATTCCGAAACCAAACAATTATTAATTGGTGGTCAAGGAAATGTACAATTATCAGTTATAGTAGATAAATTGAAACAGAATTTTGGAGTAGATGTTGTATTAACTAGTCCTAAAATTGCATATAGAGAAACCATAAAAGGAACAGCATCAGTACAAGGTAAACATAAAAAACAATCCGGTGGAGCTGGGCAATATGGTGATGTTCATATCAGGTTTGAACCATGTGAAGAAGACTTTGTTTTTGCTGAAGAAATATTCGGAGGTTCTGTACCGAGAAACTTTTGGCCAGCTGTTGAAAAGGGAATAAGAGAGTCTTTAGAACATGGAGTATTAGCAGGGTATCCAGTGGTAAATGTTAAAGCGGTTTTATTTGATGGCTCTTATCATGAGGTTGATTCAAATGAAATGGCATTTAAAATAGCAGCTTCATTAGCATTTAAAAAGGGGATGGAAGCCGCGAAACCAGTTTTACTAGAGCCTATAGTTAGGGTAGAAATTGTAATCCCAGAGGAATACATGGGAGATGTAATGGGAGATATGAACAAGAGAAGAGGCAGGATTTTAGGTATGGAACAACTACCAGATGGAAGCCAAAAAATAGTAGCTGAAGCACCTCATGCTGAAATGTTTGAATATGCCATTGATTTAAGAGCTATGACTCAAGCAAGAGGAAGTTTTACTATGGAATTTGCAAGATATGAAGAAGTACCTGCTATGATAGCAGAAAAAATAATTGAGAAAGCTAAAAAAGAAAAAGAAAATCATTAAAAGGTGGAGTTTCCACCTTTTTTGACTATATAAAACTTCTAAAAAATAATTGATTTAATTAAAGAAACTGTGGTATAATTACGGTGACAATTACAAAAGAGTTTTTGTTTTGTAAACTGTCAAACGATAAAGGCAAACCTACTGAAAGGTAGGGACGCAAAGCTATAGGGCCTTAAAAGGCAGCCAGTTACCGAAAGGAGAGTTTACTATGTCCAAAAAACTCGTTTGTTTATTTTTGTGTGTGCTTATAATTTTTAGTTTACATGGGGTGGTTTCAGCGAGTTCTGATTTTAACACAACGATTTTGGGGAATAGAATAAAAGTAGAATCAGCTGAATATGGCGAAGGCATGAGATTGATGGTTCAATATGGCAATAGTAAGTATTATTACAGCATGAAGAACAATATTGAATATCTGCCAATTCAATTAGGCAAAGGAACCTATGAGGTTAAGTTATTAAAAAATATTGAGGGAAATAGATATAGCGTTGTTGACAAAGAATATTTAAATATAACTGAAGTCCCACAGGATGTATACTTATCTTCTTCACAACCTGTTGTTTGGGAAAACAATGAAGAACTTTTAGTTTTAGCCAAAGAAATAATAAAAGATAAGAACACCGATGAAGAAAAAGTAAAAGCTGTTTATGAATATATAGTAAGCAATATAAAATATGATAAGTTAAAGATTGAAAATTTACCAGATGATTATGTTCCTGATTTAACTACAATTGTTAATGATAAAAAAGGAATATGTTATGATTATTCGGCTTTGTTTGCAGGTATCTTAAGATCAGAAGGCATTCCTACAAAATTGGTAAAAGGCTATAAAAGTGATTTGAAAAACTATCATGCATGGAATGAAGTATATCTCGATGGAGAGTGGCATATAGTGGATACCACGTATGATAGTGCATATGTCAGTAGAAGACTTAAAACCTCTATGTTTAAATTAGATTCAGATTACAATAAAATTAGAGAATATTAATTAAGCCGAAAGGCTTAATTTTTAGACTTAAAAGACAAAGATAGTCAAAGTCAGGAGGTGAACGCCATGGCTGGTTTAAGTAATCTTATAGAAGAATTCATTAAAAATTTAATAGATGAAATGAATGGTGTTGTTGAAATTCAAAGAAATGAGCTAGCCAGCTATTTCGATTGTGCTCCATCTCAAATTAATTACGTATTAAGCACTAGATTTACTCCGTATAAAGGTTATTATATAGAGAGTAAAAGAGGTGGAGGTGGGTATATAAAAATAGTAAAGGTTGATTTAAATGAGAGCAATGGTTTCGATTTTGAGCATATAATAAATGATTTGATTGGCGATTCTATAACAGAAGCTAAAGCAATTGACATAATTGAAACATTTTATGAAGAGGGGCTCATTTCGAAAAAAGAAGCTAATACAATTAAAGCTGCTATTAGCGACAGAGCTTTCGGAACACTGATAGAGGATAGAAATAGGCTGAGAGCTAATATATTAAAAAATGTAATATTAATACTTGTAGAATAGAGGGATATTATGATTTGTGAATCATGTAATAAAAGAGAAGCGAAAATACATTATAAGTCAGTAATAAATGGAGTAGTTACGGAACACCATCTATGTGAGATTTGTGCTGCAGGATATAAGGAAGATTTAATCAATAAATTTCCACTTCATAAATTATTTAGTAGCATTTACTCAAGCCCAGATGTTACATGCCCTAATTGTGGATTAAGTTATGAAAAATTTAGATCTACTGGTAAACTTGGGTGTTCAGAATGTTACGAAGCATTTGGTGATGATTTAAAAAACATGATTAAGGGTATACATGGACATACTAAACACAATGGGAAAATGCCAAAACGGGCATATCCGTTATTAAAACTAGAAATAGATATTGATAAGCTTACTGCTGAACTTGATAGAGCTATAAGAAATGAAGAATATGAAAAAGCTGCTCTGTTGAGAGATGAAATAAAAGACTTAAAAATTAAATTGGATTTAGTTAACAGGAGTGATAAAAATGACAAAATGGATTAAGGATAGTGAAGAAGATCCTGTTGTAATCAGCTCAAGGATAAGACTTGCGAGAAATTTAAAAAATGATACTTTTCCATTATATTCTTCAAAAGAAGAAGCAGCAAATACTTTAGAAAAAATACAAGAAGTTGTGCAAGAAATTTTTTCTGATGGAGAGTATGAGTTTTACAATCTTGAGCAACTAGAACCACGGGATAGAATGAGATTTATGGAAAACCATCTAATCAGTCCAGGCTTGGTTGAACAAACAGGTAAGAGTGCTTTTTATCTAAGAAATGATGAAAGAGCTACTATAATGATAAATGAGGAAGATCATCTGAGATTGCAAACATTGCTTCCGGGATTAAGGCTAAATGAAGCATGGGAAGAATGTGAACAAATAGATGATTATCTGGAATCTAAATTAGATTATGCATTTCACCCTGAATATGGATATTTAACATCGTGTCCCACGAATGTAGGGACTGGGTTGAGAGCATCAGTTATGCTTCATTTGCCAGCAATGACTATGACGGGATATATTATGGGTTTAATGGATGCTTTAAAGAGAATTGGATTAACCATAAGAGGAATATATGGAGAAGGGACAGAAGCTGTAGGGCATTTATATCAAATATCAAATCAATTGACATTAGGAGAAACTGAACAGGAAATAATTAAAAAAATCGATGAAATAGCTACAGAAGTTAAAAATAGAGAGAAAAATACTAGAAACTTTATAATGGAAAATAGAAAAATTGAAATTGAAGATAAAGTTTATCGAGCAATTGGGATTGTACAAAACGCTAGAATGATAACTTCCAATGAAGCTATGGAACAAATATCCATTGTAAAACTTGGAGCAGATTTAGGGTTGATTGAAGGTGAAAAATACAACAATCTTATTGAATTGATGATGAATATAAAGCCTGGTAATATTCAATACAGGTCAAATAAGACTATGGATAGAACAGAAAGAGATGTATTAAGAGCAAATATTATAAGAGAATATTTTAGATGAGGAGGTTCTCGTATGGGAATGAATGGAAGATTTACTGAAAGTGCACAAAAAGCAATACTATTAGCACAAGAAGAAGCCAAGAAATTTAATCATAATTATATAGGTACAGAGCATTTGTTATTAGGGTTAATAGCAGAAGACCAAGGGCTTGCTGCAACAACTTTAAAAGAATTTGGGATCACTTTAGATAAAATTAGAGCTGAAGTGTACACGATAGTAGGCATGGGGGAAGAAGGATCTGAAGTTTTGGGGTACACTCCAAGAACTAAGAGAGTATTTGAATTGTCTTTTCAAGAAGCTAGAAATTTAGGTCATAATTATGTAGGAACTGAACACATATTATTAGCTTTAATAGTTGAAGGCGAAGGAATAGCAACTACGATTTTGAAACGACTTGGAGTAGATCCACAAAAGTTAGCACAGAGGATTGTTGCGAAGATAACAGATCCAACTAATTATAATAAAAACTCTCAAGAGGAGAAAGAAACACCAAATCTTGAAAAATACACTGTGGATTTAAATAAAATGGCAGAAAACGGCGAAATTGATCCTGTCATAGGCAGATCTAAAGAGATAGAAAGAGTTATTCAAGTCTTAAGTAGGAGAACTAAAAATAATCCTGTGCTCATAGGTGAGCCCGGTGTTGGGAAGACTGCTATAATTGAAGGTTTAGCTCAAAAGATAGTCGAGGGTAATGTACCAGATGTTATAAAAGACAAGAGAATATTGACTTTAGATTTACCAGGGTTGATAGCTGGAGCAAAATACAGAGGGGAATTTGAAGAAAGACTAAAAGCTGTCATGAAAGAATTAAAAGAAGCTGGAGATGTGATTTTATTTATAGACGAACTTCATACAATTGTAGGAGCAGGTGCTGCTGAAGGAGCAATTGATGCATCAAATATATTAAAACCAACCCTTGCAAGAGGTGAGCTTCAAATAATTGGTGCTACAACAATTGATGAATATAGAAAATATATTGAAAAAGATTCGGCACTTGAAAGGAGATTACAACCCATAATGGTTGATGAGCCTAGCGTAGAAGACACAATAAAAATACTTCAAGGTTTAAGAGATAGGTATGAAGCTCATCATGGCGTAAAAATAACCGATGATGCTATTCAAGCAGCAGCGGAACTATCGTATAGATATATTACTGATAGATTTTTGCCTGACAAAGCTATTGATTTAATCGATGAAGCTGCATCTAAATTAAGAGTTAATAACTATGTGCCTCCATTGGAATTGAAAACATTGGAAGAGAGGCTTGAAGAGTTGCAACACGAGAAAGAAGAAGCTATAAATACTCAGAATTTTGAGAAGGCAGCAAGAATTAGAGATGAAGAAAAGTCGATAAAAGAAGAAATGGAAAAGAAGAAAATCCAATGGGAGAAAAAAAGACACGAAACAAATCTAGTAGTTGGATACAACGAGATAGCAGAGATTGTATCCCAATGGACAGGAGTTCCTGTAACAAATATGACTACTGAGGAAAGCGAAAGATTATTAAACTTAGAAAAAGAACTTCACAAGAAAGTAGTCGGACAAGATCAAGCAGTAGAAGCAGTGTCAAGGGCAGTACGAAGAGCTAGAGTGGGGTTAAAAGATCCTAACAAACCAATTGGTAGCTTTATATTTGTTGGTCCTACGGGTGTGGGAAAAACTTATCTAGCAAAAGCTTTAGCTAAAGCACTGTTTGGTGATGAAGATGCTATGATAAGGATAGATATGAGTGAGTATATGGAAAAACACTCTGTATCAAGACTTGTTGGGTCCCCTCCTGGCTATGTAGGATATGAAGAAGGAGGACAACTTACAGAAGCTGTTAGAAGAAAACCTTATTCAGTGGTTTTATTTGATGAGATAGAAAAAGCTCACCCAGATGTATTTAACATGCTTTTACAAATTCTTGACGAAGGTAGGCTTACTGACTCTAAAGGAAGAACAGTGGATTTTAAAAACACAGTCATCATCATGACATCAAATGTAGGAGCAACATCTATTAAGAAACAAAATATACTCGGGTTTTCAACCGGAGAGGAATCAGATAAAAAAGAATATGAAAAGATGAAAGAAATAATAACTGAAGAGTTAAAACGAACATTCAGACCAGAATTTTTAAATAGAATTGATGAAGTGATAGTTTTCCACGGACTTGAAGAAGGACAAATTTTTGCAATAGTTGATTTGATGGTTAAAGAATTGGAAGAAAGATTAGGAAAATTAGGTGTGAGAGTAAAAATATCAGAGGACACAAAGAAATATATCGCAGAACAAGGTTTTGATTCCGTATTCGGAGCAAGACCACTTGAGAGAACAATAAGAAAAATGATAGAAGATAGACTTGCAGAAGAAATCTTAAAAGGCAATATTCATATAGATGATGAAGTTGAAATAGATTATGATGGTGAGAATTTAGTTTTTAAAAAGACAGCATTAAAACAATAATTTGGAGGAAAGTTAAGTGCCTAAAAGATCGAACGTATATAGATGTAAGAGCTGTGGATATGAAATGGTAGGGTTTTTAGGCAAATGTCCACAGTGTAATGAGTTTGGGACCATGGAAATTGTTCAAACAGATATATTAAAGGAAAACAAGCATAAACTTGAAAGCATTCCATTAAAACTCATTGATGCAGATGCTACAAATAGTGAAAGAATAAAAACTAATATAAGTGAATTTGATAGGGTAATGGGCGGGGGGATAGTCAGAGATTCAGTGACTATCCTCACTGCAAAGCCTGGAGCAGGCAAGTCAACTCTCCTATTGCAAGTAGCAAATATATTAGCATCACAAGGATTAAAAGTGTTATATGCTTCTGGAGAAGAATCAAGTTCTCAAATAAAATCTAGAGCATTGAGGATCTTAGACAATATAAATGAAAATTTGTTTGTTCTCTCAGATAATCGCCTTGATGAAGTAATTGAAACTGTAAACAAATTAGATGCTCAATTTGTAATTGTAGACAGCATTCAAACATTTACAATTGAGGAGGCGCTCCCTTCAAGAGCCGGTTCACCTACTCAAACGATGGGATGTGCCTATGAATTAGTTAAATTAGCAAAAGAAAGCAAAAACCCACGTGTAGTTTTTATAGTAGGTCAGATGACAAAAGAAGATGAGCTAGCAGGAGTAAGAGCACTAGAACATTTAGTTGATTGTGTTTTAATGATAGAAGGAGAATCTGGGGAAGAATTAAGAAGCTTGATTTCAACTAAAAACAGATATGGATCGACAGGAGAAATTGGGTTTTTTAGTATGACTGAAAAAGGGATGATTTCAATTGATAATCCAAGTGAGTTTTTTATGACAAAAAGAAGCGAAGATGACAATGTATCAGGCAGTGCATTGACTGTTGTAAAGGAAGGAACAAGGCCAATTATTTTAGAAATTGAGTCCTTAGTTTCTCACTCATTTACACCATATCCATCTAGAATAAGTGATACTTTAAAAAGAGATCATCTAAACACTTTGATTTCAGTACTAGAACAACGAGGAGGAATAAACTTATACGATAAAAATGTTGTCATCAAGACAACAGGAGGTATAAAACTAAAAGATCAAGCCTCAAATTTAGCAACAATTATAAGTATAGCTTCTTCATGTTATGATGTTCCTATAAATACAGATACTGTTTTTCTGGCAGATGTTGGGCTAACGGGAGAACTAAAAAAGATACCATCTCTAGAGCCAAGGCTTAGAGAAGCGGAGAGAATGGGGATAAAAAAAGCTTATGTAGCTGATGAAGTTAAATTACATACTAAATTTAGCAATCTTAATGTAATAAAGCGAAAATCATTAAAAGATGTACTGATCGATTTTTTTAAATAGTGGGGGTAACCCCCCACTATTATTTCATTGTATATATTCCGAGGATTCTATCTCTTTCCAATTCTTTTTTAATAGTATCAGAAAGATTAAAACCAAGTGTTTCAGCTAGAGAACTTAAGAAAAATATATACGATCCAATTTCTTCTTCTAATTTTTCTCTGCATACATTGCATATATTCCCTCTTACATGAGAATCTAATTTTTGCGCTAGTTCTTCTAAAGTATCTGATTCGAAATCTTGTTTTTTAGCCGATATTTCAATACAACCACAATTAGTAACTGATTTTGCAACGGCTCTATTTATTCTAGCATTATATTCATCTAGTTTAGTCATTATATCTAATATACTTTTATGGCGTATAGAAACTTCACTAGATAAAGCTTGTAATTCATCTATTATATTATTTTGTTCAATTGTTTCCATAAGATCACCCTTTCTTATCATCATTATAAAAAATTATATTGTGCTTTGTCAAATATTATGCATTAATAAATTTATTATTTTCTTGCATTTAGCGGCGGGCAATTAATATTAAAAAAATAATTGACTATACATATAAATATATGATAATATATAAACTTTACATTCTCTTTGGATTGGTTTATAATTTAAGTAAGTAAACTTTATTTAAGGAGGAAATTTAATGTTTAAAATTGGCGATAAAATTGTATACCCAATGCATGGAGCTGGAGTTATAGAGGATTTGGAAATTAAGGAAGTATTGGGAGAAAGAAGAGAGTATTATATATTGAGAATGCCAATAGGAGACATGAAGGTAATGGTGCCGGTTGAAAATATAGAAGAAGTTGGTGTGAGAGATATAATAACAAAGGAAGAAATAAAAGATGTCTTTGAAATTTTGGAGGATAAAAAATCTAAGATGCCTGATAATTGGAATAGAAGGTATAGATCAAATCTAGATCTTATAAAGACAGGAGATATAAACCAAATAGCTGAAGTGGTTAGAAATTTGAGCTTATTAGATAAAGAAAAAGGACTTTCAACTGGTGAGAGAAAAATGTTAAATGATGCCAAAAAGATACTTTATTCAGAACTCGTACTTGCTTCTAATTTATCAGTTGCAGAAATAGAAAAATTAGTTGATCAAGCTATTTTTAATGA
Source organism: Soehngenia longivitae (assembly GCF_004684055.1). GTDB lineage: Bacteria > Bacillota > Clostridia > Tissierellales > Tissierellaceae > Soehngenia > Soehngenia longivitae. The sequence goes on from NZ_SRIB01000001.1 coordinate 262,441, forward strand.
AGAAATTTAAAAATGACTGGAAAGTTGAGGAAATAAAAAGTATAATACTTTTATGATGAGGAGGTGGTAGGATGGTAGAAAAAATAGTTAAAGCTATCATCACGTCTATAGGGTTGGCCTTAGGTTTTTTTATTTATAGCCTATTAGAGAATTTAAATGTGTTTGAATTCACTGGAATTAATGAAATTATTGTAATTATTATTTTTATCATTATTAGCGGAATTATATTTTATTTTTTAGCTCCTAAGTTTATCGAATTAGCTCAATATTTAGCAAAGAGAATTGAAAATGAACTTCAAAAATTTACAATTCAAAACATTGCTTTTAGTGCAATTGGTCTAATAATAGGATTGTTAATTGCATATTTATTGAGTCAACCTTTGTACATGATAAAAGTACCATACATTGGTCTTGCTGGATCAGCATTGCTTTATATTTTTTTTGGGTACTTAGGGATTAGAATTCCAGCTAAAAAAATTGATGACATAAATGCAAGCATTAGAAATATTTCTCAAGATAGTGAAAACATAAGAAAAAGTGTAAAAGATAGATCAAAGTCAACAAAATCAACACCTAAGATACTCGATACTAGTGTGATTATAGATGGTAGAATAGCAGACATAGTAAAAACTGGATTTATAGAAGGACCATTAGTAATTCCTGAATTTGTATTAGAAGAGCTTCAGCATATAGCTGATTCATCTGATGCTTTAAAGAGAAATCGCGGTAGGAGAGGACTTGATATTTTAAATAGGATTCAAAACGAATTGGATACAGAAATAATAATTCACGATAAAAAATTTGAAGACATAGCAGAAGTGGATTCTAAGTTATTAAAACTAACTCAAATGCTAAAAGGTAAAATAATAACTAACGACTATAACTTGAACAAAGTTGCCGAAGTACAACGAATAGAAGTATTGAACATTAATGATTTAGCAAATGCATTAAAACCAGTTGTATTACCAGGAGAAGAGATGATAGTTCAAGTGATAAGAGATGGGAAAGAATCGGGACAAGGATTAGCATATTTGGATGATGGGACTATGATTGTCATTGAATCCGGTAGAAAATATATAGGAGAAAACATTGATGTCATTGTTACATCTGTACTTCAAACCTCAGCGGGCAGAATGATTTTTGCGAAACCAAAGGGATAAGATAGAGGTGAGATAATGTATAAAGGTAATTTTGTTTCGGTTATAATAGCTTCAGCAGGCATGAGCAATAGAATGGGAAGCGGAATAAATAAACAATTTATATTGATTGACAACAAACCAATATTAGCACATACAATAGAAAAGTTCGATAAATCAAAATTCATTGATGAGATAATAGTAGTAGCCAGAGCTACTGAGATAGATTACTGTAAAAAAGAAATAATTAAAAAATACGGGTTCACTAAAGTCACCAAAATAGTAAAAGGTGGAAAAGAACGACAGGATTCTATTTACAATGGGATACTCGCATTGAGCGATAAGTCGGATATAGTGTTAACTCATGATGGGGCAAGGCCTTTCTTAAGGGAAGAATTGATACTAAAAGGCATCAATGGAGCAATAGAATTTGGAGCATGTGTGATAGGAGTGCCAGTTAAAGATACTATAAAAGTTGTAAATGAAAACAATCAAGTTCATCATACTCCTAATAGAGCTTTACTTTGGGCTGCACAAACACCACAGTGTTTTAAAACTGATATATTAAAAAAAGGTTATGAGTACGCAAGTAAAGAAAGCATAGTAGCTACAGATGATAGCTCATTAGTAGAGAAATATGGCCACCCTGTAAAAATGATAATGGGAAGTTATGACAATATAAAAATAACCACTCCTGATGATTTAATCATAGCTGAGTCTATTTTTAAAAATATGAATTTAAATGAAAATAATGATGGGTTTGGAGGTATTCTATGAGAATAGGTTTTGGAATGGACGTTCACCAATTCAGCGAGCAAAGAGAATTGGTGCTAGGAGGGGTTAAGATACCGCATCAAAAAGGACTATTAGGGCACTCTGACGCGGATGTTCTCATTCATAGCATTATGGATGCCATACTTGGAGCATTAGCATTAGGTGATATTGGGAAACACTTTCCTGATACAGATATGGCTTATAAGGATATTTCAAGTATGAAACTTTTAAGCAAAGTATATGACATAATGTCATATAATGGTTACAAAGTTGGCAATATAGATGCGGTTGTCGCAGCTCAGAACCCAAAACTATCGCCATACATTCAACAGATGAGGGAAAACATAGCAAATATATTAAATACAGAAATAGAAAATATAAGTGTAAAAGCTACAACTACTGAAAAATTAGGATTTGAAGGCAGAGAAGAAGGCGTGACAAGTTATTGTGTATGCCTGTTAGAAAAAGTTATTGACAATAAAAAAATTTTTGTATAGACTATAAAATTAGTAGCGATGAGAGGAACTAGTAGTCAATTATGGCATAAAGAGAGGGAACTTATAGCTGAGAAGTTTCTTGCCTGATAGTTGATGAACCCAGCCTAGAGCATTTAGCGAAAGCTTAAACGTTTGGCGCGTTAAAGCCTGTGAGTGAATCTAATTTTTAATTGGATTAACAAGAGTGGTACCGCGGATTTGACCTTTCGTCTCTTTTTTTAAGATGAAAGGTCTTTTTATTTAGTTTAAAAGGAGGAGTTAAGCGATGAAAATGTCAAACCTTTATATGCCAACATTAAGGCAAGACCCTGCCGAAGCTGAAATACCAAGTCATCAGCTCTTATTAAGAGCAGGTATGATAAGGAAATTAGTAAGTGGTGTTTATTCGTATCTACCATTGGGGTATAGGACAATTAGAAAAATTGAAAATATCGTAAGAGAAGAAATGGATAATAAAGGAGCTCAAGAATTGTTGATGTCAGCAATTCAGCCAAAAGAATTATGGGAAAAATCTGGAAGATGGGATAATTTTGGCCCTGAAATGTTTAAATTAAGAGATAGAAGTGAACGAGAATTTTGCTTAGGACCAACACATGAGGAGTACTTTACCAATCTAATAAAAGATGAAGTAAATTCTTACAAGCAACTTCCACTAATTATTTATCAAATTCAAACTAAATACAGAGATGAAAAAAGGCCAAGATTTGGATTGATCAGGGCAAGAGAGTTTATCATGAAGGATGCATATAGTTTTGATGTTGATGAAGATGGTATGAAATTATCCTATCAAAAAATGTGGGATGCTTATGATGCAATATTTACAAGGCTAAAATTGAACTATAAAGTAGTACAAGGCGACACTGGTGCTATGGGCGGAAAAATTTCTCATGAGTTTATGGCAATGAGTGAAGTAGGAGAAGGAAGAATTGCATATTGCAAAGCTTGTGATTATGCTGCAACTGATGAAAAAGCAGATGTAGTTATAAACATTGAAGATGATGAAAAACTTCTTGATATTGAAAAAATCTATACTCCAGAAATTAAAACTATTGAAGATTTAACAAATTTCTTAAAAATTGACAAGAGAAAATTTGGAAAGGCTATTATTTTTAAAGCAGCTGGTAAACCAATTGTAGTGTTGATACCAGGAGATAGAGAATTAAATGAAACAAAACTAATAAATTATCTTAAAATTGCTGAACATGAACTTGAGATGGCTGATGAAGATACAATCAGAAAGATAACTATGGCAGATAAAGGTTTCACGGGACCAATTGGACTTAAAGACGCTAGGCTTATTGTTGACAAGACAATAACTAAGATCAGAAACATTGTAGTAGGAGCAAATGAAACAAATTATCACTTAAAAAATGTAAACTACGGAAGAGACTTTCAAGCAGAGGTTGTAGACGATCTATTGTTAGTTGAAGAAGGAGATACTTGTCCAAATTGCGGAAGTAAACTCTATATTGACAGAGGAATTGAGGTAGGGAATATATTTCAGCTTGGTACTAAATACTCCAAGAGTTTAAATGCAACATTTCTTGATGAAAATGGAAAAGAAAGAGAATTTGTAATGGGAAGTTATGGAGTAGGAGTGTCAAGATCTGTAGCCGCAATTGTTGAACAGTATCACGATGAAAAAGGTATAATATGGCCATTTGTAGTTGCACCATATCATGTGATAATCACTGTAGTAAATACAAAAAAGGAAGAACAAATTGCTTTAGGTGAAAGACTTTACAATGAATTAAAAAATAAAGGTATTGAAGTATTACTTGATGATAGAAATGAGAGCGCTGGTGTAAAATTCAATGATCGTGATCTCATTGGAATACCAGCAAGGATAACAGTGGGTAAGCTCGCTTCTGATGGGATTGTAGAATTTTCATTGAGAAAATCAAGTGAAAAAGAAGAGTTAAAAGCAGAAGATGTTTATGATAGAATATTATTAGCATTTAAACAAGAAGGATTTGAGCTAAAGTAAATAATCGAGGAGGAAAAAAATGAATAATGTAAGAGTAAGGTTTGCACCAAGCCCTACAGGTTACCTTCATATAGGTGGTTTGAGAACTGCATTATATAATTATTTATTTGCAAAGAAAAACAATGGGAAGTTTATATTGAGAATAGAAGATACAGATCAGACAAGATTTGTAGAAGGGGCAATTGAAAACTTGATAAATTCATTAAATTGGGCAGGTATAGCCTATGACGAAGGAGTTTTTATTGAAAATGGAGAAATTGTTGAAAAAGGAGATTACGGACCATACATTCAGTCTAAGAGATTAGAAATATACAAAAAATACGTAGATGAATTAATTGAAAAAGGTCATGCATATTATTGCTTTTGCACAAAAGAAAGATTGGATAAAGTTAGAGAAGAACAAAAAATAAGTGGGCAGATTCCAAGATATGATGGATTTTGTCGAAATATTCCCTTAGAAGAAGCTAAAAAAAGGATAGAAAATGGTGAAGAATATGTTGTAAGACTAAAACTACCTCACAATAGAGATATAGATTTTTATGACATGGTAAGAGGTAATATAACAATAAACACCTCGGATATGGATGATCAAGTCCTATTAAAATCAGATGGATATCCCACTTATCATTTAGCGGTAGTAGTAGATGACCACTTAATGGGTATCACTCACATTGTAAGAGGAGAAGAATGGCTTCCTTCTACGCCAAAACATGTGTACTTGTATGAAGCATATGGTTGGGAAAAACCGACATATGTGCATTTGCCTACAGTACTAAACAAAGACAGAAAAAAACTTTCAAAAAGACAAGGTGATGTTTCAGTAGAAGACTTTAGAAATAAAGGATATTTACCTGAAGCTTTAGTAAATTATTTAGCATTAGTTGGTTGGAGTCCAGAAGACAATGAAGAAATCATGTCCTTAGAAGATATGGTAGAAAAATTTTCTTTTGAAAGAGTTTCAAAGACAGGTGGAATTTTTGACATAGATAAATTAAACTGGATAAATGGTCATTATATAAGAAATTCATCAACTGAGAGGATAAGAGAACTGGCCATTCCTTATTTAATTAAAGAAAACCTAATAGATGATGAATTTGCCCATGAAAATATACAATGGCTTGATTGCTTAGTAGAAACACTAAAGGAAAGTATATCTACCATAAGCGAGATCCCTCAAAAAGCTGAATTTATTTTTTCAGAAGAAATAGAAATAGAAGAAAAACTATACAATGAATTTTTAAACAATGAGAATACAAAAATCCTAATGAGTGCCATTATCGAAGAAATAACAAACATAGATGAATTTGACTTAGAAGAGGCAAAAACATTTATGAAAAAAATACAGCAAAAGACTGGCATAAAAGGGAAAAATTTGTTCATGCCTACTAGAGTCGCGTTGACAGGTAGTGAACATGGGCCTGAATTAGTAAATATATTATATCTATTAGGGAAGGATAAGATAATTAAAAGGGCAAGAAAAGTTATTGAAAAACTATCCTGATATTATATAATATGATTAACGTAAAGGGCTTACTAGGACTTAACATAGGAGGATGTTTATGGAGCTTTACAATTCCCTTACCAGAAAAAAAGAAGAATTTATACCACTTGTAGAAGGAAAAGTTACAATGTACAATTGTGGACCTACTGTGTACAACTATATACATGTTGGAAATGCTAGGCCACTAGTTGTATTTGACACTTTAAGAAGGTATTTTATATATAAAGGTCTAGATGTAAAAATGGTAATCAATTTTACTGACATAGATGATAAGATAATAAATAAAGCAAACGAAGAGGGAAAAGACACTAAAGAAATAGCACAAACCTACATCGATGCTTTTATGGAAGATGCTACAGAGTTGAATTTGTACGAATATGAGACCATTCATCCTAGAGCAACTGAATACATCGACAAAATGATAGAATTCATACAAGGGTTAATCGAGAAAGATGCAGCATATGTAGTTGATGGAAATGTGTATTTTAGAATAAATCGAGCTAAAGACTATGGGAAATTAAGTAAAAAGAACATCGATGAACTCTTAAGTGGTGCGAGGATTGAAATTAATGAGGACAAGGAGAACCCATTGGATTTTGTTCTTTGGAAAAAAGAAAAACAAGGCGAACCTTCTTGGGACAGTCCTTGGGGTAAAGGAAGACCTGGGTGGCATATTGAGTGTTCAGTTATGGCAAAAGTGTTATTAGGTGAAACGATAGATATTCATTCGGGAGGAGAAGATTTGCAATTTCCACATCATGAAAATGAGATAGCACAATCTGAAACTCTTACTGAAAAACCATTTGCTAGGTATTGGCTTCACAATGCAATGCTCACAGTAGACAACAAAAAGATGTCCAAATCACTTGGAAACTTTTTTACGCTTAGAGATATAAAGAAGTACTATGACTTAGAAGTCTTAAGGTTTTTCCTATTGTCTGCTCACTACAGATCACAAATCAACTTTAGCAAAGAGGCGATGGAGCAATCAAAAAGTGCGTTAGATAGGCTATACAATGCAAAAAAGAATTTAGAGTATAATATAGAGAATATCTCTGATACAGAAGATGAAAAAAGCGACTATTTAGAAATAAAAGAGAAAGTAGACAGTTACAAAGAAAAATTTATAAAAAGCATGGAAGATGACATAAACACAGCTGATGCAATAGCTTCAATATTTGAACTTGTGAGGTATTTAAATCAAAATCTTAATGAAATAAAATCTAAGGAAGCCCTTCTTTACGCATATAAAGTGTTTATGGAGCTAAATAAAGTTTTAGGCATCTTATCAAAGAAAGAAGAAATTTTGGAAGAAGATATCCTAAAGTTAATTGAAAAAAGAAACTATTATAGAAAGAATAAAGACTTTGCTAAAGCAGATGAAATAAGAGATGAATTGAAGAATAAAGGAATCATTCTTGAAGATACAAAAGACGGTGTAAAATGGAAAAGAATTTGATGAATTTTCTAAACATCTCTAGACAGCTGAACATAAATCTAAAATTCGAAGATATTGACAGACTTCATCCGCTTCAACTAGCATATATAGGCGATGCTGTTTATGAAATAATGGTAAGAACAGCTATTTTGGAAGTTGACTTAAATGTAAATAAGTTAAATGAAAAGGCTAGAAAATATGTCAAAGCAACATCACAAGCTAGTGCTGTTAAATCTTTAGAGGGCTTTTTTAACGAAAAAGAGCTCTCTATAATAAGGCGAGGGAGGAATGCAAAAATTAATTCCTCCCCTAAAAATACCGAAATCATTGATTATAAATATGCAACAGGCTTGGAATGCTTATTCGGATATTTATATCTGACAAGTCAATTTCAAAGGATAGAAGAAATATTTTTAAAAATATACGATGCAGGCGAAGGGGAATTGAAATGAAAGTTGAATTATTAAGATATACGCCAGATGGAGAAAAATTGATTGCTTCTGCTGCCAAACTCTGTTATTCACAAGTGGGAATCACAGAAATTGAAGAAAATCAAGATGAAGAAAAAGTTGAATCTTTTTTAAATATGCTTGTTGATTTAGGGCATGAGAGCCCTATAGAGCATGTAAGTTTTACATTTGGAATAGAAGGTGTTTCTAGAGTATTGACACATCAGCTTGTAAGACACAGGATAGCAAGTTACTCTCAGCAATCTCAAAGGTATGTTAAACTTGAACAATTTGAATACATAATTCCACCTAGCATATTAGAAGATGATGAAGCTAGTGAAATATTTTTAAAGATGATGAAAGAAGACCAAATAGCATACAATAGAATAGCTCAGATACTAACAGAGAAAAAGAAAAATCAATATATATCTGAAGGGTTAAGTGAAAAAAAAGCTAAATCTAAAGCAGAGAAGGAAGCAATAGAAGACGCTAGATATCTCTTTCCAAATGCTTGTGAAACTAAAATAGTCATGACCATGAATGCTAGAAGTCTTATGAACTTCTTTACTTTAAGAACATGCAATAGAGCTCAATGGGAAATTAGGAATTTAGCAATAGAGATGTTGAAAGAAGTAAAGAAAGTGTATCCAATATTATTTAAAAATGCAGGGCCTAATTGCATAAATGGGCCATGCAAAGAAGGTAATATGACTTGTGGCAAGATAAACGAAGTAAGACAGTTTTTTGAAGAGCTAAACAATATAAATTAAGTGGAGATAGAAAATGGAAGAGAAAAATACGAATTATATAGTTGGGAGAAACCCTGTGCTTGAACTATTTAAAACAGAGGAGCAAATTGACAAACTCTATGTTTTAAAGGGAGAAACCAAGGGATCAATAATTAAAATAATTAATCAAGCTAAGGAAAGAAACATAATCATCCAATATGTAGAAAGAGAGAAACTAGACTATCTTTCAAATGGACTAGCTCATCAAGGCGTGGTAGCAGTGGTGACAGGATATAAATACAGTGAGATAAGTGAAATATTGGATTATGCTAAAGAAAAGGGAGAAGATCCATTCATTGTGATCTTAGATTGTATTGAAGATACACACAATTTAGGCGCGATAATAAGAACTGCAGAATGTGCTGGAGTTCATGGTGTCATCATACCGAAGAGAAGAGCAGCAACAGTTAATGAAACAGTGATAAAGACATCTGCTGGAGCGGCATTATACATGAGAATAGCTAAAGTAACCAATATTTCTGCTACTATAGATGAATTAAAAAAGCATGGATTGTGGATCTATGGGGCTGATACGACGGGAGAAAACTTGTATTATCAGTCAAATTTAAGAGGCTCTGTTGGATTAGTAATCGGGGCTGAAGGCAAAGGAATTTCTAGATTGGTCAAGGAAAAGTGTGATGGATTGGTAAAAATACCCATAAAAGGGAATATAGAGTCACTCAATGCTTCGGCAGCTAGTGCTGTATTAATTTATGAAGTAGAAAGACAGAGAAATGAAAGCAAAGGATAAAGAATACCTATATGTTGATGGGTACAACATCATAAACTCATGGGATGAATTAAAAGAACTTTCTAAGACCAGTTTAGAAGAAGCTAGAATTAGATTACTTGAAATTCTTTCAGAATACCTACACTATTCAAATATAGATATAACCGTAGTATTTGACGCTTATATGGTTAAGGGCAACACAACAAGCATATATGATTATAAAGGAGTAAAAGTTGTCTATACTAAAGAAAATGAGCTGGCAGATCATTACATTGAAAGGAACCTTGACGAAATTGGCAGGGAGAAAAAAGTAACAGTAGCTACGTCAGATAGGATAGAACAAGATATAATCATGCAAAAGGGAGGGATAAGAATATCGGCACTAGAACTAAAAGCAGAAATTGAAAATGCCAAAAAAACAATTGAGAGAAAACGTATAAAAATGAATTTACAAAATAACATCCAAGTTGGAAAGCTAGAAGATGTATTAAAAAAAGCATTAGAAGAATGGGAAAAGGACTAATTACTTCAGGAGGCCTACTTAATGGATTTAAACATCAAAAAAAGTAATTTAAATGATTATTGCAATATGACAGATGAACAAATAGTAAAACTAGCTCAAGAAGATGATAAAGAAGCACTTGATTACATAATTAGAAAATACACTAAGATCATTAAACACAAAGTAAAAAATTATTATATTTGTGGAGCTGATAAAGATGATGTAATCCAAGAAGGATTAATCGGATTATATGAAGCTATAATAGCATTTAATGAAGAAAAATTCTCTTCTTTTAATTATTTTGCTAATATCTGTATCACAAGGCAAATAATCACAGCTTTTAATGCTGCAAATAGGCCTAAAAATGGACCTCTTAATAATTACATATCATTAAACAAAGAAATATTTGGGCAAAGCTCAGATATGAAATATGAAGAGGTCATAACGTCATTGAACAATATTGATCCATTAGAAATCTACATTGTACAAGAAGAAATCAGAAACTTTGAAAAGAAAATTGATGCACTTTTGAGTGACTTCGAGAAAAAGATTTTTTCAATGTATATAGCAGGACACTCATATAGTGAAATGGCAAATATATTGGGATGTAAAACAAAAAGAGTAGACAATGCATTGCAAAGAATAAAGAAGAAAATTGAAACTTATCTAAGACCGATTAGAGATAGATGATTAGCATTTGACAATATCTCAATTTTATAGTACAATTAAATACTGTAAGCCCACGTAGCTCAGTAGGTAGAGCACTTGCATGGTAAGCAAGAGGTCACCGGTTCAAATCCGGTCGCGGGCTCCAAAAGAAAAGAAACACTAGGGCGAGTTTTCTATAATGAAATAATATTAGGATTAGGAGGAATAAAAAATGGCAAAGCAAAAATTTGAAAGAACAAAACCCCACGTAAATATTGGGACAATAGGACACGTAGACCATGGTAAGACTACATTAACAGCAGCAATCACATTAGTATTAAATAAAAGATACGGTTCAGGTGAATTCGTAAGCTATGACAACATAGACAAAGCACCAGAAGAAAGAGAAAGAGGAATAACAATCTCAACATCACACGTAGAATACGAAACACCAAAAAGACACTATGCACACGTAGACTGCCCAGGACACGCTGACTATGTAAAGAACATGATCACAGGAGCAGCACAAATGGACGGAGCAATACTAGTAGTATCAGCAGCAGACGGACCAATGCCACAAACAAGAGAACACATACTACTATCAAGACAAGTAGGAGTACCAAAGATAATAGTATTTTTAAACAAAGCAGACATGGTAGACGACCCTGAATTAATCGAACTAGTAGAAATGGAAGTAAGAGAACTACTAAACGAATATGAATTTGACGGAGACAACACACCAATCATAGTAGGCTCAGCACTAAAAGCGCTAGAAGATCCAGACGGAGAATGGGGAGACAAGATAATAGAATTAATGGAAGCAGTAGATGAATACATTCCACAACCAGAAAGACAAACAGACAAACCATTCCTAATGCCAGTAGAAGACGTATTCTCAATCACAGGAAGAGGAACAGTAGCAACAGGAAGAGTAGAAAGAGGAACAATCAAAGTAGGGGAAAGCGTAGAAATAGTAGGATTAACAGAAGAACCAAGAACAGTAGTAGTAACAGGGCTAGAAATGTTCAAGAAACTACTAGACGAAGCACAAGCAGGAGACAACATAGGAGTACTATTAAGAGGAGTACAAAGGAACGAAATCGAAAGAGGCCAAGTACTAGCAAAACCAAAGACAATAAAACCACACAAGAAATTTGACGCAGAAGTATATGTATTAAGCAAAGAAGAAGGCGGAAGGCACACACCATTCTTCAATGGATACAGACCACAATTTTTCTTTGGGACAACAGATGTAACAGGGAACATTCAATTGCAAGAAGGAGTAGAAATGGTAATGCCAGGAGACAACGCAAGATTTAGCATTGAACTAATCACTCCAGTAGCAATGGAAGAAGGACAAAGATTCGCTATAAGAGAAGGCGGAAGGACAGTAGGAGCAGGAGTTGTAACTAAGGTTTACGAATAAAAATTAGGTCTTTTGACCTAATTTTTTTATGAAATGTATACGTGGAGTTGATTTTTATGAGAGTTAGAAAAAGTGTACTAATACTTCTTGTAGTATCAATATTATTAGTTAGCTCTTTTATAGTTTTCAAAGAAGAGAGAGATGTGAGATATACTGATGCAGAGCTCGAGGAAATGTCTGCTGATGATTTATATGAAGTACTCACAAAAAATGGACTACAGGTGGATGAAAATTTAAAAAAAATACTCACTGAAGATCAGCTAGTAGAATATATAAAAAGTGACTTTCATCTTCTAAAAAACGGTGGGACCTCAAGAAATTATTCAGAGTATGAAAAGCTGGCGGATGACATAAAGAATATATACGAAAATAATTTAAGAAAATAATTGAAGCATTACGTCGACTTTGCAAATAAGACGGTGTCTTTATGCCAGTAGAATTCGTATTATCAATCACAGGAAGATAGACAGTAGAAGCAGGAGTTGCAGTTAAGGTTATGAAACATATCATGTTTTAAAATTTTAATTGACATGAATATTGATTTATGATAGTTTATATAAGTAGCTTAAAAATGGGCAATTGTGTCCAAGTCTATGTACGGATAGATAGCTTATTTAGGGGGTGTGGTAGTTGAGAGATAGAGTAACATTAGCATGTACAGAATGCAAACAAAGAAATTATGTAACTAAAAAGAACAAGAAAAACACAACTGAGAGAATAGAACTTAAAAAGTACTGCAAATTCTGCAAAACACATACCGTTCATAAAGAAACAAAATAATATATTCCATAAGGATGTGAAAAGATGGCACAACCAACAGAAAAAACAAAAAAAACTGGGAAGCTCTCTTCTTATTTAAAAGGTGTAAAAGCAGAATTAAAAAAGGTCGTATGGCCTAATAGAAAAGAATTAACTAACTACACTGGCGTTGTATTATTTATGAGTGTGTTAGCTGCTATAGTGGTATATATACTTGATATCATAGTAGGAGGAGCGCTATCCTTAATAATTTCGTAGTATAAGGGAGGGAAGGGGCAAATAGTCCCTATGAAATGTCGGAAAAGGACCTAAGCAGGGAAGAAAGAGAGAAAAATGCTAAGTGGTATGTTGTACATACTTACTCCGGGCATGAAAATAAAGTAAAAGCGAATTTAGAGAAAATGGTTGAAAATCGGGGAATGAGAGACGATATATTTGAAGTAGTAGTGCCTACTGAAGAATATATAGATGCCAAATCTGATAAAAAAACTATTAAAGAAAGAAAAAAATTCCCGGGCTATGTCCTTGTTAAGATGATTATTAATGATGAATCATGGTACTTAGTTAGGAATACCAGAGGAGTTACAGGATTTGTCGGACCTTCCTCAAAACCGATTCCATTAACTGATGAAGAGGTTAAGGCACTAGGGGTTGCTAAAAAGGCTAAAGTAATAGAATCTGATCTAAAAGTTGGAGAAGCAGTAAAAATAAAATCAGGACCATTTGAAAATTTTGCAGGAAATATAGATAGCATAAACCTAGAAAAACAAAAAGCAAAAGTTTTTGTATCTATGTTCGGAAGAGAGACTCTGGTTGAATTAGAACTTGATCAAATAGAAAAAATTTAGTTGATTTATAAGCAATTTTGCTTTATAAATATATTTATGTAATGGCAAATGCCATATAAGGAGGTGGAAATTTTGGCTAAGAAAGTAATGGCTGTAGTTAAGTTGCAAATACCAGCTGGTAAAGCTACTCCGGCTCCACCTGTAGGTACGGCTTTGGGACCACACGGAGTTAATATTATGCAATTTACAAAAGAATTCAATGCAAGGACACAAGACCAACTAGGAATGATCATACCAGTAGTACTAACTGTATATCAAGATAGATCATTCTCGTTCATCACTAAAACACCACCAGTGCCAATACTCATTAAAAAAGCACTTGGGATAGAATCGGGTTCTAGTGAACCAAACAAAAAGAAAGTTGGAAAGCTTACACAAGCTAAGATAAAAGAAATAGCTGAAGTGAAAATGCCTGACTTAAATGCTGGAAGCCTAGAAGCTGCAATGAGTATGGTTGCTGGGACAGCAAGAAGTATGGGAGTGGAAGTAGAGAAATAAACAAGTGGGAGGAATTTCCGTTAATACCACAAGGAGGTAATTAGATGCCAAAGAGAGGTAAAAAATATCAAGATAGTTTAAAGCTTATTGAAAAAAGTAAGGTTTACGATGTTGATGAAGCATTGGAGTTAGTAATCCAAACTGCAAAAGCAAATTTTGATGAAACAATCGAACTCTCAGTAAGATTAGGGGTAGACCCAAGACATGCTGATCAACAAGTAAGAGGTGCAGTAGTACTACCACACGGAACTGGAAAAACTAGAAAAGTTTTAGTAATAGCTAAAGGCGATAAGTTAAAAGAAGCTGAAGAAGCAGGAGCAGATTATGTAGGTGGAGAAGAATTAGTTACAAAGATTCAAAATGAAAACTGGTTTGACTTTGATGTAGTAGTTGCTACACCAGATATGATGGGTATTGTTGGAAGAATTGGTAGAATTCTTGGACCTAAAGGATTAATGCCAAACCCAAAATCAGGTACTGTTACATTTGATATAGAAAAAGCTGTAAAAGATATTAAAGCAGGTAAAGTTGAGTACAGAGTTGACAAAGAGAGTATAGTACACGTACCAATTGGGAAAAAATCATTTGGAGTAGAAAAGCTAAAAGATAATTTTGTTGCAATAATTGATGCTTTAATTAAAGCAAAACCTGCAGCAGCTAAAGGGAAATACTTAAAGTCAGTTGTTGTATCTAGCACTATGGGACCTGGCATAAAAATAAACCCAGCTAAACTTAGTGACTAATTAATTGAATTAAAATCAAATATTACCGCAGACAGTAGGTGCTATATGCTTAATATCCTACCGAGGAATTAAACCATGAAAATTTGGTCTCTTCACAGTCTGCGAAAGAGACCTTTATTATTATACACTTTGGAGGTGATAGCAAGTGAAGGAACAAACTCTTCAAGCTAAATCACAAATCGTTGAAGAAATCAAAGAGAAAATTGAATCATCTCAATCTTTAGTTTTGGTTGACTACAGAGGATTAAATGTTGCTGAATTAACTGAACTAAGAAAGAGATACAGAGAAGCTGGAGTGGAGTATAAAGTTTATAAAAATACAATGATGAGTTTTGCATTTAAAGATCTTGACTTAAGAGAATTTGAGGATTACCTAAAAGGACCATCAGCAGTAGCTTTCAGCATAAATGATCCAGTATCAGCTGCTAAGATTACAACAGAATTTGCTAAGACAAATGATAAATTGAAAATCAAAGCTGGTATAGTTGATGGAAAAATAATTGACGAAAAAGGAGTAAAAGACTTAGCGGAATTACCACCAAGAGAAGTCTTGATAGCACAAGTACTTGGCGGATTCAACAGTCCAATTCAAGGATTTGCAAATGTATTACAAGGAACAATGAGAGGATTAGTAATAGCGCTTAATGCAATAGCAGAGCAAAAAACAGCATAAAAAAAATAAAAAATATGGAGGTAAACATAAATGGCAAGTGAAAAAGTATTAAATTTAATTGAAGAGGTAAAGAATTTAACAGTATTAGAATTATCAGAATTAGTAAAAGCATTAGAGGAAGAATTTGGAGTTAGCGCAGCAGCACCAGCAGTTGCAGTAGCAGCTCAAGCAACTGTAGCAGCACCAGCAGCTGAAGAAGAAAAAACTGAATTTGATGTTATTCTTCAATCAGCAGGAGCAGAAAAAATAAAAGTTATTAAAGTAGTAAGAGAATTAACTGGTTTAGGATTAAAAGAAGCAAAAGATTTAGTTGATGGAGCACCAAAACCAGTTAAAGAAGGAGCTTCAAAAGAAGAAGCTGAAAGCATTAAAGCAAAATTAGAAGAAGTTGGAGCAACTGTAGAAGTAAAATAGTTTATAAGACTTAAAAATTAATATTTGACTTACACAAAAAGGTGTGATAATATAATATATTGCATAATAATTATTATAATAGGCGATATATATTTATCACGCCTTTTGTAGTTTTTGGTTTTTTAACACCAAGAGCCACGGGCTTTTGGTTATTTTAGTTTATTGAGGGGTGAAGATTTAATGGTACATCCTGTAACATTAGGTAAGCGGGAAAGAATGAGTTACTCAAGAATAAAAGAAGTGCTAGACTTACCCGACTTAATTGAGGTACAAAAATCTTCCTACAAGTGGTTTCTTGAGGAAGGCTTAAGGGAGGTTTTTGATGACATCTCTCCAATTCAAGACTACACTGGCAATCTAATCCTAGAATTCGTTGACTATTACATTGACAGTGAAGTTAAATATGATGAAATGGAAGCAAGGGAAAGAGACGCAAATTACTCTGCAGCACTTAAAGTCAAGGTTAGACTGATAAACCGTGAAACTGGAGAGGTTAAAGAGCAGGAAGTATTTATGGGAGATATTCCATTAATGACTGATAAAGGAACATTTGTAATCAATGGAGCGGAACGAGTAGTAGTTAGTCAATTAGTAAGATCTCCTGGAGTTTATTTTGTAGAAAGCATCGACAAGTCAGGTGAAAAAGTTTACTCATCAACACTTATTCCAAACAGAGGAGCTTGGCTTGAGTATGAAACCGATGCTAATCACGTTATACATGTGAGAATTGATCGTACGAGGAAAGTTCCTATCACGACACTTTTGAGGGCGTTAAAAATTTCTTCTAATGCTGAGATCATAGACTTATTAGGAGAAACAGAAGAATTATTATTAACAATTGAAAAAGACACAACTACCAACGAAGAAGAAGCATTATTGGAAATTTATAAGAGATTAAGACCCGGAGAACCGCCTACTCTTGATAGTGCAAAGACTTTATTAAACAATCTTTTCTTTGATCCACGCAGATACGACTTAGCAAAAGTTGGACGATATAAATTCAACAAAAAATTAAGTTTATATAATAGAATTACAGATAGAAAATCAGCTGAAGATATCATTAATCCAGATACAGGCGAAATCTTAGTTGAAACAAATGAAATCATAACAAGACAGAAAGCAATTGAAATTGAAAATACTGGGATAAACTCAGTCAAAATAATTTTAGATGATGGCAGAATAATAAAGGTATTATCCAATAATTTTGTAAGCGGGGAAGCATTTAATTTACCATTTTCATTAGAAGAACTTGGGTTAAAAGAGAAAGTTTATTATCCGCTGATGAAAGAATTAGTAGATAATTACAAAGGGGAAGAGCTAAAACAAGCTATTAGAGATAGAATAAAGGAATTGTCACCCAAACATATATTAGTAGATGACATAATAGCAAGCATGAATTATGAATTCAATTTATTTTATGGAGTAGGCAATTCAGATGACATCGACCATTTAGGAAACAGAAGGTTGAGAAGTGTAGGAGAATTGTTGCAAAATCAATTTAGAATTGGTCTAGCAAGAATGGAAAGAGTAGTTAGAGAGAGAATGACAATTCAAGATATGGATGTTGCCACTCCTCAAGCTTTGATAAATGTAAGACCAGTCACAGCAGCCATTAAAGAATTTTTTGGGAGCAGCCAATTATCTCAATTTATGGATCAGACAAATCCTCTAGCGGAGCTAACTCACAAGAGAAGAATGTCAGCATTGGGACCTGGGGGATTAAGTAGGGATAGAGCTGGATTTGAAGTCCGTGACGTTCACAACTCTCACTATGGAAGGATGTGCCCTATTGAGACACCTGAAGGTCCAAACATTGGACTGATAACATCTCTTACAACATATGCTAGAATAAATGAATATGGATTTATAGAAGCTCCTTACAGGAGAGTAAAAAATGGACAAGTTACAGGAGAAATTGATTATCTCACTGCAGATGTAGAAGACGAATTAATAATAGCTCAATCAAATGAGCCATTAGATGAAGAGGATCGATTTATAAATAATAGGATTGTAGCTAGAGGTAAAATGGGCATTGTAGATATATTTAGGCCTGAAGAAATAGATTATATGGATGTTTCGCCGAAACAAATAGTATCTGTCGGGACTGCAATGATACCATTCTTAGAAAATGATGATGCTAATAGAGCGCTTATGGGTTCAAACATGCAGCGTCAAGCTGTCCCATTGCTTAAAACAGAAGCTCCTATAATCGGCACAGGTATTGAATATAAGGCAGCAAAAGATTCAGGAGTTGTAGTCATATCTAAAAATGCAGGGATTGTTGAAAAAGTTTCTGCAGATGAAATACTCATTAGAAGAGATAAAGATGGGCAGATCGACAGATATAAGCTGTTGAAATTCAAGAGGTCAAACCAAGGAACAACTATAAATCAAAGACCTATTGTACAACTTGGAGAAAGAGTTAGTGAATCGCAAATTATTGCAGATGGGCCAAGTACAGACCAAGGAGAAATAGCTTTAGGGAAAAATCTTTTAATCGCATTTATGACATGGGAAGGATATAACTATGAAGATGCGGTACTTCTAAATGAGAGACTGGTTATTGAAGATGTCTTGACATCAGTTCACATTGAAGAATATGAATCCGAGGCAAGAGATACTAAACTAGGACCAGAAGAATTCACTAGAGATATACCTAATGTAGGCGAAGACATGCTCAAAGATCTAAATGAAAGAGGAATAATTAGGATTGGAGCAGAAGTCAAATCTGGCGATATATTGGTAGGCAAAGTAACTCCAAAAGGAGAGACCGAATTAACTCCAGAAGAAAGACTTTTAAGGGCAATATTTGGGGAAAAAGCCCGTGAGGTAAGAGACACATCGCTTAGAGTACCTCACGGAGAAAGCGGAATAGTAGTTGACGTAAAAATCTATACCATGGAAAATGGAGACGAATTGCCTCCAGGAGTTAATGAAATGGTAAGGGTTTATATAGCGACTAAAAGAAAGATAAATGTAGGAGACAAGATGTGCGGAAGACACGGGAATAAAGGTGTTGTTTCGAGAATTCTACCAAAAGAAGACATGCCATACATGCCAGATGGAACTCCAGTTGACGTAGTATTAAATCCTCTTGGAGTACCTTCGAGAATGAATTTAGGACAAGTGTTAGAAGTACATTTAGGTTTAGCAGCTAAAAAATTAGGTTGGCATATAGCGACGCCAGTCTTTGATGGAGCTAATGAAGAAGACATAATGGAAGCATTGAGAACTGCAGGCTTCCCTGAAAATGGGAAAATCGAGCTAAGAGATGGAAGAACCGGAGAAAAGTTTGCAAATCCTGTAACAGTAGGATATATGTATATGCTAAAACTCCACCACTTAGTAGATGATAAAATTCATGCTAGATCAACTGGACCATATTCTTTAGTCACTCAGCAGCCACTAGGTGGTAAAGCACAGTTCGGAGGACAAAGATTTGGTGAAATGGAAGTTTGGGCATTGGAAGCATATGGAGCAGCTCACACACTACAAGAAATTTTAACAGTTAAGTCAGATGATATTGTTGGAAGAGTAAAAACATATGAAGCTATAGTAAAAGGCGAAAACATTCCAGAGCCAGGTATACCAGAATCATTTAAAGTTTTAATTAAAGAGCTTCAAAGTTTAGCATTAGATGTAAAAATCATTGGAGAAGATTCTGGAGAAATTGAATTAAAAGAATCAATTGATGATGATGTCACAGAATATGATTTTGCAGAAGGATCTGTTTCAGAATTTGGCTTAGATGATATAGACGAAGATGAAGACAACAGTGTAATTGATGATGAATTTTCAAAACATAAATCAAAGGATGAAGTACCAGAAGGTTTTTTAATAAAGGAAAAAGATGATGATTTTGATGAATTTGTGGATGAAGATTTTTAATGAAATTTCTATTAATATTATGAAAGGAGAGAGTGCTCCTTGTACGAATTAAATACATTTGATTCAATAAGAATTGGGTTAGCATCTCCAGAAAAAATCAGACAATGGTCTAGAGGAGAAGTAAAAAAACCCGAAACCATTAACTACAGAACGCTAAAACCAGAGAAAGAAGGACTTTTTTGTGAAAAAATATTTGGTCCAGTAAAAGACTGGGAATGCCACTGTGGGAAATACAAAAGGGTAAGGTATAAAGGTGTTATTTGCGACAGATGTGGAGTAGAGGTAACAAAGTCAAAGGTAAGAAGAGAAAGACTTGGACATATTGAATTAGCAGCTCCTGTTTCTCATATTTGGTATTTTAAAGGCATACCAAGTAGAATGGGGCTTATGTTAGATATGAGTCCTAGAGCTTTAGAAAAAGTGCTCTATTTTGCATCATACATTGTATTAGAGGCAGGAGACACCCCTTTATACGAAAAACAATTATTAACAGAAGCAGAATACAGAGAATCTTTGGAAAACTATCCAAATAAATTTAAAGCTCAAATGGGAGCAGAAGCAATAAAGTATTTGCTACAAAAAATCGACCTCGACAAAGAATCTGAAGAGCTTAGATCTCAACTTAAAGATGCAACAGGGCAGAAGAGAATCAGAATAACAAGAAGACTTGAAGTCGTTGAATCATTTAGACAATCTGGAAACAGACCAGAATGGATGATACTTGATGTCATACCAGTTATACCACCTGATTTAAGACCAATGGTTCAACTTGATGGTGGCAGATTTGCGACTTCAGACTTAAATGACTTATACAGAAGAGTTATAAATAGAAATAATAGATTAAAAAGACTTCTTGATTTAGGAGCACCTGATATAATTGTAAGAAATGAAAAAAGAATGCTTCAAGAAGCCGTAGATGCATTGATTGACAATGGCAGAAGGGGAAGACCTGTCACAGGCCCTGGAAATCGACCACTAAAATCACTTTCTGATATGCTAAAAGGAAAGCAAGGTAGATTTAGACAAAACTTACTTGGCAAAAGGGTAGATTATTCGGGAAGATCTGTTATAGTAGTAGGTCCTGAGCTCAAATTTTATCAATGTGGCCTTCCAAAGACAATGGCATTAGAGTTATTTAAACCATTTGTTATGAAAAAATTAGTTGAAGATAATTTAGCTCACAATATAAAATCAGCTAAAAGAATGGTAGAAAGAGTAAAACCTCAAGTATGGGATGTGTTGGAAGAAGTAATAAAAGACCATCCAGTTTTATTAAATCGTGCCCCTACGCTTCATAGATTAGGGATACAGGCTTTTGAACCAGTATTAGTTGAAGGTAAAGCTATAAAATTACATCCACTCGTTTGTACAGCCTACAATGCTGACTTCGATGGAGACCAAATGGCAATACACGTTCCTCTTTCACAAGAGGCACAGGCAGAAGCAAGACTTTTAATGCTTTCAACTAACAATATATTAGCACCAAAAGATGGTAAGCCAATCACAACTCCATCACAAGACATGGTATTAGGGAGTTATTACCTTACAGTCGAAAGAGATGGCGAAGAAGGTGAAGGTAAGTACTTTAAAGACTTTGATGAAATGCTTCATGCATATCAAAATGGAGATATTGGCATACATGCTAGAGTAAATGTAAGAATGAAATTAAATGATGAGGACAGAGGCAAAATAGTAAATAGCACTGTTGGAAGATTTATTTTCAATGAAAACATTCCGCAAGATTTAGGCTTTGTCGATAGATCTAAAGATAAATATTCTCTTGAAATAGATAGAGTGGTAGATAAAAAGTTTTTAGGAATTTTAGTTGATAAATGCTTTAGAAAACATGGAAATGCTGCAACTGCAGAGATGTTAGACCACATAAAGGAAATGGGGTACAAGTACTCAACCATTGGAGCTATTACGATATCTATGGGAGATGTAATAGTGCCCGATGAAAAATATGTCCTAATAAGAAAAGCTGAAGAAGAAGTAGATAAACTCGAAAGATCATATCGAAGAGGATTGATATCTGATGAAGAAAGATATGAAAGAGTAATTGAGATTTGGAATAAAACCACTGATGAAGTAACAGATGCTCTTATGAATAGTCTAGATCCGATGAACAACATCTATATTATGGCACTATCAGGAGCGAGAGGTAGCAAAAACCAAATCAGACAGTTAGCAGGGATGAGAGGGCTGATGGCAAGTGCATCAGGTAGGACAATAGAAGTTCCTATCAAATCAAACTTTAGAGAAGGACTATCCGTACTTGAATTCTTCATCTCAACACACGGCTCTAGAAAAGGGTTAGCAGATACAGCTTTAAGAACAGCTGACTCAGGTTATCTTACAAGAAGATTAGTAGATGTAAGCCAAGACATAATAGTGAGAGAAGAAGATTGTGGAACAGATCAATATCTGACAGTAAAGGCATTTATGGATGGTAAAGAAGTAATCGAAGAACTAAAAGATAGAATAGAAGGCCGCTACGCTTTTGAAGATATAATAAATCCAGAGAATGGTGAAGTAATAGTAAAAGCAAACACCATGATCACAGATGATGAAGCGGAATTCATTCAGAATATAGGCATTAAAGAAGTAAAGGTAAGATCAGTGCTCGGATGTAAGACAAAACATGGAGTTTGTTCACATTGTTATGGGAGAAATTTAGCAACTGGGAAAGAGGTAAACATTGGAGAAGCAGTAGGTATTATTGCTGCTCAATCAATAGGTGAACCTGGTACTCAACTTACCATGAGAACATTCCACACAGGAGGAGTAGCAGCTGCTGAAGATATTACACAAGGTCTACCTAGAGTCGAAGAATTATTTGAAGCTAGAAAGCCTAAAGGACTTGCGATGATTTCTGAAATCGGTGGGATAGTTTCGATAAATGAAGGTAAAAAGAAGAAAGAAATCACGATTACTTCTGAAAGCGGAGAAAAAGTAACTTATACAATCCCAAATGGAGCAAGAGTAAAAGTTAAAAATGGAGACGCAATAGAAGCTGGTGATGAAATAACTGATGGAAGTGTAAATCCACATGACATTTTGAAAATCAAAGGTGTCAAAGGAGTTCAGAATTATATAGTAAAAGAAGTTCAAAAAGTGTATAGACTTCAAGGTGTAGATATCAATGACAAACATATTGAAATGATAGTAAGGCAGATGTTATCTAAAATAAAGGTAGAAAGTTCCGGAGATACAGATATGCTGCCAGGAAGTTTAGTAAGCATAATTGAATTTGAAGAAAAAAACAGAATAGCTGAAGAAAGAGAACTTGAAAAAGCAGTAGGAAGAGTAGCTCTTCTTGGAATCACAAAAGCTTCCTTAGCAACTGATTCTTTCCTTTCAGCTGCATCCTTCCAAGAAACAACGAGAGTTTTAACTGAAGCTGCTACTAAAGGCAAAGAGGATAAATTAATCGGGTTAAAAGAGAATGTAATTATTGGGAAACTAATTCCTGCAGGCACCGGAATGAAAATTTACAACAATATTAAACTAATCGATGAAGAACAAAATGTAGTAAAAGAGTTAGAGAGCGATGAAATTCAAAAAGATGAAACTCAAATGGAAGAAAGCCTAGTATAGTAAAATATTGTTGACAGCTTAACAAGCAAATGTTAAAATTTTATAGTGGCAAAATAGCAGAAGGACTTGACATAAGATTATGTAGTCAAACTACATAATCTTATGTGTTGTTTTAAGGAGGGTCATTATGCTTCAAAGATTAAAGACTGAAGAAAAAGTCATAGGAACAAAACAAGTAAAAAGAGCTATCTCCAAAGATGAAGTAAGTTTAGTATTTATAGCAAAAGATGCCGACATAAAACTTAAGAGTGAAATAGAAAATTTATGCAAAGAGAAGAAAGTACCAATTGAGTATGTCGAGAAGATGAAAGAATTAGGAGAAGCTTGTGGTATTGATATTAATGCAGCCACCGCTGCGTTATTAAATAAAAATTAAAGGAGGTGCTTTAATGCCAACAATCAACCAACTCATTAGAAAAGAAAGGGAAAAGGTAGTTTACAAATCAAAATCACCTGCATTGGGAGTTAATTTAAACACATTAAAGAAAAAGGAAACAAAATCTAATTCTCCTCAAAAAAGAGGCGTATGTGTAGCAGTTAGAACTGTAACTCCTAAAAAACCTAACTCAGCTTTGAGAAAGGTAGCAAGGGTAAGACTTACAAATGGTTACGAAGTAGCAGCCTATATCCCTGGAATAGGACATAACTTGCAAGAGCATAGTGTTGTTCTAATAAGAGGAGGAAGAGTAAAGGACCTACCTGGTGTGAGATATCACATTGTAAGGGGTACATTAGATACTGCAGGTGTAGATAAGAGAATGCAAGGCAGATCTAAGTACGGGGCAAAGAAGCCAAAAGCTAAGAAATAACGTGCTTGAAATGCTTTATATATAGATGCATTTTAAGGCACAACGGTTAACACCGAGTACCAATGAATCTACTACATGGTTAAGGAGGGAAGAAAAGTGCCAAGAAAAGGACCAGTTTCAAAGAGAGAAGTTATGCCTGATCCAATATATGAAGATGTATTAGTAACGAAATTAATAAATGCAGTTATGTTGGATGGTAAAAAAGGGATTGCACAAAATATTGTATACAGTGCATTCGACTACATTAAAGAAAAGACAAATGAAGACCCATTAGAGGTATTTTACAGAGCTATGAACAATATCATGCCTGTGTTAGAGGTCAAAGCAAGAAGAATTGGTGGTGCAAACTATCAAGTTCCTATTGAAGTAAGACCAGACAGAAGAGAAACTCTAGGGCTAAGATGGTTAGTAAACTATTCTAGAGCTAGAGGAGAAAAAACAATGATAGAAAGACTTGCAAAAGAAATTTTAGACGCATCAAATGGCGTTGGAGCAAGTGTTAAGAAAAGAGAAGATACACATAAGATGGCTGAAGCAAACAAAGCTTTTGCTCACTATAGATGGTAGTTTATAGTTATTTATGTGGATGGGACCTAAATTTTAAAGCAAGTAAGGAGGAAAAATTGTGCCAAGACAAGTACCACTAGAGAGAACTAGAAATATCGGCATAATGGCGCATATTGATGCAGGTAAGACAACCACCACAGAGAGAATTTTATTTTATACAGGGAAAATCCACAAAATTGGCGAGACCCATGAGGGTGCAGCTCAAATGGACTGGATGGAACAAGAACAAGAAAGAGGTATCACAATAACCTCCGCAGCAACTACAGCTTTCTGGAAAGATCATAGGATCAATATTATTGATACACCAGGACACGTAGACTTTACAGTAGAGGTTGAAAGATCGTTAAGAGTATTGGATGGAGCGGTTGCTCTGTTCTGTGCAAAAGGCGGAGTTGAACCTCAATCAGAAACAGTTTGGAGACAAGCTGACAAGTATAAAGTACCAAGATTAGCTTTCGTAAATAAAATGGATATTGTTGGTGCAGACTTTTTCAGAGTAATAGAAATGATGAAGACTAGATTAAGTGCAAACCCAGTACCTGTTCAATTGCCTATCGGGAGAGAAGATAGTTTTATTGGTATAATTGATTTAATTGAAATGAATGCCAAGGTTTATCATGATGACTTAGGCCAAAATATAGAAACTATAGAAATTCCAGCCGATATGTTAGATTTAGCAAATGAATATAGAGAAAAACTGTTAGAATCAGTTTCTGAATATGATGAAGAGTTGATGATTAAATATTTAGAAGGCGAAGAGATATCAACTGAAGAAATAAAAAAAGCATTAAGAAAAGGAACACTTGCTGTAAAAGCTACTCCAGTATTATGCGGTTCTTCTTACAAAAACAAAGGCGTTCAGATACTTCTTGATGCTGTAATTGAATATTTACCTTCACCAATCGATATACCTTCAATTGTTGGAATAAATCCAGAAACTGAAGAAGAAGAAGTAAGACATCCTTCAGATGATGAACCTTTTTCAGCGTTAGCTTTCAAAATAGTATCAGACCCATTTGTTGGGAAATTAGCTTATGTCAGAGTTTATTCAGGGATATTAAAATCTGGAAGCTATGTTTTAAACACAACAAAAGGGAAAAAAGAAAGAGTTGGCCGTTTATTGATGATGCATGCTAACAAGAGAGAAGAAATAGAAGAAATCCATGCTGGAGACATTGCTGCTGTAGTTGGTTTAAAAGATACAACAACAGGGGATACATTATCAGTTGATACAAATCCTATCATACTAGAAAAAATGGAATTTCCAGAACCGGTTATTCACGTAGCTATTGAACCGAAGACCAAAGCAGGCCAAGAAAAAATGTCACAAGCTCTAGCAAAATTAGCTGAAGAAGATCCTACATTTAGAGCATATACAGATGAAGAAACAGGGCAGACAATAATAGCTGGAATGGGAGAACTTCATCTTGAAATAATCGTAGATAGACTGCTGAGAGAATTTAAAGTTGAGGCAAATGTAGGAAATCCTCAAGTTGCATATAAAGAATCTATCACAAAAACAGCTGAAGCAGAAGGTAAATACATCAGACAATCAGGCGGTAGAGGACAATACGGACATGTCAAACTCAGAGTAGAACCACAAGAACCTGGGAAAGGATATGAATTTGTAAATGCTATCGTAGGTGGAGTCATACCAAAAGAATACATTGGAGCAGTAAATAATGGAATTCAAGAAGCACTTCAATCAGGTATTTTAGGTGGATATCCAGTACT
Source organism: Soehngenia longivitae (assembly GCF_004684055.1). Taxonomy (GTDB): domain Bacteria; phylum Bacillota; class Clostridia; order Tissierellales; family Tissierellaceae; genus Soehngenia; species Soehngenia longivitae. The sequence goes on from NZ_SRIB01000001.1 coordinate 288,847, forward strand.
AGATGTTAAAGTGACTTTATTCGATGGATCTTATCATGAAGTTGACTCATCTGAAATGGCATTTAAGATAGCTGGTTCTATGGGAGTCAGAGAAGCAATAAGAAAAGCAGACCCAGTATTATTAGAGCCTATCATGAAAGTTGAAGTAACTGTACCAGAAGAGTACATGGGTGATGTAATTGGCGATATTAACTCTCGTAGAGGAAGAATGGAAGGAATGGAATTGGTTAACGGAGCACAAATCATCAGAGCATATGTACCTTTAGCTGAAATGTTTGGATACGCTACAATATTGAGATCCAACACTCAAGGTAGAGGAAATTATGTAATGCAATTTGATCATTATGAACCAGTTCCTAATAGCATAGCTGAAAAAATTCTAAAGAAATAATATTAGGATTAGGAGGAATAAAAAATGGCAAAGCAAAAATTTGAAAGAACAAAACCCCACGTAAACATTGGGACAATAGGACACGTAGACCATGGTAAGACTACATTAACAGCAGCAATCACATTAGTATTGAATAAAAGATACGGATCAGGTGAATTCGTAAGCTACGACAACATAGACAAAGCACCAGAAGAAAGAGAAAGAGGAATAACAATCTCAACATCACACGTAGAATATGAAACACCAAAAAGACACTATGCACACGTAGACTGTCCAGGACACGCTGACTATGTAAAGAACATGATCACAGGAGCAGCACAAATGGACGGAGCAATACTAGTAGTATCAGCAGCAGACGGACCAATGCCACAAACAAGAGAACACATACTACTATCAAGGCAAGTAGGAGTACCAAAGATAATAGTATTTTTAAACAAAGCAGACATGGTAGACGACCCTGAATTAATCGAACTAGTAGAAATGGAAGTAAGAGAACTACTAAACGAATATGAATTTGACGGAGACAACACACCAATCATAGTAGGCTCAGCACTAAAAGCGCTAGAAGATCCAGATGGGGAATGGGGAGACAAGATAATAGAATTAATGGAAGCAGTAGATGAATACATTCCACAACCAGAAAGACAAACAGACAAACCATTCCTAATGCCAGTAGAAGACGTATTCTCAATCACAGGAAGAGGAACAGTAGCAACAGGAAGAGTAGAAAGAGGAACAATCAAAGTAGGCGAAAGCGTAGAAATAGTAGGATTAACAGAAGAACCAAGAACAGTAGTAGTAACAGGGCTAGAAATGTTCAAGAAACTACTAGACGAAGCACAAGCAGGAGACAACATAGGAGTACTATTAAGAGGAGTACAAAGGAACGAAATCGAAAGAGGCCAAGTACTAGCAAAACCAAAGACAATAAAACCACACAAGAAATTTGACGCAGAAGTATATGTATTAAGCAAAGAAGAAGGCGGAAGGCACACACCATTCTTCAATGGATACAGACCACAATTTTTCTTTGGGACAACAGATGTAACAGGGAACATTCAATTGCAAGAAGGAGTAGAAATGGTAATGCCAGGAGACAACGCAAGATTTAGCATTGAGCTAATCACTCCAGTAGCAATGGAAGAAGGGCAAAGATTCGCTATAAGAGAAGGCGGAAGGACAGTAGGAGCAGGAGTTGTAACTAAGGTTTACGAATAATTGACATACTAAAAGAAGGAATATTCATTCCTTCTTTTAGTGCTGTCTATGTGTAATTTTTTTCAAATAAAAATGAAAAAAATGCTTGTAGTATGGCTATTTATAGTGTAAACTATAGTAGTGTCTAAAATTATGGCATTGCGATGAGGTAAGAGGTTGCTGCAGTTTGTGCAGGTAATTTTTACTGAGAATGTCCGGTTTCAAATCGGGCGACTTTAAGACGTTTCGATAATTAAAAAAAAGCTGGTAAACACCCGGCTAAGTTTATCGGTGTCTTAAGTCGCATGTCAAGTAAACATGCGATAGAAGGAGGGAAATCAATGGCAAACAATCAAAAAATTAGAATTAGGTTAAAAGCTTATGATCATGAACTTTTAGATTCTTCTGCTGCGAAAATTGTTGAAACAGCAAAGAGAACAGGAGCAACAGTTTCTGGGCCTATACCATTGCCTACTGAAAAGGAAATAGTTACTATCCTTAGGGCAGTGCATAAATACAAGGATTCCAGAGAACAATTTGAGCAAAGAACTCATAAAAGACTCATAGACATAATCAATCCTAACCAAAAAACAGTAGATTCACTTATGAAGCTGAATTTGCCTGCAGGTGTAGACATTGAAATAAAACTATAGAAATTTATATGATTGCTTAGGCAATCCGCTATAAAAATGGAGGTGTAATGATGAAGAACATATTAGGCAGAAAAATAGGAATGACTCAAATATTCCTTGAAAATGGAGATGTAGTTCCAGTAACAGTTATCGAAGCAGGTCCTGTATATGTAGTTCAAAAAAAGACTAAAGAAAAAGAAGGCTACAATGCAATTCAAGTTGCATTTGGAGACGTGAAAGAAAGAAGAGTCATAAAGCCAATAAAAGGACACTTCGACAAAGCAAATGTCGCATATAAAAAATATTTAAGAGAATTTAAAGTTGAAAATCCAGATGAATTTGAAATCGGCCAAGAGATCAAAGCAGATGTATTTTCAGTTGGGGATAAAGTAGATGTAACAGGAACTTCAAAAGGAAAAGGGACACAAGGTGTCATTAAGAGACATGGATTTGGAAGAGGTAGAGAATCTCACGGTTCTAAATTCCACAGAATGCCTGGAGGTATGTCGGCAGGAACTTATCCTGGAAGAGTATTCAAAGGCCATAGAATGATGGGAAGAATGGGAAATGAGAAAGTTACTGTACAAAACTTACAAGTTGTAAGAGTTGATGCAGATAAAAATTTACTTCTTATAAAAGGAGCAGTTCCAGGGCCTAAAAAAGGTTTAGTAGTAATTAAAGAAACAGTAAAGAAGTAATTTTTTCACGAAAGGAGGATTAAAATGCCTAAAGTTAATGTTTACAATATAAACGGAGAAGTAGTAGAAGAAATGGAACTTAGCGATGACATTTTCGGCATTGAGATAAATGAACACGCTGTATACGAAGTAGTAAAAAACCAATTAGCTAACAAAAGACAAGGCACTCAATCTGCTAAAACAAGAGCAGAAGTTAGAGGCGGTGGAAGAAAGCCTTGGAGACAAAAAGGAACTGGTAGGGCAAGACAAGGAAGCATTCGTTCACCACAATGGAAAGGTGGAGGAGTTGTATTTGCACCAAAGCCAAGAGATTATAGTTACAGTGTGCCAAAGAAAGTCAAAAGATTAGCTTTAAAATCAGTGCTAACTTCAAAAGTTTTAGAAAATGAAATTATTGTAGTTGATGAGTTAAACTTGAATGCTCCTAAGACTAAAGAAATGATCAATGTATTGAAAAATTTGAAAGCTGATAAAAAAGCGTTGATAGTAATAGATAAAAAGGATGAAAATGTAATATTAGCATCGAGAAACATTCCAAATGTACAAACAGCATATGTAAACACAATCAATGTTTATGACATATTAAAATACAATTCATTCATAATTACTAAAGAGGCTGTTAAAAAAGTGGAGGAGGTGTATGCATAATGCAAATTCCACACGATATAATCATAGAGCCAATAATAACTGAAAAAAGCATGGAAGATATGGAAGAAAGAAAATACACATTTGTTGTCGATAAACATGCGAATAAGTCAGAAATAAAAAAGGCCGTAGAAAATATATTTGGAGTTAAAGTGGAAAAAGTAAACACTATGAATATGCTTGGGAAAGAAAAAAGACAAGGATATACAAAGGGAAGAAGACCAAGCTGGAAAAAAGCAATAGTGAAATTAACTGAGGACTCTAAATCAATAGAATTCTTCGAAGGTATGTAATTGTAAAACTAAAAGGAGGGAAAACAAATGGGTATCAGGAAATTTAAACCTACTTCCCCTGCACTAAGACAGATGAGTGTGTCAACATTTGAAGAAATTACCAAGACTGAGCCTGAAAAGTCACTATTGGTTAGTTTAAATAGAAGCAGCGGGAGAAACGCCCAAGGTAGGATAACTATTCGACACAGAGGCGGCGGAGCAAAGAGAAAATATAGAATAATAGACTTTAAAAGAGATAAAGATGGTATTCCAGGGAAAGTAGCATCCATAGAATACGATCCAAATAGAACAGCTAACATAGCTCTTATAAATTATGCAGATGGAGAAAAAAGATACATCATCGCTCCACATAATTTAAAAGTTGGAGATGTCATTTACTCAGGTGAAGATGCAGATATAAAAGTAGGGAATTCTCTGAAGTTAAAAGACATTCCTGTTGGAACTACAGTACACAATGTAGAATTAAAACCTGGGAAAGGAGCTCAATTAGCCAGATCAGCTGGAGCTGAAGCTCAATTAATGGGTAAAGAGGGCAAATATGCTCAATTGAGATTGCCATCAGGTGAATTTAGATTAGTTCCAATTGAATGCCGAGCAACAATAGGTCAAGTAGGAAACATTGACCATGAGATTGTAACAATAGGTAAAGCTGGTAGAAAAAGACATATGGGAATAAGACCTACAGTAAGAGGATCAGCAATGAACCCAGTAGATCACCCACATGGCGGTGGAGAAGGAAGAGCACCTATAGGATTGCCATCACCAATGACACCATGGGGCAAACCAGCATTAGGATATAAGACGAGAAAGAAAAATAAAAAATCCAACCAATATATAATTAGAAGAAGGACAAAATAGGAATTTGTGAAAGGAGGAAACGAAATGGGCAGATCCTTAAAGAAAGGACCTTTCATTGATGACCACCTACTAAAAAAAGTAGAGGAACTCAATAAAACAAACGAGAAAAAAGTAATTAAGACCTGGTCTCGCAGATCTACTATATATCCTGAATTAGTCGGGCACACTATTGCTGTCCACGATGGGAGAAAGCATGTACCTGTATATATAACTGAAGATATGGTAGGGCACAAGCTTGGAGAATTTGTATTGACAAGAACATTCAGAAGCCATGTTGATAAAACAGAAAAATCATCAGGTGTAAAAAAATAAAGTGAAGGAGGTATAATCATGGAAGCTAAAGCTGTAGCCAAATATGTTAGGATTTCACCACGAAAGGTCAATTTCATTTGTGCAGAAATCAGAGGCAAGCAAGTAGACGAAGCTCTTTCAATCTTAAAATTTACACCTAAAAGAGGTGCAAGAGAATTAGAAAAAGTGTTGAAATCTGCGATAGCAAATGCCGAAAACAATTTTAACATGAACAGAGATGACCTTTATGTATATAAAGCATATGCCAACGACGGTCCAAGATTAAAAAGATATAGACCAAAAGCAAAAGGAATGGCATACCCTATATTGAAAAGGAGCAGTCACATCGGAGTCGTTATAAAAGAACGTGAGTAAAAGGAGGGGAATAGTTAATGGGTCAAAAAGTAAACCCACATGGTCTTAGAGTTGGCATTATAAAAGACTGGGATTCAAAATGGTATGCGAACGATAAGACATTTAATGAATATTTAGTAGAAGATTTCAAAATAAGAGAATATATTAAAAAAGAGCTTTACTTATCTGGAGTATCTAAGATCGAGATTGAAAGAGCAGCTAATAAAATCAAAGCTACAGTACACACTGCAAAGCCAGGTATGGTAATTGGAAAAGGCGGAGCAGGAGTTGAAGAACTTAGACAAAATTTAGAAAAAATAACAAAAAAAAGCGTAGCTGTTAATATAGAAGAAATTAAAGTGCCAGAATTAGACGCTCAATTAGTAGCTGAGAACATAGCTTCTCAATTAGAAAGAAGAGTAACATTTAGAAGAGCCATGAAACAGGCCATCCAAAGGACAATGAGAACTGGGGCATTGGGTATAAAAACTCAAGTATCAGGAAGACTTGGTGGAGCTGATATGGCTAGAACTGAAGGATATAGTGAAGGAACCATACCTCTTCAAACACTTAGAGCTGATATAGATTATGGATTTGCAGAAGCAAACACAACATATGGCAAAATCGGAGTAAAGGTTTGGATATATAAAGGAGAGGTTCTTCCTACCAAAAAGAATGAGAACAAAGAAATTGTAGAAGCGACTGAACAATAAATATCGTCGTAGGAAGGAGGAAAGTAAACATGTTAATGCCTAAAAGAGTTAAACATCGTAAAGTGCAAAGAGGCAGAATGAAAGGTACAGCAACTAGAGGAAATCAAATAACATATGGAGAATATGGACTTCAAGCATTAGAACCAGCTTGGATTACATCTAATCAAATAGAAGCTGCAAGAAGAGCAATGACAAGATATGTAAAAAGAGGCGGAAACATTTGGATTAAGATATTCCCTGATAAACCAGTAACTGAAAAACCTGCTGAAACTCGTATGGGTTCAGGAAAAGGATCACCAGAATATTGGGTAGCAGTAGTTAAACCAGGAAGAATACTTTTTGAAATGGGTGGAGTATCAGAAGAAGATGCAAGAGAAGCTATGAGACTTGCTGCTCATAAACTCCCAATTAAAACAAAGTTTGTATCACGTGAAGATACGCAAGATAAGGGTGGTGAAGCTAGTGAAAGCTAAAGAAATTCGCCAAATGTCGGATAAAGAATTAAACGCAAAATTATTAGATTTAAAATCCGAGCTATTCAATTTGAGGTTTCAAATGGCAACAGGTCAACTAGACAATCCAATGAGGATAAATTCGGTTAAGAGAGATATTGCTCGTGTAAAGACAATCGCACGTGAAAGAGAATTGTCCATAAGGAAGGAGGTTTAATCTCTAAATGGAAAGAGGAAATAGAAAAGTAAGGATAGGTACTGTAGTAAGCGACAAAATGGATAAAACAGTAGTCGTGGCTATAGAATCAATTATTACTCATCCAGTCTATAAAAAGCAAATGAGAAGAACTACAAAATTCAAAGCTCATGATGAAAACAACGAATGCAAAGTTGGAGATAAAGTACAAATAATGGAGACTAGACCACTCAGCAAGGACAAGAGATGGAGAGTCGTAGAAATCATAGAAAAAGCAAAATAAGTTATTAGGCGAAGGGAGGTATTTTGAATGATTCAAACCGAAACCCGTTTAAGAGTTGCAGATAATTCTGGAGCTAAAGAGGTTCTAGTAATTAGAGTATTAGGAGGCAACAATCAAAAGTATGGTAATATCGGGGATGTAGTAGTTTGTACTGTTAAAAGTGCAACACCTGGTGGAGTTGTTAAGAAAGGTCAAGTTGTAAAGGCTGTTATCGTTAGAACTAAAAGAGGAGTAAGAAGAGCTGACGGTTCATATATAAAATTTGATGACAATGCTGTTGTAATCATAAAAGACGATAAGAATCCAGTAGGAACTCGTATTTTTGGACCAGTAACAAGAGAATTAAGACGAGGAAATTATATGAAGATTATATCCTTGGCACCGGAAGTAATTTAAGAGGAGGTGTAGAGAGTGAACATTAAAAGCGGAGACACAGTATTAGTTATTTCAGGAAAAGACAAAGGGAAAACTGGAAAAGTGATGAGAGTTTTACCTAGAGAAAATAAAGTTATAGTTGAAGGAGTAAATATTGTAACAAGACATAAAAAACCTCAAGGCCCAACAAACCCAGGTGGCATTGTAAAATTTGAAGCACCCATAAATGCTTCAAAAGTTATGTTCTACTGTTCAAAAGATAAAAAAGGCGTTAGAATAGGACACAAATTCAATGCTGATGGGACAAAAGTAAGAGTATGTAAAAAATGCGGAGAAGTTTTAGATAAATAACAGTGAGAGGAGGTAAATAAATGACTTCCAGATTAAAAATAAAGTACATGGAAGAAGTAGTTCCTGCCATGATGGAAAGGTTCAACTACAAAAACGTTATGGAAGTACCTAAATTAGAAAAGATCGTAATAAATATGGGAATAGGAGAAGCTAGAGAAAACCCAAAAATATTGGAAGCAGCAGTAAATGAATTAGCTCAAATTACTGGGCAAAGACCTGTTGTAACCAAAGCAAAAAAGTCTATAGCTAACTTTAAAGTAAGAGAAGGCATGAATGTCGGCGCTAAGGTAACACTTAGGGGGGATAGGATGTACGACTTTTTAGATAAATTTATGAATATATCCCTACCTAGAGTAAGAGACTTTAGAGGCGTAAGTGATACATCTTTTGACGGAAGAGGAAACTATGCGATTGGTGTAAAAGAGCAACTTATATTCCCAGAAATAGAATACGATAAAGTAGAATCTATAAGAGGTATGGATATCATTATCGTAACAAGTGCCAAGACAGATGAGGAAGCAAAAGTGTTCTTGGAAATGATGGGTATGCCTTTTAGAAAGTAAAAAGGAGGGAAATAATTTGGCTAAGAAATCGATGATTGCTAAACAACAAAGAAAGCAAAAGTTTAGCACACGTGAATATAATAGATGCAAGATTTGTGGAAGACCTCATGCTTATTTGAGAAAATATGGTGTTTGTCGTATATGTTTCAGAGAATTGGCATACAGTGGACAAATTCCAGGTGTAAAAAAAGCTAGTTGGTAAAACTAACGTTTGAAAGGAGGTAACAACTATGATGACAGATCCAATCGCAGATATGCTAACGAGAATCAGAAATGCAAACAGCGCAAAGCACGATTCTGTAGATATACCAGCGTCAAAAATAAAAAAAGAAATCGCAAGGATTCTCCTAGATGAAGGATTCATAAAGGGATTTGATGTTATAGACGATGGGAAACAAGGAATCATTAGAGTAGATTTAAAATACGGAAAAAATGGTGAGAAAACCATCAGTGGAATAAAGAGAATTTCTAAGCCAGGACTTAAAGTATATGCAAAAAGTGAGGAATTACCTAGAGTACTTGGCGGATTGGGAATAGCAATCATATCTACATCAAAAGGAATAATGACAGATCGTCAAGCTAGAAAAGAAAATGTAGGCGGGGAAGTAATCTGCTACATTTGGTAATAAATATTTATTTGAATAGGAGGTGCACTCATGTCAAGAATTGGGTTGAAGCCTATCAATATACCAAGTGGAGTAGAAATAAAAATATCTGATAAGAACTTGGTAGAAGTAAAAGGCCCAAAAGGAATATTAACAGAACAAATTAATCCAGATATGGAAATAAAAATAGATAATGGAGTATTGACTGTATCCAGACCATCTGATTTAAAGAGACATAAATCATTACATGGACTCTCAAGGACTTTAATAGCAAATATGATAACAGGAGTTACAGAGGGCTTTGAGAAGAGCTTGGATATAGTTGGAACAGGTTATAGAGCTGCAAAACAGGGGAATAAATTGGTTCTAACTCTAGGATACTCACATCCAATTGAATTAATTGATCCAGATGGAATAACAATAGAAGTACCAGCACCAAATAAAATCATCGTAAAAGGAATTGACAAACAAAAGGTTGGGAACTATGCAGCTAAAATTAGAGAATTAAGAAGCCCAGAGCCATACAAAGGCAAGGGTATTAAATATTCAAACGAAGTTGTCAGACGCAAGGTCGGCAAAACTGGTAAGTAGAAAGGAGTGAACGAATTTGCTAAAGAAAATAGATAAAAATGAAAAGAGAAAAGTTAGACATACTAGAGTAAGGCAAAAAATTAAAGGCACTCCTGTGAAGCCAAGATTGAATGTTTATAGAAGCTCAAATCATATATATGCTCAGATTATAGATGATGTAAACGGACATACTTTAGCACAAGCTTCTACATTAGAAAAAGATTTAAATTTGAGTTCTACTAAAAACAAAGAAGCTGCCAAAGTTATTGGACAAACTATTGCTAAGAGAGCAATAGAAAAAGGCATAGCAGAAGTTGTCTTTGATAGAAGTGGATATATTTATCATGGGAGAATAAAAGAGCTTGCTGATGGAGCAAGAGAAGCAGGCCTTAAGTTCTAATAGAAGGAGGGGAATTAATGGAACGTTCATTTATAGATGCAAGCGAATTAGATTTACAAGAAAGAGTTGTCAGTATAAATCGTGTTACGAAAGTTGTAAAGGGCGGTAGAAACTTTAGATTTAGTGCACTTGTAGTAGTAGGAGATGGAAATGGGCACGTAGGAGTAGGAATGGCTAAAGCTTTGGAAGTACCTGAAGCCATCAGAAAAGCTGTACAAGATGCTAAAAAACATATCATTGAAGTACCTCTAGTTGGAACAACAATACCTCATGAAATAACTGGAGTATTTGGAGCAGGCAGAGTACTTTTAAAACCATCTAAAGAAGGTACAGGAGTTATTGCAGGGGGATCAGTTCGTGCAGTATGCGAATTGGCTGGAATAAAAGACATTAGGACAAAATCTCTTGGAACAAATAACCCTAGAAACGTAGTCAATGCTACAATGCAAGCTCTAAGCTCATTAAAAAGAGCTGAAGATGTTGCAAGAGCAAGAGGGAAAACAGTAGAAGAATTATTCAGTTAGGGGGAGAAAAATGGCTACAATTAAAGTTAAGCTTATTAAGAGTCCCGTTGGGAAACCTGAAAGCCAAAGAAAAGTTGTAGAAGCACTTGGATTCAGGAAAGTTAACCAAGTTATTGAAAAAAATGATACCCCTCAAATAAGAGGTATGATTAATAAAATTAACTTCATGGTTGAAATAATAGACTAGTAAAGGAGGTGTGCTAATTGAAGCTAAACAACATTAGACCAAATGCTGGAGGAGGCTCTGTAGATAAGAAAAGATTAGGCAGAGGAATAGGATCAGGGCTTGGCAAAACTTCCGGCAAAGGTCATAAAGGGCAAAATGCAAGATCAGGAGGTGGAGTTAGACCAGGTTTTGAAGGTGGGCAAATGCCGCTATTTAGAAGAACTCCAAAGAGAGGTTTTACGAATATTTTTGCCAAAGAATATGCTATTGTAAATTTATCAGATTTAAATAAATTTGAAGAAAACACCGTCGTTACTCCAGAAACTCTATTAGAAGAAGGAATTGTCAAATTGAATAAAGACAAAGTGGGAATAAAAGTTCTTGGTGACGGAGAATTAAATGTTAAGCTTACGGTTAAAGCTCATAAATTTAGCAAATCTGCTGCTGAGAAGATCGAAGCTTGCGGAGGAAAGGTAGAGGTGATCTAGATGCTTACTACCTTAAGAGATGCATGGAAGATACCTGAACTCAGAAAAAAAATGATATTCACCATGCTGATGCTAGGAGTTGTAAGATTAGGAGCAGCAATACCTGTTCCTTTTATGAACAAAGAGATAATCAGATCTATATTTAGTTCAAATCAAGGAAGCATCTTACAATTTTTAGACATGATGGCAGGTGGAACATTTAGCGACTTTAGTATCTTTGCTGCAAATATATATCCATATATTACAGCATCTATCATCATTCAACTTCTTACAATTGCAATTCCTAGATTAGAAGAATTAGCAAAAGAAGGCGAAGAAGGTAGAAAGAAGATAAATAGAATTACTAGGTACAGTTCAGTATTGCTTGCAATCATCACAGCATCGGGATACACATTTGGCTTATTCAGATCCGCACTTGAGACAACAAATCCTTTGCAAAATGTAATAGTTATATTATCTATGGTTGCAGGAACAACATTTTTGATGTGGATTGGCGAATTGATCACAGAAAAAGGAATCGGCAATGGTATTTCGTTACTAATATTCATAGGGATAATCGCAAAATTGCCATCTGATTTCATAGCCAAAATAAGATTAGTACAAGTTGGACAAGTTAGCGTTATCTCAATAATTATATATTTAGTGATTATGTTATTGACAGTAGCTTTTGTAGTGGCTCTTCAAGAAGGAGAAAGGAAGATTCCAGTACAATATGCTAAAAGAGTAGTAGGAAGAAAAATGTATGGTGGACAAAATACTCATATACCAATTAAAGTATTGATGGCTGGAGTAATCCCGGTAATATTTGCATCATCATTGTTATCACTACCACAAACAGTTTCACTGTTCTGGAGTGGTGGAGTTTCTAGTTGGATAACTAAATACTTGACACCTCAAGGTACAGTAGGTTTGATAATATATTTGATATTAAACGTCATATTGATTATATTCTTTACTTACTTCTACACAGCTATTCAATTCAACACTGTTGAATACTCAAAGAATTTACAACAGCACGGAGGATTTATCCCGGGGATTAGACCTGGAAAACCAACATCAGATTATTTGCAAAAAGTTGTAAACAGAATCACCCTTGTAGGAGGAGTATCACTAGCAATACTTGCATCACTTCCAATTCTTATATCGAGGATAATGGGAATGCAAGTTAACTTTAGTGGAACAGCAGTAATAATCGTTGTAGGTGTAGTTCTTGAGACTGTAAAACAAATCGAATCTCAAATGTTAATGAGACACTATAAAGGTTTCTTAAAATAATTATTTAGGAGATGATGAAATGAGGCTAATATTGTTGGGGCCGCCAGGAGCTGGGAAAGGAACACAGGCATCGGCGATTGTAAAAAGGTACAATATCCCCCACATATCAACTGGAGATATATTTAGATTGAATATAAAGGAAAACACACCACTTGGCAAAGAGGTAAAATCGTATCTAGACGCTGGGATACTTGTTCCAGATGAGCTAGTTGTAGACATTGTTAAAGATAGGCTAAAGAAAAGCGACTGCGCAAATGGCTTTATATTGGATGGCTACCCAAGAACCATTAATCAAGCTGAAGTATTGGATAAAGAATTAGCTAAAATGGGGATTGAACTTGATGCAGTGATAAATATATTTCTAGACGTACAGCTTCTAATCGAAAGAGCAGTTGGAAGGAGACTCTGTAAGAATTGTGGCGCTACTTACCATATAAAGTTTCATCCTCCTAAACAAGATGGAATATGCGATATATGTGGCAGAGAACTTTATCAAAGAGATGATGACAAAGAAGAAACAGTTAAAAAGAGGATAGAAGTCTATTTGACTCAAACAAAACCTTTGATTGAATACTATAAAGATAAAGACATTCTAGTTAACATTGATGGAGCACAGTCTATTGAGGATACTTTTAATGAAATAATAAACGCTTTGGAAAAATAAAGAGGTGAAAACTATAATGGATTCCACTGATGACTTATCCATCGGGCAGGTGGTTAAGTCAAGAGCTGGGCGAGATAAAGGAAGAATTTTCGTTGTTTTGGACATAATAGATAAAGAATATGTATATGTGGTAGACGGAGATTTAAGAAAATTAGATAACCCAAAAAAGAAAAAAGTAAAGCACTTAGTTGTCTATAATACAGTATTGCAAGAATTCAAAAACAAGATTGATAATAATATAAGAATAAATAATTCATATGTAAGAAAAATCTTAGAACCTTTCAATAAGAGTTTCTAAATAGATAGAACAGGAGGTTCGAAATCCGATGGCTAAAAAAGATGTTATAGAAGTTGAAGGCACAGTAGTAGATGCACTTCCAAATGCCATTTTTAAAGTGAGACTAGATAACGGACATGAAATTTTAGCTCATATTTCTGGGAAATTAAGAATGAACTACATTAGAATTCTTCCTGGAGATAAAGTTACCGTAGAGTTATCACCATACGATCTAACTAAGGGCAGGATTACTTGGAGAAACAAGTAGCATAGGAGGGATAATATGAAAGTAAGACCATCCGTTAAAAAGATGTGCGAAAAATGTAAAATCATCAAAAGAAATGGGAAAGTAATGGTTATCTGTGAAAACCCAAAACACAAACAAAGACAAGGTTAATATTTAAATAGGAGGTGTACCAAATTTATGGCCAGAATTGCAGGCGTTGACTTACCAAGAGATAAAAGGGTAGAGATCGGTTTAACATATATTTATGGTATCGGCAGACCAAGAGCCAATGAAATTCTTAAAAAGGCAAATGTAGATCCAGACACTAGAGTAAAAGACTTGACAGAATCTGAAATTGCAAATTTAAGAGCAGCCATAGACACTTATAGAGTAGAAGGCGATCTGAGAAGAGAAGTAGCTATGAATATCAAGAGATTAAAAGACATTAATTGCTATAGAGGAATCAGACACAAAAGAGGGCTTCCAGTAAGAGGTCAAAGGACAAAGACAAATGCAAGGACTAGAAAAGGTCCTAAGAAATTAGCTACTAAGAACAAGTAGGAAAAGGAGGGAAGCAAGTTGGCACCAAAAAAAGGTAAAACAACACGTATAAAGAGAAGAGAACGTAAAAACATAGAAAGAGGGCAAGCTCATATATCCTCTACTTTTAATAATACAATGGTAACATTGACAGATATGCAAGGGAATGTAATTTCATGGGCCTCAGCAGGTCAATTAGGTTTTAGAGGTTCAAGAAAGTCAACTCCTTTTGCTGCTCAAGAAGCTGCAGAAGAAGCAGCAAAAAAAGCTATGGAACATGGACTAAAGACAGTAGAAGTATATGTTAAGGGACCTGGCTCAGGTAGAGAAGCAGCTATAAGATCACTTCAAGCTTCAGGACTTGAAGTAAGCTTAATAAAAGATGTAACTCCAATTCCTCACAATGGTTGCAGGCCACCTAAGAGAAGAAGAGTATAACAGGAGGTGTACAAATAGATGTCAAGATATACAGGACCAAGCTGCAGACTTTGCCGAAGAGAAGGCACAAAACTATATTTAAAAGGGGACAGATGCTACAGCGACAAATGTGCTTTAAATAAAAGAAACTTTGCACCAGGACAACATGGGAAAAGTAGAAAAAAGACAACTGAATATGGTATGCAGCTTAGAGAAAAACAAAAAGTACGTAGATTTTATGGTTTAACAGAATCACAAATGAGAATGTACTTCGATAAAGCAGATAAGATGAAAGGAATAACTGGGGAGAACCTACTCAGATTGTTAGAGTTAAGACTAGACAATGTTGTATATAGAATGGGATTTGCTTCATCAAGAGCAGAAGCAAGACAATTAGTAACTCATGGTCATTTCCTTCTAAATGGTAGAAAAGCAGATATTCCATCTCTCATAACAAATGTTGGAGATACAATAGAAGTAAAAGAAAAAAGTAAATCAAGTGATAAATTCAAAGCATTAATGGAAAACAGAGCTGGAAATACTGTTCCATGGGTAGATGTAGACGTTGAAAAAATGAGAGGTACTATTGTAACTCAACCTTCTAGAGAAGACATAGATCTTCCTGTAGAAGAACACTTAATTGTTGAGTTATATTCAAAATAATAATTGCAAAACTAGTTGCCCTCGTCCATATAAAAACTTTTTCAAGGAGGGTTATTGTTTATGATAGAAATCGAAAGACCAAAGATAGAAGTAGAAGAATTATCTGAAGATGGAACATATGGCAAATTTATAGTCGAACCGCTAGAGAGAGGTTATGGTACTACATTGGGGAATTCTTTAAGAAGAGTGCTTCTATCCTCATTACCAGGCGCAGCAATTTCAACAATAAAAATTCAAGGTGTAATGCATGAATTTTCTACTATTCCAGGTGTTGTTGAAGATGTTCCTGAAATCATCCTCAACATTAAAGACATCGCTGCAATAATGTATGCTGATGAACCTGTTACTTTAATTATTGATGAAGAAGGACCAAAGGAAGTAAAAGCAGGAGATATAAAAACAGGTGCAGATGTTGAGATAGTAAATAAAGATTTGCACATCGCAACAATAAGCGAAGGTGCAAAACTATATATGGAAATGGAACTTATAAAAGGAAGAGGTTATTATTTATCCGATAAAAATAAAAAAGAAGGGCAAGCTGTTGGAGTTATTCCAGTAGATTCACTCTTTACACCAGTTACAAAAGTTAATTTTCATGTAGGTAACACAAGAGTTGGGCAAATAACAGACTACGATAAATTGGAGCTTGAAGTTTGGACTAATGGAACTATGAGTGCAGATGAAGCAACCTCTCTAGGTGCTAAAATACTCATGGAACACTTAAATTTATTCGTTGGGTTAACTGATAGGGTAAATGATGTAGAAATAATGGTTGAAAAAGAAGAAGAACCAAAAGGGAAAGCTTTAGAAATGACAGTTGAAGAATTAGACTTATCTGTCAGAAGTTACAACTGTTTAAAAAGAGCTGGTATAAATACTGTAGAAGAACTAACTCAAAAAACAGAAGAAGATATGATGAAAGTCAGAAATCTAGGGAAAAAATCGCTAGAAGAAGTTCAGAAAAAACTTGCCGAATTAGGCCTTAGTCTAAAGAAAAGCGAGGAGTAATTTTACAAGCAAGGAGGGAATGAAATGACAACATTAAGAAAACTAGGAAGGCCATCTGATCACAGAAATGCAATGCTTAGAAATCAGGTTACATCTCTAATCAGAGAAGGGAAAATTGAGACCACTGTAACAAGAGCTAGAGAAACTAAAAGGATGACTGACCAAATGATAACCTTGGCTAAAAAAGGGGACTTACACGCAAGAAGACAAGCCTTGGCTTATATATATGATGAAGAAGTGGTAAAGAAATTATTTGATGAAATTGGCCCAAAATACAAAGATAGAAATGGTGGATATACTAGAGTACTAAGAGTAGGACCACGAAGAGGAGACGGAGCTGAAATAGCAATACTAGAATTAGTATAATGGGAGGGGGATTAAGTTAAAGCTTAGTCCCTTTGTGCTATTTATCTTAATTAAACTACAATTGCAATCAAAATATCAATATGTTATATTAAGTTGAGAATACATTTAGTTTATAGGAGACTCGAATGGAAAACGAAATTATGATAAATATAGAAAATGTCAGTTATGAATATAAATCCTATGTTGATGACTCTATACAACTTGCAGTTAAAGATTTAAGCCTTAATATAAAAAGAGGAGAATTTTTAGCCATATTAGGGCATAATGGATCTGGTAAGTCAACATTAGCAAAGATGATGAATGGGATGATACTTCCAACAAGGGGAGAAGTGTATGTAAATGGCATAAACACAAAAGATGAAGATAAAATATGGGATATAAGAAGCAAAGCTGGCATGGTTTTTCAAAATCCAGACAATCAAATAGTAGCTACCATAGTTGAAGAAGATGTCGCTTTCGGACCAGAAAATTTAGGCATACCCCCTGAAGAAATAAGAAAGAGAGTAGATGACTCTTTAGAAACAGTAGGCATGAGTGAATATAAAAAACACGCACCGCACCTTTTATCTGGTGGACAAAAGCAAAGAGTTGCCATAGCAGGCATTTTAGCAATGGAACCAGATTGTATCATCTTTGATGAGCCTACAGCAATGTTAGATCCATCTGGAAGAAAAGAAGTAATGGAGACAATAAAAAGATTAAATAAAGATAAGAATAAGACAATAGTACTGATAACTCATTACATGGACGAAGCGGTCATGGCAGATCGTGTTATGGTATTAAATGAAGGCGAAAATGTGCTTATGGGAACACCAAGAGAAATATTTACTCAAGTTGAAACACTAAAAAAACTTGGGTTAGATGTTCCTCAAGTAACTGAACTTGCATATGAGCTTAGAAAAGAAGGTTTTGACATAAGAAAAGATTGTATCATAATTGAGGAGCTGGTAGAAGCGCTATGATAATTAATATAGAAAACTTAAACTTTATATACAATATAGGAACGCCTTTTGAGAAAAAAGCATTAGACGATATATCCATTTCGATTGAAGAAGGGGATTTTGTAGGACTAATAGGACAAACTGGTTCAGGAAAATCGACACTTGTTCAACATTTGAATGGACTTATCAAACCCACAAGCGGGAAAATAACAATCGATGGAATTGATATTACAAATCCTGATACAAAGATGAAAGAGATACGTAAAAAAGTAGGCTTAGTTTTTCAATATCCTGAACATCAGCTCTTTGAAGAAACTATTTATAAAGACATTGCATTCGGCCCAAAGAATTTAGGGTTGACTGAAGAAGAAATAGAATTAAGAGTAAGGGAAGCTATGGAACTAGTTGGGCTAGATTATGAAACTTTAAAAGATAGATCTCCTTTTGAAATATCAGGTGGGCAGAAAAGAAGAGTCGCAATAGCTGGTGTCATTGCGATGAAACCCAAAGTACTGATATTAGATGAACCTACAGCAGGATTAGATCCTAAAGGCAGAGATGACATATTAGATGAAATAAAAAAACTTTATGAAAGAGAAAATATAACAATTATTCTTGTTTCTCACAGCATGGAAGACATAGCAAGGCTTGCTAACTCAATACTTGTAATGCACAATGGGAAAGTAATAATGCATGACAAAACTAGAGAGATATTCAAATCAGCAGATCTTTTAGAAGATATTGGTTTAGATATTCCACAAGTTACTAAACTAATGAAAGAATTTAAAAAGAGAGGGCATCAAGTTAAAGAAGATTGTTTGACCATAGAAGAAGCTAAAGAAGAGCTTATTAAATACTTGAGAGGTACTAAAAATGCTTAAAGATATAACTATTGGACAATACTTTCCAGGCGATACATTAGTTCATAAATTAGATCCAAGGGTAAAAATATTCACAGCCATACTATATATAATTGCATTATTTTTTGTAAAAGATTTTTATCCCTATATATTCATAATTTTATTCATAGCCACAGTAGTAAGGACAGCCAAATTGCCTATTAAATTTATCATAAAAGGCTTAAAACCTCTTATGTTTATCATAATAATAACATTTACCATAAATCTACTGTTCACAAGAGGAGAAGTACTATTTAGTTTAGGCCCAATTTCAGTCACAAAAGAAGGTATAATACAGTCTGTATTTATGGCTTTGCGCCTTATATTATTGATTGTTGGCACGTCTTTACTTACACTGACCACATCACCGATAGCATTAACTGATGGTATAGAAAGCCTCTTATCGCCATTTAGAAAGATAGGCCTTCCGTCACATGAACTAGCTATGATGATGACAATAGCCCTCAGGTTTATACCAACACTTTTAGAAGAAACTGACAAAATAATGAAAGCTCAAATGGCAAGAGGTGCAGACTTTGAAAGTGGAAATATATTGAATCGAGCAAAAAGCTTAGTTCCGCTATTAGTTCCATTATTCATAAATGCATTTAGAAGAGCAGATGAACTCGCAACTGCTATGGAAGCGAGATGTTACAGAGGCGGGGAAGGTAGGACGAGACTAAACGAATTAAAATTTGATAAAAAAGACAGCGCAATTTTACTTTCATTAATAGTATTCTTTGGATTTATTATGTCGACAAGGTATTGGTGAAGAAAATGAAAAATATAATGCTAACTTTAGAATACGATGGGACGAATTACTCAGGTTGGCAAATACAAGACAATGCGAATTCAATTCAAGCGGAGGTAGAGAACGCGATATATAAGCTTACAAAAAAAGAGGTCACCTTAATAGGAGCGGGAAGAACAGATGCAAAAGTTCATGCTCTTGGACAGGTGGCCAATTTTTTTATCGATACAACCATTCCTGGACGAACTTTTAAATACGCATTAAACGAGTATTTGCCAGAAGATATAAAAGCGGTTTATTCAAATGAGGTTCCAGAAGATTTTCATGCACGTTTTAGTGCAATAAAGAAGAGATATAGATACAAAATATATTTAAGCGATGTAGAAAGACCACTCTTAAGAAATTATGCCTATCAAATCGACAGAAACTTAAATATAAACAATATGAAAGAAGCTTCGAAATACTTAATTGGCACGCATAACTTCACAAGTTTTGAGGGCAGAAGGAGCTTTACAAAATCAAAAATCAGAACTATTCGCTCAATAGATATAAAAAAAAGAGATGAATTTATAGACATAGTTGTGGAAGGAGACAGCTTCTTAAGAAACATGGTGAGGATAATCACTGGCACATTAGTTGAAATAGGAATAGGAAAAAGAAAACCAGCAGAAATAAAACTCATTTTACAAGCTGAAGATAGAAGACTTTCAGGTCATACTGCACCACCTCAAGGGCTATATTTAGAAAAAGTTTTTTATAAAATTTTTATGTAAAATTTTAAATTGCTATTAAAATTTATTACCTTTCTCCGATACTATTAGCAAGAAGGAAAACTTCTTTGGTTGAGATGATCATTGGCCAAAACAAATGAACACGGAAGTTCATAAAAAATTCAAGGAGGAAGAAAAATGAGAATTAATCAAAACATTTCAGCAATGAACACTTATTCAAGACTTACAGCAGCAAACAACGCAAAGAGTAGCTCATTAGGAAAATTATCATCAGGCTTAAGAATCAACAAAGCAGGAGATGATGCAGCAGGATTAACTATATCAGAAAAAATGAGAGGGCAAATCGGCGGACTAAATCAAGCAGTAAGAAATGCACAAGATGGAATTTCTCTAATTCAAACAGCAGAAGGTGCATTAAATGAAACTCACTCAATCTTAAATAGAATGAGAGACTTAGCAGTGCAAGCAGCAAATGACACAAACACAAATGATGACAGAACTGCTATACAGGGTGAAATTGATCAATTGTTAGAAGAAGTTGATAGAATAGCTAGTAATACTGAATTCAACACTCAAAAATTATTTGGATATTATAGAGCAAGTGGAGGTAGCTTAGTTTCAGGAGGAAAGTTTTCAGGAAAGTTTCAAATTGGGGCAAACAAAGACCAAAACATCGAAATTAAAATTAGCGACATGACAACGAAAGGATTAGAATTAAGGGATTTTAAAGTAAGTGGAGGCAAAGTGGTAGTTGATGGAGCTAAATATTTTTTAAATTTAAAAACTCAAGTTGGAGCTAATTCAGGGATATCAAAGATTGATACAGCAATAAAAAAAGTATCCGAAGAAAGATCAAAACTAGGTGCATATCAAAACAGACTTGAGCACACAATAAACAACTTAACAACAACATCAGAGAACTTGACAGCTGCTGAATCACGTATAAGAGATGTAGATATGGCAGAAGAGATGATGAAATTCACAAAGAACAACATCTTAAGCCAAGCTGCAACATCAATGCTTGCTCAAGCAAATCAAATGCCACAACAAGTACTTCAACTATTACAATAATTAAAATCAAATCCAACGTATTTATATAAATGAACACGGAAGTTCATAAAAAATTCAAGGAGGAAGAAAAATGAGAATTAATCAAAACATTTCAGCAATGAACACTTATTCAAGACTTACAGCAGCAAATAACGCAAAGAGCAGCTCATTAGCAAAATTATCATCAGGCTTAAGAATCAACAAAGCAGGAGATGACGCAGCAGGATTAACTATATCAGAAAAAATGAGAGGGCAAATCGGCGGACTAAATCAAGCAGTAAGAAATGCACAAGATGGAATTTCTCTAATTCAAACAGCAGAAGGTGCATTAAATGAAACTCACTCAATCTTAAATAGAATGAGAGACTTAGCTGTACAAGCAGCAAATGATACAAATACAAATGATGACAGAACTGCTATACAGCAAGAAGTATCTGAATTGGTTAAAGAAATCGACAGAATAGCAGACAAAACACAATTTAACACTCAAGCTCTTTTAAATGGTACTTTCAGTAATAAAATTATTCACATTGGAGCAAATAGTGGTGAAACTTTAAGTGTAAGCATTAAGAGCATGAAAGCAAGTGGCTTAGGGGTTAGTGGTATTAGCGTTTCAACTCAAACTTTGGCAGATGACGCAATATCGAAGATCGATTCAGGAATAAAAAAAGTATCCGAAGAAAGATCAAAACTAGGTGCATATCAAAACAGACTTGAACACACAATAAACAACTTAACAACAACATCAGAGAACTTAACAGCCGCTGAATCACGTATTAGAGATGTAGATATGGCAGAAGAGATGATGAAATTTACAAAGAACAACATCTTAAGCCAAGCTGCAACATCAATGCTTGCTCAAGCAAATCAAATGCCACAACAAGTACTTCAACTATTACAATAATAAAAATATTTTAAATTTGTAAAAATAAGTGACCAAATTTTGGTCACTTATTTTTTGCTTAGTGTAAAATAATTGTTGGACAAAGAACATAAAAATATAGAGAATAATTCTCCTTTTGATATAATGTAATTGGAAAACCACAATAAAGAAAGGAGAATATTCTCTAT
>NZ_SRIB01000010.1 GCF_004684055.1 Soehngenia longivitae
AGTTTCACACTGTTTAGTTTTCTTGGTTCATTGCCGCTCTTTCAGCGACTTTGTTAGTATAACATCTTTCAATATCTTGTGTCAATACCTTTTTTAAATTTTTTTAAAGTTTTTGTAAAATCTTTTCAAGTTTGATAAATAAATGTTCCCACGATAGTTGTTTTAAATTATTATCTATTGCGGTAAAATTATTATACCCTTCTAATACTTTTTTAATCATACTTTCTATACCTTTTTCAAGTGATTTAATGAAAATAATTTCTCCTTCTTCAGAAACAACATCTACACTTGACATTGGTGGTAAATCTACGTATTCAATCATTCCACTTTTGTTTATTTCTTCTCCTAAATATTCTTTTATTCCAGAGTGATTTGTAACTACAGCTCTAAGTCCGCAGGCTAAAGCTTCTATTGTAACTAAACCCAATCCTTCATAAAAGGAAGGAAGCACAAATATGTGAGATTTTCTAAACACTTCTCCCAAATTTTTTTGACTTAGATTTCCAAGATATCGAACTTTGTTTTCATTAGCCATTTTCAATATATTTTCTTTTTCTTCCCCTGATCCATTTCCAGCCAACGAGAGGTCTATTTCATATTTATCTTTCAAATTTCTAAAAGCCATTATTAAATGAGGTACACCTTTACTGTTACTCAATTTCCCTGCATATATTATCTTTATGGACTCATTAGAGGGTCGCGCATCAGGAGGATAAAAGTATTCACTATTGTATCCCGCTCCTATTACTTCTATCTTATCTTTTGGGATATTATACATATCATGTACTTCAAATTTTTCTTGGCTAGAAAGAGTTAGTACAAAATCTAATTTCCGACACCCTTCGACAACAAATTCCCTGTAATCAGGATTGTAGTACATCTGTCTTATATCAGTGCCGTGACATATCCCAATAACTTTTTGGTTTGATTTAAGCCTGCATACTAATGATGTTAAAATCCAAAGGTGATGCGATATAATTACATCAGGATTAAAATTGTTTAATGCATCTATTATAGATTTTTCAAAGGCATTCATCCAATCAGATAACATTTTCTTATCTAATTCTTTATAGGTGGTGCTTGGATATGGCATTATATCGCTCATACCTACTATTTTAAAAGGTATTTCTTTAGTATTGAATCTGACCAAGTTCAAATAATTTAGCGAATTATTTTCATATATTAATCCCTCTTGTATTGCAGCTATTAGTCCTTGTTGATGATTTTTCTTCTTTCCTTCATTGATAAGGGAATTAACATAAATTCCACTGCCCGTTTCCCCTGGAAACTGAGCTAGAATGTGAAGTATTTTCATTTTTCTCACCTATAAAATATTGCGGCTACTTGGCCGCAATATTAATTTTATTCCTCTATTGGTTTCATAGTAGGGAATAGTATTACATCCCTTATACTTGCTTGATTTGTTAATAACATTATCATTCTATCTATTCCAATGCCTTCTCCACCTGTTGGAGGCAATCCTACTTCAATTGCATTTATAAAATCAGTATCCATTGGATGAGCTTCATCATCTCCAGATTCTTTCTGCCTTACTTGCTCTTCAAATCTCTCTCTTTGATCTATAGGATCATTCAACTCAGAAAATGCATTTGCAATCTCCCAAGTGTTTATAAATGCTTCGAATCTATTTGTTATTCTTGGATCTTTAGGGTTTCTCTTAGCTAGTGGTGATATATCTACAGGATGACCTGTGATAAATGTAGGCTGAACTAAATGTTCTTCAACGAATTCTTCGAACATTTCTGATATAATCATACCCCTAGTCATTTTGTCGTCAACTTCTAGTCCTTTTTCCCTTGCAACTTTTCTAGCTTCTTCATCTGTTTCTATCAGACTAAAGTCAACCCCTGTGTATTTCTTAACCGCTTCAGCCATGTCCATCCTATCCCAAGGAGGGGTTAGATCTATTTCAGTGCCTTGATAATTTATTACAGTTGTCCCCAATGTCTTCATAGCAACATATGAAAATAGTTCTTCAGTAAGTTTAATCATGTCTTCATAATCTGCATATGCTTGATAGAATTCTATGCTAGTGAATTCAGGGTTATGTCTTTGATCCATTCCTTCATTTCTGAACATTTTCCCCATTTCATAAACTTTTTCAAATCCACCTACTATTAACCTCTTTAAATATAGTTCATTTGCTATCCTTAAGTACATGTCTATATCCAATGCATTGTGATGAGTTACAAAAGGTCTTGCATTAGCTCCCCCAGCAATAGTACTGAGTATAGGAGTTTCTACTTCTAGAAATCCCTTATTGTCTAAAAATTCTTTTACGGCTTTTATTATTTTACTTCTTAGTATAAAAGTGTCTTTGACTTCAGGATTAACGATTAAATCTACGTATCTTTGTCTATATCTAAGCTCTTGGTCTTTTAATCCGTGGAATTTTTCAGGTAGTATTTGAAGTGATTTAGATAGCAATGTTATCTTTTCAGTTCTAATTGAAACTTCTCCTGTTTGGGTCTTAAATACAATGCCTTCTGCCCCAATTATATCTCCTATGTCAAGAAACTCTAAATCTTCATATCCTTCTTCACCAAGTACATCTTTTTTAGCAAAAAGCTGTATCTTTCCATTGCTATCTTGTAAGTCAAAAAACGTAACTTTTCCATGACCTCTTCTAGACATCAATCTTCCGGCTACACTTACTCTCTTACCTTCCAACTCATCATATTTATCTTTTATCTCGTCACTATGATGAGTGTAATCGTATTTTTCAATTAAATAAGGGTTCTTGCCGCTTTCCATTAGTTTAGTTAATTTTTCTCTCCTGATTTTTAGCATTTCATTCAAATTTTGCTCGTTATTATCCAATTTAAGTCCCCCTTGTCTTTTATATGGTTATATTATCTCATAATTGCTTTTATTTTGTATTTGATTGTCCCATCAGGTGCCTGTACATTAACAGTATCTCCAACTTTTCTACCTAGTAATGCTTTGCCCATAGGAGATTCATTGGATATCTTTCCTTCAAAAGGATCCGCTTCTGCCGATCCAACTATTGTATATTCCAATTCTTCATTGAATTCTAAGTCTAAAACAGTAACTCTAGAACCTATTGACACTATATCAGTAGATATTTCATCATCATCTATAATTACCGCATTTCTGAGCATTGCTTCAAGTTTTGCTATCCTCTCTTCTAATTTTGCTTGCTCATTTTTAGCTTGATCATATTCGGCATTTTCACTTATGTCTCCAAAAGCAAGAGCTTGTTTTATACGGTCTGCTACCTCTTTTCTCTTAACTACTTTAGCTTCTTCTAATTCCATTTCCAATTTTTCTAATCCTTCTGGGGTCAGAAATACTTCCTTTTCGGTCATTAAACTCTCTCCTTTGATTTAATTAATACATTTATTGTCAGTATTAGTTGAAATTCTATCTGAATATTTCTAACTTTGTATGCAAACTATTATAATCAAGCGTAAATTAGTTGTCAAGCTATAAACAATCTTAATTGCATTAGGATGATTTTAACCTGTATAAATAATCATTTAGAATAGAGACAACTTCTGTCTTTGAATTTATAGTGTTTATTTGTTCTCTAACATTTTTTGAATTTGTTAGTCCTTTGATGTATCCATGTATATGCTTTCGCATTTCGTTCACACCAATTCTTTCTCCTTTTGTTTTACATAGCTCATTTAGATGAAAAATAGCCATATTAATTATCATTTCTGATGTTGGCTTTGTAATTTCCTTTTGCGATAAAGCTTCGTTGATATTTAAAAATATCCATGGATTCCCTATCGCAGCTCTACCCACTGCAACATAGTCACAATTAGTTCTTTCCAATACTGATATAGCATCTTCTGGAGTTGTTATATCTCCATTTCCTATTACAGGGATTGAAATGCTCTCTTTAACTTTTCTTATGAAATCAATGTCGGCTTTGCCAGAATAAAACATCTCTCTGGTCCTAGCATGGACAGTAACTGCACTTGCGCCAGCTTGCTCCAGCATTTTTGCAAAATCTACACCATTTATATTGTATTTATCCCATCCCATTCTTATTTTTACTGTAACTGGTTTGTTAGAAATATCTACTATTTTTTTTACAATATTGTAGCTTAATTTCATATCGTTCATCAATGCACTGCCCTCATTATTTTTAACAATTTTTGGTGCAGGGCATCCCATATTTATGTCAACTATGTCAAAATCATCTCTTTCGTTTAGCTTTGTTTCAACTACATAAGCCATTATATCAGGGTCAGAGCCAAAAATTTGAATAGCAAATGGCCTTTCAGATTCATCAGTCATTGTTAATTCAAATGTTTTTTTATCATTGTAATACATTCCCTTTGCACTAACCATTTCGCTTGTTACTAATCCAGCACCTAATTTTCTTGCAATCTTTCTAAAAGTTAAATCTGTATATCCTGCCATTGGTGCTAAAAAAGCTTTAGATTCTATATTGATATTGCCAATAATTAACACTCACCTCCTATCAAATAAGGTAAGTAACCATTAGTTACTTACCTTGTTTCTTTCGTATATTATCCTTAATCCTTCTAATGTAAGATATTTATCTACAACTTTTATATTCTTCGTTTCAGCAGAAATTAAATTAGAAAATCCTCCAGTTGCTACTACCATTACATCTTCCTTTGACTGATTCATTTCTTCTATCATTTTATCAATTATATAATCAATCATACCAGCAAACCCGTAAATTAAGCCAGATTGAATGCTTGTGATGGTATTTTTGCCAATAACTTTTTCAGGCTTTGTAATTTCTACCTTAGGTAGCTTAGCGGTCCTTAAAAATAAGGCCTCAGCAGAAATGCTTATACCAGGTGTTATAACTCCACCCAAGTATTCTCCTTCTTTATTGACATAACAAAAAGTATTAGCTGTGCCAAAATCTACAATAATCACTGGCCCACCGTATTTTTCGTATGCGGCAACTGCATTTACTATTCTGTCTGCCCCAACTTCCCTAGGGTTGTCATATTTTATATTCATGCCAGTCTTCACACCTGGTCCTATTACTATAGGTACTATATTGAAATACCTTTGAGTCATCGCAGGCAAAGTGTGCATCAAAGTTGGAACTACAGAAGATATTATTATGTCATCAATATCTTCTATTTCGATATTATCATGTTTAAAAAACTGGTCAAATAGCATTCCATACTCATCAGATGTCTTCTCTTTGTCTGTTGCTATTCTTCTATCGTATATTAATTTCTTCCCATCATATACCCCAAACACAATGTTTGTATTGCCAACATCAATTACTAATAACAAGTTTTCACCTTCTAGTTATTATTTTCGTTTTACTGCCGAAACTACACTCGATACTACAATTGCAGCAATTATTGTCTCTGGAATGCCATTAGCAACTCCAATACCTGCTATCACTCTACCTACAAATTGTGTATCTTGTCCTAAAGATTCTACGAATTGCTCTCCGTAGATTAAATATATCATCGATAGCACTAATACAGTGTTTGTCAGTGTACCTATTACTGCGCTTACTAATACATCTATTGACTTTCCTTTAAACTTTTTAGTCGTCATATATATCATGATACCAGTCAATGCAATTAAGATTATATTAATTAAAATTTCCCATACAGTAGTATAGTTGACTATGTTTAAATATAATCCATGAGCTAAATAAACAATTATAGCACTCCATATTATATCCATGATCCATATCGTCTTTTTATTCCCAATTTTATTAAATAAACGATAACTATAATATGAAGTTATTCCTATTAAAATTCTTGGGAGTACAGAAACTAATGGATTTAAAAAAAATGGGCTAACAGGTGTGGGCGCAGTTATTGCTTGATAAATACTAAAAAGCCCAAAGATAAGTCCAACTAATGCCCCTACCACAGGACCTTCTAATATTGCGCCGATTATTACGGGTATGTGCATTACTGTAGCTTTAGTTGGTCCCACGGGAATGAATCCCAATGGTGTCATGCCTAATACTATGGATATAGCACCTAATACCCCTATTACTGTCAACTTTCTTACATTTACAGATTTACTCTTTTTCACTTTACCCCTCCGCTCTAGTTCCTTTTGGATACCAGTCGATATGCCAAAATTAATTATTTAGTCTGACTCAATAAGATGTCAGCTTATTAACAAAACAATTATACATATTTTGGTTAGATAATTCAATATTAATTTATTATATCTCTATAAGCTTTTAATCCCTTTATGCTTTCCGCATTTAAAATTGCGTTAACTATTGCTCTTCTTGTTACCTCAGCACCTAATGTAAACACTAAATTCAAATCAGCTTCGATTTCATTTGTTGCTAATGCAAAAATCGTATCGCCATCATACATAGTATGAACAGGATTTATTGCTTTAGCATAACCATTATGTGATGTTTCCGCTAACTTATTCGCATATGCTTTGTTTAGTTTTGCATTGGTAGCTACTACACCTATGGTAGTATTAGTGTGAGTTACTGAATTGTTAATATAACCTTTTTGCATTATTTCAACTGTATTTAATAATTTGTTTTCATTATAATCATATACTCCTGCAATTTCTTCAGTTCCTTCATAAATATCTCCTAAACTGTTTACACAGATAAGAGCTGAAATTACCAAATCTCCTACTTTCATAGAAGCGCTACCTATTCCGGATTTCATAGCATTATTAAAGCCCAATATTTTACCAACACTAGCACCCATCCCACATCCAATATTACCTTGCTTGTTTTCGTTTGAAGTCGCATTTTCGCATGCTTTGTACCCCATTTCTTTATCTGGCCTTATAGTGTGATTTCCAAGATTTAAATCGAATATTACCGCAGATGCTACTATGGGTACTTTCGTAAAACCAACGTCAAGCCCAATTCCTTTTTTTTCTAAAAATTCCATTACACCTGATGCTGCATCTAGCCCAAAAGCTGATCCTCCTGCTAATACTATTGCATTTATTTTTTCTACTGTCTTATCTGGTCTAAATAAATCCGTTTCTCTCGTCCCAGGGGCACTCCCTCTAACATCTACGCCCCCAGTTGCTCCTTGTTCGCTAATGACAACCGTTACTCCTGTCATGCCTTCTTCTGAATGCATATGCCCTACTTTTATACCATCTACATCAGTTATATATCCGCTGTACATGTTTACATCTCCTATTATTTATTTATTATTTATTATTACCCAAAACTATTAACAAGCCATCAAAGTTATGGCTCTGATGGCTTGTTTTAACTAAAAAACATTAAAAGCATACCAGCTGCAATAGCAGAACCAATTACTCCTGCTACATTTGGCCCCATCGCATGCATAAGTAAAAAATTTCTAGGGTTTTCTTCTTGACCTACTTTTTGAGATACTCTAGCTGCCATAGGTACAGCTGATACTCCTGCTGAGCCGATCAATGGATTTACTTTTCCACCGGATACTTTGTACATTATTTTGCCAAAAATCACACCTGATGCTGTACCTATTGAAAAAGCTACAAGTCCAAGTGCTAATATCCCGAGAGTTTTTAGATTCCAAAAATTTTCTGCACTTGCTGTTGCACCAACAGTTGTTCCTAAAAGTATTGTCACTATGTTTATCATTTCATTTTGTGCTGTTTTAGAAAGCCTATCTGTCATTCCTGACTCTCTGAATAAATTTCCTAGCATTAACATACCTACTAATGTTGCAGCAGATGGCAGAAGCAATGAAACAACTAATGTTACCATTATTGGGAAAATTATTTTTTCTTTCTTCGAAACAGGTCTTAATTGTTCCATTACAACAGATCTTTCTTCCTTAGTTGTAAGGGCTTTCATAATAGGAGGTTGAATGATTGGAACTAATGCCATATATGAATAAGCAGCAACAGCAATTGGACCTAATAGTTGAGGTGCCAATTTTGATGTAAGATATAAAGCAGTTGGTCCGTCTGCTCCACCAATTATCGCTATACTAGCTGCTTCAGCTCCAGGAAACCCCATCAATACTGCTCCAATGAAAGTTGCAAATATTCCAAACTGTGCTGCCGCCCCAAGAAGGATTGATTTTGGATTTGCTATAAGAGGACCAAAATCTGTCATTGCTCCAATTCCTAAAAATATTAATGGAGGATAAATACCTAATTTAACTCCTTGGTATAAATAGTACAATAAGCCCCCATATTCTTTTGTGTGGCTTACTAACTCTCCTGTATTTGGATCTCTAATAATCTCAACAACAGGTTCTTTCATCATGTCAGCACCTGGTAGATTAGCTAATAGCATTCCAAAAGCAATCGGTATTAATAATAAGGGTTCAAAACCTTTAGCAATAGCTAAATATAAGAGAACTAGTGAAATAATTATCATTATTATGCTTCCAAAAGACATCATAGCAAAACCAGTGCTATTCAAAAAATCAACCACTACAGTTGCAGTCATTTCTTTCACCCTTTCTGATGTAGCTCTATTCTATTATTGCTAACTTATCTCCAGTATTTACTGTGCTTCCTTCTTTAGCTATCATTTTTACTAATTTACCATCACGTGGAGCTAATATTTCGTTTTCCATTTTCATAGCTTCTAGAATTAATATGATATCACCTGCTTTTATTTGTTGCCCTTCTTGAGCCACTACCTTCCATATATTTCCTGGCATTGGTGCCTCAACAATTTCTTGCCCTTGCTGTGGTTTTATTTCTTCTGCAACTTCCTTTTTAGGTTGTGATTTTTCTATTTGCTTTTCAATCGGCTTTTTAACTGTGGCTGATTGAGATACTTGATTCTCATTAGAGCCTATTTCCTCTACTTCAACTTCATAACTTTGTCCATTTACATTTATTTTAAATTTTCTCATTTTCTATCCTCCAGTCTATATTTTGTTGAAAATTTGTTCTAATTGCCCCACTCTTTTCCAGTCACTAATATCTGGGGGTATTCTTTTTATTGTCCTTATTTGTATATCTTCGACTTTGCTATCTGTCACAAAAGCTATCGCAGCTGCGATTGCTGCTATCATCTCTTCATTTAACTCATTTGTATCTGTTTTGATGTCTAAATCACTTTGCTTAGTTTCAATTTTTACAGTTTCAATTTTTCTCTTTGAATTGTCATTATTGCCAATAGCTTTTAATCTATCTATCAGAAAAGATATCAAGATAAGTATTAAAAACACAGCCACCATACTAGTAACAGTAACAATTAATGATTCTCCAATAGTTATGTTATCGCTCATTTTTCGACCTCCTATACAGGCAAATTGCCGTGTTTTTTGCTTGGCCTGTTTTCTCTCTTACTCTCAAGCATATCAAATGCGCTAATCAACCTTGGTCTAGTATGGCTTGGAACTATTATATCATCGACAAATCCTCTTTGAGCAGCAATAGATGGATTCGCTACAGTATTCCTGTATTCCTCAATTTTTTCCATCCTTGTTTTTACAGGATCGCCAGAATTCGCAATTTCATTTTTAAATATTATATTAGCAGCACCATCTGGCCCCATTACTGCAATTTCAGCTGTTGGCCAAGCAAATACTTGATCTGCCCCTAGATCTTTGCTGCACATTGCAAGGTAAGCTCCACCATAAGCTTTTCTGATTATTAAGGTTACCTTTGGCACTGTCGCCTCTGAATAAGCATATAGCATTTTAGCTCCGTGTCTTATTATTCCACCGTATTCTTGATTAGTGCCAGGTAAAAATCCAGGTACATCGACTAAATTTAGCAAAGGGATATTGTAGGCATCACAAGTTCTTATAAATCTTCCAGCTTTATCAGATGCATTTATATCTAAGCATCCTGCCAGTACTTTTGGTTGATTTGCTATAACACCAATGGTCTTTCCATTTAATCTTATAAAACCGGTAATTATATTCCCAGCATATAGAGGTTGTACCTCGAAAAATTCATTTTCGTCAGAAATCGATTTTATTATTTCTTTCATGTCATATGGTTTATTTGGATTTTCCGGTACTATATCATTTAACATCTCATCCGTACGATTTATGTCATCATCTGTTCTTACAACAGGTGGCATTTCTAAGTTATTCGAAGGTAAATATGAGAGCAATTCTCTAACTCTCTTTATAGTATCTTCTTCTGTTTTATCCATAAAATGAGCAACTCCACTAGTTCTATTGTGTGTCATTGCACCACCTAGTTCTTCTTGAGTGACCTCTTCACCTGTTACTGACTTTATTACTTGTGGCCCTGTAATAAACATCATACTCGTTTTTTCTGTCATGAAGATAAAATCAGTAAGAGCTGGTGAATACACTGCTCCTCCTGCACATGGTCCCATGATTACAGATATTTGTGGTATTACTCCAGATGCTATTGTATTTCTATAGAATATTTTCCCATATCCCGATAATGCATCGACCCCTTCTTGAATTCTAGCACCACCCGAATCATTGAATCCAACTATAGGTGCCCCCATCTTTAGAGCCATGTCTTGAACTTTTACAATTTTATTTGCATGCATTTCACCTAAAGATCCACCAACAACTGTGAAATCTTGAGCATATACAAATACCAGTCTTCCATCTACTGTACCGTATCCAGTGACAACTCCATCGGCAGGTGCATCTACGTTTTCCATGTCAAAATTCGTCGATCTGTGTTTAACAAATGCATCTATTTCTATAAAACTATTTTCATCTAAAAGTAAATTGATTCTCTCACGTGCTGTTAATTTACCTGAGCTATGTTGTTTTTCTATCCTTTTAATTCCACCACCGAGTTTTATTTTTTCTTTTTCTTTGATTAATTCATTTATTTTGTCATTCATTTTTATCCTCCTATAGAGATTATTCTCTTTCGCTTATTTCTATTAGCACGCCATTTGTTGACTTTGGATGTAAAAATGCAATCTTTGCTCCACCTGCACCATATCTTGGTTTTTCGTCTATTAAACGAACTCCTTTGTCTTTTAATTCTTTTAGTGTTTGTTCAATGTCATCCACTCTAAAAGCAATATGTTGGATACCTTCTCCTTTTTTTTCAATAAATTTGGCTATTGGGCCTTCCTCATCAGTTGATTCTAACAATTCTACTTCCGAGTCTCCTACAGGTAAAAATGCTACTTTTACTTTTTGTTCTTCAACTACTTCTCTCCCAGTACATTCAATTCCAAGAATTTGTTCATAAAACTCTACTGCTTTTTCAATGTCCTTTACAGCTATCCCTATATGATCTATCTTTTTGACCATCTAAACCCTCCTAGCTCAGTTTAATAATAAATTTAAAAGCTCTTCTTTTGCACTATATGGATCAAGCTTTCTTTTATATACTTCGTTTACAATAGTATTTAAAAAATCATTCTCCACTGCTTTTTTCATGATTAAGTTAATCAGATCTTCTTTTGCTAAGTCTAATATTTCTTGTCTAGCATTGTTTATTCTTCTAATATCAAAATTTCCTGTTCTCATTTGATAATCTCTATGTTCAAATATAGCTTCTAAAAGAGTGTCAATGTCTTTATTTTTTATTGCTGATACTTTTATTACCTTAGGTCTAAAAGCTTTGCTATCATTTAAATCCAAATTCATTTCTATCTCTAATTTCGTCTTGTCTGCCCCATCTAAATCAGATTTATTGATTGCAAAAACATCAGCTATCTCCATTGTACCAGCTTTTATCGCTTGTATGTCATCTCCCATATTGGGAACTAATACCATCAGAACTGTATCTGCCATTTTAACGATGTCTATCTCAGACTGACCTACGCCAACTGTTTCTACAAAGATGTAGTCACAGCCAAAAATGTCTAATACTTTTATTGCACTAGAAGTAGCTTTGGATAGCCCTCCTAGATTGCCTCTAGTCCCCATGCTTCTAATAAAAACGCCTTCATCTAAGCTTAAATCAGTCATTCTGATCCTATCCCCTAGTATTGCCCCTCCAGTGAAAGGGCTAGTTGGATCTATAGCAAGAATACCTATTTTTTTACCTGCTTCTCGAAGTTTTTTAGCCATTTTATCTGTCAATGTTGATTTTCCTGCTCCAGGCGAGCCTGTTACACCAATGATATAGGCCTTTCCTGTTTTATGATACAATTTCTTTAGAATTTCTTCAGCCTCTTTATCATTGTTTTCAAGCATAGATATAAGTCTTGCACAGGCTATCTTATCACCAGCTAAAAGCCTATCTTCAATGTTCAAATAATCACCGCCTATTGTCTTTTTACATGAGTTTTTATAAATTCGACAACATCTTTTGTGCTAGTACCTGGAGTAAATATTGCTTCTACACCAGTTTGGATTAAAAACGGAATATCATCTTCAGGAATTACTCCTCCTCCAACTATCAGTCTATCTGTCACTCCTCTTTCTCTCAATAGATTTACAACCTTTGGAAATAAAGTGTTATGAGCTCCTGATAAAATACTCATTGCTACTACATCTACATCTTCTTGGATTGCTGCTTCCACAATTTGTTCAGGAGTCTGCCTTAACCCAGTATAAATAACTTCCATACCTGCATCTCTCAAAGCCCTAGCAATTACTTTTGCCCCTCTATCATGGCCATCTAAGCCTGGCTTAGCAACCAAAACTCTTATAGGTCTTTCCATTTGTTTCCCTCCTAATCTTATAAAATGACTGATTGTTCGTATTCTCCAAATACTTCTCTTAATGCCCCACAGATTTCTCCTAATGTTGCATAGGCTTTTACCGCCTCTAAGATATAAGGCATTAAATTTTCATCTGTCCTAGCTTTTTGTGTCAAAATATCTATGGTCTCCTTTACTCTTATATTGTCTCTTTCTTGACGTAATTTTTGTAATTTCTTCTTTTGTACAATTTCTACTTGTGGATCAACTTTTAATATAATTCTCTTTTGGTCTTCTTCAACTTTAAATTTATTGACTCCTACAACTATCCTCTCTCCACTTTCGATTTGCATCTGATATTTATAAGCAGAATTTTGAATTTCTTTTTGAATGTAACCAGTTTCGATAGCTTTTGTCGCTCCACCTAAGTTGTCGATGTTTCTTATATATTCCATAGCTTCTTTTTCTATCTTGTCCGTTAAACTCTCTATATAATATGAACCTGCTAATGGATCAATAGTTTCTGTTACTCCTGATTCATAAGCTACAATTTGTTGAGTCCTAAGTGCAATCATTACAGAATCTTCGGTTGGCAATGCAAGAGCTTCATCTCTTGAATTTGTATGAAGAGATTGTGTTCCACCTAATACAGCTGCTAATGTTTGAATAGCAACTCTAACTATGTTGTTATCTGGCTGCTGAGCAGTTAAAGTAGACCCTGCAGTTTGCGTGTGGAATTTTAGTTGCATTGACTTTTCAGATTTAGCATTAAATCTTTCTTTCATTATCTTTGCCCAAAGTCGTCTTGCAGCTCTATATTTAGCAACTTCTTCAAGCAAATCATTGTGAGCATTAAAGAAAAATGAAAGCCTTGGTGCAAATTCATCCACTTCAAGACCAGCGTTTATAGCTGCTTCTACGTATGCTATCCCATCTGCCAATGTAAATGCTACTTCTTGTGCAGCAGTTGACCCTGCTTCTCTTATGTGATATCCACTTATACTTATAGTATTCCATTGAGGTACGTGTTGTGAGCAGTACTCAAATATGTTTGTGATAAGTCTCATGGACTCTTCTGGTGGAAATATATATGTCCCACGTGCAATATACTCTTTTAATATATCATTTTGGATTGTACCTCTTAATTTGTCAGATGAAACTCCTTGCTTTTCTGCTACTGCTATGTACATTGCCAACAGTACACTTGCAGGTGCATTTATAGTCATTGATGTGCTTACTTTATCTAAAGGTATTCCATCAAATAAAACTTCCATATCTTTTAATGAGTCGATCGCAACCCCAACTTTACCAACTTCGCCTTCACTAAGTGGATGATCTGAATCATATCCAATCTGAGTTGGAAGATCAAAAGCTACGCTCAAACCTGTTTGCCCTTGTTCTAGTAAGTATTTATATCTCTTATTTGATTCCTCTGCTGTAGCAAAACCTGCATATTGCCTCATCGTCCAGAGTCTTCCTCTATACATTGTCGGTTGAACTCCTCTTGTAAAAGGGTATTGCCCTGGATAGCCTATTTCTTCTTCGTAATCCATGTCTTTAGTATCTAATGGTGTATACAACCTTTTTACTTCAACGCCTGAGCCTGTTGTAAATGTTTTCTTTCTTTCAGGAAATTTCTCAATTAGCTTCACGATTTTATTTTCTTCCCATTTCTGATAAGAAGATAATATTTTATCATACTTATCTTTATCATACATTTCATTGACCCCCTCGAATTTCTCTTTCAATTGCTATTATATTAGAAAATGTAGCAATATTGCAATATAAATTTCAAATTATATTCAAAATGAAATTTATATTGCAATATTGCCTTCCCCTTTTATATTTTATATCAAATCTCTCATCTATAAAAGCCTAAAAAAAACAGGAAATTAAATTTCTTTAATTTCCTGCTACTATAGCTTCAAATTCTTTTCCATCTATCGTTTCTTTTTCCATAAGTGTTTGCGCTAATCTATGCAATACATCGATATTGTCTTTTAATAAAGATTCTGCTTTATGATAAGCTCTATCGATTATATTTCGCATTTCTTTGTCTATTTCAGCAGCTACTTCTTCACTGTAATTTCTAGTTCTTCCAAGATCTCTTCCTAAAAAGACTTCATCGTTGTCATTTCCATAAGTCATAGGTCCAAGTCTTTCACTCATTCCATAGTGAGTTACCATATCTCTTGCAATTTTAGTAGCTCTTTCTATATCATTTTGCGCACCAGTGCTTATATCCTCAAGTATTAATGCTTCTGTTACCCTTCCACCTAATAATACTGCTAATCTATCTTCCATTTCACCTTTTGTCATATAATTTCTATCCTCATCAGGTATATAGGCTGTAAATCCTCCTGCCATTCCTCTAGGAATTATAGTAACTAAGTGAACAGGGTCTGTTCCTGGAATTAATTTAGAAGTCAAAGCGTGTCCAGCTTCATGATAAGCAGTAAGCCTTTTCTCTTTTGGGCTAATTACTTTGCTCTTTTTTGCTGGTCCTGCTTGTACTTTCAGTGAAGCTTCTTCAATCAAATGCATAGGTATTTCTTTTAAATTATACCTAGCAGTCAAAAGTGCAGCTTCGTTCATTAAATTTTCCAGATCCGCTGGTGTGAATCCTGGTGTCCTCTTTGCTACCACCTTTAAGTCAACATCTTCTGCTAAAGGTTTATTTCTAGAGTGTATCTTTAAAATCGCTTCTCTTCCCTTTACATCAGGTAAGCCTACATAAATAGTTCTATCAAATCTACCTGGTCTAAGCAATGCAGGGTCAAGTATATCTGCTCTATTAGTTGCGGCCATTACTATAATCCCTTCGTTTTTGCTAAAGCCATCCATTTCAACTAGAAGCTGATTAAGAGTTTGTTCTCTCTCGTCATGTCCTCCTCCTAGTCCTGCACCTCTTCTTCTTCCAACTGCATCTATCTCATCAATAAAAACAATACATGGAGCATTCTTTTTAGCTTGCTCAAATAAATCTCTGACTCTACTAGCACCAACTCCGACAAACATTTCAACAAAATCCGAACCTGATATCGTGAAAAATGGAACTCCTGCCTCTCCTGCCACAGCTTTGCTAAGATATGTTTTACCTGTTCCGGGTGGCCCTACCATCAATACTCCTGTAGGTATTCTAGCTCCTATATCAATGTATTTCTTTGGATTTTTGAGAAAATCTACTATTTCTTGTAATTCTTCTTTCTCTTCTTCAAGCCCCGCAACATCATCAAAGGTGACAATTTTACCATCTTCTAATTTCTGCATTTTTGCACGGCTTTTACCAAAAGACATTACTCCTTTATTGCCTCCGCCCTGCGTTTGCTGCATCATTACCATCCAAAATACTCCAAATATGAGGAGTATAAAAATCGTTGGAAGCATTTCTATATACCAGGGAGTTGTTGGTATTTGCTCTGCATCGTATACGATTTTACCTTCATCAACTAATTCTTTGACATAGTCGTGATAAAAAGTAACCCTTGTCTCTTCAGGAAGAATAGCTGTGAATTTATTGCCATCATTAAGCTCTCCTTCTACTGTATTGCCAATTGATGTAATTTTATTGATACTCCCATCATTTAAATGTGTAACTAACTCTGTAAAGCTTAATTCCACAGGTTTTTCTACATTTGTACCTAACATCCTTGTACTTAGCATAATCAATAATACTATTATTAAATAGATGCTTATGCCTCTAAAAAATCTCTTCAAATTAAGTCTCCCTCCAGTTCATAATTAAGTCTATTAATATATTTATTTATAATATTCTTCTTTTAATGCTGCAACAAATGAATAATTTCTATATTTTTCATTAAAGTCTAGGCCATAACCGATGATGAATTCATCAGGTATAATAAACCCTTTATAGTCAACATCTATATCGACTTTTCTTCTCTCAGGTTTATCAAGCAATGTGCATATTTTAACACTTTTAGCGCCTCTTTTATTCAGTAATTCTTTTAAATATCCAAGAGTTAACCCTGTATCTATGATATCTTCTACTATGATAATATCCTTTCCTTCTACACTAAAGTCTAAGTCCTTTATTATTCGAACTTCTCCTGTAGACATACTTGATTTGCCATAACTAGAAACAGCCATAAAATCAATGTGAATTGGTATTTTTAACTCTCTTATTAAATCTGACAAAAACACTACCGCTCCTTTTAAAATACCTACAACTACTGGCTCTTTACCTTGATAGTCTTTCGTTATTTGTTCTCCTAATTCCTTTACTCTCTTCTTAATTTGATCTTCAGTAACTAAAATTTCTTTAATTATTTGATCCTCCACCCAAATACCTCCAAATCAATATTTTTGGTACTGCATTTTTAATACCCTTTGAGTTCTATTTGTAATCTTAAAAATATCTGAAATATCATATCCTATTATCCACAGAATATTATTGCTGTCACATACAAGAGGAATATTATCTCTTTCTTCTTGTGGTATCTTTTTATCTATAAAGTATTTTTTAAGCTTTTTCTTGCCACCTAACCCTAGTGGATAAAAGATATCACTCTCTCTTCTTGTTCTCAATGTAATTGGCCATTCTATTTTATCATAATCGAAATATTTTGTATTTATTAAATTGTATTTTATATCTTTTTGATCTATTTCTTCAATCATCAATTCTAGTCTGAGTTCTTCAATAATGTTTTTACCTATCGATAATTCCTTTTCTTTTAATGCTGTTTCTTTTTGTTTATCTGCTAACTCTAAATGAAGATCGCCATAGGAAATTCTTGCTACTATGCCTTTAGCTATATTTAAACTCTTGCCTGTCATGTTTTTTCCTAATAGGTCAGCCACTAATTCAATGTGTTTTTGTTCAATGTCTATGATATCATCACACAGACAAAAGATCGCCTTTCTAATTATTCGATTTTTAATTGCTGGAACCTCTTTGTTTAAAGACGCGCCTTCAATGATTATACTATTATTGTCTATTTTTTTCACCAATAAATTATATTTTTTTTCGGCAATTTCATCTAGCGCATCTGAATCAATTTGTGCATTTTTAGATAGCCTGTATAAACTATCTACTATATTTGGATTAAAATTATCTTCAATGTACGGGAAAAGTTCCAGTCTTATTTTATTTCTTTGATATATGGTTTCAACATTTGTATAGTCTTCAACATATTCTAGTCTATTTTCTATTAAGTATTCTTCAAGTTCATTTCTTTTCATGTTAAGTATTGGTCTTATTATATCTTGCGTTAAAAATTGCATACCCCTTAGTCCATCTATGCCAGTCCCTCTAATTATTCTTAACATTACTGTTTCAGCTTGGTCATTTTTGTTATGAGCTACTGCAATTTTTCCTCCTCCAATGTCATTCAATATCTTCCTAAAGAATCCATATCTAAGTATTCTACCAGCTTCCTCTGAAGAAATCTTCTTTTCTCTTGCATATCCATTCATGTCCACTTTTGTGCTGTAAAACGGTATATGGTATTTTTGAGATAGTTTTTCTACAAATTGTTCATCTCTATCCGCTTCATTTCCTCTTACCCCATGGTTAATATGTGCAACATAGAGGCTATAATCCATTACATCTGTTAGTCTGACCAATAAATCAAATAATACTACAGAGTCAATGCCACCAGATATTCCTGCGACAATATTTTCTTTTGGGTTTATTAAATTGTATTTTATGACATTTTCATAAAATTTATCAAATAGATCGTACATAAAATCACCTTTTCTTAAATAAACAAAAAACCGGGAAACCCGGTTTAATTAATCACTATATCCTGCTTTTTTACTCCTCACTCCACTACTTTTTCTAGTATCCCTTGATTTCATTTGATCAAGCTTCTCGCTACTATCTTTTAAGTACATGTTTAACTTATCTTCAAACGATAAATTTTTCTGTCTTTCGTCAGACTTATGCCAGTCAATGTCTGCTGGTTTTGATGTCTTAGGTTTTGCTTGTCTAATAGACAGACTGATCTTCCCATCATTTGAGATTGATAAGACCTTTACTTTGACTTTTTGGTCTTTTTTTAAATAATCTGATACTTTTTCTACGTATTCGTGTGAAACTTCAGAAATGTGTACCAAACCACTCTTTCCATCTGGTAGCTCCACAAAAGCTCCAAAACTAGTAATACCTGTTACAGTACCCTCAACTATTTCTCCTACAGATAGGGGCATAAATTAATTCTTCCTCCTTAGATTAATAATATACGTTAAGTATATATCAGGATTTATTAATTGTCAATCTATTATCTTAAATCAACGTCTCTAATTGAAACACTAAGCTAAACAAGCGTTTAATATTAGCAAATATTGATTATTTTTCTTGTAATCAGATTTCTGTGTTGACTTAAATATTATTTTAGGTCTAATCATTTGTTTAAAAAATCTTTTTCATCAATCTTATTTTTATCAATATATATTATTTCTCTTGGTTTTACTAACCCGTATTCATCTCTTGCTACTTTCTCTACAAATGACAGAGTTCCGCTTTGTTTTATTTGAGCATCTAAGTCCGTGATCTCATTGTTTAATTCTGCTATTTCTGACTCTAATTTATTTTTTTGAAGCGTAAGTTCTTTTTGCATATTTTTTTGATTAAAAAAAGTTACAGTAGTGTATATGATCATCATTAGAATGAGTAGATGATGAATTCGGAATCCTTTTTTCTTAATCTTTTTTTTCCTTTTATTCTTAGACATATAATCACCACCAAAATATTATATATAGAATTATCTCACTTTTCTAAATTAATATCAATATCTATTCTATTATTTTATACATTTCTGTTGCTTCAGCTTTAGAGACATTTTCTTTTGCGTTTAGTACCTCAATTTTCAAGTTTTTATTTCCAAATCGTATTTCTACTATATCATTAGGCTTCACTTCATCTCCAGCTTTCGCAGTTTTACCATTTATATAAACTCTACCACTATCACAAGCTTCTTTGGCTATTGTCCTTCTCTTTATTATCCTTGAGTCTTTAAGAAACTTATCAATTCTCATGTTTTCACCCCTGTGAAAAAAATCAGGTCATAGACCTGATTTTTTATTTCTTTTTACCTTTTTTAGTTACATTTACACTTTCTTTAAGAGCTTTCCCAGCTTTGAAAACAGGTGCCTTTGAAGCTGGAATCTTTATTACTTCCTCAGGATTTCTTGGATTCCTGCCTTCTCTTTCTTTTCTTTCTCTTACTTCAAATGTTCCGAACCCAACTAGTTGAACTTTGTCTCCTGCAACTAGAGCTTCTTCTACTGATTTCATGAATGCATTTAATGCTAATTCTGAGTCTTTTTTTGTGAGATTGCTCTTTTCTGCAATGCTAGCTATTAATTCTGCTTTGTTCATTTTTACTCCTCCTTTAAATTTTACTAATTTTGAGTAATTATTTAGTTGTGTCATTTAAGCGACTCTTTGCTTGTTCCCACAATTCATCTAATTCTTCTATAGACATCTCAAGCA
Organism: Soehngenia longivitae; assembly: GCF_004684055.1. Classification (GTDB taxonomy): domain Bacteria; phylum Bacillota; class Clostridia; order Tissierellales; family Tissierellaceae; genus Soehngenia; species Soehngenia longivitae. Next base: position 19,959 of record NZ_SRIB01000010.1, read on the forward strand.
ACTTTCTACCTTTTTCTTGTGTCAATTCCTCGACTACCCTGAACCTATTTATAAATTTATCTGTGGCTCTGTGTAGAGCAATCTCAGGATCGACTTTCAAAAATCTTGCTAAATTGACTATGGAAAACAATAAATCCCCTAATTCTTCTTCATAGTGTAATGAATCTTTTTCTCCATCTTCAATAAGCTCCAGTACTTCATCATATTCCTCTATTACCTTTTTAATAGGACCATCTATATTATCCCAATCAAATCCAACTTCTGAAGCAAGTTTTTGCACTTTCTTACTTCTAATTAGCGATGGTAATTTAGGAATATTCTCCATTCTACCAGACAAAGTATTGATTGATCGAGAACTATACTTTATCATATTCCAATTATATACTACTTTATCAGGATTTACCAGCATTTTTTTTGAAAAAACATGAGGATGTCTTGTAATTAACTTACTAGCAAGATTTGTTGTAACATCAATTAAGTTAAAATAGCCATTTTCAGAAGCAATCTGCGTATGTAATAGCACTTGGAGCATTAAATCTCCTAGTTCTTCAGCTAAGTGATTGAAATTTTCTTCTTCTATAGCTTCTACTACCTCGTATGCTTCTTCGATTAAATTTTCCCTTAATGTAAAATGATCTTGAGCTCTATCCCATGGACAGCCATTTTCTGAACGCAAGATTTTAACAATATCCACTACGTCATTGAAATCATATATGCTAATTTCATCTTTGTTTATTTTTGAAACTGCTAATGTAGTCAATGCTCCTATGTTCTTAGATTTATCGATATCCATAACTTTTATTTTTTCAATGATTTCTTTATCTTTTACGCCTGCGAAGTGTACTAAAATGACTTCATACTCATCACCATAAACTTCAGATAAGACTAGCTTAACTTCAGAGGCTATTCTCTTATTGTATAATTGACAGATGATTAGGTTTGAATTCACATCTAATTGTGTTGATTTTATTTCAATAGCATCGATTATTTTCATTCCATCAATTGGATCTATTTTAAGAGCTATTAAAATTGGTTCAATAAAGCTTTCGCTTGGAACTATTTCAATCTCAACATTTTCCTTAGGCGCTTTTTCTAGTAAATAAGATACTGTTTTTTCTGCTACCATAGGATGCCCTGGAACGATATAGTTAATCTCATCGTCAAACTCTAACTCATTAAATAATATATCTACTATTTTCTCATATACTTTTTCAAAGCTCAGCTCACTCTCGTATATATAATCCATACTTTTAAATGGTATTTTTTTGTCATAAAAATACTCAATTGTAGGGTGATTGATAGTTCTTAGTATGTTTTTATGTCCCTTTTGGATTTTCTCAACTGCTCCTAATGTCAAAGAATCTATTTTCCCACTCCCAAGACCTATTATGTTGATTTTTTTCATTATAACCTCCAACTACAGATATTTATCTGCTATAGCTAATATTTTTTCATTTTTTGTCATCAATAAAATGTCATCTTTTGTGATAGTTTTTGTAATGAATAATGCAAAGACATAAGATATAACTCCTAATATAACAGCTACCAATGTAGATATCGTATTACCTGCTAATAGATGCACTAAGTAGTATCCTAAAGCAGCAAATATAGCCATTATAACGGAAGAAACAAATGGTTTTATGAATATATCTTTTAAGTCAAAATGGGTTTTTCCTCTTGTCATTACATATTTTAAATTTAGGACTGATGCTATTGCATAAGCTGCAACAGTACTTATTGCTGCACCGATGATGTTTACTGAAGGTATAGCGGTTAATGTGTAAGTAAGTATTACTTTAGCCAAAGCACCAATAAATAAGTTTCTTACAGGTATGAAAGGCTTCCCGAGGCCTTGAATAATGGCTGTTAAAGACTGAACTAAGGTTAAAAATACGACCCCCAAAGATAAATATCTAAGTATCCTCCCTGTACTTACTATAACCTGTTCAGTGTTATTAAAGTACAAAAGCCTAATTATCGGTTCGGATAGAACAAATAATCCTAATGCGCATGGCAATCCTATGAGCAAAGTTATCCTTATCCCCGATGATATTGTATCATTTAATTCCTCCCTTGAGTCCCTTGCTTTAAATGATGAAATAGCAGGTACTAAACTCATTGCAATCGCCATTGAAAAAACTTGAGGTAAATTAATTAAAGTTTGAGCCATTCCCTTTAACTGACCGTATAAAGCATTTGACTGTTGTTGGGTGAACGAAATTGATTGAAGTCTCCTTAAAACCAAACTAGCATCTATTGCATCCATTATCGGTGCGATAGCAGATCCAATAGTGATTGGTATAGCAATTAGTAGTATATCCCTTATTATGCTTTTTGCAGGATATTCTTTAGCTTCTATTGATATGAAAGCTTCTTTTTTTAATGTGTTCCTAAATAAATAATATATAAAAACGATACAAATTGTTCCAAATATTGCTCCAACAGAACCACCTAAAGATGCACCTCCTGCAGCTATTGGTATGCCTCTGTCTAGCAATATCACAGTTAAGGTTAGCCCAAACACAACTCTGAATAGTTGTTCTATAATTTGGGATAAAGCTGTGGGAACCATGTTTTGTCTTCCTTGAAAAAATCCTCTAAAAGCTGACATTATTGGTACAAATAATAGAGCCGGTGTCAATGCAATTAGAGCATAGTATGCATTGGGATTCCCGAGAAAACCCACTATTTTTTTAGCAAATATTAAAAGCACAGCCGACGTTACTACGCCAGCAATCGCCATTACAGTTAGCGCAGTCCTAAATACTTTTTGTGCATTTAAAAAATCTCCTAACGCTCTCTTTTCAGACACTATTTTGGCTACAGCTACTGGGATTCCTGATGTTGATATAGTAAGCAATAATACATAAAATGGATAGGCAGTCTGATAATACCCCATTCCCTCAGCTTTAATTATATTAGATAGAGGAATCCTATAAACTGCACCTAGTATTTTTACTATAACCCCTGCCATCCCTAAAATAGCAGCGCCTTTTACAAAGCTATTTTGTTTAGACATTTATTTATCCTCCTGGCTTGATTACTCTATATCATCATAATAGTCTTTGATCTTTGATTTATCTCTTAGTTCTGTTAAATACTCAATATATTTTTTGTCTTTTATTTCTAATGTCACATCATCTCTTAATTCATCTAAATTTTCTTTTACATCCGTCAATTTAATAATGAAAAAACCGTTGGTAGAAGCGATAATATCACTGAACTCTCCTACTCCTAGCTCTTTTACATATTCGTCTAAAACTAAATATTCTCCTTTTTTAATGTATCCAATATCTCCTCCATTTATTGCGGAAATGCTGTCTTTAGATTCTATTGTAGCTATTTCTTCAAATTTCTCTCCACTTTTTAATTTATCTAAAATCTCATTAGCTCTTTCTTCATCTTCTAAGTAAATTTGACTTAGTCTGTACTTAATTAAATTGTCCTTATGTTTATTATAATACTCTTTTATCTCAGAATCACTTATACTTAAAGTTTCAGTATAATAAGTTTTGTGCTTGTTTATCATCAATTCTGCTTTTTGCATCCTCTTTGCATCTTCCCAGCTCATTCCTATTTTTTCAATAAATTCGCCAAATTCATCTTTCACATCATTTAAAGATTCATTCATATATTCTTCTAGCTCTTTTGAGTCTATACTCAATCCACTTTTATTAAAATCTTGTTCAATGATTTTTTCAAGTATAATCTTATCGAATACATCTCTTTTTAAAGTATCTTCATACGTTTTTCCATCTGATGTTTTTTCGTAAAGTGCGTCTTCTCCATTTTTATATACAAAAAAAGATTTGTAAATTTCATATTCTTTATTATATTCAACAATAGATATCTCTTCTCCATTTACTATTGCCGCTACTCCTTCTTTGTTAGTCGAACATCCTGTAGTAAAGTAAATAATCAAAAATGATATTACTAGTACTGTTATTATTCTAATCTTTCTCAAATAATCACTTCCTCAGCTATTTTTTGATTATTGTTAAGCATATCTATTATTTCAATTAATTCCAGAGTAGCGTTTAATATGTCGTTTTTTAGTCTAATTGTAATGTTAGCATCCTTTGTTAAGCTAAATAATATATTGTTTTTATATTTATCTGTCAAGAACGAAATGATGTCTAGAGAAATATTATTGGCATTTACAAAATTAACCTTTATACCTCTATCAATTTGTTGAATGCTGATTATATTATTTTTGCTTGCAAGATATCTGATGTAAGAAATAGTCATTAAGTTTAATACTGGTTTTGGAATATCTCCAAATCTATCTATAAGTTCATCAGTTAGTTCTTCAATATCCTCTTTATTTTCAACAGAAGATATTTTCCTATATATTTCGATTCTCTGTTCCTCTTCTTCAATATAAAATGAGCTTATATATGCATCTAGTTTTAAATCTACTGTTGTATCAATCTTTTCTATTACATTAACTCCTCTTACTCTTTGCACTGCTTCTTGTAAATATTTGATGTACAAATCATAACCAATGTTTTCAATATGTCCGTGTTGACTAAGTCCAAGCAAATTACCTGCCCCTCTGATTTCTAAATCTCTCATTGCAATCTTAAATCCAGCACCAAACTCTGTGAAGTCTTTAATTGCTTTTAGTCTTTTTTGTGCTACTTCGCTTAAAACTTTATCTCTTTGATACATCAAATATGCATAGGCCAGTCTATTTGTCCTTCCTACTCTACCTCTAAGCTGATAAAGCTGAGATAATCCAAACTTATCTGCATCATGGATTATTATTGTGTTAACATTTTGAATGTCCATACCCGTTTCAATGATTGTAGTGCAAACTAAAACATCAACTTCATTGTTTATAAAATCTATCATGACATTTTCTAGCTGTCTTTCTGTCATTTGCCCATGTGCTACACTAAAGCTTGCCTCTGGTACTAGTTGTTCAAGTTCATAAGCCATCTTATCAATAGACTCCACTCTATTGTATACATAGTAAACTTGCCCTCCTCTTGATACCTCTTTAAGTATTGCTTCTCTAATTAAGGATTTATTCAATTCGGAAACATATGTTTGTACTGGGTATCTTTCCTCAGGTGGCTCATCTATTATAGACATATCTCTAATTCCTATTAAGCTCATATTTAAAGTTCTTGGGATAGGTGTTGCACTTAAAGTCAAACAATCTACATTCTCTTTAAGCTTTTTTAAAGCTTCTTTGTGTTTAACTCCAAATCTTTGCTCTTCATCAATTATCAAGAGTCCTAAATCTTTAAATACAACATCTTTTGATAAAAGCCTATGTGTTCCTATGACAATGTCCACAGATCCTTTCCTGATCATTGATAAAGTGTTTTGTATTGTCTTAGTGCTACTAAATCTGCTCAATATTCCAATCTTTACAGGGAAATCAGAAAACCTTTCAATCGCAGTATTGTAATGTTGTTGCGCTAATATAGTTGTCGGGACTAATATTGCTACTTGTTTACCATCCATTACAGCTTTAAAAGCAGCTCTTAATGCGACCTCTGTTTTGCCATACCCTACATCTCCGCATAGAAGTCTATCCATAGGCCTTTTCTTTTCCATATCAGCTTTAATTTCCTCAATTGCCCTCAATTGTCCTTCTGTTTCCTCATATGGAAAACTATCTTCAAATTCTTTCTGCCATGGCGTATCAGGTGAAAATGCATAGCCTTCTATATTTTCTCTCTTCGCATAAAGTTCAACAAGATCTTTTGCCATTTCTTCAATAGCTTTTTTAGTCTTATTCCTCTTTTTAACCCATTCTATGCTATCAAGGCTGTTTACTTTAGGTAAATTAGCATCATTCCCCACATATTTTTGAATCATATTCATCTGTTCTATTGGCAGATAAAGTTTATCCTTACCCCTATATGCAATGGAAAGGTAATCTTTTTTTACACCATCAACATCGAGTTGTACTATACCTAAATATTGGCCAATACCATGGTTTTCATGAACTACATAATCACCTTCATTCAAGTCCCCTAATGATATAGCATCACTCGATTTTGTTTTCTTCTTTCTAGCTTTTTTTGCTCTTTTGTTGTTGCCCAATATATCTTTATCGCTAATTAGCGTGAATTTCGCATTTTCGTATTCAAAGCCTTTTTCTAAGCTCCTAGGAATTATAAAAACCTGAGATGACTGAATTAAATTATTTTCATCTCCAATTAAAGTAACATTGATCGAAGCATCATTAAGTTGAGTTTTCAATCTGTTAGCCCGTTCTATAGTTCCAGAAAAAATCAATGTTTTATAGCCACGATACATATACCTTTTTAAATCTTCAACAAAAAAATTAAAGTTATTAGCATAAAATGAGGCTTGTTTTGCTGAAATCTGATAGATTGCTTTTGGAGGAAAATCATCATCTGGCTTCAAGAAAAAACTTTTGGTGATTATATTTTTATCTTTTAAGACTTTGACAAATTTTGAATAATCGCAGCTTAAGTTCAAGTGCGTTTGAAGCACTTCTCCAGTTTCAAATAACTCTAATAGATTTGAATTACTTATGTCTTTATTTACTTTTATTTTCTCTTCTATGCTTTTTATTTCGTCTATTAAAACTATACTGTCAAGATCAAAATAGTCTGCTAGATTGCCTTTAATGTTTTCATCTATATAAGGCAAAATTAAATCTAAATTAGCCAAATCATTGTTTTCATTTAAGCTTTCAATTATTGGATTAAATTTATTTAGAGCAATTTCACTTATCCTTAAATTTTTGGATTTACTGGTATATTTGCTCAAATCTTTTTTTAAATTTTCAGCTATATTTTTCTTCTGAGATTTAGATAAAATAATTTCTTTTGAAGGAATGATTTGTATTTTTTCTAAATTATTAATTGTCCTCTGGGATAAGACATCAAAATACCTTATGGAATCAATTTCATCATCAAACAGTTCGATTCTTAAAGGATTTGAATAATTTGGCGAATATACGTCAACAATCCCGCCTCTTATGCTAAATTGACCTTTTCCCTCTACTAAGTTTACTCTCTCATACCCCATCTGAACTAATTTATTCTGTAAAGAGTTTAATTCTACAGTACTATTTAAATCTAAAGTTATTGTAGTATTTTCAAAAACTTCTCTTTTTATAATTATGTCAAATAAGCTTTGTGCGCTTAACGTCAAGATTATTTTTTCATTATTTACTAATCTATAAAGTATCCTCAATCTTTCATGTGTCGTTTGGTTGCTCAGTGCTTCTATATCATAAAATATCATTTCTTTCTTTGGAAAATACTCTACATCTGCATGACTTGACATAGCTCTTATATCTTCTGCTAATTTTCTAGCGTTTGTTTCTTCTGCTGTTATGACAATTATCTGTCTATCTAAATGTCTATTTAGAGCATATGCTAAATGCAAGATATTTTCTTCAATCAATCCATGAATCATAATTGGAAATTCTTTTTTTACTATACTCTCATTTAATTTTTTATATGAATCTAAGTTCATTAATGGATCAATTAATACATCTCTCATGCTATCCCTCTTTAACACCTTAAGCCCAGGCGTTACCTGGGCATGTAAGTTAATTATTATATAAATTCATTGCTTTATCAATTCCGTCTTTTATAAATACTTCTACTGCATCACAAGCTAGTTTTATGGAATCTTCAATCTTTACTTTTTCTTCCTTAGTAAAATCACTTAAAACAAAGTCTGCTAAATCCCAACCTGATGGCTTTTTCCCAACACCTATTCTAATCCTTGGAAATTCAGTGTTATTTAATTCTTTAACCACAGATTTCATTCCGTTATGAGTCCCACCAGAACCCTTTTTTCTAATTCTGATAGATCCAAAATCTATATCAATATCATCATATATTACTAATAATTGTTGAAGAGGTATCTTATAAAATGATACTGCTTTTTTTATGGCAATTCCACTGTTGTTCATATATGTTATAGGCTTAAGTAAAAGTACTTTTTCCCCATATATATTTATTTCTTTAGTTAAACTTTCAAATTTAATTCTATCTACATCAATATTGTTTCTTCTAGCTAGTTCATCAATGACCATATAACCTATATTATGTCTCGTATTAATATACTCACGGCCTGGATTACCTAGCCCGGCAATGATTATCACCGAACCATCTCCTTAAATTAATTGAAAATTATGCTCACTGATTGATTGCTATTAATTCTTTTAATAGCCTCAGCAAACAGAGGTGCGACACTTACAACATCGATTTTATCAATTTTTGCTAATTCTGGTAATGGTATAGTATCTGTAATTACAAACTTCTCCATAACAGAATCGTGAATCCTTTCTATAGCCGCCCCTGAAAGTACTCCATGTGTTGCACAACCATATACTTTTTTAGCGCCAAAACTCTTTAATACGCTTGCAGCTTTTACAACTGTTCCAGCAGTATCTGCAATGTCATCTACTAATATTACATTTTTACCCTCAATATCTCCTATCACATTCATAACCTCAGATACATTTGCTTTTGGTCGCCTTTTTTCTATAATTGCTATTGGAAGATCTAAAATATTAGCAAAAGTTCTAGATCTAGTTACACCTCCTAAATCAGGTGATACTATCACTGTGTCCTCATCTATTATGTTTTTAAAGTAATTTGCTAACAATGGTATGCCTGATAAATGATCTACCGGTATGTCAAAATATCCTTGGATCTGGCCTGCGTGTAAATCCATTGAGACAACTCTATCCGCCCCTGCAACAGTTATTAGATTTGCAACCAGTTTTGCAGTGATTGGTTCTCTAGCTTTAGTTTTTCGATCCTGTCTAGCATATCCATAATAAGGAATGACAGCATTTACCCTACCTGCAGAAGCTCTTTTTACAGCGTCAATCATGATTAATAGCTCCATTAAATTGTCATTTACAGGTGAGCAAGTTGGCTGTATGATAAAAACATCCGCACCCCTAACAGTTTCTCTTATGTCAACATTTATCTCGCCATCACTAAAAGTTGATACTTCGCAATCACCTAGTCTGGTATCCATGTTCTCACATATTTTTTTAGCAAGCTCTTTATTTGCATTGCCACTAAAAACTTTAATCTCCCCATAGCAAAGATTCATTACAATATCCTCCTAGTTATTTGTGGTTTTTTAATCCCTTTTTTTCAACCCATCCTGGTATGTTTACCTGTCTTGCTCTAGCTATTGAAAGATCACCTTCATTTACATCATCAGTAATAGTTGAGCCTGCTGCAACATAGCCATTTTTTTCTATGACAACAGGAGCTATTAAATTTGAATTACTTCCAATAAAAGCATTGTCTTCTACAGTAGAGCGAAATTTATTTTTACCATCATAGTTTACAAAAACTACTCCACATCCTATATTTACGTTTTTACCTACATCTGCATCTCCAACATATGATAGATGTGCAGCTTTGGAGTTGTCACCAATGTTAGAGTTTTTAATTTCAACAAAATTACCAATTTTGACATTGTTCCCAATCTTACAATTAGGCCTTAAATGAGCATAAGGACCTATATGGCAATCGCTCCCAATTGTACTTGATTCAATAAGTGTTGACTCTATTTCACACCCATTGCCTATTACGCTATTAACAATTCTCGTGTTGCCAACAATTTTACAGTCCTGCCCGATAATCGAATTAGTTTCGATTATAGCTCCCGGATAAATTACTGTATCATATCCAATAATCACATTTGGTTCAATATATGTGTTATCTGGATCTACTATAGTTACTCCATTGTCGAGGTGAAATTTATTTATTCTCTTTTGCATTATTTTAGCGGCTGTCGCAAGTTGCTCTCTACTATTTACGCCTGAGATCTCTTCACTGTTATTTATCTTGAAAGCACTCACCTTTAAACCCTCAGAATTTAATATCTCAATTGTATCAGTTAAATAGTATTCATTCTGTTTGTTTTTATTGTCTATTTTCCCCATTGATTCTTTCAAAGCTCTACCGTTAAAACAATAAATTCCAGAATTTATCTCTTTTATTTTTTTCTCATCAAAAGTTGCATCTTTATCTTCTACTATTTTTAGTAAATCTCCATTTCCTTTACTTATTATTCTACCATAACCAGTAGGATCTTCAAGTTCTGTAGTTAATACAGTAGCATAACTTTTAGTATTTACATGATATTCAATAAGACTACTTATGGAATCACTCGTAACTAGAGGCGTATCTGCGCATAAAACAATAACGTTGTCGTTATCTTCTACTTCATCAATAGCTCGAGATACTGCAAAAGCAGTTCCATAAGAGCTTTTCTCATCAACAGGCTGCTCTTTAATGATTACGTCAAAATCTTTCAGATACTCCACGAGTTCTTCTTTTTTGTGTCCAACAACAACGATTATCTTATCCATCCTTGAATTATCAGCTGCTTCTATGACATATGATATCATAGGTTTGCCGCATATTTTATGTAAAACTTTTGCATGTCTAGATTTCATCCTCTTGCCTTCTCCTGCAGCAAGAATAATTCCAATATTCAATCTATCACCACCTTTTGTTTTTTCCTCTTTATTTATTTTAACCCAAAAAATAAATAAGTCCATAAAAATTTGAATAAATAATTGATGAGATTGACGTCAAAAAAAGTAAAAAAGCCTTAAGGCTTTTTTACTCGTTAGCTTCGGCTGCTTGTGAATGTTCTTGTGCCAAAGTTTTTTCATACTCTTCAAATACTGCTTCCTGGATTTTTTGCCTTGTGGTGGCATTAATTGGGTGAGCGATGTCTCTAAATTCACCATCTGCCATTTTTCTGCTTGGCATAGCAATGAATAACCCATTTTGCCCTTCTATGACTTTAATGTCATGAACTACAAATTCATCATCAAAAGTCACAGATACTATTGCCTTCATTTTACCTTCTTCTGTTACTTTTCTTACCCTTACGTCTGTTATCTTCATAGTCTCACCACCTTCCTTGACGAAACAATCACATTCAAATATATATATTCTAATTTTTTTGAAAAATACCTTTATTTTATATAAACTTTAAAAAAGTATTTAATAATTATTTCATTGTGGTATAATTTATCCGAATAATAGCTAATAAATAAAAGATAAAAAATGCTATATATTGATTATATACATATTCAGGGGGAAAGTAAATGTTTGAATTTAATATATATGAAAAAATTTTCAAAAAAATTCATTTTATTGGAATTGGTGGCATAAGTATGAGCGGTTTAGCAGAAATACTATTTTATAAGGGGTTTACGGTGACAGGTTCAGATGCAAAACAAAGCAAAGTAACTGATCACTTAGAAAGTATTGGCATAAAAGTATTTATTGGTCATGATGCTAAAAATATAGATAATGCAGATTTAGTCATTTACACAGATGCTGTTTCAAACGATAATGTAGAATTAAATGCATGCATTGATAGAAAAATACCATTGATTGATAGAGCTACTTTTTTAGGGTCATTGATGAAAAACTACAAACAAAGTATAGCAATATCAGGAACTCATGGGAAGACAACAACTACCAGTATGCTCGCTACAGTACTCAATTTCTCAGAGTTAAATCCAACAATGTTAATTGGCGGAAATTTAGATGATATCGGTGGAAATGTTAAATTAGGTTCTGATGATTTAATCTTGACTGAAGCTTGCGAATATAAGGCAAATATCTTAAAATATTTTCCCACAATTGCTGTAATCTTAAATATTGATGAAGATCATTTAGATTATTTTAAGGGGATTGAACATATAAAAGAAACTTTTAAGGGATACTTTAAAAACATCCCAAAAGATGGATATTTAGTAGTTAATACAGATGATGAAAATATCAATTCTATATTGAACAGTGCTAATTCAAATATAATTACTTTTGGAATCAAAAGTGATGCTTTAATAACCGCAAAGAACATTGAATATGATGTGCATGGAAATCCATCATTTGATATTTATAAAGAACATAATTTGGTAGGAAATTTAAAATTAAACGTGATGGGAGAACACAATATATTAAATGCATTGGCTACTTATTGTGTGTCTAGCTTGATAGGAATAAAAGATGCAGATATATTTAATAAATTATCTCATTTCAATGGAGTTCACAGAAGACTTGAGTACAAAGGTTTGTTAGGAGATGTGAAAATAATTGATGATTACGCCCATCATCCCACCGAGATAATGGCTTCTTTAAAGGCTATTAGAAAATCAACTAAAGAAAAAATATATTGTGTATTTCAACCTCATACTTTTACGAGGACAAAGATATTGTTAGATGGTTTTTCAAAAGCATTTGTTGATGCAGACAAAGTTATTATAGCTGATATTTACGCTGCTAGAGAAAAAGACTTAGGAGAAATCCACTCTAGAGACCTCACGGAAAAAATCAAGCTTTCAGGCATTGACGCAATTTACTTAGGTTCATTTAAAGAAATCGAGGATTTTCTATTAAACGAAGTCTCTGACCACGATATAATAGTTACAATGGGTGCAGGAAATGTTTATGAGATAGGTGAAGATCTATTGAAAATCAATGAAACTCCAAATATTAAGCAAATAATTGTTTAAAAAACCCAAGTAGAAGAATTTCTACTTGGGTTTTAATTATTAATATGCTTTTCTAATATTCAAAGAAACCTTTCTTAGTTTTTCTCCCAAGTAAGTTTCCACGTACCATCTTTCTTAATAAAGGATGTGCTCTATATTTAGAATCTTTAAATTCTTCATATAATACATCCATGATAGCTAAGCATACATCTAATCCTATTAAATCTGCCAATGCTAAAGGTCCAATAGGATGATTAGCGCCTAATTTCATTGCTTCATCAATATCTTTTGCTGTTGCGACTCCATCAGCCAATATACCAACAGCTTCGTTTATCATAGGTATTAAAATTCTATTAACTACAAATCCTGGCGCTTCCTCGACCTCTACTGCTACTTTGTCAAGTTCAATTGCCAATTCAAATATGGATTTCTTAGTTTCTTCGGAAGTAGCAATGCCTTTAATTACCTCAATTAATTTCATGACAGGGACTGGATTGAAAAAGTGCATTCCTATAACTTTATCAGGTCTGTTTGTAGCATTAGCAATTTCTGTAATTGACAATGAAGATGTATTTGTCGCAAGGATAGCTTCTTTTTTGCAACCTCCGTCTAATTTCTTAAAAGTCTCTTTTTTAATGTCCATATCTTCAGAAATCGCTTCAATAATTAAATCACAGTCTTTTAAATCATCATAAGATGTAGTTATGGATATCAATGATAGAGCTTTCTCCATATCCTCTTTCGACATTTTCTCTTTTGTCACTAATTTACCAAAAGCTTTTTCTACTGGTGCGATGCTAGCTCTCTTGTTATTTTCATCAATAGATCTAACCCATACTACAACTTCATATCCTTTTTGTGCAAATACTTGCACAATTCCTAAAGCCATAGTACCTCTACCTAATACTCCTACTTTTTTCATTTTGCGCCTCCATTATTTACCCTTAAACTGAGGGTTTCTTTTTTCTACAAATGCTCTCATACCTTCTTTTTGATCCTCTGTAGCAAAACAAAGCCCAAATAGGTTTTTCTCAATCTCCATACCAGTCTCAATATCCACTTCGGCACTTCTGTTTATTGAGACCTTTGAATATCTCACTGCAGGTTGTGCTTTTTGTGCTATTTTATTAGCCATGCTCATCGCTTCATCCATAAGTTTATCAGCTTCTACAACTTTGTTTACCAATCCAATGCTAAGAGCTTCTTCTGCTCCTATTACATCAGTTGTAAAAATTAATTCTTTAGCTTTTGCAATCCCAACTAATCTTTGAAGTCTATTTGTTCCACCAAAGCCAGGTGTAATTCCTAACCCAACTTCAGGTTGCCCAAATTTAGCATAGTTTGAAGCTATTCGAATGTCACAAGCCATTGCTAATTCCAACCCGCCACCTAATGCATATCCATTTACAGCAGCAATTGAGGGTTTTTCACAAAGCTCAATCTTTCTAAATACATCAAGTCCAGCTTGTGCGAACCTTCTAGCTTGTGCTGAATTTAAGTCTTTCATTTCTAAAATATCAGCACCTGCAACAAAGGCTCTTCCTTCACCTGTCACAATGAAAACATTCACTTCTTCATCGTGGATTAGTTCGTCCACTGCTTTAGAGATCTCTGATAAAACCTCTGTGTTTAAAGCATTTAAAGCATTTTGCCTATTGATAGATAGAATGCCAATAGCCCCATCTTTTTTTAATATGATGTTTTTGTAATCCAAGCTATCCCTCCTCTTTGTTTATAATATAACAAAGTTTGTTAATTTTCAACTTATTTTAATAAATTATTCTGGTTTCCCTAATAATTTAAACATATTCTTCTTATACATCTCAACTCCTGGTTGATCAAAAGGATTTATTCCTTGAATATAGCCTGAAATTGCACAAGCTTTTTCAAAGAAGTAAATTAAACTACCCATATTGTACTCATCAAGTCTGTCTAATTCAATCACTAGATTTGGTACATCTCCTTTTACATGAGCTTCTAGTGTTCCTTCGAATGCTTTTTCATTAACGTAACTGACAGTTTTTCCTGAAAGATAATTCAATTTGTCTAGGTCCATATCTTCATACCCTATAGTCAAATCTTTGTTTAACTCTTTAATTATTAAATTAGTTTCAAAAATATTTCTCTTTCCATCCTGAATCCATTGACCCATAGAATGTAAGTCAGTTGTAAAATTTACACTAGCAGGATAAATTCCCTTTTTATCTTTGCCTTCTGATTCTCCATAAAGTTGCTTCCACCATTCTGATACAAATGACAAAGATGGTTCATAATTAGTCAATATTTCTATATCTTTACCTTTTCTATTTAATATTTGTCTTGAAGCAGCATACATATAGCATTCATTATCAAATAAATTTTCATTTGTGTAAATCTCTTCTGCTTGAAAAGCCCCTTTTAATATTTCGTCAGTGTTTATATTCGAAACAGCTATTGGCAACAATCCTACTGGGGTCAGTACTGAGTATCTTCCACCAATATCATCAGGAATGACAAAAGTTTCATAGCCGTTTATGTTCGCCAGTTCTTTTAATGAACCCCGACTTTTATCAGTAGTAGCTATAATTCGTTTTTTTGCTCCTTCTTTACCATACTTATCTTCCATGAATTTTTTAAAAAATCTAAATGCAATTGCTGGTTCGGTTGTAGTCCCTGACTTAGAAATTACATTTACATAAACTTCTTTGTCTTTGATGATTTCAAATAAGTCAGATAAATATTTTCCAGATAGGTTGTTACCTGCAAATAATATCTTTGGAGCACTTCTCTTATCATCTTCAATTAGATTGTAAAAACTGTGATTTAAAGCTTCTATAACTGCACGAGCTCCAAGATATGATCCACCTATGCCTATAACTATTAAATAGTCAGCATTGTTTCTAATTTCTTCAGCTTTCATTAATAATCTATGATATTCATCGTGGTCAAAATGTAAAGATAGATCAAGCCAACCTGTAAACTCACTCCCTTGAGCAGTTCTATCGTGAAGCATTTTATGAGCTATTCTTATCTGATTTTCCATATATTTATATTCATGTTCTGTTATAAATGAATTTGAATGATTAAATCTAATTCCCATATTTTCCTCCTTTATTTGACTTCTACCAATACTAAAGCATAGTCATCTTTTTGTTCTCCCCAACTGTGAACAATAAATTTCTCCTCTATTTGTTGTAATAAATTATTAGGGTGATTTTTAACTGTTTCAAGAACACCCTCTATTCCAAATTGATTTCCATTATAATCCATAGCTTCAGTTATTCCATCGGTATATAAAAGTATTTTGTCCCCATAATTTAATTGCTCTATTTTTTCTTCATAATTCATCTCATCAAATAAAATAGTAATTGGATACCCTTTTATTTTTAATGGATTGACATCTTTGTCATTAAATTTTATGGGATAGCAATTATGCCCTGCATTTGAATATGAAAAAGTGTTTTTTGTTCTGTTGTAGATGCCATAAAAAATAGTAAAGTATTTATCCGGTTCTAACCCGAATGCTAAAAATCTTTTATGAAGCTCTAATAGTGCTAATGAAGGACTCTTTATCTCATCTTTTATATCTCTCATCATCTGTTTTATAAACATAGTGAGCATAGAAGCAGCTATCCCATGTCCTGCTACATCACTAATATATATCCCTATATTCTCGTCATCTATGTGGAACACATCAAACATATCTCCGCTTAACATCTCTGATGCTTTATATATATATTCGATATTCAAGTTTTCGAACATCCCTTGCCTAGGAAGTATCTTTTCTTGAACTTTCTTTGCAAATTTTAAATCTTCACTTATGAGCTTATTTCGTTCTAACAATTCTAATTCTAGCTTTCTTTCGCGTGTAACATCTCTAAACACTTCAACTGCAGCTACAATATCTCCATCTGTGTTTCGAACTGGTGAACTTTTTACGGAATAGTATCTTCCATTTACTATCTCCTCTTTTTGGAAAGTTTCCCCAGAAAATATGCTTTTTAAAGTGATGCAATTTATACATCGTTCATCTTTATTTAATATTTTATAACAATTAGAACCAACTATACTCTCTCCGAGATCTCTTTTCATAGCTCTATTTGCATAAATCACTATTCCGTCTTTCGATACAACTCTTACCCAATCAGCCATGCCATCTAAAACTTGATAATTGAGTATACCATGTTGAAACATTGTTAGTTTATCACCTATTTTATTATCGTTATCTATCACAAAATCACCCCACGGTCTAGAAACTATCCCTCATAATCCACTTTTTGTTGCTCATCTTCTAAATACCTAGCTAAAGCATAAATGCAATCTGATAATCTATTAACATATTTTATTAGTTTCTCATCAACATAATCCTGTTTTGATAGTGATATAATTCTTCTTTCAGCTCTTCTGCAAATAGTCCTAGCTACATGCAGATGAGCAGATTGTTTATTTGACCCTGGAATGATAAACCCTGTTGGATTGTTTATCCTTTGCATGTATTCATCAATTACTTTTTCAAGAAAAGTTATATCATCATCTTTAATTCTGTATTTAATTTTTTCTTGATCTATTGTCGCTAGATTAGAAGCCACAACAAAAAGCTTGTTTTGAATCTTAAATAAAATATCCTTTATATTTTCATCCTCAATATAGTTCTTAGCTAACCCAATAAAACTGCCAAGCTCATCAACAGTACCATAACTTTCAACTCTAATGTCGTCTTTATAAACTCTTGTGCTGTCAAATAACGAAGTTGTGCCTTTATCTCCTGTTTTAGTGTAAATTCCCATATTATCACCTTTCCTTTATTGGTTTAGGCCCAAAGAATTGATAATAATCAACCTTTATCCTTCCATTGTATAACTTCCTCTTGCGATCTGCTCTTTTTCCAAAATAGCGTTCAAAGTCCTCGTCATTTGTGATTACGTATATTGACCATTTATCTAGTTCTCTAAATTTATTCCCAAAGTCTACATATAATTGTCTAACTTCATCATCATTTCCCATTCTCACTCCATACGGAGGATTTGTTATTAAAACTCCATACTCATTTTTTATGTCGACATCTCTCATGTCTTTTACAAAAAAAGTTATCTCTTCTTCAAGTCCTAAATTTGCCAGATTATCTCTTGCAATTAGTATTGATTTCTTATCAATGTCACTTCCCATTATTCTTAGTTTGGAATCATGATTTATTAAATTTCTTGCTTTAATTCTTTCTGCTTTCACAATTTCTTTAGGGAAAACTTCCCATTCTTCAAAGTCAAATTTCCTATCTAAGCCCGGTGCAATATTTTTACCAATTAATAAAGCCTCAATAAGTATTGTCCCAGAGCCACAAAACGGATCGTATAAGAGCCTTTCATTGTTCCAATAGCTTAGCATAACTAAACTTGCAGCAAGTGTTTCTTTTATAGGGGCTAAATTTGCTCTATTTCTATACCCTCTTTTATGAAGTCCATCTCCAGAAGTATTTAAAGTAAGTGTTGCAATATCTTTATTAATTGACACTTCCACTTTAAATCTTGCTTTAGATTTAGAAAACCACTCCACATCATAATTTTCTTTTAGTCTTTCAACTATTGCTTTCTCGACTATACTCTGGCAGTCAGAAACACTAAATAGTTTTGAATTTAAACTCTTCCCAGAAATCATAAAATTGCCATCTATATCTATCCATTCTTCCCATGGAAGCTCTTTCGTTTTGTCAAATAATTCAGTAAAAGTCAAAGCTTTAAATTCTCCTACTTTTATAGATATTCTCTCTGCAGTTCTCAACCATAAATTTAACTTTACTACGTCAACCATTTCACCTTTAATCGTTATCCTGCCATTTTCAACTAAAAATTCATCATACCCTAGATCGAGTAATTCTCTCTTTGTTAAAGCTTCTAATCCAAAAGTGGTTGAAGCTATTATATCGAATTTTTTCAATTAATCCCACCTCATATATATATTATACTTAAAAAACTATTTTATTCCATTTATATTTGTTAAAATAAATTTTTTTGGGTATATAAACAGAAGAATAATTTTAATAGGAGGGATATTATGAGTATAGGAGCTTTTTATCAAACAGGTGATTTTAAAGGGGAAAAACACGTACCTGTAATACATGCACCAGAAGTTGTCAAAAAAGGAGAAAAAATAGAGGTTAAAGTACTTATTGGTGAAGAAATACCTCATCCTAACACATTAGAACATCACATATCATGGATTAAACTGTATTTTAGACCAGAGGGAGCTAAATTCCCTATTGAGCTAGGCACTTATGACTTTAATGCGCATGGAGAATCTGAACTGTTCACTGAACCATGTGTTATATCCGTATTTAGTACCACACAACCAGGTACATTATACGCTACAAGCTATTGCAATATACATGGCTTATGGGAAAATGCAATAGATATAAAAGTTGAGTGATATTAGACTTGACAACGAACTATTTATATATTAGTATGGTGTTAATTGAAAATTAGACAATGAAGGACTTTAGTAGAGGCTCTGATAAGCTTTTAGAGAGCTAGTGTGTGGTGAAAACTAGTAGCTATCAAGCATTCGAATTACAATCTGGAGTTTTAAGGGAAATCACACCATACGTGTAAGAGGCTTTAAGCAAATTAAGGTGGTACCACGGGTCTTCTCGTCCTTTAGATGAGAAGGCCTTTTTATTTTTATAAGGAGGGATTTATTTGGAAAATGTTTTTGATATTCTAAGCGAAAGAGGATATATTGACCAAGTAACACACGAAGAAGAACTGAAAGAATTGCTTGGCAAAGAATCTGTGACTTTCTATATAGGGTTTGATGCAACTGCTGACAGTCTAACATTGGGTCATTTTTTACAAATCATGGTTATGACTCATATGCAGAGAGCTGGACATAAACCAATAGCACTTATAGGCGGGGGAACTACAATGATAGGTGATCCGTCTGGTAAATCTGACATGAGAAGGGTATTAACTAGAGATATAATAGATTACAACGCAAATAAGTTTAAAGAGCAACTATCGAGATTTCTGGACTTTTCATCTGGAAAAGCCATAATGGTTAATAATGCAGATTGGTTATTAGAACTGAAGTTTGTGGATTTCATGAGAGAAATTGGTGTTCATTTTTCAGTAAATAGAATGTTAACCTTTGACTGCTATAAAAACAGGCTTGAAAAAGGTCTTACATTTTTTGAATTTGGCTATATGTTAATGCAAAGTTATGATTTTCTTCACCTTTACAGGCATCACAATTGTAAACTTCAACTAGGCGGTAGTGATCAATGGTCAAACATAATAGGCGGCTATGAATTAGTAAGAAAACTTGAAAATGACACAGTTTATGGAATGACATTTCAACTATTAACCACAGCTTCAGGTAATAAAATGGGCAAGACTGAAAAAGGTACTATTTGGCTTGACAAAGAGAAAACTTCTCCTTTTGACTTTTATCAATACTTAAGGAATACAGATGACAGAGATGTTAAAAAGTTCTTGTATTTATTGACCTTCTTGCCTAAAGATGAGATAGAGGATTTGACAAAAGAAGGTGGCGAAAGTTTAAACAAAGCGAAGGAAGTTTTGGCTTATGAAGTGACTAAAATGGTTCACGGCAAGGAAGATGCAGATGCTGCCTTGAAAGCTGCTAGAGCTTTATTTGCAAATGGAGAAGATGAAGATACTATCCCTCACACTACGATGGATAAATCAATATTTGACAATGGAATGAATATTGTTGATTTATTGTATGATATTAAATTGATTAAAACAAAAAGTGAAGGAAGAAGATTGATAGAACAAGGCGGAATAAGTCTAAATGGTATTAAAGTGGAATCAATCGATAAATTAGTAACATTGTCAGATTTTGCCGATGACAAACTAATGATTAAAAAAGGAAAAAAACAATACCATCAGATTCGAATATAATGTGGATATTTCCACATTATATTTTTTATTAGTATTTGATAAATAAGTGTCAATTTAAGATTTTTATCCTTGATTTAAAAAATCTAAGGTTTATAATAATAGTTGGGGATAAATATTTTAGTTTTTTTAACGAAGTAGGTTATTTTTTTAACATTTAATGAGGGGTGAATTTTTTGAATAACGGGATGAATTTTGATTTAAGCGAAAAACAGGCTCTTATGAGGAAACTGTTTCGTGAATTTGCAGAAAAGGAAGTAAAACCTCTAGCAGCAGAAATTGATGAAGAAGAGAGATTTCCAATAGAGAACGTAAAAAAAATGGCAGAAATAGGTATGATGGGAATACCATTTGAAAGCAAATATGGCGGTTCAGATGGAGATAATTTGTCATATATTTTGGCAGTTGAAGAACTTTCAAAGGTATGTGCAACAACAGGAGTAATCCTTTCAGCTCACACATCTCTTTGCTGCAATCCAATTTACACTTATGGTACTGAAGAGCAAAAGATGAAATACTTAGTGCCTTTGGCAAAAGGAGAAAAACTTGGTGCATTTGGTCTTACTGAGCCAAACGCAGGTTCTGATGCTGCAATGCAACAAACAACTGCTATCAAAGAAGGCGACTATTATAAAATAAACGGTTCAAAAATCTTTATAACCAATGGTGGTTATGCCGATATCTATATTATCTTTGCAATGACAGACAAGCAAAAGGGAACTAGAGGGATATCAGCATTTATAGTTGAAAAAGATATGGAAGGTTTCTCAATTGGTAAAATTGAAAAGAAACTCGGAATCCATGGTAGCTCAACTGCTGAATTGATTTTCAAAGACCTATATGTACCTAAGGAAAATTTATTGGGCCAAGAAGGAAAAGGTTTTGGGATAGCTATGTCCACTCTCGATGGTGGAAGAATAGGTATTGCTGCTCAAGCTATTGGCATTGCTCAAGGAGCTTTAAACGAAACAATAAAATACGTAAAAGAGAGAAAGCAATTTAGTAGACCTATTGCAGCTTTCCAAAACACTCAATTTGTAATCGCAGATTTACAAACAAAAATAGATGCTGCAAGACTTTTAGTCTATAGAGCTGCATATTTGAAAGACACTAATCAAAGCTATACTTCTGAGGCTGCAATGGCAAAATTATTTGCTGCTGAAGTAGCTATGGAAACTACTACAAAAGCTGTTCAATTACACGGTGGCTATGGATATACAAGAGACTATCCAGTAGAAAGAATGTTCAGAGATGCAAAAATAACTGAAATATATGAAGGAACCTCTGAAATTCAAAGATTAGTAATATCAAATAAATTATTAAAATGATAGGAGTCGATTATGAATATACTAGTGTTATTAAAACAAGTTCCAGATACAACTGAAATGCAAATAGATAAAGAAACTGGGACACTTATAAGAACAGGTGTTCCAACAATAACAAATCCTGATGATTTAGCAGGATTTGAGATGGCTTTGAGAATAAAAGACGAAAAGAATGCAAAGGTTACCTGTTTAACAATGGGACCACCCCAAGCAAAAAGCATGCTTAGAGAGTTATATGCAATGGGTGCTGACGAATGTATTTTAGTGAGTGACCCAAAATTTGGAGGTGCAGATACGTGGGCTACTTCCAATACTCTAGCCGCTGTAATAAAAACATTAGATTATGATCTAATAATAGCTGGTAGACAAGCAATAGATGGAGATACTGCTCAAGTTGGGCCACAAACAGCTGAAAAATTAGGGATACCACAAATAACTTATGTTGATGATATATTAGAAATAACTGACGAAAAAATCAAAGTAAAGAAAGCGCTTGAAAATAGCTATGAAGTGCTTGAATGTCCACTCCCTGCATTAATCACTACATTGAGCACAATTGCTACTCCAAGATATATGAGTGTTAAGGGAATAAGCCATGCTTTTGAGAAAGATATTAAAGTCGTCACATTTAACGATATAGACATAGATCCTTCAATAATTGGCTTAAAGGGTTCTCCAACAAAAGTAAAGAAGACTTTTACAAAAGAAGCTCATAAGAATTCCGATGTATTGGAATTAGATCCAAAGACAACCGCAAGAAAAATAGTAGAAACACTAATAGATTTTAAGTTTATTGGTAAATAAGGAGATTGAGATATGGATATAAAAGAATATAAGGATATATATGTGTTTTGTGAAGAAAAAGATGGGGCAATAAATGATGCTTCATTGGAATTATTAGGGGAAGCTCGTAGGCTAGTAGAAAACAGGCCTCAACTTGGCTACAAAGTCATTGGCGTTGCCATTGGCAATTTAGATGAAGATCTAATCAATGAAATTGGATATCACGGTGCTGATAAAATCATTTGGCTATACAATAAAGATATAAATCACTATAGTACAGAAATTTTCACTACTCTTTTTGTGGATGAAGTAATAAAAAAGGATAAGCCAGATATTGTGCTTATACCTGCAACAGTAATGGGAAGAGATTTAGCTCCTAGAATAGCAGCAAGATGCGATACAGGTTTGACTGCAGATGCTACCAAACTTGAATTTGATCCAGAAAATGAAAATTCTTCACTGCTTTATGTCACAAGGCCCGCATTTGGTGGAAACTTATTTGGTACGATTGTAAATGAAACCAAAAGACCTCAAATGACTACAATAAGACCTGGAGTAATGGAGAAATTGCCAAAAGACGCATCTAGACAATTTGAGATAGATAAAAGAGAAGTTTCTATAGTAAACATCAATGATCCAGTAAAATTAGTTGAAGTACTTCCAAGAGATCATATGGCTGTCGATATCACAAAAGCTGATATAATAATCTCAGGAGGTCGTGGAATTGGTGATAATTTCCATATTCTCGAAGAATGTGCTAAAATGATTGGTGCAGAAGTTGGAGCTTCTAGAGGGGCTGTAGACAAAGGCTATATAGCAAAAGACCATCAGGTTGGGCAAACTGGTAAGACTGTAAGGCCAAAGGTTTATATTGCTTGTGGAATTTCAGGAGCTGTTCAACATTTGGCTGGTATGGAAAAATCAGATTTTATAATTGCAATTAATAAAGATCCTGATGCCCCAATATTTAGTGTAGCAAACATAGGATTTGTTGGCGATGCTTTGGAAATTGTACCACTAATTACTGAAGAAATAAAAAAATATAGAGAGAGACCATATTAGATTATTTTAATATAGCGAGTGCAAGGCACTCGCTATATTAATGTTATTGCACCCATTAGTCCATACTCTTCTTTATCTCTTCGATAAGAATGCAAAAAGGATGTTGAATAAGTGGATAAGTCTATGTCAACAATATTTTTCTGTTTCATGCCCTTTTCTAATAAGACGTACTTAATAATGCCTTTTAGATCGATTAAATATTTGGTTTCATTTTTAGCAACTGAAAAATCTGATATATTACTAAATCTCTCCTTAAACATTGAATAAACATCTTCCTCAACTTCAAAATCCTCTTTGGATATTGATGGGCCTAATACTACTATGATGTCAGAAACATTAGATGAAAAGTTTTCTGCCATCACATCAATTGCTTTGTTTACAATAGTTTTTAAAGTTCCTCTCCACCCTGAATGAATATTAGCATGAACTTTATTTATTGGATCATATACTACAATCGGGGTGCAATCAGCAAATCTAGTGATAAGTCCTATTCCTCTTTTGCTTGTCATAAGTCCATCTGTATCAGGAAAGTACCTTCCAGTATCATTTTCAAAACCATCTTCAATGCTTCTAATAATCTTTATATTATCACCATGAACTTGAAAGCCATTAAAGAGTACGGTAGGTTTCTTACCTAAAAAATCATATATTAATTCTAGATTTTTATTTACTAGCATTGGATTTTTAGTTGTCTTTACCCCCAAATCCATATCTTTTGCTGTGAAGCAATGGTACAGCCCCATCTTTTTCAATTCGTCTACATATATAAACTTATGTTTATTATGTTCAATAATTTCGTAATTCAAATTATTCCTCCTAAACTATATTGCACCTATTTCTCTGATTATTTCAATAAATTGTTTTGTCATTCGAGCGGTGAAGCCCCAAATTATATAATCTCCATATTGGTAAAAAAGGACTATGTGCTTACCTTGTCTGAAATTATAATCCTTCCCCTTTGGAATCAACTCATATGGGAATGACTCATTTCCTTCGGTTTTTAATGCTAGCTCAAAAATCATCGGTTCATGGATCAAAAAATAATCTAAGGGAACAGCAAAAACATGGTCAACCTCGGCTTCATTGGGCTTAATATCTTCTAATTTAATATCTTTAAGTTCACCTAAAAAACAATGAATTGTAAAATTGGCATATGATATTAAATAATCCAATTCTCCCAAGACATTTATGTTTTTTTCTTCTATATTTAATTCTTCCACTGTTTCTCTAATAGCAGCTTGTTCATAAGTTTCATTTTCTTCAACTTTCCCACCAGGAAAAGATATTTCTCCTGGCTGAGCTATTAATGTAGAAGCTCTTAATTCATATATTATGTGCCACTTTTCATTTATTTTTATTAAAGGTATCAAAACAGAGTATTTGTTTTTTATATCTATGGGTTGAGGTATTCTATATTTCAAGCTTCTTTTCAATTCATCAATCTCCATACTGCACCTCTATGTCCTTTATAAAATCATATGCTACATTAAGCATAGTATCTTCTCTTCTAAAAACATTTGTTATATTTGCTTTCTCCAAAATTTTATCTAATGTATTGGTTTGATTAGGAATAATTAAATTAGGTTGTTTTTTAATTATCTCAAGGCACTCTTTAAAATCATATATTTTAAATTTTTCTATCTCATAGTATGCTAATAAAACTTCTACTAAATTCAATACAAAGTCTTCGTAATCATAATTTCCTTTTAATTCAAGTAATTTTGATACTTTAGGAATGATCACTTCAAATAGCAACCTTTTGTTTGTCTCTTCTGTTATATTTAAAGTCTTAGCTAGTGAATTCAATGTCGTTTCCTTAACATTTTTCAATAAATCAAAATAATATTCTTCTCCTAGTGGATTAAAATAATACTTATTTCCCTTTAACCCCTTTATTTCTTTCAAAGCATCGAAATAGCCCAATTTGATGTTTTGAACGGCAATGTTCTTTTCATAGGTAAATGAATTTCCTATGTTCTCTGATGGCGCTATAGTAATTATATTATATTCTTCGATAGGTACTCTTCTTGCTATTCCAAGAGCATTCGTCCTTATGATTATCATATCACTATATCCTTTTTCAACCAACATATCGAAAGGAAGATTATTATAATATGCGCCATCTAGAAAAAACTTCCCGCTAATTCTCTCTTTTTTAAAAACAGGTAAATAGCAAGAAGCCAATATATAATTCTTCATCTCTCCATATGGTATGTCCTCTTTAAACAGCTTCAATGGTTTTAAATCTGATATATTAACAGTTACTAAACCATAATTGACTTTCGAATTTCTAATTTTTTCTTCATCGATGTGTTGATCTAATAAATTTTTTAATGGAGTTATGTCAAACCCTCCATCTTTAATTACATCTCTAAGTTTATTTAATAAAATCCTTAAATCTTCTTTAGTGAGTCTAATATCCTTTAATCGGTCAATTTCTTCTTCATTAGCTTTTATGATATCTGTGTAATTCACATTCTCCCAAAGTTCATAAGCTTTATCAAAATCCCCTTGAACTATCATAGCCCCATTTAAAGCTCCAACTGATGTCCCAACGATAGCTCCTACATCAAACCCATTCTCTAATACAGCCTTATAAGCACCAATATGATAAGCACCCTTTGCTCCTCCACCTTCTAATACTACTCCATACATGTATTTTCCCCCCCTTAGTAGATAATATATATACCCATATTATAAAAATATATTTTTATGTTATAATACATTTTAATAGGGGGTTATACAATGACAAATAGAAAAAGTTGGAATCAATATTTTATGGAGATTACTGAAATGGTCGCATCAAGGTCAACCTGTGATAGAGCCTTCGTAGGCTGTGTAATCGTTAATGACGATCACAGAATTGTATCTACCGGATATAATGGATCAGTTGCAGGAAATCCACATTGTGATGATGTAGGCCATACAATGAGAGATGGGCATTGTATTGCAACTATACACGCAGAAATGAACGCACTCTTGTATTGTGCTAAAGAAGGGATCCCTGTAAAAAACTGCATTGTCTATGTAACTCATTTCCCTTGTTTAAATTGTACTAAAGCACTCATACAAGCTGGTATTAAAAAAATTTACTATAAATATGAATATAATGTCGATGAATATGCGCTTTATTTATTAAAGAATAATAATGTCGAAATTGAAAAATTATAATAACTTTGAATTCTTAGCTAGTTTATCTGCCTCTTCATTAAATTCATCGCCTGAATGTGCTTTTACTTTAATAAAATGGACTTCAATTTTGTCTTTTATTTCATCAAAAAATTTTTTATAGGCTTTAGTCCCCTCTTTAGTGGTTTTCCATTTGCCCAAAGCCCAATTCTCTATCCCCATGTAATCATAGTGAAGAATGAGTTTCTTCACTTTGTTATTTAATGCCCAAGTCATGACAACTTCTGCACCTTTTATTTCGCCAGCTACATTTCTCATAGAAGCTAGGTTTTCATCGTCAAATCTTTGTGAAAATGTTAACTTTTCGCCTTTAAAAAATACAACTGCACCAAATCCAAAAGTCTTGGTTTCTAAATCAAAGCTACCATCAATATAAGCAATAGCAGTATCTTCATTTAAAGCCATACTATTCTTATTTCCATCATTAGAAGCTTTATTTATAAAAGCTTCTGCTTCTTCGTAAGTATTGAACTTTTTATATATTGCTCCACTATAACCTTCTACTTCTTTTTTGCAATCCTCCCATGTATCATAAATACCTACATTTCTACCTTTCTTAACTGCATAAAACATATCTCACCTCAATTATTTTATTTATATATATTATATCTAAACACATAAAATATCAAGTATGATAGACTTTTAATATATATATGTTATATTTGTGTCAATTTTGGTATGATTATTAATTTTCTGTTAATTCTATTGTAATAAATTCTCATTTCTGCTAAAATAAAATTAATTGATTCAAACGTTTTCATTTGAATCAAAATATAATTTAGGGAGGTATACCATGGAACTTTTTAATGAAATTAATAGTATGGTAAATGGTGTAGTATGGGGTCCACCTATGCTCATACTATTAGTAGGAACTGGAATTTATTTAACTTTTAGAACTAAATTTTTCTCTATTACTAAGCTAGGCTATATTTTAAAGAACACCTTATTGAAAATCTTTTCAAAGGAACAAAGAGGAGAAGGAGAAGTAACAGCTTTTCAAGCGGTTGCAACAGCTCTTGCGGCAACTGTAGGAACTGGAAACATCGCTGGAGTTGCTACCGCTATTGCAACTGGTGGTCCTGGTGCAGTATTTTGGATGTGGGTATCAGCAATTTTCGGCATGACAACAAAATTCGCTGAAGTAGTTTTGTCAGTTAATTTCAGAGAAAAAACAGAAGACGGAAGATTTGTCGGAGGCCCTATGTATTATATTACAAACGGACTCCATATGAAATGGCTTGCGGTAATCTTTGCTATTTTCGGCTCAATCGCAGCATTTGGCATTGGAAACATGGTACAAGCTAATTCAGTAGCTGCTGCACTACAAGAATCATTTAAAATACCTCCTTTAGCAACCGGAATAGTACTTGCAATAATTACTGCTTTAGTAATAATTGGAGGAATTAAAAGAATTGGATCAGTTACAGAAAAACTAGTTCCATTTATGGCAGCAATTTATATATTAGGTGCTCTAGTAATTATCATTGGAAATATAACTCATATACCTGAAGCATTTGGATTGATTTTTAAATATGCTTTCACTCCAACAGCAGCAGTTGGTGGATTTGCCGGTGCTAGTGTAAGAACAGCTATGACAATGGGAGTTGCAAGAGGAGTATTTTCAAATGAAGCAGGTCTAGGATCTGCACCTATAGCTCACGCAGCTGCAACTACTGATCACCCTGTTAGACAAGGTTTGTGGGGAGTGTTTGAAGTTTTTATGGATACCATTGTTATTTGTTCAATGACAGCTTTGGCAATAATGGTATCAGGGCTTTGGGATAGTGGTGCATCTGGTGCTGTGTTAACTACACAAGCATTTAATGAGTCAATCCCAGGTGGTGGATATATTGTTACTATAGGTATACTTCTATTTGCATACTCAACTATCATTGGTTGGAGTTATTATGGCGAAAAATGTATAGAATATCTATTTGGGCCAAAAGCAATAATGCCTTATAGAATCGTCTATGTACCATTTATAGTTGTAGGTGCTATAGGTGGATTAGAAGTACTATGGGCTCTTGCTGATACATTAAATGGTCTTATGGCTATCCCTAACTTAATTGGAGTTTTATTGCTAAGTGGAACTGTAATTAGACTTACAAAAGAATTCTTTGCAAAAGAAGGTTTAACTAAAAAATAAGAAGTAGCTTAAGCTACTTCTTATTTTTACATTGAATGAGCCACTCTACTAGCAGCAGCTGCTGCTAGTGCAGCTACTATATCATCTAAAAATGTATTACATATCTCTCGTTTTTCATTATCTAGCTCTCCAATGATACCGAATTTCACTTTATCAAGATATCCAAAGTTTGTAAGCCCAATGGTTCCATATACATTTACAATTGATAGTGGTAAAATCTCATCTATACCATATAATCCTTCATCAGACAATATTATTGATTGTATAGGCTCTGGTAACAACCTTTTTTCAGCTAATTCATCTAAAGCAATACCTGTCAATACAGCATGTATTATTTCCCTTTTAGAAAGAACTGCTTCTAAACTCTCTAAGCACATTTCGATAGTTAGATTATCATGATAGTCCTTTTGAAGTTCATAAACAATGTTTGCAATATCTATTAACTCGACTCCTCTGTTTTTCAATGCTTCTACCGTCATGTTTTTTAATTCGTTCGAATCATACTTATGTTTATACATACTTTTCTCTTTTACCATTTAATCACCTCCCTGTTAATTTCTACCCTTGTTTTTATCATATATACTTGCAAATTTGAATTTTATTTTAAAAAAATGTATAATATATCTATCTAATGATGAAAGGAGTGACAAAGATGAAAAAGTACATGATAATCCTAATGTCTGTATTGGTTCTTTCACTTGTCTTGGTTGGCTGTAGCAGTGATACAAGTGAAGAAACAGCCTATGTAGACGGAACATATGAAGGTCAAGGAGAAGGAATGCATCCTTTAAAAGTTTCTGTTGAAGTAAAAGATGGTAAAATAGCATCAGTTACTGTTACAGAGCAACAAGAAACAGAAGGAGTTGCAGATCCAGCACTTGAACAAATACCTGCTGCTATCGTTGAGAATAATTCAACTGATGTTGACATAGTTTCTGGTGCAACATTAACTAGCAATGGTATAATTGAAGCAGTTAACAATGCTCTAGAGCAAGCAAAATAATACATTAATAAGATAACAGACTCAAAGTATTGAGTCTGTTATCTTATATAGAGATTTGCTCCAGCTTCAACTATAGCTTTTTTAGCAAGTAATTCTAAAGCATCAATGTATTCAATCTTTTCTTTAAAATTATACATATCAACTGCAACTGATAATTCTGTACATCCAATTATAAAAACTTGAACTCCATTATTTTTCATATCGAAAAATTCTTCATATAGTTTTTCTAAATTATTATCATATATACCCATCTTTATATTGTAAATTAATTTCATCACTTCTTTTTGCCCCTCAATTGAAGGTATGAGGTAATCTAAATTCTCTCTCTCTAATGCCTTTTGATAGACTCTTCCCATAATAGTACCATCTGTCCCTAATATCCCTATTTTTTCGTCTTTAAATCGGGTCTTAACTGTTTCAACAGCAACTTCTATCATACTAAGCAAAGGAATATCTATCTCTTTTACGATATCTTCATAAAAATAATGTGCATTGTTGCATGGCATTATTAGAAAATCAGCACCCATTTTTTCAAGTTTCTTAGCAGATTTTATCAATTCAGGTCTTGGATCAAGCCCTTTCCCAAGCACAAATTGGGTCCTATCTGGTATTCTAGTATTATTGTCAATGAGTATCGGGGGGTGCTCTTGATCAGATGATGCTGAAGTATTTAATACTATTTTTTCAAATAATTTAACTGTTGCTAAAGGCCCCATGCCTCCTATTATCCCTATTGTTTTCATAATTCTCCTTCTTTAACTAATTATTAGATGTTGCATTGCCATATGTCTTTGATAATTTCATATACCCATCTGTCATTTGAACAGAACCATCAGGAAAAACCCAAATAGCTTCTAAACCATCTTTTGATTCTACCATTTTTTTGCTTTCTTCAAATGGTAATAAAAAAGCTTCAGTTGAATAGAAATCTGCTTCTCCAGAGTTTGGTGTGATGACAGTTATAGCTCTATAGTACGTGGCAGGCATTAAAGTATCTGGATCTATAATATGATGCATCCTTTCTCCATCAACAATGTAGTACCTTTGGTAATCCCCTGAGCTAACAACAGATAGATCATTTATAAATACAGTGTCAAGTATTTTATTGTCGTCTGTAAAAATATCTTTATTAGGATCTTGTATACCTATGCCCCATTTATCTCTACTCCCATCTAATGGTTTCCCAACTGCTTTAACATTTCCTCCCGAACTCATAATAAATGAGTTGAATCCTTCTTTTTTGATTTCTTCTACTACTATCTCAGTTGCATATCCTTTTGCTACAGCACCGACATCCAGTCTCATATTGGGATCTTCTAGATATATTGTACTATTTATTTCATCAATGATGACTTTATTTATATCAGTATGCTCATTTGCTGCTTGAAGTTCTTCCATTGATGGAATTCTTGCGTTCTCCGGATTTGATTCTGCTTCATCTCTGTATTTAGCCCATACATCTAAAACACTACCAAAAGCTATATTCGTTCTCTGCTTGTTTTTGAAATACATCTCTTTTGAAAATTTGATTAGGTCAATTATCTCTTTATCTACTTTTACAGGTTGTATTCCAGCATTGTCATTGATTGTCTTAATGTTATTTATACCTTCATAATCATTGTATCTGTCGTAAAGTTTGTGAAGTTCTAGCATTCTATCGTGCATTATCTTAGTATAATTTCGAAATTCATCTTCACTCTCAGTGTAACCTACAATTTGCACAACTGTATCAAATGTATCAAAAAATGTCTCTGTGTATTTTGTATAGCTAGTTTTATTTGTACATCCACTAAGAACAGAGACAAAAATAGCAAAAATTAAAATATATGAAATTTTCTTATTCACTTTATCACCCCGGATAATCATACCAAAAAATAATAATTTTTACAAATTAAAACTCCCTCAAAAGAGGGAGTTTTATAAACTATTTTGCGTTGTTAATTGCTTCTTCAACTACTGCTAAATAATCATCTACGTGTATTGTTACACTTGAAACTAAATCTTCTTCAGCAGGTTTTCCTTCTTCTAATTTCATAGCTTTAATTTCATCTAAGGTCTTACCTTTCATCCATTCAGCTAAAGCTTGTGCTTGCTCATACCATTCCTTTTTAATTGGTGATACTTTTCCCATGCCATAATCTTCTTTTAATTCATTCTTTGTCTTTAATTCAACAGTTTTATCAATAGCAACTTTTCCATCTGCATCAAATGGTATAACTACTTGAGCTGTATCGATTATTGTTCCAGCAACTTTCCCATCTGCGTCTAATGCGGTAGCACTTATAATTGTATCTACTTGTGCTTGTGCATTTACAGGATTTCCATTTGCATCTGTTCCAGCACTAACTGATTTTGCAATTGATGTCTTAACTCCTAAACCAACTTTTTCAGCTCCAGTAACATCAATAGCATTATTCCATGCTTCTTCAACTATTTTCAAGTATTCTCCTACGTCCATAGTTACTGATGAAGTAAGTTCAGGAACATTTGGTACTGTTGGATGCTCATCATCTCTTTTAGTTGTTTCCATTGAAACAATTTCTTCAACAGTCTTTCCTACCATCCACTCTTGCAATGCATCCATTTGTTCAAACCATTCTTTTCCTATAGGTGAAACCTTGCCCATTCCATAGTCAGTACCTAAGTCTCTTTTTGTTGGTACTTCTGCATTTACATCACTTGTTAATTGCATGTTTTCGTCAAATGCTACTTTTGTTTGAGCACTATCGATATAAACACTTACTACTTTACCATCCGCGTCAAATCCTACAGCAGCAATCATTACATCTGCTTGTGCAAGAGGATTTACTGGATTTCCATTAGCGTCTGTCCCTTTGTCTTTTGATTTAGCTATAGAAACTATATGTCCTAAACCTAACTTTGTGATAGTACCACTTGTTGTTTCTGTTCCTTCACCAGTGTCTGGTGTAGTTGGCTCTTCTGTTTCAGTAGCTGGTTCACTAGTACATGCAACCAAAAGCGAGATAGACAAAACTATCATAAGTACAATTGATAATATTCTTTTCATACTCTTCCCCCCATATTTATGTTATATTTCTCTATTATTATAGCACATAAGAAATATGACATCAATACATATTGATAAATATTTATTTATCAATATGTTAATAATACAATTATGTTTACTCTTTATTTATGTGATGCCTGCCTTTATGCAATATAAATTTTTATAATGTGAATACAATTATTTTAACCCTATTCAACAGTTACTGATTTAGCTAAATTCCTTGGCTTATCTACGTCATTTCCCTTTAGCAGTGCCGTGTAGTATGAAATAAGTTGAGCAACAACAACTGAAATAAGAGGCATAAAGATGTTAAAGCTTTCTTCTAGTAATACTACTTCATCACATATCTCTTTAAGGTCTTCATTCTTTTTTCTGGTCACTCCCACTACATAAGCTCCTCTGGCTTTTACTTCTTTTATGTTAGAAACTATTTTATCGTAAATCAACGATTGAGTGGCAAAAGCAATAACTGGCGTTCCTTCTTCTATCAGTGCTATGCTTCCATGTTTTAATTCTCCTGCCGGAAATGCTTCAGTGTGAATATATGATATCTCTTTTAATTTTAAAGCCCCTTCCAAAGCTGTGTAATAGTCAAGTCCTCTCCCTAAATAAAAAACTGATTGTTTATCTTTTATTGTCTCACTTATGTTTTTAGCTTTTTTATCGCATTCTGATAAAGTAATTTGTAGCTTTTCAGGTAATGTCCTTAATTCGTTTAATATCTCTTCATAGCAGGTTAATTCTATTGTGTTTTTAAGCCTTCCAAAGTGCAATGCCATTAAGTAGAAAGCTACTAGCTGAGTAGTATAAGCTTTTGTAGAGGCAACTGCTATCTCTGGCCCTGCCCATGTATAAAATACATCATCTGATTCTCTTGCAATAGAACTACCAACAACATTTGTTATAGATAAAATTCTTGCGCCTTTCTCTTTTGCATCTTTTAGCGCTTGTAGTGTATCAGCAGTTTCGCCTGATTGGCTTACTATCACAACTAAAGTGTTTTCATCAATATTATGTTCACTGTATCTAAATTCTGAAGCAATATCAGCTATTGTATCTACTTTTAGAAATGTTTGGAATAAGTATTTCCCAATAAGCCCCGCATGATATGCTGTACCACATGCCACGATATATATTTTATTGATTTTTTCTAAAACTTCTTTTGTAATACTTATATTTTCTAATACTATATTCCCTTTTTCATCTATTCTTCTTTCAACAGTATCTCTTATTGCAGTAGGTTGTTGGTAAATTTCTTTGAGCATAAAATGTGCATACCCTTCTTTTGAAGCTGATTCAACATCCCAAGAGATTTCTTCTGATCTTCTATTTACTTTTTTTCTGTCTTTGTCATACACTTCATACCCAGCTTTTGTTATCCTGATTATGTCCTTGTTATCTAAATAAACAACTTTCTTAGTATATTTCAAAACTGCTGGTATGTCTGAAGCAACTATAGTTTCATTTTCTCCTACTCCTAGAATAAGTGGGCTTTCATTTCTAACAGCCACAATTTCATCGGGATTGTTTTCAGATACAATGGCTAATGCATATGCCCCTTTTAATCTGTCTTCAGCTTTAAAAACAGCCTCTAATAAATCACCATCATAAAAAAAATCTATTAAATGTGCTACTACTTCTGTGTCTGTATCTGAAATAAATTTATACCCATTTTTTTCTAGATCTTCTTTTATCTCCCTATAATTCTCAATAATGCCATTATGTACAACAGCTATTGTACCAGAACTATTCGTATGAGGATGAGAATTTATATCAGATGGTATTCCATGAGTAGCCCATCTTGTATGTCCTATACCAACATTGCCATTTATAGGGTTTTCTTCTAAACTTTTTTCTAAATTTGAAAGCCTCCCTGCCATTTTTCTTACTCTTAATTTACCATTTTCGATTATTCCAACGCCTGAAGAATCATATCCTCTATATTCAAGTTTCTCTAATCCATCAATTATGACTTCCTGAGCATTTTTATTGCCAACGTATCCAACTATACCACACATTTATACCCCTCCTTTTTTTAGAGAAAAAATTAACGCCCCTAAAGACGTTAATCATATTTAACTAAAGAATTTACATGATAGCCTTTAAGCTTATCTCGCCCTTTCAAATCTACTAGTTCAATTACAAACTCAAGTGCTACTACTTCACCACCAAAAGATTCAATTAACTTTGTTGCTGCGAGAACTGTACCAGCAGTTGCTAATAAGTCATCTATAATAGCCACTCTGTCCCCTTTTTTAATAGCTTCTGTCTGAATCTCTAGTGCTGCTGATCCATATTCAAGATCATAATCATATTTAGTTGTCTCTCCCGGCAGTTTACCAGGCTTTCTTACTGGTATAAAACCAACACCTAAACCATAAGCTACTGCAGCTCCAAATAAAAAGCCTCTCGCTTCTGGTCCGACAACATAATCTATTTCTTTATCTTTTAAGTCTTCAATCATCATGCTAATTGTTTCGTGGAATGCTTCTTTATCTCTTGTTAATGTAGTGATGTCTTTAAAGCTTACACCTTTAACAGGAAAATCTTCAATTTCTCTGATCTTTGATTTTAGATCCAACTTACTTCCCCCTTGATTTTTATAGAAACCTTGCTTTCCATAAATATTAGTTTATCACATTTAGTAAAAAATAAAAACAATTTACATGATTCGATCTATCTCAGTAATTCTTCTTTTAATGGGATCAAACAGCTTCTCTTTATCTATTCCAATTTCTTTTTTAGATATTATATCTAAAGCGATTTTTGCTCCCATATCCATTCCTTGGCATCCTGCCAATAAAATTATATCACCTTTTTGAACTTCGTCTATTGCTTTTTTAATAGCGTCATAAAGTGTATCATGAATTTCTAATGGAATTCCCGCATTTAAAATTTCTTCTCTGAAAACTTCTTCTTCAATTGGCTTTACTTCATCTTTTTTTGTCACGTTTCCAACGCTTCTAGTGGCAATGATCTTTTCTATGCCTAATTTATCTTTCCATGATATTAAAGCTTTTGCATTTTCTCTATTTACTGTTGGCCCTCTATTTCCCCTTATTGCGTAAACAATGTGAAATTTATTTTTATCCATATAGCTAATGCTTTCAAGTGTGGAGTTGATATTTTTTAGGTTGGCAAAGTGATCGTCTATTATTATATAATCGCCTTCGTAAATAAATTCAAATCTCCTTTCCACACCCTTAAATTCTTTAAGTGTCTTTATGATGATTTCTTTTTCTACTCCAAAAGCGAGGGCAATACATATACTCGCCATAGCATTTTCGATTGAATGGTATCCTGGAATATTTAGTTCAACATCAAATTCATCTTTTCCGATATTTACATTTTTAAATTTAATGTCTTCATCAATGATTACTCTAAATTTTGCCCTGCCACCTACTAATTCTATATTTTTACATGAAACATCAGCTTTGTTGCCATTTATAGAGAAAGTTATTACATCAGCTCTTGTATTGTATTTAAGTGATGAAATCATATCATAATCGATATTTAATATTGCAACTGCTTCTTCTTTTACATTTTTAATTAAACTTGATTTTGCCATCCAATAGTTTTTGAAACTACCATGTTGGTCAATATGTTCTCTAGCCAAATTTGCGAAAGAAACTATGTCATAATCAACATCAGCAACTCTATTAAGTTCCAGAGCTGAAGATGAAACTTCCATAACACATGTATCAATATTATTTTTGTGCATATTATAGAATTTTTCTTGTAAATCAAGGCTTTCAGGGGTTGTCAATTCAGCTATT
This sequence comes from Soehngenia longivitae, assembly GCF_004684055.1. GTDB lineage: Bacteria > Bacillota > Clostridia > Tissierellales > Tissierellaceae > Soehngenia > Soehngenia longivitae. The sequence continues at coordinate 56,650 of NZ_SRIB01000010.1, forward strand.
TCTATTTTATCCCCTATTTTATTCATTACACTTCCTATCAGCCCGGTTTTGATATCCGTATTTCTTAATATTGTCTCTACTAAAAAAGAAGTTGTTGTTTTTCCATTTGTTGCTGTTATTCCAATTACTTTCATCTTTTTTGTTGGAGAGTTATAAAATATGTCGCTTATCAAAGACAGTGCTCTTCGCGAGTCTTTAACCTTTATTTGCATAATATTTACATCAACAAATTCTTCCACGATTGCAGCTTTTGCACCATTGTTTAAGGCATCTTCTATATATTTATGTCCATCGGTTATAAAACCTTTTATTGCAACATATATTGAATTTAAAGTTGCTTTTTTAGAATGATATGCAATGCTCTTTATTTCAAAATCCTCTTTAAAATTTCTAATCTCATAATGCTCTATTTGATGAACCAATTCAGAAATTAACATATCTACACCTACTTGATAATTTTTTTAATTGCTTTATTAAATAATATATACAAATAATTAAATGCTGGCATTGGATCAGATATACTCCAAATAGCCGGTGCTTTCTTTCTAAATAAAGATTTAAATACATCTAACCTAGTCAGTTGGCCATTTTTTATATAATCTCTTATAGCTAGTTTATCTTCAAAAAAATAGCGGAATACATATCCAGTATCATAATCGATAACTTTTGGTGAAAGGTTGTCATTAACCATATCCTTGTATTGAATGTAAGGGAAGTTAAGCCCAGATTTATACAATAGATTATTTAGATTTGTAGTTCTCGTATTTATTTCAATTAAATAAAATTTACCAGTTTTTTCATCTTTTTTAAATTCAATTTCTCCAAAGCCTCTATAGCCTATTTTCTCAATAAATGGAATCCCGATATCTGCCAATTCTTTTACATATTTTTGTTCAGTATATACACTCGCTCCAAAGTTTATTGGAAATTGTCTAAGCTTTCTGCATGTAGTCCAGTGTGTTACTTTTCCTTGCTTGTCAACGTAAAAATCAAAAGTGTACATGTGATCGTCAAATCCAGGTATTATTCTTTGTACAAATACTTCAATTTGTTTATTTCTTGCTTTCTCAATAGAGTCTTCAAGCTCTTTGATATTGGTACAGTAAAATATCTTCTTTCTAAATTCATTCACAAATTTTGGTGAGTCAGTTGGTTTTACGATGCATGGAAACCCTATCATTTCAACAACTTTTTCTTTAAAGTTCGGATCATCTATATCCACAGTTTCAGGCACTAGCACATTGTTTTGTTGTGCTAATTTAATCAGGCTTTCTTTCTTCATCACCTCTGTCCATAAACCTTTTTTTACCATAGGAATTAGGTAATATTTTTTCAATATATCTAAGTTTTCATCTATGAATTCAGCATATGGGTCTGCAGATGGATATAAAACTGGCTTTTCAGATTCATTCTTTGCGATTTCAATAAGCTTATCTAAATAAGCTTCTTTTTCAGTTTTAAAATTCGGTGCTTCTATATGCTCATTAAGATACTTTGATTTTGAGCCATAAGTATCCTTCTGAGTATAATCTATTGCAATAGTATGTATTTTCTCTCTTCCTAGACACCTTATGATACTAAGCCCTATATAATAATTTGTCCCTAATATAACTGCTTTATTCATTTAGATTTCACTCCTTAAAAACACTTTCCCAAACAAATTATGTTTGGGATTGGTCAGATAACATCTCTCTTTGAAAAAACATAAAAACGCCAGCCATAATAAATAAATCCCCAATGCTCAATATTTTGGGCAATGGATAAGGCTTTGGGATATATATGATATCTGCTAGTAAAAATAATTTTGTATCTTCATCTGCTTTTATATGTATTATATCATATTCTCTTTCTTCAATTACATTTTCGTTTATATTCAAATCAGGTGGAAAATAAACTGGCATTTTCCCACCGTTTGCCATTATTACTACAAAATTTAAAACTATCCCTATTAAAAATAATTTCATATATATTTTTTTAATGTTCATCAATGAAGTAACTATCATCAAAATATAGCTTAATGCAATAAGGTAGTAGGAGAAATTAACTATAAATTTTTTAATTGTTAAACTATCACCATTATTTAATAATCCCATGAAACCTTGTATGAGAAAAGCAGCTATGAACAAAAAATACCCTTTGAAATTTACATTGATAAGATTATTGAATTTTCCGCCTCTAATTTTTGCTATTGCAATCGATAAAAAGGAAGGTTCTAGGAACATATTACACCTGAGTATTCATTTTATTAATCATATTTATAAAAGCATCAACTAATCTTGGATCAAACTGTGTTCCCTTGTATTTTTTTAGCTCTTCTATTGCCATTTCTTTTGTCAATGCTTTTCTATAAGGCCTATCTGTCGTCATAGCATCATAGGAATCTGCTATCATCAAAATACTCGCTTCAATAGGTATTTCTTCGCCTTTTAACCCGTCTGGATATCCAGAGCCATCATATTTTTCATGGTGATGTCGGACAATTTTTGTGACATCATTTAAAAAATGAACTTTTCCAATAATCTCTGCTCCTATAGTAGGGTGTTTCATAATGATTTCATATTCTTCTTGTGTCAATTTCCCAGCTTTATTCAAAATTTCATCTTTAATTCCAATCTTTCCAATATCGTGAAGCACAGCTGCAGTTCTTATGTTCTCAATGCTGTCAAAAGACAGATGATATTCTTTTGCTAAATTTACTGCAAGTTCTTCTACCCTATTAGCATGGCCACTGGTATAAGAATCTTTTGCCTCTACAGCTTTATTTAGTGCTTCGATAGTAGATATGTATAAATTTCTCATCTCTATATACAGTTTAAAGGAGTACCTTGCGAGCATAAGCGGTCCAAAGAACAAAATTACTGCTCCATATCCATAGCTTAAAAAAGCAAGTGCTATTATTATCCCTATTGTTCCTACAGCTAAAGCATTTGGAAACAACCCTCTAATGTTTCCAATCCAAGTGTTAACAAATGATGTATTCGTAGACAATGCTAGATAGCCTGATAAAACAATAGTGTTAAAAGCCACTCCTACTATCATAATCAATATAGTTGGTGCAAGTGAAAAATCTCCTATTTTACCATTGAAAGCAATATATATCAAACCCATAGTACCAGAAACCAACACACTTTGAACTACATTAAACAAGGTTTTATACACTGGCAGATTAAACAAATGTACATATCCTCTGCCTTCGATTTTAGGAAATCTAAATAGTACTCCTAGTGACGTAGTAGTAGCAGCTAATAATGGGCCTCCGATTATCACAGTAGCTACATTAATCGCATATCCAACAGAAACCCCGACAGCATTGTTTGGCATGGGAATTAGTAAAGATTCAACTGCAATGGACAATAAAGTCCAAAACACAAATAAAAAAATATTATCCATTTTATAATTTGTAAAAATATAAATATATAAACTCGCAGCCAATACAGTTAATACCGATAGATAAATTTTGGTTTTAAGATTTAGCTTCATAAAATCCTCCATATATAAAATGCCGGCTATCAATTTACTAGATTAAAGTGAAATTCGCGCCTGCTGCTAGAGCAAGTGCTAAAACGCTTAACAACATAGTTGCGATTTTTTTCATCGAATATAGCCTCCTTCATAGAGTACTCTGCTCATCCGCTAGTTAAGCATGCTATATTCGCTTCGCTATTTTTTATTATCTTCGCTTCATTTTAGCCGGCATTTTAGGCTATTTTGTTAAAAATCTGTTGATCGAATCTAAAGTAGCTTTTGCAACAGAAAGATAATAATCATTTTTTACTACACTAGAGCCTGATAGTATGATTTCTTGCCCATTTATTAGACTTGAAACTAAAACTACAACAACTTGTACACTAGCAATCATTAAATTTCTTATATCTTCTACAATAAACAAATCATTTATTCCAAGGGAATCTTCAACAGCCATTACTGTTGCTTCAGCAAGCATTCTTTCTATATTTCTGTTTGAGTTAATACCTGATTTAGAGGCAACAAACTCCTCATCAGCTTTAAGAATGCTAACCTTTACGTTGGCTTTGTTCCCAGATGTTTCTTTTGAAATTCCGTTTAATTTTAATCTAGGTTTTATCTTTCTAATATCTATATCATCTAATTGAGCAATGCTGATTTTTCTGTGATCTATCTTGTAATCAAAATTTGCTAATAGGACTGATTCAACATCCCTCGCAATTTGCTTAGGATTTCGTATTCCATTGGAAACAATATGGATTTCTTCAATCTGGTTTGCCTCTCCAATTATTATTTTACTTGAAATCACAGAATCGATTTGTTGTAAATTTTCTTCAATAATCTTATGATCCATATTATCCCCCACTATTAAGAATTTAGTGACAATTCACCATATATTGATAATACCATTTATGGCGTTGTTTTTCAATAAAATTAATTAAAAGCTCTCATTTTAAAAACGAGAGCTTTTGCTTGATGAAGACCTTCTTATGTGTATTGTATGAGGAACTATTTTTCTTTTTACTTTTCCTTCTTGCATATATTCAATCAATATTTTAACTGCTTCTTCTCCTAATGTATCTGCATGTATATCAACTGATGTAATCGGTATCTGAAATTGTCTAGAAAGTATACTGTTGTTAAAGCTTGCTACGGCAACTTCATCTGGTATTTTTATGTCTTTTTCTAATAAATATCTAACTACACCAAAAGCTACTAAATCGTCTGTGGCAAGGATTGCATCTGGATTGATTTTATTCTCAAATAAATACTTTGCATAAGTATATCCTGTTTTTTCATCAAAATCGCCTGTATAAATCAAATTTTCATCTAGCTTACATTGAGTTTCTATCAGGGCTTTTTCATAACCTTTTATTCTATGAACAGTGGCTATCAAATTTTTATCACCTGCTATGATAGCTATTTTTTTCTTTCCTTCATCTATTAAATGTTTAGTTAACTCATATGAAGCGGTTATATTGTCGTTATCAACATGATTAAAAATCTGTTTATCATCTAATGGAGATCCTATTACGCAAAATGGGAAATTAATTTCTCTTAGATATTTTATCGCATTGTCATTAACTCTACTTGTCATTAGAATTACTCCATCGATTTTTGATGCGCTAATTAGTTTCCTCATAGAGTCTATTTCGTCTTCTCCGCCTTGAAATGTTGCTAAAAGCACATCATAAGAACATACAGTAGCACCCCTTACAATTCCTCTTAAAGCCTCCTGAAAGAAAGGATTTAATAAAGTTTCTCCTGGCCTTACAGGCATGATAAGCCCGATTGTATTAGATGTCTTATTAGCTAAAGACCTTGCAATAGCATTAGGATAATAGCCTAATTCATTCATACAGTATTTTACACGTTTTGCAGTTTCTTCACTTATTCTAGGGCTATTGGATATTACTCTTGATACTGTGGAAGGCGAAACATTGGCCATCTTAGCAACATCTTTTATAGTAGTTCTCTTAATGCTTTGCATTATATCTTCATCCCTTTAATTAATTCTCATAGTAGTTTCTGTATCAAAAAAATGAATAGCATTTATATCAAATCCAAATTTGTGTACTTCTCCCTCATTGTACTCATAATGTCCTGGTGTAGATATCACTAAATCGGAACCATCCGATAATTTAGCATGAAGTATTTTCTCTTTACCAAGCATTTCAACTACTTCTATAGTCGCTGTAAAAGTATCTCCAAATTCCCCACCACTCTCAAATCTTTCAGGTCTTATACCTATTGAAACATTTTTATTTTCATATTTCTCTAAAACAATTTTATCTTCTTTAGATGGAGTGAGTATGATTGTCTCATTCTTTGATATGAATTTACCCTCTTTATATATTCCATCTATAATATTCATTGTAGGCGATCCAATGAATTTAGCAACAAAAATATTACTTGGTTTATTGTAAAAATCATCAGGCTTACCTACTTGCTGAATCTTACCCTTGTCTAGTAAAACAATCTTAGTAGCCATAGTCATGGCTTCGGTTTGATCATGTGTTACATATATAGATGTCGTGCCTAATTGCTTGTGAATTTTTACAAGCTCAACTCTCATATGTTCTCTTAACTTAGCATCTAAATTTGACAATGGCTCATCCATCAAAAATACTTTAGGGTTTCTAACAATCGCTCTACCTAATGCAACTCTTTGCCTTTGCCCCCCTGAAATATCTGCAGGCTTAGCATAAAGATAATCTTCAATTTGCAAAAGTTTTGCTGCAGATCTTACTCTCTCATCAATGATTTTTTTACTCTCTTTTCGCATTGTCAATGAAAATGCCATATTGTCGTAAACTGTCATATGAGGGTATAGAGCATATGATTGAAATACCATTGCAATATCCCTATCTTTAGGTGGTACTGTATTTACTCTCCTACCATCAAATAAGAGATCCCCCTCAGTTATAGAATTGAGGCCTGCAATCATCCTCAAAAGAGTAGTTTTACCACAACCAGATGGCCCCAAAATTACACAAAATTCTTTATCTTCAATATCTAGATTTATATCCCTTAAAGTGAAATCTTCTCTGCCTTCGTATTTTTTACCTATATTTTTAAGTTCTACTTTCATTGTATAATTCCCCCTATCCTTTTACAGAACCGCTTGTTAGTCCAGATACAAGCTGCTTTTGCAAAGCTATGAATAGTATTACAATTGGTACAGCAGTTAAAAGTCCTCCTGCCGCAAAAGCCGGTTGATTCATAGTTCTAAAATCGGTTACAAGTGTATAAAGCCCTGCAGCTAAAGTGTATGATTGTGGGCTCGTTAACAACACCTTGGCTAATAGATAATCCATAAAAGGTCCGATAAATGACCAAAGTGCAATTATAGTCAGCATTGGCCTAGCTATTGGCATGATTATCAATCTGTAAACATTAAAATTAGAACAGCCATCAATTTTAGCGGCATCATCTAATTCTGTAGAAACAGAGTCTATATAGCCTTTTAGTATAAATGTATTTGAGGCTATTGCTCCTCCTGTGTAAATTAAAATTAACATCATCTGTCTACTGAATTGAGGAATTATCGCCGAAACTATGGAATGCATAGTAAAATAAGCCGTTATACCAGCAAATGTTGGTATTGTCTGGATAAGTAATATTGCCATTAACGATGCATTCCTTCCCTTAAATCTATACCTAGAATATGCATATCCTGTGAATGATACGACAATTAAAGTCAATATAGCGGTTGTTCCTGCAATTATCAAAGTATTTTTAACCCAAGTTAAATAAAGTGTTTCGGTAAAAAGATATTGAAAATGTCTAATTGAAAACTCAAAATTTGAATTCGCCATTATATATTGTTGCTGCTTTCCATTGAATGCTGAAACAAACATTTGAAAAAGAGGCCAGATAATGGCATAAACCCAAGCAAACAATATCACGTATGTTATAAATATTCCAATTTTGCCAAATAAAGTCAATGGAGGTTTGTCAGAAAGATATAGTTTTTCTTTGTTTTCTTTTCTTTTCATCATCACAGTCTTCCCTCCTTAAATTGCTTGGAGTTTTTAAATCCAATGAACGTAAATAACATAAGCCCTAAAGATATAAACATGGTTATTGCTGCTCCAATAGCTTGGTATTGGTTATCCATTGTAAGTTTATAAATGTATGAAATCAATATATCTGATGATCCAGCTAAGTTTCCATATTTGATAGGATCAAATGGTCCTCCTCCATTAAATAAAAATATAGCAGAGAAATTGTTAAAATTGAACGTGTATTGTGTAACTAGCAATGGTGCAGTCTGGAATAATACAAGTGGTACCGTTATTCTTCTTATTTTATCCCAAGCGGTAGCTCCGTCCATGTCGGCAGCTTCATATAAATCTCCTGGTATCGCTTGAAGAACACCAGTTGTAAGAATAAAAATATATGAGCTACCGAGCCAGCCTTGCATCAGTATTAAAGCTATCCTTGTTAGAGTAGGATCATTTTTTATTTCTATTTTCATTCCAACTATATTGTTTATTATCTCAGTGAGTACTCCACGAGGTGCTAGCATTATGCTAAAGAACATTATTGTTATAAATGCAGGTACAGCCCATGGAAGTAGATATATAGTTCTGAAAAATTTCTTTCCTTTTATTCTTTCGTTGTTAACTAATAGAGCGAGTACAAATCCGATTAATATCGCTAAAGTTGTCGCTGCTAATGTCCATATTACTGTCCAACCAAGAATAAGCCAGAAAACTCTTCCCGCAAGACCTTCTCCCATTATTATCATCTTGTAATTAGTTATTCCAATCCAAGTAAATTTCGACTGATGTTGTGGATCCATGTTAGTAAATGACAATAGGAAAGTTGTCATGATGGGTACGAGTACTATAAACACAATAATTAATAGTGCCGGAAGCGATACAACATATGGAAATCCATCTTCTGAAATAGTCATTCTTGTTTCAAACCAGTTGCTTGGTCTTATCCCCTTTATAACATTTTTTTCAACTTTGTGAGCATCTATAAATGATATTATGAGCATTACCACAGCAATTATCGAAAGAAATACTGCTACAATTCCTTCTATTAAAAATATAATTGATTTATGAATTCTAAGTCCACCTTCAGCAAGATTTATAAGCCCTGCAATACCCTGCCCCTGATAATTTCCATACCCTAAAGCATATGGTATTGCTACTAGATAAATAAAAAGTGTTGCTATAAAAAATAAAAACATTTTCATGTACTGTTTATTTAATCCTTGCCCCAAGCCTGGAATTAGTATGGTTAAATATGAATAGTAAGGTATTGTCTTTTCAATTTCAACTGGTGTTTTTCTTCTGAAGTCAGAAATATCTGCTTCTAAAACCTTTGTCATCGTCTTTAAATCTTTTTTTAACTCATATTTTTTAGTTTTTATAAACTCTTTGTTTGCAAATTTTTTTGACTCTCTTTTCTTTATCTCTAAAGCATTTTCATATTTCTTTTTTAATTCTTTTATTCCATTTTCTTCAGCTTTTTTAGAAATTAAACCCTCTTTTCTTAACTTTTTAATTCTCAATTTCTCATTCTTGAAAATTTCTTTCTGCGAAACTTTAAATTTCTTAAAATCATTCTTAAAGTCTTTTTCATCAAGGTTTTTTAATTCTTCTTTCTCATTTAATGCGATGTTTAATTCTTTCTGCCCCTCAACAAAGAATTCTATTATCTTAGGCAAATGAATAGAATCTAAATTTGCTTTTCTATATTCGAATTCTGCATCATAAGATAAATCTATATATTCCTTGTAGAAAGTTAATTTTTTCTCACTTTCAAATAACCTTGTCTTAAGTCCTATTAATTTTCGGTTTGTCTTATCCTCTTTTAGTTCTTTGATATATACTTTTTTACTTCTTTTTAATTCATTTAAAAATTCTTTCTCTTTTTTTTCATAATCCCTAAGTGAAATTATATAAGAGTGGTTGCCCTTATTTCGCTTTACTTCTCTTCTTTCTTTTTTTAATTTTTGTTTTATAACATTATCCTTTTCACTTTTAATTTTTTCGTCAAGAAGCGCAAGCTCTAAGAGATATTTATTTTTTCTTTCATAAGTATTCCCTATATTATCGTAGAGAAAAACACTATATTTCCCCAAATTTTTCACCGCCTTTAACTATAGTCTTCTTTGAGAGCTATAAATATATATGTATAAATAATTAAAACAACATATACTGCCAATATCAGAAAATAAAATATTGAATTAAAGTTCCTTTGAATTGCAGTAAAAGCTAGACCACCTACTTCAAACAATAAAAATACATAAACCAGTATTTTATTTATATAAAACTTTGTCAATGTTAGAAATGCACTTATGCCTAATGCTACTGGAAAAATAATCCTCAACGCATACGATATTAAGTTTGCATTTAAGTACTCAACAAATGTGTCTTCAATAGGATACTGTGTTAGATTGTTTGTTAATACCCATTTGTTAAAAATTGTACTGTCTTTAATGATAATCATCAATTCCATCGAAGATAATAAAATGATGACTGAGCATAAAATAACAAGTACGTAGAAATGTTTATTTGATATATGTTTCATATTATCCCTCTTTATTGTTTAATACTCTGGGAATAGATTCTATCCCCAGAGTATCTCTAACTAAAAGTTGTTCATCATCGACTTAAATGCAGCTTGCATTACTGAATAAGCCTCTTCAGCACTTGCAGGTTTTGTAGAAGACCAAGATAATATCCCGTTTTTCCAAGTGTCCCATACTGAACCCCATTCTGTAAATAGTGGTCTTGCAGGAGCATTGTTATATGATTCAATGACTGCAGATATTACTTTCTTGTCAACATCTGACAAATCTGAATTCATATATTCTTCTACTTTTACGTTTTCCATAATCTTTCCTGTTGCTTTAAAGAAATCAATTGCATATTCTGGATTTAGTACTTCTTCTATAAAAGCTTGTCCCAATGCCATTTTATTTGCATCGCCTTCATTTCTAGAATTGATTACCATTCCCCATCCGCCTTTCCAGTGAGCCAAAGGATAACCTGCCACTGTAACTTTATTGATAGGAATGATGTCTAAATCAGCACCATTTCCAGCTAATGCAGAAAGACTTGCTGTTGACCATGGACCTTCAAGTCTTATAGCTGTATTTCCGCCTGTTGTGAATTCAGTATCCATGTATCCCCATGCAGCATCAGCATCCCATAAAGGTGTACCGTTTTCATTATGTTGTTTCCAATAGTCGTATAATGCAGTAAATACAGCCTTTTGTTGGTCATTTAGTTCGCTAAAATCTTTTGTCATATCTGAATATAAGTTTCCAGAATCATCTTTACCTAATAATTCTAATCCCGCTGCATTTGTAAATGAAACTCCAAACCAAGCATCAAATGCTGGCACTAGCATATCTTGATACTCTAATTCAGTAAATTCAATGTCTTTTGTTAAATCAACGCCCAATGTTTCAGCATTTTTAGTGTTTACAAAGTTAATAAGAGTTTCAATATTCATAGGAAATGCTAAATACTCTCCATCAATATTGAAGTTCCCACCCAATCCTTCGTCAAAGTTTTCAAATCCACCGATATTTTCAGCCATAGTTTTAGCATCTAAAGCTGCTAATGCTTCATTTTGTGACAATCCATAAATTCTATCTGCTGGTATTGCAAAAACATCAGCTACATCTGGATTTGTAACATCTGTTGCATCAAGAACATCTAGATGGTCAAATGATGGAATTTCAATAAATTCAATCACTGCCTCTGGATTCTTTTCAATAACTCTTTGTGCTGCTGCTTCGTAATAAGGTTTCCAAGTAGATTCAACTTGTACACTTATGGTAGCTTTAATACCCTCTTCTGTAGTTGTAGGTTCTTCATTAGTTGGTTCTTCAGTGCCACTTGAACATGCTGTAATTGAAAGTGCTACAACCAATAACAATGCTAACAAAATTCTCTTCTTCATTTTTTTCCCTCCATTTTTTATGCATACGATTGCATAATATTTAAATATATAATTTAACTTTATGGATCGCGTGAACTACACGACCCATAAAAATTAAATCCTCTCTATTTGCCAAATTTCTTTAGCATATTCTGTTATAGTTCTATCTGAGCTAAATTTACCCGAATTTGCAATATTTAACCATGCTTTCTTAGCAAATCCTAATCTATCTTTATATGCAATATCTACTTTTTGTTGCATATCACAATAGCTTTGAAAATCAGCTAATACGAAATATACATCTGGTCTTTCCCAATTAGTGCCATAGATTAGTGAATTGTAAATATCTTTGTAAGCTCCCGTTGTATCTGTAAAAGTTCCATCAACTAATGTATCAACAACTCTTTTAAGCCTAGAATTAGTTTCATAAATTTGTTTTGGATCATAATTAGGAGCTAAATTTTGAATTTCTTCAACTCTCAATCCAAATATGAAGTTATTTTCTTCTCCTGCTTCTTCAACTATCTCTATATTTGCACCATCATAGGTTCCAATAGTAGGTGCTCCATTTAACATCAACTTCATGTTTCCAGTGCCTGATGCTTCTTTACCTGCTGTTGATATCTGTTCAGATATATCAGCGCTAGGCATTATTTTTTCTGCATAAGACACCCTATAGTCTTGAACAAATACAACTTTTATTTTCCCATTTATAGTGTCATCATTATTTACTAAGTTTGCTATGTCATTAATATATTTAATAATCCCTTTTGCTCTAAAATAACCTGGAGCTGCTTTCCCTCCGAAAATGAAGGTTCGCGGATATATATCTAGCATAGGATTTTCTTTAAGCCTAAAGTAGAGATCCAAAATATGAAAAGCATTAAGCAACTGCCTTTTATACTCATGTATTCTCTTTACTTGTACATCAAAAATTGAATCCTTTGATATTTCTATGCCTTCCACTTCTTTGATGTATTGAGCTAATTTTTCTTTTCTTTTTTGTTTTACATTCATAAATTCTTCTAGCACATTTTTATCATCTGCAAATTTCTCTAGTTCTTTTAGTTTACTTAAATCCGTTATCCAACTATCCGAGTTTAACAGACGAGTTATTAAACTCGATAGCTCAGGATTTGCTTGCAATAGCCATCTTCTTTGAGTTATTCCATTTGTTTTATTGTTGAATTTTTTAGGATATAGTTTGTACCAATCATTTAGTTCTTTATTAATAAGCAAATCTGTGTGTAGTTTTGCTACACCGTTAACTGATTTAGATCCATAAATAGCAAGCCAAGCCATTTTTATGTTGCCATTGTGAATTATCTCATATTTATAAATATCTTCATCTTTAATGCCCATGCTTTTAATTTCAGTTATTAATTTTGCATTAATTCTATTAATAATATCTATTATATTTGGAAGTAGTTCCTCATAGTACTTTATTGGCCATTGTTCTAAAGCCTCTGCCATCAAAGTATGATTTGTATAACCAAATGTCTTTTGTGCAATCTCAAAAGCTTCTTCAAAAGTTAAACCTTCACCTAATAAAAGTCTTATGAGTTCAGGTATAGCAACCGCAGGATGAGTATCGTTGAGTTGAATTGAATGATATTTATAAAACTCGTGCAAATCGCGATTACTTTTCTTAAACTTTCGAAGTAGATCTTGTAAAGATGCAGAAACAAAGAAATACTCTTGCTTTAATCTTAATTTCTTCCCTTCCTCATACGAATCATTAGGATATAGCACTTTAGCTATATTTTCAGCATCATTTTTAGCTTTTACAGCTAAATCGTAATTTTGATCATTAAATGCCTTGAAGTCAAATTCATCTAGCGATTCTGCCTTCCAAAGTCTAAGAGTGTTGATTAATTTCTTATCATATCCTATTATAGGATAGTCATAAGGTACGGCCTTAATTATCGTATGATCGAAATTTACATACACCGTTTCTTTAACTTTTCTAATTCCCCAAGGGTCACCGTATTTGGTCCAATTATCAGCAACTTCTACTTGCTCTCCGTTTATAAATTTTTGTTTAAATAATCCAAAATCATATCTAATACCATATCCATCTAAAGGATACCCTAGGCTAGCAGCTGAATCGAGAAAGCACGCTGCAAGCCTACCTAATCCACCATTTCCTAAAGCAGGGTCTTGCTCAGATTCTTCAATTTCAGAATAACTTATTCCTAAATCATTTAAGATTCTATCTACTTCATCTTTTACTCTCAAACTAATTAGATTATTATCTAAAAATCTTCCCAGTAAATATTCAGATGAAAAATAATACGCTTTTTTCTTGTCTTTTGTCTTCTCAATAGATTCATTCCAAATAGGTAAAACTGTTTCCATTAGCGCTTTTGATAATGCAACATATTTTTCACTATCATCAAGTTCGTTGAATCCACTTCCAAAAGTTGTTATTGAATATATTTCAATCCTTTGTTTTAAATCTTCGTGATTAATCAAACTATTCCCTCCTGTAAGTCTTTGTCAGATCTTTTATCGCTGCAGCCAATTCATCAGTTAACATCGACTTATCTATTCTCCATTTCCAGTTATTCCCAAGGGTAGCGGGCGTATTCATTCTAGCCTCTTGTCCTAAATTTAAAAAGTCTTGCATTTGGCAAACAGCTAAATATGCCCCCGATGACCAAACTCCTCTTATAAGTCCCCAGCTATATCCTTCTTTTTCATCAAGTTTCAGATATTTTACCGCAAATTCCTTTTCTTCTAATGGAGCTGTATCAAACCAATCTTTTACCGTCTTATTATCATGAGTCCCTGTGTAGAAAGTAGCATTTCTGATTAAATTATGTGGTAAATTTTCACTATCTCCATAAGGGTCAAATGCAAATTGGAGTATTTTCATGCCAGGAAATCCTGTATCTTCTATCAGTTTTATCACTTCTTCTGTTTGATAACCTAAATCTTCTGCAATTATATCCAAATCTCCTAGCTCTTCTTTAATCTTTTTAAATAATTTTATTCCTGGTCCTTTAACCCATTTGCCGTTAACAGCATCTTCCGAACCATATGGAACTTCCCAATACGATTCAAAACCTCTAAAGTGGTCAATCCTTAAAGTATCAAACATGTTGAAGCTATGTCTTATTCGATCTACCCAAAATTTATAGCCATCTTCTTCCATCTTATTCCAGTTATATATTGGATTTCCCCAAAGCTGTCCTTTGCTTGTAAAATCATCAGGTGGTACACCAGCTACTGTCTTTGGTATCAAATTTTCATCTAAATTAAAATTATACGGATGTGCCCAAACATCTGAGCTATCTTCCGAAACATATATTGGTAAATCCCCAATTATTTTTATCCCTTTGCTATTTACATAATTTTTTAATTTGTGCCACTGTTTTTCAAAATAATATTGAGTAAAAATCCAAAAATAGATTCTATCAGAACTATTTTTTTCAAAATCAATAATTTCTTTACTGTCAAACTGTCTAAATTCAATAGGCCAATTCAGCCATGATTGCCCATTAAATTCGTCTTTTAGTGACATGAATAAAGCAAACTCTCTAAGCCAATATTTATTTTTTTGATAAAATAAGTCTAGTTCATTCTTTATTGAATCTTTAGCTCTATCATAGGCAATCCTTAATAGTTTGTATTTTCCTATGTACAATTTGCCATAATCTACATAATTTTCATTTTCGCCAAGATCTTCATTTTTGATTTCGTCAGGAGTCAGATAATTCAATTCAATGAATTCTTCTAAATCTATAAAATATGGATTCCCGGCAAAAGCTGAAAAACATTGATAGGGACTATCTCCAAACCCAGTTACTCCTAAAGGAAGTATTTGCCAATTCTCTTGGCCAGCTTTTTCTAAAAAATCTGCAAAATTATAAGCTTCTTTCCCAAAATCCCCAATTCCATATTGACTTGGCAACGATGAAATGTGCATTAAAATCCCGCTAGTTCTTTTCCTCAAAGGTTTACACCTACTTTCTATGACTTTGTGCAACCGTTTGTACAACTTAATAATAGTTTATCTTAATATTCTTTTTTTGTAAAGGTTTTTTTAAGATATTAAAAGCTGTGTTTTAAAACACAGCTTTTAATATCTTAAAATTGCTACTATAGGTTTTTCAATTGGTAAGTTTTCTTTTTCTAAAACATAGACTTTGCCACCATTAAACAGAGTCTTTAGCGCTATGAAATCAAATAAGTCTGTGTTTAAAGCTGTTTCTTCATTTGTAACTTCGACTTCAAATTTTTCTTCATCAAATCTCCCAAATAACTGATAGTCCTCTGCAACAAACAATATTTCAATATTTCCTGCAAAACTTAACTTAACTAATTCTTTTACATCTTCACTCACTAATTGGGGATTTGCATTTTTTAATTCTAGAAATTTATTCTTATCTTCTTCTATTTTCTTTTCTATTAATTTTGAATTTATTACCGTAGCTTTTTCATGAATTTCTTTTTCTTTAACTTCCATAGGGCTTCCTTTTATATATTCATCTAAAATATTTTTATACGAACTTACCTCTTTATACATCGAATATATATATTCAACACTATAGATGATCAAAGGTTTTCTAGTATCATCAATCAATTTACAAACTTCTTTATCTATATTTCTCAAGAAATTTGATATTTCGATTTTTTCTGTTTTACTCAACTCATGAAGGCTGTGCAATCTCCCCCCAAAGCCTCCTCTTGCTGCTCCTTTTGGACTTGTAGCTTCCTGATGAAGTTCATTCCCAGGAACAAAGTTTTTTACTATTTCGTCTATTTGAGGAGAATCAATTTTATTTATTTCAAATGGAGTAGCTTCATACAAATTCACATCTTCTAAACTGAGTGTCAATACATAAAATTGAGATAGTTGAGTAAAGTATTTCAATAAGGGTCTTATATAGAACCTATTGGACACAATTGACATCTCTTTAAATTTAACAGGTAAAGTGAAGTAAGTAAAAAAGTCATCAGAAATAAATATTGCTAATCCATCTTCTTGATATTGCCAAAAAATAGTTTCATCGACAAGTCTGTAGGCTGGTTTTAATAGGTTTTCTACATCCCTTTTTGTATATCCTAAACTAGAAAGCTTATCTTCCACCTCATTGAGTCTATTTTTTAGTATTATCCTGTTTTGATTTACTTCAATGCCTGCTCTATAAGTAGGCATATAAATAGACACCAATGCCTTACCTTCAAAGTTAGATAAATTGATGATTGTGTTTAGTTCTAGTTTTTTCATCAGCATCTCCCCCTTATTGTTTTGTAGTCAATATCTTATGTCTTATATTATAGTTACCACTTTTACTCCAACATAAACATTTATAATAATGATTGTATAAGAAAAAAATATATGTTAGAATAACCCCATAGGGGTATAGGAGGTGTGAAATGAAAGAAAAATTGATGGGAGTATTATCTGTCTTTACGGCATTGTCTGCAAGCCTTTGCTGAAGTGGAACGCTTATATTAGCTACCCTAGGTCTAGGGTCAGTGGGAAGTGCTTATTTTTCAAATTTGACAAAGTTTAAACCATTGTTTGTATTGTTAACTGGTTTGTTGATTTATAAAGGTTATGTTTCACTTGAAAAAAAGAAAGCATCAAAATTTACTAAATTATTCTTTTATATATCATCTTTTGTAGCAATAATTATGCTATACCTTCCAACGATTATAAACTATTTAAGTTAGTTTTCTAATTTTCTGTATAATGTTGCTAAGCTTATATCTAGCCTTTTGGCTAGATTTTTCTTTTCCTCAACACTATCTCCTATTAGTAAAATTTCTTTCTTTAAAAATTCTTTCTCAAATTCCTTTACAACCTGCTTTAAAGTCTTATCATTTACAATATTGTTTTTCTTAGAACTGATTTTCTTTAAAACCTTACTTTCATCTATTATGTCATTATTTTCAAATATGACACAGTACTCTACTATATTTTTTAATTCACGGACATTCCCAGGGAACGAATACTCTAAAAGCAATTTCTCTGCTTTTGTTGTAAATCCTTTTATGTTTTTATCATACACTTTATTAAAATTGTCTAGAAAATATCTCGCTAATAATAAAACATCATATCCTCTTTCTCTAAGTGGAGGTATATTTATCTGAATTATATTCAACCTATAGAAAAGGTCTTCTCTGAATTCATTCTTTTCCACTAGTAAAGATAAATTCTTATTAGTAGCAGCGATAATCCTAGGATTTGTTTTTATTGTATTTGTAGAACCTATTCTCTTTATTTCTTTTTCTTCTAAAGCTCTCAATAATTTAACTTGGGTTGAATACTTCAATTCACTTATTTCATCTAGTAAAAGTGTCCCATTTGTAGACACTTCAAAAATCCCTTTCTTTCCACTAGCCAAAGCTCCTGTGAACGAGCCCTTCTCATACCCAAACAATTCGCTCTCTATTAAACTATCTGCTATCGCACCACAGTTTACAGCCATATATATGTCTTTGGATCGATTGCTTGAAAAATGTATAGCTTTTGCAAACACTTCTTTTCCAGTACCAGTTTCTCCATATATCAAAACCGGTACATCCACCTTGGCACTTTCAATAGCTTGAAGTCTAGCTTGTCTTATAGCTTCACTCTCGCCGACTATATCATCAAATGTGGTAAACTCCTTATATCTATCCGATTTCATAATGGAGTCTTTCATCTTTTTGAAATCTTTAAATACAAATACATGCCCTTTTCTCTCACTACTAAAATAAAATGTATTGATTTGAACCATATATTCATTACCATTTATGTACACTGGTCCTAAATCGCCACAAAATCCTTCAGTAATTTTATCCAATATTTTATCTGGTAAAATATCCGATAGCTTGTAATCAAAGTTCTTTTTTAGCTCAAATCTCTTTACTACATATTCATTTGTGCTTTGAATATTTAAGGAGTTATCAGCGACAATAATGCCTTCATTTATTGAGTTAATGAGTGTTTTAAACTCTAAATGTCTATATTCTAAAAGCTCAGCATAATCCCGTCTTTTTAAAATTTCCTCAATTATGCCTCTGATCCTAATTTCTAAATTATAGAATCTGTCCTTATTTAAAACGAAACTTTCTTTTGTCTTTTCATCGAAAGCGCAAAGACCAATGACTCCAATTATCATATTATCATACTTTATTGGCAAACACATCTCAACTAATTCATTGCATTCAAGTAGATTCTCGCATTGTGTGCAAAACTCATTTTCTCTAGGATTTACTATAAAATAACTCTCTGCTGTTAATAAGCACTTGTGAAATAACGAATTTAGTGGTGCTTTTTCTCCTATTGTATTTGCCAGCACCCCAGTAGCGGCTACTCTAAATAATTCCTCATCAACTATTGCCATATCCACATTAGTCACGTCGTGTAAAGATTCAATTATTTCTTGAAGCTCAGATTTTATATCATATAAAAGCGTCACGGTATCACCTACTATATATTTATAATAGTAAGTTATCATTTTTGAGAAATTTAAGCAACATCATTCCCTGAAAATAATAGATCCGTCTTTAACTCCATCAATAATCACGAGTGATTCTAAATCTAGACCTTTTTCTCTAATAATATCCCCACCTTTTTGAAATCCTTTTTCTATAACTATACCTATGCCTTCTACTTTTGCATTAGCCTGATCAATAATGTCTATCAGTCCTTCTAAAGCCTTTCCATTTGCTAAAAAATCATCTATAATTAATATTTTGTCTTGTTTATTTATAAACTTTTTAGCTACTCTTACAGTATACGTTTCATTTTTTGTATATGAGTTTACTTTACTTTCATATGTATTATCATCTAAATTAGTTGACAAAGTTTTTTTAGCAAATACTACATCAACATCAAAATACTGTGCTGTAATAGCAGCAATTGCAATTCCAGAAGCTTCAATTGTCAATATTTTGTTGATGTTTTTATCTTTAAATCGTTCATAAAATTCTTTGCCAATTTTATTTAATAGCTTGATATCTAATTGATGATTTAAAAATGAATCAACCATGATTATATTATTGTCTTTGACTGTGCTATCCTTAATTATTCTGTTTTTAAGATATTCCATTTAATCTCCTCCATATAATTTTATTATATACTAATACAATTCAGGACAATAATCAACAGAAAGAGAAAGTTGTGTATTCTCATATTTGAGAATTCATTCTAATTTATTATAAAGATTTTTCATAAATCTTACTAAAATCGTCCTAATACAATGTTTTGAGCTTTTTAACAAGCGAATGTTTAGGCATGATTATTGCATATTATATCTTTGGAGGGGATATAATTGGAAGAAAAATTATTATCTATATTGAAAAATCAGGTTGTAAAAGCTTTGGGATGCACAGAACCAGCAGCAGTAGCATTAGCTGTTGCAAAAGCTAGAGAAATATTAGCTGAAGATATAGAGAGCTTAGAAGTAAATGTAAATACTAATGTATTAAAAAATGGAATGTGTGTAGGTATACCCTTTACTAATGAGAAAGGACTTGTTATGGCTTGTGCTATAGCCATGATACATGGTAATTCTTCTGATGGCCTCGAGGTACTAAATAATATAGATGATGATACTTTACAACAAGCTAGGTGCATTGTAGATAGAGACTCTATAAAAATAAAAGTGGATTTTGAAAAAGACTTCTTCTATATTGATGTAAGAGCGTATTCAAAAAATAATTATTCACAGGTTATTATTAAAGATAATCACACAAACATTTGCTATGAATCTTTGAATGGAAAGGTTATTAAGAATGAAAGTAGTTTAGAAAATAAATTAGACTTAAAAAACGAGATAAAAAATTATGATATAGATGATTTAATATATTTCTCAAGGAATATAAATATCGAGAAAATATATTTCATTAAAGAGGGAATAGCTGTCAATTTAAATTTAGCTCAAATCGGAGCAAGTAAAGATCTCGGAATTGGATTATGTAAGGTGTACATAAGAGATGCTGATGATGTATATAAAAAGGCAAAAGCACTTACCGTGTGTGCATCTGAAGCTAGAATGTCTGGCTATCCATTATCTGTCATGAGCTCAGCAGGAAGTGGTAATCATGGTTTAGTAGCTATTATACCTCTAGCAGTCATTGGAGAAGTACTTAAAAAAACAGAAGAAGAAATAATCAGGGCTATAACTTTAAGTCATTTAGTGACAATTTACGTGAAAGCACATATTGGCACTCTCACTCCTGTATGTGGTTGTTCAGTAGCTTCCGGTTTAGGCTTAAGTGCAGGGCTTACAATGCTTGAAAATGGAAATGACCAAAAAATAAAGGCAAGTATAAATAACACACTTGCCGGTATCTCTGGTATGTTTTGTGATGGGGCAAAAGAGGGATGCGCTTACAAATTGTCAATATCTGTTACAGCCGCAATAGAAGCATCTCATTTAGCTCTATCAGGTGTTCAAATTCCCTATGATAATGGCATACTCGGTGAAACAGTTGAAAAATCAATAAAAAACCTTCATAAAGTGACATCAGAAGGCATGAAAAATGTAGATAGAGAAATTCTAGAAATAATGCTTAATAAGCTTAATTAGCATTTTCTATATCTAGGAGGGCTTTCTTAATTTCAAGTCCTCCTTTGTATCCGACTAATGATTGATCAGAACCTACTACTCTATGGCATGGGACTATGATAGGAATCGGGTTTTTGTTATTTGCTCTTCCAACAGCTCTATAGGCTTTCTTGTTTTCTATGTTCATTGCGATTTCTTTATAAGTCTTAGTTTCTCCATATGGTATTTTTAACAATTCATTCCAAACTTTGACTTGAAATTCAGTTCCATACAGTTCAATAGGCACAGTGAAGATTTTTCTATTACCATTTAAATATTCTTCTATTTGTCTTATTGCATTTTCTATCGTTGGCGTCATCTCAAATTTATATTCTTTATCTATCTTTTCTTCATTGTACTCAATTCTAAATATTTTTCTGTTTGTCTCGTAAATATTTAAATTCCCAATTTTACTTTCAAAAGAAAAAACATATTTAGGCATTTTAATTTGCTCCTTTTTTGATGTTTTTATATCTTTGAATGTTTTCTTCTGTTAAAAATTCATAAGCATCATTGATCTCTTGAAATCTTCTAGTTGCATCTGGCGCTTTGTTTAAATCAGGATGGTACTCTTTCGCTTTTTTTCTATATGCCAATTTCACTTGATAAATGTCAGTTTCTGGTGATACTCCCAATAGTTCACAGCTTTTTTCATATTTACTAATAAATTCAGTCGTAGGGTTTTGATATGTTGCACCTCTGTATTGCCCATTTCCATTCTGATAGTAGCCTTGATATCCCCTGTTGAAATTTTGATATTCTTGCCACTGCCTAAATCTTTCTTCCCACTCTTCTTTTTCTCTTCTCTGCCTTTCTTCCCTCTCTTTTCTTTCCCTTTCTTCTTCCATATTTCTATATTTTCTGCTGAATTCATCAAAAGACTTGTACTCTGTTTTTCCTTCGATCAAATATTCACTTAAGTCAAATAAATATTCAGTTGTTATATATTTTAGATATTGTAGATATGAAATAAATTTCTTCCCTAAAATCGGAATTACAATAAATAGAAATATTGTAATAATAGTTATCGGATTAAATAATAGTGCTATTCCTAAAGGTGAGAATAAAAGAAATATTACTAATATGCCACCCATCGCTATCAATGTCAATAATATTTTGCCTAGTCCCACTATTAAATCCACTATGGTTGTAAATATCCAAATCAGTCCGTCAAAAATTATAGAAATCACTTTTGCTAAACCGTAAATAAATTTTCCTGCAATTTTTTTTAAAAAGTTCATCACAATCCCCTTTAATTTTGTATAAATTATACTATTCATACTAACTTAATGCTCTTAAAAATACAACTAAAAAAACTAAAGGCTCTGAAATTATTCAGAACCTTTAGGAAATAAGTAATTCATGATATCTTTTCTAGATATTATACCCACTAATTCATGATTATCGTTTAAAACCGGAATCCTTTTTATCTTCTTTTCAACCATCAATGTTGCTGCTTCTTCAACTGTTGCATTTTCATTTATTGTTATGACCTCATCTGTCATTACATCTTGCACGAAAATTCCTAAGTCTTTCTTCAACTCTTCAAAAAATTTTTTAGGTGTATCTAAGTAAATTAATCCACCTAAAATTTCTATTGCCTTAGGCCCTTTGATATTGGTACCCCTTCGGATTAAATCTCCTTCAGTTACAATTCCCTTTAAATTTCCCTCATCATCTACAACTGGTGCTCCGCTTAGATTTTTATCTGTGAATAGCTTAGCACATGCTTCCACAGTATCATCTAATTTGACAGTATATACATTTGTTGTCATTATGTCTTTTACTAGCATAATATCCCTCCTTGTGTTAGATAATTTCAACACCTAATTCTCTAAGCTCTTCTATATTTTTAATATGATCTTTCTCATCTACATATCCTAAGCCATTCAATAATAATTTAACTTTTCTCTCGCTTTTTAATAAATCAAGTACTGTCTCTCTAACACAAAATTCACTAGCAATCCCGCAGACTATAACTTCATTTGATAAAGTCTTATTTAATATTATCCCATTGATGTTCTTCGCATTAAATGCTGAGTACTCCTCGATATCATCGTTTATACCTTTGTAAAACATATTTTTTTCATTTGGTCTGTCTTTTATATCTTGGACTTTTTCATAAAACACGTCATCTAGTTTTGATCCTTTTTCATCTTTCACACAATGAACAGGCCAGATTCCTCCATTAATTTTAAAACTCTTATTACTCTGATTGTGCCAATCCAATGAATAATAAACATTTAAGTCATGTGAATTTATAAAATCTACTATATTCTTCACTGCCTCTTTTGCATGTATACAAGCTAAACTTCCTTCTATAAAATCGTACTGACAATCGATCACTAGTAAATCTTCCTTCATTAAATCCACCTCTAATAAGTTTCTCTCTTGCCAAATTCAGCTGACTCAACCCATTCTTCCGATTTTCTCAATAACTCAACTATATTGTTAAATATTCTATAATGATTTTCTTCCTGTTTAATCAAAAAATCAACCAGTGCTTTTTCTTCTTCATCACTAGCTTCTTCTTTCATCTTTTGATAGAGTTCTATACTTTCTTTTTCTTTTTGAAGAGCCAATCTATAAACATCAATTTGTTTCGGTTCAACTGCTGTTTCTAATTTAAAATCCTTTTCATCTCTAAAAATACTTTCAAATTCTATTTCAGAATCTGTTTCTGGAATAGTATAATCGAGTTTTTTAGATAAATTCTCTAAAAGTTCTCTATGCTTTCTCTCTTCATTTGCAAGTAATCTAAAAACTCTTTCGATTTCACTTCCACTATTTTTATCAGCTTGCTCAAGGTAAAATGTCTCCCCTTCAGTTTCTAGTTTAATTGCCATATCTAAATAATTCATAATAAAACCTCCTAAAGTTTATATCATTTATATAAATTTTTATACCCAATATTTTTTTTAATAACCCTAGAAGCTAACACTATTTTAGTTAATCAATTTATGTGATATATTATTGTTATCATTAAAAATAAGAGGTGCTAAGTATGAAATTTAATTTAAAGAGATTTGTATATATAAATATAGGATTGTTAATAATGACTGTTGGCCTTTATTTTTTCCTTATGCCTTCAAATCTTGCAGTTGGTGGGGCGACAGGTTTAGCAATGATACTTAACTACTTAATCCCATCCATACCAATGGGTATTATATTAGCAGCTCTAAACGTCATATTATTTATCGTTGCATTTGTAGCCATAGGAAAAGATTTCGGTGGATATACTATATATTCTTCATTTGCTTTCTCAGCGATGATCGCTATCTTTGAATATATCATACCCATGAAAGCCCCTTTTACAGATGATTTGTTCATAAATTTAATCTTCGGAATACTGATTTCTGGTGTCGGAATGGGAATTGTATTCAATGAAGACGCCTCTACTGGGGGCACGGATATCATTGCTAAAATTATAAATAAATACACTGGCGTTGCCATGGGTAAATCACTTTTGATATCAGATTTCTTGATAGTTATATTTGCAAGTTTTGTATATGGCGCAAGATTGGGAATGTATGCGCTACTAGGTATAGTAATCAACTCATTTGTTATAGATAAAATAATATCTGGTTTCAATGTGAAGATGAATATGATGATCATCTCTAAAGAACTTGATAGTATTAATGACTTCATACTAAATGAAATAGGCAGAGGCACAACAATTTATATTGCAATGGGTGGATATTCAAAAGAAGAAAAGAGAATAATAAACACGATAGTTTCAAGAGATGAATATGTTAGGATAAGAGATTATATTAGAAGTGTAGATAATAAGGCATTTATCTCGGTTTCGCATATCACAGAAGTTGAAGGCGAGGGCTTTACATATGATTAGAGGTGAATTATGAGAAATATAAAGATGGTTTTAGAATATGATGGAAGTAAATATCAAGGTTGGCAAAGATTAGGAAATACCGAAAACACCATTCAAGAAAAAATCGAAAAAACTATAAAAATGATAATAAATGAAGATGTAAATTTAATTGGTTCAGGCAGAACAGATGCTGGAGTCCATGCCAAGGGTCAAGTAGCTAATTTCAAAACAAACAGCGAAATTGAACTAAATGATCTTTTATATTACATGAATATTTATTTGCCTAAAGATATAATTGTAAAAGATATGAGGGAAGTGTCAGAAAGATTTCACGCTAGATACAACGTAAAGAAAAAGTATTATATCTATTATATTTATAATCATTCTTATCAATCTCCTTTTTACAGGAAATACAGCTATCATGTGCCAGAGAAATTAAATGTAGAGAATATGAATAAAGCTAGTAAAATACTAATTGGTACTCATGACTTCAGAGCTTTTACTTCTTCTAAGAGCAAGAAAAAATCCACCATTAAAAGTATTGAGTCAATAATAATAAATAAAAATGATCCCATAATATCAATACAATACGCAGCAGATGGTTTTCTATATAATATGGTCAGAATATTAACCGGAACCCTTATCGAAATCGGGAATGGCACTAGAGAAATAAATGACATCTATTCTCTTCTTGACTCAAAAAACAGAGCCGAAGCTGGTTTTAAAGCTCCGGCACATGGTTTGTTCCTAGAAAAAGTCATATACTAATTTATTCCATAGTAACAGTATCGTTTTTTAACTTTTTTCTATATTCAATGATGTAATTTCCTATTGTTATAAGGATTGCCATAAGAGGCACTCCTCCTATCATTCCTACTATCCCAAAGGCTGATCCAAAAAATAAAACTGAAAACATTACAAGTAGAGGGTGAAGCCCAACAGAGTGAGACATTATCTGAGGTGATATCAAATCACCTTCTCCTTGTTGAATCACTATAATTGCTATTACCATCCACAAAGCTCTTACAGGACTTATCATGAGCGCTAGTATGACTGGCAATATTCCTCCAATCCAAGGTCCAAAGTAAGGGATGATGTTCGTTATACCCGCTTGTATCCCTATTGTAATTGCATATGGCACTCTAAGTATTGCAGCTGCAATACCCGTCAATACTCCAATTATAAGAGCTATGATAAGTTGCCCTCTAATAAACCCACTTAATATCCTATTTATATCATTCCCAAGCTTATAAAAAGTTGGTTTTATCTTCTTAGGTATTAGATTTGTAGCTATGCTCAGTATCTTATCTTTCTCCTTCAAATAATAAAAAGTAATTATCGGTGTCATTAGTAAATCCAATAAAGTTGCAGTAGATGCTACTAAAAATGAAACGATGTTTTCTAAACTGGATCTGATGTATTCTGATATGCTGTTTAATTGCTCGTCTAAGTTAATATACTCTTCTAGTTTTTCTACAATATCCCCAAAATTGCCCGACCTCAAATCATTAAACCAATCTTGAAGAAATTTTACAATGTTCGGTATATCCTTAATAAAATTTGTTAAATCATTTACAGCGTTAGGAATAATCAAAGCAAAAAACAGAGATAAAAATATCAGTATTATAGCAAAAACGATTAAAACTGCCCATCTTCTTTTTATCCTTTTCCTCTCGAAAAAATTTACCAGTGGATTTAATATATAAGCTAAAATTAGCGCATATACAAAAGGACTAATAACTCTAGAAAAATTATTCCAAAATCCTATAACCAATATCAATGAAATTATAATCAACACTATATCCAATATCCATATTTTTTTTATCTTTATGGCTCTCATCTAAATTTCATCTCCTTTCTGAAAACCTTCTAATTTAGATAATAGTAGTTTATCACTATATCTAACATATTTCAATCAATTATGCTTGTAGAATAAATGTAAAAATGCTAATATAAATAAATAGTAGATTTATCACTTCATTAATGAAGTGATATTTAATTTAAAAGAGGGATGTAAATGAAAAAAAGAGTCATATTAGGTATGAGTGGAGGAGTTGATTCTTCAGTTTCTGCTCTTATCCTTAAAAATCAAGGTTATGATGTAATTGGATTGTTTATGAAAAATTGGGATGAAAAAGATGAAGATGGTGTTTGCACTGCCACACAAGATGCAGAAGATGCAATGAGAGTAGCATTTGAACTAGGTATACCATGTTATACAATCAATTTTGAAAAAGAGTATTGGGATAGAGTTTTTAGCTACTTTTTAGATGAATACAACAAAGGAAGAACGCCCAATCCAGATGTCATGTGCAATCAAGAAATCAAATTCAATGCGTTTTTAGATTATGCTCTAAATCTAGAAGCTGATTATATTGCTATGGGCCACTATGCAAGAGTCAAAGAGGAAAATGGTGAATATTTGCTATTGCGAGGTATTGATAAAAATAAAGACCAATCTTATTTTCTGTCTAGAATTGGTCAAAAGGCACTTTCTAAGACAATATTTCCAATAGGAGATCTAACTAAAGAAGAAGTCCGAAAAATAGCTGAAGAAGCAAATCTTTACACTGCCAAAAAGAAGGATTCAACTGGAATATGTTTTATAGGTGAAAGAGATTTCGATAAATTTCTAGATAAATATCTACTAGCGACTCCTGGAGATATAATAGATGTTGATGGAGGAAAGATAGGTAAGCATACCGGATTAATTCACTATACTATAGGTCAAAGAAAAGGCATAGGAATAGGTGGCATAAAAAGTGGAGAGCCATGGTTTGTAGTTGGCAAAGATTTGAAAAAAAATATCTTGTATGCAGCACAAGGTGAAGAACATAAAGCACTTTATTCAGTGGCATTAATCGGAGAAGAGCCTAAATGGATAAGTGAAAAAGAACCTGTATTCCCTTTACAATGCACCGCTAAATTTAGATATAGACAAAAAGATATACCAGTAGTAGTTGAAAAATCAGATGACAAATTGTACGTCAAATTTGAATATCCTGTAAAGGCAATAACTCCGGGTCAAGTAGCTGTATTTTATGATGGAGAAATCTGCTTAGGAAGCGCAATTATAAATAAAGCAATCCCCTTAGATGAGAAATATAACTTCAATTAAAATGCTGTATGGAATATTCATACAGCATTTTGCTATTCTACAACCACTTTTCCATCTTCAATTAATTTATCTGCAACCCATTCTGCAACTCTTCCAGTTATTTCAACACAGTGCTTCTTCCTTTCAGGGCTTTGGAAATTGTCCCCAGCCCATTTCCTTGTCATAACTCTACAGCAAGTTGAGCCGTATTCATCTTTTATAAAATCATGCAAGTCAGCTGAAATTGGAAACATGGAATCATCCATTTTTTCACCATAATTTCTGCCATAAACCATTCCCAAAGCCATAATTCCACCACTTACCGCTCCACATAGACAACCCGATTTACCAATCCCTATCGGAAATCCTGATGCCATTTTTACTACATTATCTTCATATGGTTTCCCAAGCAAATTATTAATTGTTCTTACAACTGCTTCAGAACAGAAAAATTCTCCTCTTTCAAAATACCCTTCAGCCTCATTTTTAACTTGATTAACTAATTCTTCTCTGGTCATATTATCACCTCTAATTAGATTTTACATTGAAACTTAAAAACGAAATGTATCTTATTAAAACATATACTACCAATAAAACCGCAATTATCTCTTCAATCAATGCAACTGAAGATAAAAACTTTAATGATTCATTTACTCCTTTTAAGTAGTTGGCCGCTCCCTTTAAACCAATAGCTGTAATGACGGTTGGAAAAGTGAAAGCCGAGTACGATGGATAAAACTTTAAACTCAAAAGCTTTGGCAGCTGAGTCAACACATAGATATAAAGAATTTGTGAAATAATTAAAAGTGCAAGTACTGCTACATAGCTTTTGTTTTCAAATGCATTCATATATCCTGCAAGCAACAGCCCTGCAGGTGCAGTCATTATTGTTATCGTAGGTAAAGCTGGTTCAGGTATACCCTTTACAACAAAGACTCTTTTAATTACAACTGGCAAGATCACTATAAAGCTAATAAGTCCAAAATAGAACAACCATCTTCCAACTTCTTCATATCCGAAAGCTTTAGAAGAAACTGATCCTGCTACAATTCCTACATATACGATAAACCATGAAGGAAATACTTTTTTAATATCAAATTTTGATATGAACTTCATTGAAAACCAGACAATCAATATGATATGAAAAATTAATCCAATGACCCATATAGCTCTAGCAAGTAAATCTGAATAAGGTATTAAATATGTACTTAAAATCATTATCGACATGCTAAATGCTGGAAAAGTACTAGCTATTACGGGGTTTTCTAAATCTTTTTTTGTCTGTTCAAATGAAGTAAATATCTTGATAATTAAAAGCACTGCAAATATAGCACTTATAGCCCCAAATATGTTGCGATAAACTTCTCCATGGCTTTGTACTAAGTTTCCACATGCAGCAAGTCCGAGTATAAGCCCTGAAATTGGCAATGGAATTTTCTTTATTCTCTCCATAAAACACCTCCTTATCTTAGTCATAATCTAGTTTAACACAAAAATATATAATAGCTCATTGAATTTTTTTATGTATTTCTTTGTTCTAATAAAATTTTCTATAGTAGTATTTAGTTAATTGCATAAATCCTTCGCAAACGCAACACTATCATGGTGTAATTGAAGAAAATGTGCTATAATGGAAAAAATATATAAAGAGGTGACCAAGATGACCGTTAGCTATAAAAAGCTTTGGAAATTGTTGATAGACCGCGACATGAAGAAGAAAGATTTACAAGCTGCTGCAGGAATAAGTCCATCGTCAATTTCAAAGCTTTCTAAAAATGAATATGTCAGCATGGACGTTCTTGTAAAAGTTTGTACGGCGCTTGGCGTTGATTTTAAAGATATCATGGAATTGGTGCCAAATACAGCTGAAGAAAGGAAGTAAATTATGGAAAACAACAGAAAAGAACAGGAACGAGCAGAATTACACCGTACCATATGGAATATTGCAAATGATTTAAGAGGTAGCGTAGATGGATGGGATTTTAAACAATATGTTCTCGGTATGTTATTTTACCGCTACATATCTGAAAATATCACTAGTTTCATTAATGCTGGCGAATGGGAAACTGGCAATACAGAATTTGATTATGCTAAGTTATCAGATGAGGAAGCAGAACAGGCACGAGAAGATCTAGTCAACACGAAAGGTTTCTTCATTTTACCCAGTGAACTTTTTGAAAACGTCCGCAAGCGTGCAAAAGACGACGAAAACTTAAATGAGACGTTGGAGCTGATTTTTAGCAATATTGAAGCATCTGCACAAGGAACAGAAAGTGAAGATAATTTCAAAGGCTTGTTTGACGATATTGACGTTAACAGCAATAAGCTAGGCAACACTGTAGCAAAGCGCAATGAAAAGCTAGTTAAACTACTTAATTCTATTGGAGAAATGAAATTAGGAGATTATAAAGACAATACCATAGATGCATTTGGCGATGCCTATGAATTTTTAATGAGTATGTATGCCTCAAGTGCCGGAAAGAGCGGCGGAGAATATTATACACCACAGGAGGTTTCTGAACTCCTTACACGGTTAACAATAGTAGGAAAAACTGAAGTCAACAAAGTATATGACCCAGCTTGTGGTTCGGGCTCTTTGTTGTTAAAGTTTGCAAAAGTCTTAGGAAAAAATAAAGTGCGTCAGGGTTTTTTCGGTCAAGAAATTAACATCACAACCTACAACCTGTGCCGAATAAATATGTTCTTACACGATATTGATTATGATAAATTCGACATTGCCCTTGGTGATACGCTAACGGATCCTCAACATTGGGATGATGAGCCTTTTGAAGCTATTGTTTCAAATCCACCTTACTCTATTAAATGGAAGGGCGACAGCGATCCTATTCTCATTAATGATCCTCGTTTTTCACCAGCAGGAGTATTGGCTCCAAAATCCAAGGCAGACCTTGCATTTATAATGCATAGCCTCTCTTGGCTTGCAACGAATGGTACAGCGGCTATTGTTTGTTTCCCCGGTGTAATGTACCGCGGTGGCGCTGAAAAGAAAATCAGACAATACTTAATTGACAACAACTACATCGACTGTATTATTCAGTTGCCAGATAATCTGTTTTTCGGCACTAGCATAGCTACCTGCATTATGGTACTCAAAAAGTCTAAATCAGAAAACAGCACCTTATTTATCGATGCATCACAGGAATTTGTCAAGGTCACAAATAATAACAAGCTATCACAGGAAAATATCGAGACTATTCTTAATGCATTTAAAGATAGAAAAGATATTGAGCATTTTGCTAAGCTTGTGCCAAACAATGAAATCGCTGAACATGAATATAATCTTTCAGTATCAAATTATGTTGAAAAAGAAGACATGCGTGAGAAAATAGACATTAAGAAGCTTAACGCTGAAATAGAAGAAATAGTAGCAAGGGAGCAGATTTTAAGAGATGAAATAGACAAGATCATCGCAGAAATTGAGGTGGAGAAATGAGTAGATTGGATGAGTTGATTGAGGAACTTTGCCCTGATGGGGTGGAGTATAAACCTTTATGGGAAGTAACAATTTGGGATAAGAAGTTTAATGCAGTTGAACGGTATAAGCAAAAAAAGGTTTATACCTATCCATATATGCTCGCTAGTGATTTGTTTAAATTGGAAAGAAAAGAAGGAGATGTATATTTATTATCAACAGGTGAAAAAACTGGATGGACAACAGAAGATCTTGCAGGTGATAATCTATGCAAAGGTGAAGTTGTAGCTATTCCATGGGGCGGTACACCAAACGTTAAATATTACAACGGTAAATTTGTTACAGCTGACAATAGGATTGCTACGTCAATTGACACAACAGTTCTTTGTAATAAATTTCTTTATTACTGGATGCAAAATAACATTGATACTATTGCAAGCTTTTACAGAGGCTCAGGCATTAAGCATCCTAACATGAAAAATATCTTGGATATGGAAATCCCCCTTCCCCCTCTGCCTGTACAGCAGGAAATTGTCCGCATACTGGACAATTTTACAGAGCTTATAACAGAAATTGAATCTGAAATTAAGCTAAGGAAAAAACAGTATGATTATTATAGAGATTCGTTGCTAAGTAGAGAAGAACTAAATAAACTATGCCCAGATGGGGTGGAATATAAAAAGATAAAACAGGTCTACAAAAGGCTCAAGGGTACTCCTATTACTGCTGGAAAAATGAAAGAAATTGATAATCCTTATGGTGAAATCAGAATCTTTGCAGGTGGAAAAACTGTAATTAATGCAATGGAAAAGGATATTCCAAACGTAAATATTACAAGAGTTCCAGCAGTCTTGGTACAATCCAGAGGTGTAATTGATGCTGTTTATTATGATAAGCCTTTTACATTTAAAAATGAAATGTGGGCATATACAGACGATAATACAATAGCTGTGAAATATTTATATTATGTGCTAAAAAACAACCTCTCACATTTTAGAAAAACTGCATCGAGTATGGGTTCATTGCCACAGATTTCTCTTCCTGATACAGAAGAATTTGTTATCCCTCTCCCCCCTCTGCCTGTACAGCAGGAAATTGTGCGTATATTAGACAATTTTACAGAACTTATAGAGGAACTTACAGCCGAACTAGAAGCTCGCCAAAAGCAATATGAATATTACAGAGATAAACTTTTGTCTTTTAAGGAGGTGTCGTCATGAGTATATACAACATTGTAGCAAGTACTGATGAAGTAACAGTTGTTGCCGAATATGCAGCAGAATATAATGTACGCTCTGAAAAGTATCAGAGTGAAGCAGAACTTGAAAGAGAATTTATCTTCCAGTTGACTTCACAGGGGTATGAATATATTTCAGTGCACAACGAATCTGCATTGATAAAAAACCTCCGAAAACAACTTGAAATACTCAATGACTTCACCTTTACTGATAGTGAATGGGATAAGTTTTTCACAGAGTGCATTGCAAATACTAATGAGGGAATTGTTGAAAAGACCAGAAAAATTCAGGATGATCATATACAAATTCTAAAACGTGAAGATGGAACAACGAAGAACATATACCTTTTAGATAAGAAGAATATCCACAACAATCGCCTGCAGGTCATTAATCAATATGAAGAAGAAGGCGGTAAGCATGAAACCCGATATGATGTAACTATACTTGTCAATGGGCTTCCTCTTGTTCATGTAGAATTAAAGCGTCGCGGAATTGCTATCCGAGAAGCCTTCAATCAGATAAATAGATACCAGCGAGACAGCTTTTGGGCGGCTTCTGGTTTGTTTGATTATGTGCAGATTTTTGTCATATCCAATGGAACTCACACAAAGTACTATAGTAACACCACAAGAAACGCTCATATCAAGGAACAAAGTAGCGGTGAACGCCAAAAAAATAAAAAAACGAGCAACAGTTTTGAGTTTACAAACTATTGGGCAGATGCAAATAACAAAATTATTCCTGACCTTGTAGACTTTACTAAAACTTTTTTTGCCAAACACACACTTTTAAATATTTTAACAAAATATTGTGTTTTTACTTCTGAAGATCTACTTCTTGTAATGCGTCCTTATCAAATCGCTGCTGCAGAACGTATATTATCACGTATTGTAGTATCAACCAACTATAAGAAAATGGGTACAACTGCTGCAGGAGGATATGTCTGGCATACCACAGGCTCTGGAAAGACATTGACAAGTTTTAAGACAGCACAATTAGCGTCGGCTTTACCTTACATAGATAAGGTACTATTCGTTGTTGACCGTAAAGATCTGGATTATCAGACTATGAAAGAATATGACCGCTTTGAAAAGGGAGCAGCTAACGGTAACACGTCTACAAGAGTTCTTCAAAGGCAATTAGAAGACAAAGATGAAAAAGGAAACCCTCACGAATACAAAATTATTGTAACCACAATTCAGAAACTAGATATATTTATCCGTAAAAACAAACAGCATGATATCTATAAGAAACACGTAGTATTGATTTTTGATGAGTGCCACCGTTCCCAGTTTGGAGAGATGCATCAAGCCATCACTAAGAACTTTAAAAACTACCATATTTTTGGATTTACAGGAACACCGATTTTTGCTGCAAATGCCAGCTCAAGTGGAAACCCGCTGTTTCGTACAACCGAGCAAACTTTCGGAGAAAAGCTTCATACTTACACCATTGTCGATGCTATAAATGATGGAAATGTTCTACCTTTTAGGATAGATTTTATCAATACAATTAAAATGCCTGATTATTTAAATGATAAAAAAGTCTATAGCATTGACCGAGAGAAAGCTTTAGCAGATCCACAGCGAATTAGTGAAATCGTCTCTTACGTTCTTGAGCATTTTGACCAGAAAACAAAACGCAATAGTTATTATACATTCTCAGCAAAATGGGAAGAAATAGATAAAAAAAATCCTAAGAATATAATTGAAAAGCGCGAAACAAGACGTGTTGCTGGTTTTAACTCCATATTTGCTACCGCATCGATTCCAATGGCGATCAGATACTATAATGAGTTTAAGAAGCAGATAGCGGAAAAAAACCATAACCTTATCATTGCAACTATTTTCAGTTTTAGTGCAAATGAAGAAGAGCCAGATGGACTGTTGCCTGAAGAGGATTTTAATATGGAAACCCTTGACCAGAGCTCCAGAGATTTTCTTGAATCGGCTATAAGGGATTACAATATGACATTCAACACAAATTATGATACTTCTTCTGACAAGTTTCAGAATTACTATAAAGACATCTCTCTTCGTGTAAAGAATCGGGAGATTGATATTTTGATTGTTGTCAATATGTTCCTAACAGGCTTTGATGCAACAACACTGAATACACTGTGGGTAGATAAAAACCTAAGGCAACATGGACTGATTCAAGCTTTTTCAAGAACAAATCGCATTTTAAATAGCGTTAAGACCTATGGCAACATCGTTTGTTTTAGAGATTTGAAAGAAGAAACAGACAAAGCTATTGCACTATTTGGCAATAAAGATGCTGGCGGTATTGTACTGCTAAAAACATTCGAAGAATACTACAATGGCTATGATGATAAAGGTGAGTATAAACCTGGCTATGCTGAACTGATTGAAACTCTTACAACAAAGTATCCCCTTGGTCAAGCTATCCTAGGAGAGGAAGCAGAAAAAGACTTCATAAGGCTATATGGTGCAATCCTTCGACTCAGAAATATTCTTACTTCTTTCGATGACTTTGAAGGCAATGAGATTTTATCTGAAAGGGATTTTCAAGACTATCAGAGTATTTATATTGACCTGTATCAGGAATATAGAAAAGGAACTGATGCAGATAAAGAAACTATCAATGACGACATAATTTTTGAGATCGAACTGGTCAAACAAATAGAGGTAAATATTGACTACATCCTCATGCTTGTAGCTAAATATCAACAATCCAACTGTAAAGATAAAACGATTCTTACAACTATTGATAAAGCGATTAATTCAAGTATTGAACTTCGAAGTAAGAAAGAGCTTATCGAACGTTTTATTGAACAGGTCAATGTATCTACCAAAGTGGATGAGGATTGGCGCAAATTCCTGAATGAGCGTAAGGAAGAAGATATTTCAGCAATTATAGAAGAAGAAAAATTAAAACCTCAAGAAACCCGCCACTTCATTGACAATGCTTTTCGAGATGGAATGCTTAAGACAACTGGTACAGCTATTGATAAAATCATGCCTCCTGTATCGCGCTTTGGAGGAAACAGGGCTGCTAAAAAGCAAGGAATTATTGAAAAGTTAATGTTACTCTTTGAGAAGTATTCAGGGTTAGTGTAGCAGATAATAAATAAATCAGACATAATTATTTTTTTATTTTTCTATTGTACTAACCAACATAATGATGTATCATAATATCAACTTCATATTTTTTTAAGGTGTATTACTTAATAGGGAAATGCGTGAAACGCTGCAGCCCCCGCTACTGTATATGGTATGCTTATCATTTATCCACTGTAGATTTACTATGGGAAGGTTTGATAAGTTTAAGCCACAAGCCAGGAGACCTGCCTTAAAAATTATGTTCTACTTTCGGAGGGAAAGGAGGAAACAAATTAACAAGTATTTTTGTTTATTTTGCTCCTTTTTAGGAGCTTTTTTTTATAGTAATTTAGGAGGATAGTAAATGAAACCAGATTATGATTTAATAAGTTACCCATTTTTAAATGAAGATGCAAAAGTCGTAGACCATGAAATTTTGACTGATAAGCTTTCTGCAAGTTTAGGTCATATATTGTCTCAAAATACCCCTTTAGAAAAAGAAACTTGGTGGTTATTAGAAAGAGTTTTACATCTAAATGGATCATTACGAGGTAAAATGGCAATTTCGGATGCTGATGTCAAAGAAGGGCTATTAATGTATCATGTGTTAAAAGAAAGAAATAAGGGTAGAGTGGTTAATTTTGTCTACCCAACAGGTTCTAGCATTGCAACTCTGTACCATAACGCAAGATGTGAAGCAAAGATAGTTACACGAAATTTACATTTAATTGAAAAATCTGGTGTAGTTGTACCACAGATTTTAATTGATTTTTCAAATCTAGCAGCAAATCTATTGTTTGCATTTGCGATAGAAACTAACAGGTTAGAAAATATTGACGAAATAGAATTCATATCAAAATCTTATTAATTGGAGGAATTGACGTAAAATGAATAATACTAAAAAAGTTATATTAACAATACTGGCAATAGCAGTAGTTTTAGGAGTATTTTTTGGAATTAATAGTTACTTTCAAGGTAGTGATTTAGATAAGACTATTTATATAACTATAATTGATGATACTACTGGAGAAGTATTGATGGAAAAAAGTAAATTTACAACTGAAAAAGCAACTCTTGGTGATTTTCTAGAAGAGAATAAAGAAAAATTAGATGTAAAAATGACTGATACTCAGTTTGGAAGATTCTTAGATGGTTTATTGGGAATAGAAACAGCAGATATGACAAATGGCCCTTGGTGGATGTATTCATATAAGTCTACTGAAAAAGGTCTTGACATGAAAATAGGAGAAGCCCCAGGTGTTGATTCTATTGGACTTAATGATGGTGATGAAATCGAATTTCACTATACTATAATGTCTGGAATGTAAAATGAGTAGTAGGAAAATCACAAAAGTAGCTATGTTAGCTAGCATATTGTATATCATACAATTTATAGGGTCTGGACTATTATATATCGAGCTTGTGAATTTTACTATTCTATTATATGGTGTGAGCCTAAAAAGAGATGAATCCTATTTAGCAGTTACCATATTTTGCTTATTGGTGATGTTAACTCGAGGCTTTGGGCTATGGACAATAATGTATTTAATTGTTTTTCCGCAATATGCTTTAATATATTCAACTTTAGGCAAAAAAATAAATTCACTTATTGTACTTGCACTGTTAGGGTTTATACTAGCTTTTATTTGTGGAACATTAATTGACATACCGTATATTGTCGCTGCAAATTTGGATTACAGAGGCCTTTTAATCAGATTACTTCTTGGATTTCAAGTTTCTATTGTAAATGCTTTAGTTACTTTCATTGCAACATTATTTTTGCTAAATCCTTTAAAAAAGCTTCTATTGAAGCTCAATACCTAAAAAGTAGAGCTTAAAGCTCTACTTACCCCCTTTTTTCCTCATGCGAATTGTCAAATAAACAATTGTAGAAACTATAAATCCAACTAATCCTACAGTTACAAGAGTTCTAACCTCATCAGTAAATTCTGCCCCATTTATAATCACTGGAAGGTAATTATAAATGGCTATAATTAAAAAAGTTATGGGTAAGATAAGCCCTGTGAACTTACTCTCTTTTAATGCAAAACCTATTTCTAAGAAAAATACCATAAACCCAATTAAAAAATAGACTAAAATCATATTGCTTTCCAAAGTATCACCTTCAATTTTATAAATTCATTGTATTTATAAATTATAATTGTATTCATAAGAAAATACAACTTAGCTGTTAAAAACACCCCAATTAACATATGTCAATTGGGGTGTTTGTTATTTGTTCTCTAAATCATATACTCTTTTGTATAAATTTATCAATCTACTGATTAAATTTTTCTCAGCAAGTGCTGTCATTAACTGGTCTTGAGCATGTACTACAAGAAAATTTGGAACTTGGCTTTGCTTACCTTGCACTAATTTGTTCTGATAATCATGCCCTTCATAAAATTCCTCATCGGCTTTTTCTAAATGTTTCTTTGCGTCTTCAAATCTACCTTCTTCTGCTGCCTCTAGCGCTTCATAAGCTTCTGCTCTTGCATTCCCACCATGTAGCACTAGATTATATATAATTTCTTCTAATTCCATCATTTCTATATTATCATTACTCATTTGCAACTACTCCTTCTTGTTCTGAATTTATTAGCTGTTTTTCATACATTTTAAAAAATGGATAATATATGATCCCTGCTACAACTATGTTCACTAGCTGCAACACTATCGCCTTCCAGTCCCCACTGCTAGAGATAAATCCACTTAAAAATACAGGTACTGTAAATGGAAGCTGTAACAATGGTTTAGCAACTATATTTGTAGCAAATGCAATGTAGTTTATTGTTACCGCTGCAATAGGTGCTAACATGAACGGTATCATCAATATTGGATTTAATACTATTGGTGCTCCGAAGATCACTGGTTCGTTTATATTAAATACTGAAGGTACTAACGATGCTCTGCCTATGGTTTTCAGCTGTACTGATGCGGAAAACATAAACATGATAACTAAAGGCCAAGTCAATCCTGAACCGCCTAGATGTGTAAATACATGAAAAAATGGTTCTGTTATAATCCCAGTTAATTCTGCTCCGGATGCCGCAGCTTCAGCGTTTGCAGCCAATTGGCTCATCCAAAATGGATATGCTATAGATGATACTACATTCATTCCGTGTATTCCCAATGACCACAATAGCATCATTAAAATTGTTTCAGCTATAGCTGCCGGGTAACTATTCGATGCAACAACCAGCGGTTGGAATATCTGTATCACTAGTTGTGGCAAAGTTATTTGATATCTAGACCAAACTATCCATTCTGTTCCCCATGCAAGTATGATCATAGTAAACATAGGAATTAAGGCTATAAAGCTTCTAACTACATATGGAGGTACTTGCTCAGGCATCTTTATTACCAAGCCTCTTTTATTGAAAAATCTAACTACAATAGGAGTAATAATCCCAAAGATGATAGCGATAAATAGTCCTTGTCCTCCTAAATAATTCAGCACTTCTCCAAAACTAATTTTAGTTATATCTGTTGCTGGAAAACAGCTAATTAAAAAAGCGAGCATAGCTGTCAATCCTGTCATTGACTCATCTAAATCCCAACGTGAAGCAAGGCTATAAGCAGTACCAAATGCTACCATCAGTGCCATTACTCCAAAGGTTAAATTAAATGGTATCAAAATTTGTGCCATTATTGGTTTTACTGCATTTTCCCATGCTATTATCGGAGCCCAGTTGATCCCTGTAGGAGGATTTGCAATAATTAAGAAAATTGCTCCAGTTAATATTACAGGAAGTGCAAAACTGCTAAATGCATCCCTAATTGCTTGCAAGTAGACATTTTGGATAGTGTCAATTAATTGTTGGAAAACAACTAATAATAATTTTCTAAATAATATTTAGAATAATAGCTCCATAATCA
>NZ_SRIB01000011.1 GCF_004684055.1 Soehngenia longivitae
ATGCGGGAGTGGCTCAGTGGTAGAGCATCGCCTTGCCAAGGCGAGGGTCGCGAGTTCGAATCTCGTCTTCCGCTCCATTTTTTGTTATTAGAAGAATTTTAATTCTTCTTTTTTTTAAATGTACCCTTAGCTCAGTTGGATAGAGTACTTGACTACGAATCAAGGGGTCGGGGGTTCGAATCCCTCAGGGTACACCATTAACAAGGAGTTGTTATAATATGAAAATACAGAATATTGAAATAATTATAAAAATTGGAGATATAACTGATGAAAATGTTGACGTAATTGTCAATGCAGCTAATAATTCATTACTAGGCGGGGGTGGAGTTGACGGAGCTATACATAAAAGAGCTGGGGCATCTGTGCTAGAACAATGTAAAAAACATGGAGGTTGTGCCACTGGTGATGCTAAAATTACAACAGCTGGTAATTTATTATGTAAATATATTATTCATACTGTAGGACCAATATACGGTAGACATGGCGGATTAGAGTCTTTATTATTGTATAATTGCTATATAAATTCATTAAAATTAGCAGATGAATATTCACTAAAAACTATATCTTTTTCGGCAATTTCTACTGGAGTATATGGATACCCGGTTGAAGAAACTTTACCAATAATATACAAAGCAATAAAAGATTTTTCAGCAAAAAATAATAATATTCAAGAAATTAGATTTGTCTTATTTGATAAAGAAAAATACAAATTATATAATTCTTATTTTAATGCTATATTAGATAAAAATTTATAGTTTTATGGTTGACATATTATCTTTTTTATATTATTATTAACACATTGAATAAAAAGAAGGTGTTAATATTTTAGCTGAAACACATAAGGTAATAGCAAATAAAATTTATAATGAAGTTTTTGATGAATACGGCATACAGTTAGATAATAATAAATTATTATGGGGAAGCATAGCTCCTGATTATCTTCCAAAATATAAATTCATAAGACATTACAAAGATGAAAGCATAAATTATGTTGTTAACGAGATTCTGAAGATAATACTATTTACTAAATATGTTGATATATCTATCGTTCCTCAAAGCATTGTAGTGGCATCTTTAAGTAAAAAAATAGGCATAATTTCTCATTATTTATCGGACTATGTTTGTTATCCACATGCTCAAAGATGGACTTTTTCAGATTCGATGATAAAACATATAAAATATGAAAACAATCTTAACGATTTTGCAAAATCATATAAATTTGATCAACCACAAAGTAAGATTTATGTGCCAGATATAGATTTAGATTCTTTAAATTTACATAATACAAAGAAAACAATAAAGAAATTTATTGATCAAGTTGTGGAAGAATATAATAAAACAGCAAGTAAAACAGCAAGTTTTAGCAACGATTTAGATTTTGCTAATTTTATAAATAGAAAAATGATATTCTTTATAATTGACACAATGAGAGAATCGGTTCTCGAAGGGCAAGAGACTTTAGCTTTTCAAATTTAAATAGTTTAAATATTCGATGACGGGAAGAGTAGTATTGAAATTTTAGTTTAAAGAGAGTTAGGAATGGTGAAATCCTGATACTAAAATCAATATGAAGAACGCCCCTAAGATTCTTTTCCGAACTAATGTTAATTACACTAGGTTAAGACGGTTTAGCCCGTTAAAAGCTAGACATATCGAGTTATCTGTATGTTTATGAGGTGAGCTTATGCTAAATAAGGTGGTACCGCGATTTTTTCGTCCTTTGATATTAAAGGACGTTTTTTTTATACTTTTTTAAGGAGTGATTTAAATGTTAATTAATGGATTTACACCAAGGGAACTTCAAATTGCAATTAAGTTGATCAAAGATTATTTTGAAAAAGATTTAGCTGATGTATTAAATTTGACAAGAGTATCTGCACCGCTGTTTGTAAAAACAGATACAGGTCTTAACGACAATTTATCAGGTAAGGAAAAAGCTGTTGAGTTTTCAATGAGAAAATATAATGAAAAGTTAGAGATAGTACAATCTTTAGCTAAATGGAAACGTATGGCTTTAAAATGGTATGGATTTGAGACTTATGAAGGTCTATATACTGACATGAATGCAATTAGACCAGATGAATATGTCGATAAAACTCATTCTATCTACGTAGACCAATGGGATTGGGAAAAAATTATAAGATACGAAGATCGCAATTCAGATTACTTATTTGAGACGGTAAGACTGATATACAAGGTCTTTAAAGATACTGAGACTTATATAAATGAAATATTCCCAAATAATACAAAAATAATTTTACCAGAGGAAATATTTTTTATAGATAGTCAAACATTAGAAGATCTATATCCTAACTATTCACCAAAAGATAGAGAAAATATAATAGCAAAAGAAAAGAAAGCCGTATTTATCCATAAAATAGGGGATAAACTTAAATCTGGTAAGCCACATGATCTTAGATCGCCAGATTATGATGATTGGAATTTGAATGGAGATATTATATTTTACAGTCCAACAATAGGAGAAGCTATAGAATTGTCAAGCATGGGTATTAGAGTTGATAGTGATAGTTTGAAAAGGCAGCTAGCTATTGCAGATTGCACCTACAGAGAAAAGTATGAGTATCATCAGCTCATACTAAAAGGTGAATTACCGTTCACTATTGGGGGAGGAATAGGGCAATCAAGAATTTGTATGTTTTTTTTACAAACTAAGCATATTGGACAAGTACAAGCTTCAGTTTGGCCAGAAAATGAGTTAAAGAAATGTAAAGAAGAAAATATATTTTTACTATAAATGTTAAAAGAATGTAATAAATATAGTTAAAAAGTATCACCTTTATTGTTATTTTTGTAGTATAATAAACTTACTCTATAATCATATGAAGGGTGAGTGCTTTATAATGACATTAAATGAAAAAACTTATGCAAATATTTATGAAGGATTAAAAAGAAATTTCTTATATGAAAATGATTTAAACAGCATTCACATTTTAATAAATTTATACGACATTGAAGACAACATTAGGAATATATATCCAAAATATGTTACCATTCAATATATTAAGAATAATATTTCTAGATTTTTAAAAGGAAGAGAAGGGAATTCTTTAATAGCATCTAATTTAGGTGAACTTATACACGAGGATATAAATAGACTAGAGTTGCTATTGTATTTAGATGGGTATAAGAAAGGGTATGCTGACATAAAAAATGCCAATTTACTCGAAAAAGAGGCGGTTGAAATCTATGATATAAACACTTTATATCATAGGAAATATTTGTTTCAATTTGATTTTAGTAATCAAAATATTAATGATTTTAAAGAAGAATTATTTAAAAACTTAAAAGAAACAGATGATTATTATAAGTATTTAGATGATTTAATTATCTATTATTGCAATAAGATAATTGAAAATAAAATTATGAATTTGAATAATTATTTAGACAGTCAACTTACAATAAAATGTAATACTAAATCTCTGGTGATTAATGATAATCCAGACCTTTTATCTGACAATGATTTGAAATCAATTTACCAAGAAGTCGTATCCATAATCATAAAAAATTCTAATCGTCTATTTAAAGATGCTTATTGGAATGGTTTAAACGACAGAGTCTTGAAACGCTATAAATGAAAAATAAAGGAGGATTTATATGTACGTTCGAAATCATATGATTAAATTAAAGGATTTAGTTAGCTTAAATCCGGAAGAGAATGTTAAAGATGCTCTTAAGAAAATTAATAGCAAAGATTTCTTATCATTGCCAGTAATAAGTGAGAACAAGATTTTAGGTATACTTATGAAAGAAGCAATTTACAGGAAATATTTTGAAGAAGATTTTACTAGTAAGGAAGACTTCCTGACAAATTGTAAGGTTAAGGACATTTACAATAAAGATTTAAAAATTATTAATGAAAGTGAGCCCATAGAGGAAGCTTCATATTTGCTAAATAATAGAAGAACTCCATTTTTAGCAGTTATAGATGATAAAGGTAATTTTGTAGGAATCTTAACTCATGCTGCCATTTTTAAAGCTTTCTCTGAAATATTTGGATTAGAAATTGGTCAAAGGCTTGTAATTCATATGTTTGATATCCCTGGTCAACTTGCTAGATTAACTGATATCTTAAAAAAAGAGAATATCAATATAATGAATTTGACATTATTAGATACTAAAGTCATGGGAATTATAAAAGTTGTGT
The DNA here is from genome assembly GCF_004684055.1 of Soehngenia longivitae. GTDB lineage: Bacteria > Bacillota > Clostridia > Tissierellales > Tissierellaceae > Soehngenia > Soehngenia longivitae. The sequence continues at coordinate 4,166 of NZ_SRIB01000011.1, forward strand.
TGAGAGTTGATACAGCTAATATTGAAGAATTAGTTTTAAAATTAGAAAAAGAAGGATTCAAAATTGGAGAATTTGGCGAATAATGTGCCCCTCAAATTATGAGGGGTTTTTTCTTAGTAATTTATATCAAATTATGATAAAATAGATGATAGATTATATTTTAAGGAGCATTATATGATAATTATTGGTATAGATCCAGGGATTGCAACTGTTGGATATGGTATAATAGAATGCATTACGAATAAATGTAGAGCTATTGATTATGGTCCTATATTAACACCTGCGAATTTATCAATGCCTTATAGGTTGGATATGATATTTGAAGAATTAAATAAAATAATTAAGTATTATAAACCTCATGATATGGCTTTGGAAGAACTATTTTTTAACAAAAATGTAAAAACTGCAATTACTGTGGGGCATGCTAGAGGAGTAGAAATATTAAGTGCAGTTAGAAATGGTTTAGACATATACGAATACACACCATTGCAAATAAAACAAGCTGTGGTAGGATATGGTAGGGCAGATAAAAAACAAGTACAATACATGGTCAAAACTTTACTCAACCTAGGAGATATTCCTAAGCCAGATGATGTTGCAGATGCTCTAGCAGTCGCAATATGTCACAGCAGCAGCTTAAAGTTCAAAGATCTATTTTTGATGAAATGAAGAGGTGAAAGCATTTGCTTGAATACATAAAAGGGAAAATAATACATTTAGGAGATGAATATGTTATTATTGAGAATAACGGGATTGGTTATAGAATAATGACATCAATGAATACAATATCAAATATAAACCCAGAGGCTACAGATATACTTTTATATACGCATATTATTATGCGAGAAGAAGATATTTTATTATATGGATTTGATTCAGTTGATGAAATGAACACTTTTAAATTATTAATAACAGTTTCCAAAGTTGGACCCAAATTAGCTTGTGCAATACTGTCTTGTCTTAATACTTCTAGACTTAAAATGGCAATTTTATCAAATGATATAGCATTGCTATGCAAATGTTCTGGAGTAGGCAAAAAAACTGCAGAAAGAATTATATTAGAACTTAAAGATAAAATCGATGAAAATTCTATAAATTATGGTGATATAAAACTTAATAATATAAATTCAGTTTTAGAAGAAGTAACAGAAGCATGTATATCCTTGGGCTATAACAGATACGAAATAAGAAATGCTTTGGAACAATTAGACTTAGAAAATTTAGAAATTGAAGAAATAATAAAGCTTGTTTTAAGAAAGCTAGCTAATTAGGTGATAATATGGATGAAAATATAAACAGAATAATTGCACGTAACAGTTTATTTGAAGACTTTGATTCTGATATTACATTAAGACCAAAATGGCTCAATGAATATATAGGACAAGACAAAGTTAAAAATAAACTAGACATATTCATACAAGCGGCTAAAGGCAGGAATGAAGCCTTAGATCATGTTCTCCTTGTGGGTCCACCTGGATTAGGAAAAACTACATTAGCAAATATTATCGCAAATGAAATGGGTGTAAACATAAGGGTTACCTCGGGGCCAGCGATAGAAAGAGCAGGCGATTTAGCGAGTATTCTAACAAATCTATCAGATGATGATGTATTATTCATTGATGAAATACATAGAATAAATCGTACGGTAGAAGAAATCCTATATCCTGCTATGGAGGATTATGCACTTGATATAATCATTGGTAAAGGTCCATCGGCAAGATCTGTAAGATTGGATTTATCAAGATTTACTCTCATAGGAGCTACTACAAGATCAGGGCTACTGACATCTCCGCTAAGAGATAGGTTTGGAGTTCTGCTAAATTTAGAATTATATGATATCAATAGCTTGACTGACATAATTAATAGATCAGCTAAAATCCTAAATATAGAGATAGAAATAGAAGGAGCATTAGAAATTGCTAGACGTTCTAGAGGGACTCCTAGAATTGCCAATAGATTATTGAAGAGAGTAAGAGATTATGCTCAGGTGGTAGAAAATGGTATTATAACGCTTGAGGTTGCAAAAAAAGGTTTAGACTTATTAGAGATAGATGAGCTTGGTTTAGACAATGTAGATCGTAAAATATTACTTTCTATAATTCACAATTTTGATGGAGGACCTGTTGGCATTGACACTTTATCTGCAGCAACAGGAGAAGAAAAAGTTACAATTGAAGATGTATATGAACCATATTTAATTCAAATTGGTTTTATCAATAGGACACCTAGAGGACGAGTGGCAAGTAAAAAAGCTTACGAACATTTTAATATTAGTTATAAATAATTAAGGTGGTTGAAATGAGATTAAAATTTAATAAGTTAATTACAATCTGCATCTTTATGATTATTTTTTTTCTGAATTCTGAAACTTTAGCAGAAAATGTACAATATATTGACGTAAAAATTGGAAATAACGTTTCTATGAGTAGTAAAATAGGCATTAGTTCAACTAGTGGCTTTATAATAAGAAATACGATTAATGATTATTCAACAAATGAAACCGCGATTTATATATCATTAAGTTCACCTGAATTTTATACAATTCTAGACGAGAATGGTAATAAGATAGCAGAGATTAATTATGCCGATAATTACGAAATTGTACCAATGTTTGAAAATAATGATTATGTCAATTTAAACGGAAAATATTATAGAGGGAGTATAAAGCTAATAAAAAACAACAACAATTGTTATATAATAAATCACGTATCTTTAGAGGAATACCTGTATGGAGTTGTTCCAAAAGAAATTCCATCATCTGCTCCATTAGAAGCATTAAAGGCTCAGGCTATTGTTTCTAGAAGCTATTCTTTAAGTAACTTAAATAAACATATTAAAGATGGTTACAACTTATGCGATTCTACTCATTGCCAAGTATATGGTGGATATAGTGCAGAGAAAGATAGTACAAATACAGCAGTAGATGAGACTAAAGGTATGATTTTAGAATATAACGACAGAGCCGTTGACGCTGTATTTCATTCTTCATCAGGGGGACACACTGAAAGTAGTGAAAATGTATGGGGTACTAAGATACCATATTTAGTGGCGGTTAAAGATCCATTTTCATTAAACGCCCCTAACAGCAATTGGAACATAACATTTACTAACTCTGTTATTGTGAATAATTTAAGGAATAACAACATAGAAATTCAAGACCTGATAGATATAGAAGTTTTAGATAGAACAGAATCAGGTCGAGCAAAAACCATAAAAGTAGTAGCTTCAGATAAGACAGTATTACTTAGTGGCGATAAATTTAGATCGATCATGGGCAATTCTAATTTTAAGAGTACATTGTTTTCTATTGAGAAAAATTATGATACTGATAGAGTCGTAAAATCAACTTTATCGAAAAACGGTATAGAAGAAATAGATTTTACATCAAATACTATAATGATAATGACGAATAATGGAATAAAAAATCTTGACAAATCTTCAATTGACGTATTAAATAGCTTAGGCCAAACTAATATAAAAATAGATACTCATGTCTCATCTTTTTCTTTTGTTGGTAAAGGGTATGGGCATGGAGTAGGAATGAGCCAATACGGAGCTATTGAAATGGCAAAAGAAGGATACAATTACGAGCAAATATTACAATATTATTATAAAAATATTAAGATTACGCAATAGATTGGAGACCGGATAAATTGAAAACAGAAGATTTTAATTATAAATTACCTAAAGAATTAATAGCTCAAGTTCCTTTAGAAAATAGGACTAGTTCTAGGTTGATGATAGTTAATAGAGAAACAGAGGAAATAAGCAACAATAAATTTACTGATATTGTGGATGAATTGAATTCTGGTGATTGCTTAGTATTAAATGATACTAAAGTTATGCCTGCTCGATTATTTGGCCACAGACCTAGCAGAGAAGAAAAAATCGAAGTGTTACTATTAAAACGTATATCTGAGAACATATGGGAATGTTTGGTAAAACCAGGTAAAAAAATGAGAGAAGATACCTTAATAGAATTTGGTGATATTTTAAAAGCAAAAGTCTTGCATATAACCGAGGGAGGAATTCGAGTAATTGAGTTTTTTTACAGCGGAGTTTTTGAGGAAGTACTAGATGAGCTTGGTGAAATGCCACTTCCTCCATATATAACACAAAAGTTAGAAGAAAAAGAAAGGTATCAAACCGTATACTCTAAAAATTTAGGGTCAGCTGCAGCGCCAACTGCAGGATTACATTTTGACAATGTAATACTAAATGAGATTGAGAATAAGGGTGTAAATATAGCATACTTAACTCTTCATGTAGGACTTGGAACTTTTAGACCCGTTAAAGTTGAAAGAATAGAAGAACATAAAATGCATTCCGAGTATTATGAGATCAATGAAGATTGTGCTAATAAAATAAATGAATCTAAAGCAAAAGGTGGTAAGATTGTATCAGTGGGGACGACTTCTTTAAGGACATTGGAAACAGTTGCAGATGAAAATGGAATTGTTAAAGCACAATCAGGATGGACTGATATATTTATTTATCCTGGTTATAGATTTAAGATTGTTGATGAATTGATTACCAATTTTCATTTGCCTGAATCCACATTATTAATGTTAATTTGTGCATTTGCAAATAAAGATTTAATCATGAAAGCATATAAGATAGCAATAGAAGAGAAATATAGATTTTTTAGTTTTGGCGATGCAATGCTTATCAAATAGGAGGAGAAAATGGCTATAAGGTTTGAACTACTAAAAGAATCTAATGAATGCATGGCTAGGCTTGGTAAAATAGAAACACCTCATGGGACTATTGAAACTCCAATATTTATGCCAGTAGGAACTAGAGCAACTGTAAAAGCAATGACACCAGATGAATTAAAATATTTAGGTGCACAGATAATATTATCTAACACATATCACTTGTATTTAAAACCAGGTCATGATTTAATTGAAAAAGCAGGAGGTTTGCATAAATTCATGAATTGGGATAGACCAATTTTAACTGATAGTGGTGGGTTTCAAGTTTTTAGTTTGACAGATCTGAGGAAAATTCATGAAGAAGGAGTAGAATTCAGATCTCATATAGATGGGTCAAAGCATTTTATAAGTCCTGAGATATCAATAGATATACAAAATTCATTAGGTTCTGACATAATGATGTGCTTTGATGAATGTGTGGCATATCCTTCTGAATATGAATATACTAAAGAATCCATGGAGAGAACAACCAGATGGGCTGCACGTTGTAGAGATCATCATCATAAATGGGATACACAGGGTCTTTTTGGGATAGTCCAAGGAGGATTTTTTAAAGATTTAAGGAAAGAAAGCGCAAAAAGTCTAGTCGATATGGATTTTAGTGGATATGCTGTGGGAGGATTAAGTGTTGGAGAGCCTAAAGATTTAATGTGCGATATCCTTGAATACACAACTCCATTTTTGCCTAAAGACAAACCAAGGTATCTAATGGGTGTAGGAAGTCCTGATTTTCTTTTTGAAGCTGTAGAAAGAGGAATTGATATGGCAGATTGTGTATTACCTACTAGAATTGCCAGAAATGGAACTGCTATGACTAGTAACGGAAAAGTCATTATTAAAAATGCTAAATATGCAGATGATTTCAATCCATTAGATTCAGAATGTGATTGCTATACATGTAAAAATTATTCCAGAGCATATATAAGACATCTTTTCAATGTGAATGAGATATTGGGCTTAAGGTTGACTACAATCCACAATTTATATTTTCTCTTAAAATTAATGGAAAATATAAGGCAATCCATAAGAGAAGACAATTTTTATAAATATAAAGAATCATTTTATAAAAAATATGGTTATATTAAAGAATAGTAGAGCTTTTTGGAGTTTTATTGTATAATATATATTAAAAGGAGTGATAAAGTGGAAGCATTGCAAGCATTGATATTACCAATAGCGTTTTTGGCAATTTTTTATTTTTTAGCTATTAGACCTCAAAAGAAAAAAGAAAAACAAGTAAAAGAGATGAGAGATAGCTTAAAAATAGGTGATGAGATCATAACTATTGGAGGTTTATATGGAAAAGTAGTTAAAGTAAAAGATGACTATGTAACATTAGAAGTAGGACCTTCAAAGGCGAAAATGGATTTCGCAAAATGGGCAGTAGGATCCGTTGTAAAATCAAGAGTTGCAAATGATTCTTCTTCTAAACAAGCTGAACTTAAAGACGAAGAAGATAATTAAACAAAACAAGAAAAACAATGAAAAAGAAAACTTCCACAGAAGTTTTCTTTTTCAAGGATTTCTCTTTAAGTGAGTAATAAAATATGATATAATCATTTTACTTAAAATACTGGAGGAGGAAATTTAAATGCAATACATAAAGACATTAACTAATAAAAAATTAAAGGACAGTTTAGCATATGGTGGTTGTGGGGAATGCCAAACTTCTTGTCAATCTGCATGCAAAACATCATGTACTGTTGGAAATCAAAAATGCGAAAATAAGAAGGTAAATAAAAAGTAGTGGTTTTCCACTACTTTTTATTTACTAAAAGAGGTGTTAGAATGAGTAAAGGTAATATTCATAAATTTTATTTAAATGAAAAATATATTGTAGTAGATGTAAATAGTGGGGCTGTTCATGTAGTAGAACAGATTGTTTATGATATACTCGATTATTATTTGGATTACGAAATTAACGAAATTATTGACAAACTAAATAATAAATATTCAAGAGAAATGATATTAGATGCATATGAGGAAATAAAATCATTAGAAGAGGAAGAATTAATTTATTCAAGTGACTTTGACACAAACTTTGAATATAACAAAGATAATGTTATTAAGGCAATGTGCTTACATGTTGCTCACGACTGCAATTTAAAATGTAGATATTGTTTTGCTTCACAAGGTAATTTTAAAGGGCAAAGAAAACTCATGGATTTAGAAACCGGTATGAAAGCATTAGATTTTTTAGTTGAAAATTCTGGGAATAGAAGAAATTTAGAAGTAGATTTTTTTGGCGGAGAGCCCTTAATGAACTTTGAAGTTGTGAAAGATTTAGTAATGTATGGGAGAAAATTAGAAAAAAACAAAAACAAACATTTCAGATTTACAATAACAACAAATGCATTGTTGCTTAATGATGAGAATATGAATTTTATTAATGAGAACATGGATAATGTAGTACTTAGCTTAGATGGAAGAAAAGCTGTTAATGATTATATGCGAATGACATTAAATGATGGAGGAAGCTACGATATAATTGTACCTAAAATTAAAGAAATGATAGGGCGAAGGAAAGATAAAGACTACTATGTGAGAGGCACATTTACATCTAAAAACCTTGATTTTTCACAAGATTTTTTAGAATACTATAACAATGGATTTAAGAATATATCAATTGAGCCAGTTGTAACAGACCCTAATGAAGATTATGCAATAAGAGAAGAGCATATTGAAACTATTCTAAAAGAATATGAAGAACTTTCTAAAAAATATATTGAGTTAAAAAAGAAAGATCCTGAATTTTTATTCTTTCATTTTATGATTGACTTAAATCAAGGGCCATGTGCTGTTAAAAAAGCAGTAGGATGTGGTGCGGGAAGTGAGTATATAGCAGTAACTCCAGAAGGCGATATTTATCCTTGCCATCAATTTGTTGGAGAAGAAGAATTTAAGATGGGTACTTTAGAAACGGGTATTATTAATAAAGACTTGCGAGAAAAATTTAAAAGAGCAAATGTAAATACTAAGGATAAATGCAAAACATGTTGGGCAAAATACTATTGCAGTGGTGGATGTCATGCTAATGCGTATTATTCAAATAATGATATTTTAGAACCTCACGAATTAAGTTGTAGGATGGAAAAGAAAAGACTAGAATGCGCACTGTCAATTTTAGCTAACGAGTAGGTGTGGAGGGGAAAATGAAAAAGAGCCTTATCATCTTAATATTCATCGTATTATTTATCATTTTACTCTCATTTATTGCAGTGTTTGGAGTTGAATTAGGGAATTTTTCTATAAATAATGTGAAGGATTCTTTAGATTTAGGATTAGATTTAAACGGTGGTATATATGTAGTACTTGAAGCTAAAACTGATAAAAAAGGTGAAGAACTTAATAAACTAATGGAGCAAACAAAGTCAATAATAATGCAAAGAGTAGATGGACTTGGTGTATCTGAACCGAACATTGTTATTGAAGGTAATAATCGTATAAGAATAGAACTAGCAGGAATAAAAGATCCTCAGCAAGCCATAGATTTAATAGGGAAAACAGCCCAACTTGAATTTTTAAATCCAAATAAAATGGTTGTATTGACTGGCAAAAATATAGTTGACGCAAAAGTAGTTTATAAGAAAGATCAATTAGAGGGAGACAAACCTGTAGTATCTATAGAGATGGATAAAGAAGGGGCAGAGATATTTTATGAATTAACTAAGCAATTATCTGCTTTATCTACTCAAATTGACAAAACAGTTTATATAGTTCTCGATGGAAATGTAATATCTGCTCCTACAGTTGCTGAACCTATTGAGAATGGGAAGCCAATTATCGATGGGGATTTTACATTTGAAGAGGCAAATAATTTGGCAACTTTAATTAGAGCTGGTGCACTCCCAGTGCCAATGGAGGAACTTCAAACTTCTATAATAGGACCTTCACTTGGGCTTGAAGCTTTTGATAAAAGCATTTTTGCAGCAGGTATAGCAATGCTAATAATTTTTTTATTCATGGTAATAATATATAGGCTACCTGGGATTGTAGCATCTCTAGGATTAGTATTATATACACTTATTGTTTTGTATTTTATGGTCTTCATTCATGCTAAACTAACTTTACCAGGGATTGCTGGGCTTGTTTTATCAATAGGCATGGCAGTAGATGCGAATGTTATTATTTTTGAGAGAATAAAAGAAGAAATTAAATCTGGAAAGACAATAAGAGTAGCAGTTAATTTAGGGTTTAACCGTGCTTTAAGGTCGATTTTAGATTCAAATATGACAACTTTAATTGCAGGAATTATACTATATGTTTTTGGGATAGGACCTATCAAGGGGTTTGGTGTTACATTGACTATAGGTATTATTGCATCAATGCTAACTGCAGTTATATTTACTAAATACGTATTAAAACTTATTGTAGATATTACAGGCAATAATAATTCTTGGTTATATGGCGTGAAAGAGGTGTAATTAGCATGGATGTATTAAAATATAAAAAAATAACATATTCAATATCAATTGCAATAATACTTACCGGTATTGTGCTATTTTTCATAAGAGGCTTTAATCTAGGTATAGATTTTACAGGGGGTACTATAATCACCCTCAATTTAAGTGGATATACTTCAATTGAGGAAGTAAAAGAAATCACTAATAAATATGATGAAAATGCATCAATAATTCACGAAGGAGAAAATAAAGAAACGGTTATAATTAAGAGCAACAAAGATTTAAGTAATAAAGACATTAATTCTTTGATAGATGATTTTAGGAACCAATATGGATTGAGCGATAATAGTTATCAAACAGAAAAATTCGGTCCTAGCATGGGAAGTGAAATATTTAAAAGAGCTATTATTTCAATAATAATAGCCTTGGCATGTATGCTTATTTATATATCTATTAGATTTCAGCTTAATTTTGGTGTTGCAGCAATTGTAACTTTAATACATGATTGTTTAATTATGACTTCACTCTATTTAATTCTATACATTCCAGTAACTAGTGCATTTATCGCTGCAATTTTAACAATATTAGGTTATTCAATTAATGACACAATAGTAGTATTTGATAGAATAAGAGAAGAACTCCACATGAATAAAAAAACAAAATTAAATTTACTAATAAACAATAGCATAAAAATGACCCTCAGAAGAACTTTATATACAACAATGACAACTTTAATTGCAGTATTTTGCCTTTATATTTTTGGAGTAGATGACATTAAAGAGTTAGCTTTACCACTGATTTTTGGTATGATAGCAGGAACATATTCAACTTTATTTATAGCAAGTCCAATATGGTATAAGATGGAAATGAAATCGAAATCTAATTAATAAGGAGGGATAACATGCAAAAAAGTTTAATAATTACATTAATTTTATCAATCATAGTAATAATTTTTGCAATAAACAATAACGCAATAGTAACTATTGATTTGATATTTACGCAGATTGAGATATCTGAAGCAATAGTAATATTTGTTTGTGTATTATTAGGTGCAGCGATTGCTTCTATTTTTAGTTGGATTAGAGAAATGAAATTAAAAAAGAATATTAAACAACTGAATTTAAAAATAGATGAATTGAATAAAAACATAATTAATCTTGAGAAAGTTGTTGGAGAAAAAGAAGAGCAAATAAAATTACTTTATTCTAAAGACGAGAATTAATTTTGACTTTCATGATTGGTTTTTATACGGAAAAATGCTAGAATTTAGATAATATTATCTAAATTCTTTTTTTGGAGTGGAAATAATGGAAAAGTGGTATATAAGGAACAAAAAAGGAAATATTGAGAAGATATCTAATGAATTCAAGATATCAAAAATTCTAGCTAAACTTTTAATAAATCGCGATATAACTGATAACGATAATATTTACAAATTTTTATATCCCAAAATAGAGTCACAATATGATGGAGAATTGATGAATGACTTCAGCACGGCTATAAATTTGATTAAATCAAAAATATCCCAAAGGAAAAAAATAAGAATTATCGGGGACTATGATGTTGATGGGATTACTTCTGTGTATATTTTATATGATTGCTTAAAAAAAATTGGTGCAGATATTGATTATTATATTCCTCATAGAATAAATGATGGATATGGGATAAATAAGACCATTGTACTTGAAGCTAAAGCACAAGGTATCGATACAATAATTACATGTGATAATGGAATTTCTCAACTTGAACCATTAGAGATTGCTAAAAATATGGGAATGACTTATATAATTACAGATCATCACGATATCGCAATTGACAATAACAATATAGACAACCCAATATTTAAACTAGCTGATGCAGTAATCAATCCTCATAAATACTCGTGTAAATACCCAAATAAAAATATTTGTGGCGCTGGTATCGCTTATAAAATAGCAAGAAATTTACAAAAAACTTATAGTATAGCAAATTATAATACCAATTATTTGGAATTTGTAGCACTCGCAACTGTTTGTGACGTTGTTGATCTTAGAGATGAAAATAGAATTTTTGTTGTTGAGGGATTAAATAAAATAAAGACTACAGAAAATGTGGGATTAAAAACTTTATTGAGGAAAACTGGACTTATGGATAAAAACATAACCACCTACCATATCGGATTTATTATTGGTCCAATACTGAACGCATCAGGTAGACTTGAGAGTGCATTATTAGCTCTTGAGTTATTTGTAACTAATGAAATTGATAGAATAGATGAAATATCTGATAAATTAATTGTATTAAATCAAGAAAGAAAAGATATGACTGAAATAGGGGTTAATAGTGTTATAAAGATAATTGAAGAAAATTTCCTTAATGACAATGTACTAGTAGTTTATGAACCAACTATACATGAAAGTATTGCAGGCATCATAGCAGGAAGAGTTAAAGAAAAGTATAATAAGCCCACTATAGTTCTCACTAAATCAAAAAATAATATAAAGGGGTCTGCTCGATCGATAGATGAATATCATATGTATAATGAATTATATAAATGTAAAGAAATTCTTTTAAATTTTGGTGGCCATCCAATGGCCGCTGGACTTTCACTAGAGAAATCTAATATAGATAATCTAAGACATAAACTTAACAACTTATCTAAGTTAACCAAAGAAAATATTGCCAATAAAATTTACATTGATATGCCATTACCGTTGAGTAGTGTTGATGAAAAGCTAATCCAGGAGATAAATATATTAAATCCATTTGGTACAGGTAATCCAAAGCCTCTTTTTGGTGCTAAAAACATTAATATACTAAAACTCAATGTTTTAGGTAAAAATGATAATGTATTAAAATTTGTCGTTGAACATAAGGGTAAAATATATAATAATATTATTCTGTTTCAGAGCTTAAATGAATTTTCAAATTCACTTAAATTATTTTATGGTGATAATAATTTGGAAGAATTATTGTTAGGAAAAGAAAATAGTAGTAAAATAGATATAATATACTATCCTGAATTAAATGTATATAATGGAATAACACAGGTACAGTTTATTATTAAAAATTATAGATTTATTTGAAACCTATGAAAAGGTGATATTATGTTAGAAAATTTGTTATTAAAAATTGAACAATACAATCCACAAGCTGATTTAGAGCTAATTATAAGAGTATATAATTTTGCTGAAGCAGCTCATCAAGGTCAAGTAAGAAATTCTGGAGAGAAGTATTTTATTCATCCATTTCAGGTAGCAATGATACTGGCAGATTTGAATATGGATACTGCAACTATTGCGGCAGGACTCTTACATGATGTTATAGAAGATACAGAATACACTTATGAGGACATAAAAAAGGAGTTTGGGGAAGAAATTGCAGATTTAGTTGAAGGAGTAACAAAATTAAAAAAACTTGAATATAAAACAAAACAAGAAAATCAAGCTGAAAATTTAAGAAAAATGGTCATAGCTATGGCTAAAGATATTAGAGTAATTATCATAAAATTAGCCGATAGACTTCACAACATGCGGACTTTAGAATATATGACTGAAAAAAAGAAAAAAGAAAAAGCTCTTGAAACACTTGAAATTTACGCCCCAATAGCTCATAGATTAGGTATGTCTAAATTAAAGTGGGAATTAGAAGACCTTTCATTGAGATATCTTGATCCAGATAATTATTATGATCTTGTTGATAAAGTATCCAAAAAAAGGAGAGAAAGAGAAGCTTATATTGAAGAAGTAATTAAAGTTTTGTATGAAAAACTAGGTGAGGTAAATATAAAATGTGAGATAAATGGTCGTCCAAAGAATTTTTATAGTATTTATAAGAAAATGATGTATCAAGGAAAAGCATTTGAAGAAATATACGACTTAACGGCTATAAGAATATTAGTTGATACAGTAAAAGATTGTTATGGTGCATTAGGAGTAGTTCATACGCTATGGAAACCATTACCAGGCAGATTTAAGGATTATATTGCAATGCCAAAGCCTAATATGTACCAATCACTTCATACAACTGTAATAGGATATAAAGGTGAAATATTTGAAGTTCAAATAAGAACTTACGAAATGCATAAAACTGCAGAATATGGGATTGCAGCTCATTGGAAATACAAAGAAGGCTATAGTAAAAGCACAAATTTTGATGAGAAATTGACATGGTTAAGACAACTATTAGAATGGCAAACAGATTTGAGTGATCCAAAAGACTTCATGGATACTTTAAAAATTGATTTTTTTACTGACGAAGTATTTGTATTTACCCCTAAAGGTGACGTAATAAATCTGCCCGAAGGGTCAACTCCCATTGATTTTGCTTATAGGGTTCATACAGACGTTGGGAACAAGTGTGTAGGCGCAAAAGTTGATAATAGAATAGTACCGCTTAACTATAAGTTGCAAAATGGAAATATTGTTGAAATAATTACAAGCCCTAATAGTGCTGGGCCAAGTAGAGATTGGCTAAATATAGTTAAAAGTACGCAGGCTAAAAATAAAATAAAGCAATATTTCAAGTATAAAGAAAGAGACGCCAATATAGAAAAAGGTAAAGATATTTTAGAAAAAGAAATTAAAAGGCTTGGATATAAACCGCAAGATGTATTGAAAGAAGATTGGCTGAAAACTGTTGCTAATAAGATGAGCATAGTTTCAGTTGAAGATCTTTATGCATCTATTGGATATGGAAACATTTCCGTAAATCAAGTTATCAATAAATTAAAAGATCAGCATGGTGATATTTTTAAACCTAATGAAGCAGATTTGATTGAACAAAAAATACAGAAATCTGAAAATAAATCAAGGAAAAAATCTAATCAAGGTGTGAGACTTGAAGGAGTAGATAATATAAAAATCAAATTTGCAAAATGCTGTAATCCATTGCCTGGTGATGATATAATAGGATTTATTACCAAAGGGAGAGGGGTATCTATTCATAGAACTGATTGCCCAAATTTGAAATCAATAATGAGCGAAAGAGAACGGCTAATAAATGTATATTGGGATACAGAAAAGTCGACATCTTATCAAGCGGAAATCAAAGTAAAAGCTCAGGATAGAGAAGGATTATTAGCAGACATAACATCTAAGTTAAATGAATTAGATGCAGGCTTATTATCTTTAAATGCAAAAAAGGCAAAAGACAAGACAGTTGCTATAAGAATTGTGCTTGAAATAAAAAACAAAGATGAATTGAATGAATTGATTAAAAAACTTAAGAGAATCAAAAATATTCAAGAAGTGTATAGAGTAACTGCATAGGAGGTTTAATTTTGAGAGCAGTAGTACAAAAAGTTAAAGATGCGAACGTTATTGTCGATAATTTAGTAGTAGGAGAAATAAATTATGGTATATTAACATATATTGCGATCACTCATGATGATTCTAATAAAGACATAGATTATATGATTGATAAAATTACAGGATTGAGAATATTTGATGATAATGATGGAAAAATGAATTTATCTGTAGAAGATGTTTCTGGAGAAATTCTAGTTGTCTCACAATTTACTTTATATGGAGATGTGAGAAAAGGGAAAAGACCTAGTTTTATTCAGTCCGCTCCTTTTGATTTTGGAAAAACAATGTATGATGAATTTATTAAAAAACTCAAGCAAAAAAGTATCAATGTTCAAACTGGCATTTATGGAGCAGATATGATAGTAGAATATAAGAACATAGGTCCAGTAACAATTTTAATAGATAGTAAGAAATTATTTTAAGAGGTGGTTAAATGGATGTAATAGCATTACAAACTGGAATATACGGAGTCAACACATATATTGTCTATGATGACAATAGCAAAGAATGTTTAATAGTAGATCCAAGTGGAGACAGTGATATTATCATTAGCAAAATTAACACTATGAAGTTACTACCTAAATATATAGTTTTAACACACGCACATGGTGATCATATTGGTGTAGTAAAAGAACTAAAAGAAAAATTAAATATAACTGTTTTAGTGCATAAAGATGATTACGAAATGTTAATGGATCCAGCCTTGAATTTATCTAAATCTATGTCTTATGGTCCAATCTCTATAAAAGCTGATGAAGTATTAAAAGATAATGATTGTTTATTTCTAGGTGATGAATATTTGAGAGTCATTCACACTCCAGGACATACTAGAGGTGGAATATGTTTGTTTTTTGACAATTGCTTAATTTCAGGAGATACTTTATTTAAAGGTTCCATTGGAAGAACAGATTTATATGGAGGAAGTTTTAATGATATAATAGACAGTTTAATCAATAAAATATCAATTTTGCCTGATGATACAGTTGTTTTACCAGGTCATGGACCGTCTACGACTATTAAAGAAGAAAAATTAACAAATCCATATATTAAAAAATATTTAATTAAATAAGAAACAGGAGAAAAAATGATAAGTATTTTTTGTAATGATAATGATATTAATTATATAGATTTATATGAATTAGTTAAATCATTTTACCCTTTTGAAGAAATACAGTGTATCAATAGTGTAAATAAAATAGATGACGATAACTATTTGATTGAAATCAGGTTGAATGATAACTACTGTATTGTGAATGCTTATATAAATTATCAACTAAAAGAAAAAGTTTGTATGGATTTTAAAAACACACTCATATATAGAGATGTTAAAACTACTAAAAAAATAACAGTAAAAAAAGCATTGTATAGATTGCTAAACAAATTAACTCAAATTGATTTACCATGGGGTATATTAACAGGTATAAAGCCAGTAAAAATTCCATCATCTTTACTAAAATCTGGGCTAAGCAAAGAGTCTATCGAAGACATTTTAGTTAATCAATACTATTTATCTAACTCAAAAGCCAAAATGGCACTTGAAATAGCTTTTTCACAACATAATATTATTAAAAACATAAAAGATAATAATTATAGTCTCTACATCAATATTCCATTTTGTCCTTCAAGATGCAGTTATTGCTCTTTTCCTTCTTTGCCGATTGTTAAATACAAAAATATAGTTGATGATTATACAGATAAATTAATAGAAGAGATTAAAGCAGTGACTAATTTTATGAGTGGCTTTGAAATAAATACAATATACATTGGAGGAGGCACACCAACAAGTCTTCCAGTAGAATTAATCGAAAAAATTTTATTTAATATAAAAGTGATATATCCAAATGTAAAAGAACTAACTGTAGAAGCTGGAAGACCAGATACAATCGATTTTGAGAAATTATCAATAATGAATAAGTACGGAGTAGACAGAATTAGCATTAATCCCCAAACAATGAATGATAGCACTTTAAAAGTTATTGGGAGAAAACACTCATCAGAAGATATTATTAAATCTTATAAAATGGCTAAGGAAGTAGGTATAAAAACTGTAAATATGGATTTAATAATTGGATTACCTGGAGAATGCCTTGAAGATGTAAAAGCCACTTTGAAAAAGATAGAGCCTTTAGAACCTGATAACCTTACAGTTCATACTTTAGCTTATAAAAAAGGGTCTGTGTTAACTAATAATGGTGAATACAAATTATCAACTTCAAATATGATCGAAGATATGCAAAATGAATGTATAAAATTTGCATATTCTAATTCATTAGCACCGTATTATTTGTATAGACAAAAAAATATGGTTGGAAATCTCGAAAACATAGGGTTCTCAAGAGAGGATAACCCATGTATTTATAATATATCTATGATGGAGGAGAAAGAAACAATAATCGGTTGTGGGATGGGTGCAACATCCAAAATTTATAATAAAAATAACGACAGTTTTAAGAGAATCGCAAATCCGAAAGATATCACTCTTTATTTTGAGAGATTTTATGAATCTATATCTAATAAAATAGAGACATTAAAATTAAATAATTAATATTTTCGGTTATAGTTGACAGCGCTTCAAAGATAAATTATAATAATTTTAATTAAATATTATTCGTAGAATAGGAATAGTAATTTGAATAAGGTTTCAGAGAGCCGATGGTAGATGAAAATCGGTACCTACATCTTATGAAGACACCTATGAGAAAGTAGTCGACTACTCGCATATTGCGTTATTAGTTTAAGTGAGGTAACCTAATTAGGGTGGCACCGCGAGAAAATCTCTCGTCCCTGAATATTCAGAGATGAGAGTTTTTATTTTGTAAAGGGGGATAATTATGGAATCTATGGGTAATTTGAGAAGAACAGTGATGTGTGGCAAATTATCTTCATCAAATATAGATGAAGAAGTAACTTTGATGGGTTGGGTTCAAAGAGAAAGAAATCTAGGTGGTATACACTTTGTAGATTTAAGAGATATAACCGGTATAGTTCAGATTGTATTTGATGAATTTGCACCAGCCGAATTAATAGAAAAAGCTGATTTACTACGTCCAGAATTTGTAATAGCTGTTAAAGGAAAAGTCAGGAGAAGAGAATCAGTTAATCCGAATATTCCTACAGGTGAAATCGAAGTGTTAGCTAAAGATTTGAGAATTCTTGATACAGCATCAACTCCACCAATTTATATAAAGGACGAAGATAATGTTAGTGAAACGATGAGATTAAAATACAGATATCTTGATTTGAGAAAACCTTTTATGCAAAACAATTTGATATTGAGAGCTAAATTAGCAAAAGTAGTCCGAGATTTTTTACATGAAAACAATTTTATTGAGATTGAGACTCCTATGCTAACTAAGCCAACACCTGAGGGGGCAAGGGATTATCTAGTTCCAAGTAGAGTAAATCCTGGTAAATTTTATGCACTTCCTCAATCTCCACAACTCATGAAACAACTACTCATGGTTTCTGGATTTGACAGATATTATCAAATAGTTAGATGTTTTAGAGATGAAGATTTAAGAGCGAACAGGCAACCCGAATTTACTCAAATAGACATGGAAATGAGTTTTGTTGATATTGATGATGTTATAGAAATAAATGAATTGTTGTTAAAAAGAATTTTTAAAGAATTTAAAAATATAGACATTGAACTACCTATTAAGAGGATGACATACAAAGAATCCATGGAAAGATTTGGAGTTGATAAACCTGATTTGAGATTTGGATTTGAAATTGTAGATATTACAGAAAAAGTGATAGATAGCAACTTTAAAGTATTTTCAGACACAATAAAGAATGGAGGGAAGGTAAAAGGTATCAATGTAAATGGTTATTCAGATAAATTTACTAGAAAAGATATCCAAAATTTAGAAGAATTTTGCAAAACTTATAATGCTAAAGGTTTAGCTTGGATAAAAGTCACTGAAGAGGGAGTTACTTCACCAATTTCAAAATTCTTCACTAGCGAAGAATTGAATGAGATATTAATGAGCTTTAATGCTAAAACGGGGGATTTAATATTAATAGTTGCTGATAAAGAATCAATAGTATATGATAGTCTTGGGAACTTAAGGAATGAAGTTGCTAAGAAACTAAATATAATAAATGAAAATGATTACGTTCTAGTGTGGATAGTAGAATTTCCTTTATTTGAGTACAGCGAAGAAGAAAAACGATATGTTGCAAAACACCATCCATTTACTCATCCTATGGATGAGGATATAAATTTGCTAGAAACTGAGCCGCAGAAGGTTCGTGCAAAGGCATATGATATAGTAATAAATGGTGATGAAATAGGTGGAGGGAGCATACGAATAAATAATTCTGAGTTACAAAAGCGAATGTTTAGAGCATTAGGATTTACTGAAGAAGAAGCATATGATAAATTTGGATTTTTAATAGATGCATTTAAATATGGTACACCACCACATGGAGGTATAGCATATGGTTTTGATAGATTAACTATGCTTCTGACTAATAGTGAAAATATAAGGGATGTAATTGCATTTCCTAAAACTCAATCAGCTACTTGTCTTCTTACTAATGCTCCTTCAACAGTATCAAATGAACAATTAGAAGAAGTGCACATAAAAGTTGATGTCAAAAATGAGTAGTCCATTTGAAAGAACAATTAGCTTGATAGGAGATTTTAATTATAAGAAAATTCAAGACAGCAGTGTGATTGTATTTGGGATTGGAGGTGTTGGTTCTTATTCAGCAGAATCTTTGGTCAGAGCAGGATTAGGAAGCATAACACTTGTTGATTATGATATAATAGATATAACAAATATAAATAGACAAGTACATGCCACTACTAAAACCATTGGGTTACCAAAAGTGAAGGTTATGAAAGACAGACTATTAGAAATAAATCCTAATTTAAATATTAGAATTTATGAAGAGAAGGTTAGTCTTGATAATATTGATATTTTCCAAATAGACAAATATAATTACATCATTGATGCAATAGACATGGTATCCTCTAAAATATGTTTAATAGAAAAAGCTAAAATGCTTGGTGTAAATATAATTAGTTCTATGGGTGCTGGTAATAAACTAGATCCTACTAGATTTAGAGTTGACGATATTTTCAATACTAAAGTGTGCCCATTAGCAAAAATAATTAGGCATGAACTCAAAAAGAGAAATATTGATAACTTAAAAGTCGTTTATTCTGATGAGATACCATTAAAAGTAAATCTTGGTGATAATGATAAAAGAAAAGCAATACCTGGGAGTATATCTTATGTTCCACCGGTAGTAGGCATGATTATAACAGCTGAAGTAATAAAGGATATAATAAATAGCTAATTCTTATATAGGAGGTAATTAGATGGAAGAAATAGCTGTAGTAACTAAAAAACTAGATAATGGAATGATAGAATTAGAAATTCAGAGGAATGCCGCATGTGGTGATTGTAAAGCATGTGCGAATTCGTCAGAATCAAAAAAACATATTATTGTAGTAAAGAATACTATCAATGCACAACCTGGGGATGAGGTATTGTTAAACACTGAAAGTAAAAATATATTAAAATACACATTGATTGTATATGCAATACCTTTTGCTTTCCTCATAATAGGAATGATTTTGGGTTATTATTTTTCGTCAACATATAATTTGTATGATGCTGATGTATTTAGTTTTACGTTGGGAATGTTCTTTTTAGCTTTCTCTTATGTGATATTAAGACTTATAGATAACAAATACTTTAAGAATAATGACAACATATTAAAAATAAGTAAAAAATTTTAGGGGGTAGTCCTTTGTCTGATAAAGATGCAGTAATTCTTCGTTTAAGAAAAGTAGAAGGACAAATTAAGGGAATTCAAAAAATGGTCGAAGAGGGCAAATACTGTGGAGATATACTAATTCAAATATCAGCTGCAAGAAGTGCTTTAAATAATGTAAGCGGTATAATACTTGAAAATTATTTAAAAAATTGTATGAGTCAAGGGCAATCAACTTCACCTGAGGAAATTGAAAAATTAATCGATGTTATGCTCAAATTTACAAAGCAAAATTGATTTTAAACCATATGGCTAATAAATATAATTTTGTGAAAGGAGAATAAAATGAATTTAGAAAGTTTAAAAAAAACTGATCCAGAAGTTATGAGTATTATCGAGGAGGAAATTGAAAGGCAAAACAAACATATTGAGTTGATTGCTTCTGAAAATTTTGTGTCCAAAGCTGTACTAGAAGCGATGGGAAGCCAATTGACGAATAAATATGCAGAAGGTTATCCAAGTAAGAGATATTATGGTGGATGCGAGGTTGTTGACAAAGTAGAAGAATTAGCTATAGAAAGAATGAAAAAACTATTTAATGCCGAGCATGCTAATGTTCAACCACATTCTGGTTCTAATGCAAATTTAGGTGTGTATTTCGCTCTATTGAAACCTGGTGATAAAGTATTAGGTATGAATTTATCACAAGGTGGACATTTAACGCATGGAAGTCCTGTAAACATATCAGGTGCTTATTTTAACTTTGCTGCTTATGGAGTAGACAAAGAGACAGAAAGAATTAATTACGAGGAAGTAAGAGAAATAGCCCAAAAAGAAAAACCAAAATTAATTGTTGCTGGAGCCAGTGCATATCCTAGAGAAATTGATTTTAAAAAATTTAAAGAAATTGCCGATGAAGTAGGAGCATATTTAATGGTTGACATGGCTCATATAGCAGGATTAGTTGCAGCAGAGTTACATCAAAGCCCAGTTCCATATGCTGACTTTGTTACTACAACAACACATAAAACTTTGAGAGGGCCAAGAGCAGGAGCTATTTTGTGTAAAGCTGAATATGCAAAATTAATCGATAAAGCTATTTTCCCTGGTATTCAAGGAGGACCGCTAATGCATGTGATAGCTGCTAAAGCTGTTGCGTTTGGAGAAGCTCTTCAAGATAGTTTTAAAGACTACCAGGCTCAGGTGGTTAAAAATGCCAAAGCATTAGCACAAGGACTTATTGAAAAGAACTATAGATTAGTTTCTGGTGGTACTGACAACCATTTGATTTTAATTGATGTTAGAAATAAAAATTTAAATGGCAAAACAGCAGAAAAAATGCTAAATGATATCGGTATTGCAACAAATAAAAATACTATACCGTTTGATCCTGAAAGCCCATTTATAACTAGCGGAATTAGGATTGGCACAGCTGCAATGACAACTAGAGGAATGAAGGAATCAGAAATGTTTGAGATTGCAGAATTGATTAGCGACACACTTGAGAATAAATCTGATTTAGATAGTATCAAAAAAAGAGTTTATGAACTCTGCGATAAATTCCCATTGTATAAATAAAAATTGCCTACATTTTATGTAGGCTTACATATTTAAATAAACTATGAGTGGTGTATATGGAAATAATTAATAATAAACTTAATAATATAATAATTGAAGTGAAAACAGGTAGTTTAGCCGATGAGTTGGGTATAGAACCTGGAGATTTATTGAAAAAAATCAATAAAAAACCTATAAAGGACATCATCGATTATAAATATTTAATATCAGATGAAAATATCACATTAGAGATAATAAAGCAAAACGGAGATATATGGGAATTTGAAGTTGAAAAAGATTTTAGTGAAGATCTTGGAATAGTTTTTAGCAATTCATTGATTGATAAAGCTAAGTCATGTCAGAACAAATGTATTTTCTGCTTTATAGATCAACTTCCTTTAAACCTTAGAGAAACTCTATATTTTAAAGATGATGATTCGAGATTATCATTCTTGCAAGGTAACTACATAACCTTGACAAATATGAATGAAGATGAAATCGATAGGATCATAAGATATCGTTTAAGTCCTATAAATATATCTGTTCATACAACGAATCCTGACTTAAGAGTAAAAATGCTTAAGAACAAACGAGCAGGAGATATAATGAACATACTAAAAAAATTATCAGATGCTAAAATAGAGTTAAACTGTCAGATAGTATTAGTACCTGGCATCAATGATGCTACAGAACTGGAAAGAACTCTCAATGATTTAGGAAAACTCTATCCTAGTGTGAATTCAATTGCATGTGTTCCAGTGGGGCTGACTAAATACAGAGACCATCTAGAAAAAATAAGTCCATATGATTACCAAAGTGCACGAGATGTATTAGATATCATAAATAAATATCAAAGCATTTTTGAAGATAAATATGGAACAAGATTAGTTTTTGCTTCAGACGAATTCTACTGTTTGTCTGGGGTTGATTTGCCAAGCTATGAATCATATGAGGATTTTCCACAATATGAGAATGGAGTTGGCATGCTTAGATCTTTTTTAACTGAAGTAATTGAAAACATCAATGAATTGGATTTCATAAATTATCCGGAGGTTAAACATGTAGCAATAGCCACTGGAGTTTCTGCATATCCTTATATAAAATCAATTTCTGAGATGATATTAAAAAAAATTGATAACCTAGAAATAGAAGTTGTTAGAATTATCAATGAATTTTTTGGGGAAAATATTACAGTGTCTGGGCTCATAACAGGAAAAGATTTAATTAATAATTTGTTAAAAAAAGAATATGAAAATATTGATTGTTTATTAATTCCAGAAAACATGCTACGAAAGAACGATGATATTTTTTTAGATGATTATAGAATTAACGATGTAAAAAATATTCTCGGGTTTGATGTAGTACCAATAGAAATTACTGGAAGAAAATTGATAGATTTTTTTAGAAAGGAGTGTTCGAATGAGTAGACCTGTAGTATGTATTGTAGGAAGACCAAATGTTGGTAAATCAACATTGTTTAATAAATTAGCTGGCCGGAGAATTTCAATAACTGAAGATACCCCAGGTATAACACGAGATAGGATTTATGCAGAAGGAGAATGGTTAAATAATTACTATACAATTATTGATACTGGCGGATTAGATCCGAGAAGTGACGATATTTTTATGAGCAATATAAGAAAGCAGGTACAAGTTGCGATAGATACTGCAGATATAATACTATTTGTAGTGGATGGATTAGAAGGCATTACACAAACAGATATAGAAATAGCCAATCTACTTAGAAAATCTGGCAAACCTATATTATTAGTTGTTAATAAAATCGATACTAAAAAAGAACTAATTCATTTCTATGATTTTTTCGAATTGGGGTTTGAAAACATAAATTATATATCTGCAGAGGCTTCATTAGGAATAGGCGATTTACTAGATGAAATTATTAAGAATTTTCCTAAAGACAGTGATCCAATAACATATAAGGACGCGATAAGAGTTGCTTTCATTGGGCGTCCAAATTCCGGGAAATCGTCTCTGGTAAATTATATACTTGGTGAAGAAAGAAATATAGTTACAGATATTCCTGGAACAACTCGCGACGCAATCGACTCTTATTTTGAATATAAGGACGATAAATTCATATTAGTAGACACTGCGGGGCTGAGGAAGAAAAAATATATAGATGAAAAAATAGAAAGATATTCTGTTATCAGGACTTTGACAACGATTGATAGGTCAGATGTGTGTGTGTTAGTTATTGACGGAACGATTGGAATCACTGAGCAAGATTCAAAAATTGCTGGATATGCACACGATAATGGAAAAGCTATGATCATAGCAGTTAACAAATGGGACATAGTTCAAAAAGATGATAAAAGTTACAAAGAATATGAAAAGTCGATAAGAGAAACGCTTGGTTTTATCCAATATGCACCTATATTATTCATTTCTGCAAAAACCGGAAAACGAGTTGATAAATTGTTAGATACAATCAATTTAGTTTATTTAAATTATATTAAAAGGATCAGTACTGGCAAATTAAATGATATTATTAATGAAGCGGTTTTGATGAATCAACCACCAAGTGACAAAGGTAAGAGGGGAAAGATTTACTATGCTACACAAGTATCAGTAAAGCCACCTAGATTTGTTATTTTTGTGAATTACAAAGAACTAATACATTTTTCATATGCAAGATATTTAGAAAATCAAATTAGGCTAAATTGTGATTTTACGGGAACTCCTATAATATTAGAATTTAGAGAGAAGGGCAAAGAAAAATGAAATTGTTAATAATAAGTATAATAGCCTATTTACTAGGGAGTTTTTCTTCAGCATATGTAGTTGGAAAATTGTATAAAAATATAGACATAAGAGAACATGGTAGTGGAAATGCTGGTGCTACAAATGCTATGCGGGTTTTAGGAAAGCCTGCTGGAATTGTAACATTTGTTCTAGATGCTCTCAAAAGCATAGTAAGTGTCGTAATTGGATTACAATTATATGGATATTATGGGGGATTAGTAGCAGCAATTTTTACTGTAATAGGACATAATTGGCCTTTATTCTTTGGGTTTAAAGGAGGAAAAGGAATAGTAGCTACTATAACAACAATGGCTATACTTCAATTTAAATTAACATTAATAAGTGTAATAATCGGCTTGATAGTAGGGGTTATTACAAAATATGTTTCACTCCTATCTATAACGTTTCTCATATCATTAATAGTTATTACATTTACAGGGTTAATTTCTGTAGATATATACACAAAATTGACAATATTATTTTTAAGTTTAATGGGTATTTATAGACATAGGAGTAATATAAAAAGATTGATTAATGGTAAGGAAAACAAATTCGGAGGTAAATCTAGTGAACGATAGTATTTCAATTTTAGGTGGCGGTAGTTGGGGATGTGCATTAGCTAGTATGCTTTCTAAAGAAGGCAAAGATGTGACTTTGTGGGTTAGATCTCATTCTCAATATGAAGAAATGGTTAAAGAAAAAACCAATAAAAAATATTTACCAGGAATTATAATACCTGATTCATTAAAAGTAACTAATGATTTAGAAGAAGCTGTAGTAAACCGTGATATTATCACTTTGGCGGTACCTACAAATAACATTCGAGAACTACTTACTACTTTGAAACCAATAATAAACAAGAATCAAATACTTGTAAATTTAGCAAAAGGAATTGAAGAGAACACAGATCTAAGAATTTCAGATATTTGCAATCAAATATTGCCAGATAATAAATATTGTGCTATTTCAGGCCCTTCTCATGCAGAAGAAGTAGTAATAAATATTCCTACAGCAGTAGTTTGTGCATCTGTAGATAATAAAGTAGCTGAATATGTTCAAGATATTTTCACAACTTCTTCTTTTAGAATTTATACTAATCAAGATCTTATAGGGGTTGAATTAGGGGGTGCATTAAAGAACATAATTGCATTAGGCGCAGGTATTTCAGACGGAGTTGGATTTGGAGACAATACTAAAGCTGCACTTATGACTAGAGGACTTTATGAAATTGCTAAATTAGGTGCTGCTATGGGTGCTAATCCTGATACTTTTTCAGGCTTAGCTGGTGTTGGCGACTTAATTGTCACCTGTACAAGTATGCATAGTAGAAATAGAAAAGCAGGAATTTTAATTGGCCAAGGTTACTCTTTAACAGATGCTACAAATAAAGTAGGTATGGTTGTGGAAGGTGTAAAAACAACTAAAGCAGCATATCATTTATCTCAAAAACTAAATATTGAAATGCCAATAACAAATGAAATATATAGTATTTTGTACCTCGGAGCAGATGTCAAGATTTCAGCTACTAGATTAATGGGAAGAGAAATGAAATATGAAAGAGATATTTTAGATTTTTATAAAGGCTAAAAACAAAGACATGAGAATACTAGTTAATCTCATGTCTTTGTTTTTAGCAAATTTGGTCGGAGTGAGAGGATTTGAACCTCCGGCCCCAAGTCCCCCAGACTTGTGCGCTACCAGACTGCGCCACACCCCGATAAGCTGTATTATAGCTAATAAATTTGATTTTGTAAAGAGTTTAAACTTTAAAAAATATGTGATATACTAATTTTATAATTTACAAGGGGGATGAAGGATGTTTGATTTTTTTATTAGCCTAATTATAATGGCAGAGGTAGCAAGTTTATTTGGGTATGTGTTAGTTGTACTAAAAGAAAAATATTATCTTAAAAAAAACATCATATTGATAGATAATAAATATATTTCAAATGATGAAATAGAAGATACGGACTTATATGAATTTGTACTAGATGGGACTAAACTAACAGCTGGTGATGAAATAACTATTCAAACCAAGACAAATGAAAAATACAAAGGTGTTGTTATTGGAGCGATCGCTAAAGAACATTCAATAAAGATAATTACCTACACCAATGAAATAATAAAATTAAGAATAGATACTATCAGAGAATTCAAAATATTAGGCAAATACGGTAAATTTTTTAACTAGGTGTAATAATGAAAGAAAATAAAAGAAAAATAATTCTTTTTCTATCAATATTGATTACAATATTTTTTATTATTTTAGCTATTCCAATTTTATCTTTTTCGAAGGTTAACTCATCAAAGCCGGAAAAGATATTGTATGAAAAGAAATATAGCTTTAATAGTGTTATAATTAGAGATGAAGTTATACAATTTGATAATGGAGAAATATCTAATTTAGAAAAAAACGTACCAGAAAACAAGATAGTTCCAAAAGGATCATATATTGGTAAAGTTGTCACAACTAATGGACAAAATCATGAAATATATTCAAATTGTTCTGGTTTTGTATCATATCATATTGATGGTATTGAGAATATTAATATTGATGTTATAAAAAGAATGGATGATAAAGACTTTGATTATCTATTTAATGAAGAAACATATGAAAACAGCCAAGGGATAAAAATAATTGATTCATATATTTGGCATTTAATTGTTGACGTGGATGATAATATTTATGATACTTATATGGAAAATGATAATATAAGAATACAAATTGATAACGGTGTTAACAACTATATAGATACATCTTTAATTGCTAAGCTAGAAACAGAGAATCATAGTATTTTAGTTTTAAAATCTGATAATTTTATACATGAGTTTCTGAACCAGAGGAAATTAGATATAAACATAATAGCAATACAAGAAGAAGCTTATAAGATCCCAAATACTGCACTTACTCAAAAAGATGGCGTAATTGGTGTTTTCGTAAAGGAATATTATGGAGTTGTAGGTTTTAGACCTGTAGAGATTATTGATACTGATGATAATTTTATATATGTAAATTTAGGAGATAAAAATGGCAATATTGTAATAAATGAAGAAAACAAAAAAACAATTGATGAACACTCAGAAATTATTCTTGATCCACAAAGTGTAGTATATGGTAGTATAATTAAATAAGAGGTGATAATTATTAGTATTAGAGATAATATTTTAAAAATTAAAGAAAATATTGATAATACGTGTTTAAAGACTGGTAGAAAAAATGATGTTAAAATTGTTGCTGTTACTAAATATGTTTCTATTGATAAAATCCTTGAGTCTCTTAAGTATGGCATCGATGATATTGGAGAAAACAAAGTACAGGAATTTTTAAAAAAAGTAGATCATATTCAACCTAAACCAAATTACCATTTTATTGGGCATCTTCAGACTAACAAGGTAAAGTATATTTATGATAAAGTGGATCTTATTCAATCACTAGATCGAATTGATTTAGCGGATGAACTAGAAAAAAGAGCAAATTTAGCTGATATTAGAGTAAATTCACTTATACAGATTAATATATCAAGAGAATCTACTAAATTTGGGATAAAAGAAAATGAAGTTTTTCAATTTATCGAAGCTTTACAGAATCATAAACACTTATACGTACAAGGACTTATGACTATAGGCTCAAACACTGAAGATAAGGCAAAAATAAGGTCTGATTTTAGAAAAATGTACAATTTAAGTGAAAGGATTAAATCTAAGCACTATGATAGAGTAAGCATGGATATTTTATCAATGGGTATGACTGATGATTATATGATAGCTATTGAAGAAGGCTCAAACATGGTGAGGATAGGCACAGGAATTTTTGGTGAAAGAGAAAAAATGGGGGGTTAGAAATGTCAGGTTTCATGGATAAGTTTAAGTACTTTATTGGTATTGATGAATACGAGGAAGAGGAAATAAAGGAATTAGAGGAAGAAAAGTTTGATGTGACACCAGTGAATAAAACTAAGAGAAATACAAAATTGGTTAGCATTAATCAAAATACAAATTTGAAAATTGTAGTACATGAACCTCTTAGTTATGAAGAAGCACCAAGTATAATAGATGATTTAAAAATGAGAAAAGCTGTTGTTGTTAATTTTGAACAATTAGATATAAATTTGAAACGACAAATTTTTGATTTTATTAACGGTGGACTTTACGCTATAGAAGGGAAAATTCAGAAGGTGACAAAGGATATTTTCATATTGGCACCCATAAATGTAGAGATAGATGGGATAAAAGATGAACTAAAAAATAGAGGGATATTCCCTTGGTAAAATCAGGAGATATGTATGTATATTATTTTACAATCAATAGGTAAATTATTAAATATAATAGAAATTTTAATTCTTATTAGAGTATTTTTAAATATTTTTAACATCAGTGGTGAAAACAAATTTATGAGGATTTTATATGATTTAACAGAGCCAATTATTTATCCGGCGAGGTATTTACTTAATATTTTGGGATTAAATCGAGGGATGCTTGATTTTTCACCTTGGATAGCAATACTCATTATAAGGTTATTTTATCAACTTTTAGTTGGAGTATTATTATAAATGAAAAATAAGGAAAGCTTTATTTCACTTACTAATGATAAGGAACTACAATTAAAAATAAAGAACTTGATAGACAAAGCAGAAATAACTAGAAAGAGGCATATTGTGACTCGTTCTAATTTTTTGGATCCATTTGAACAAAAATCTGCGCACTCATTTCTAAAAGCATATTTTAACGAAATTTCTTGCGAATTTTATGGAGGAAATGATAATAGCGAGAGAAAAATATTGGTTATGTCGCCTAAATGGAAAGCTAATAATATGGAAGAATATATCAAATCTCTTATAATATATGGGCTTTTTGACAATATCTCACATAGAGATGTTTTAGGGAGCATCATGGCTTTGGGCATAAAAAGAGAAACCATAGGAGATATAATCATTTATCCTGATAGAATCATAATTATAGTTTTAAGTGAAATAGCTGACTATATAATATATAATTTGGTTAAAATAAAGAATATAAAAATAAAACATATAGAAATAAGTGATTTAAATAGCTTAGAATTACAAGAAAGTAGTTATGATATTTTAAATAAAACAGTTAATTCAATGAGAGTAGATGGATTTATTAGTGCAGTTTGCAATATTACAAGAGAAGACAGCCAGAATTTATGTAAACGTGGATTAGTAAAGATAAATTGGGAGATTGCTGTCAAACCGCATCGGTTAATAAAAGAAAATGACTTAATATCAGTGAAAGGATATGGAAGATTTGCTTTAATGAATATAAATGGAACAACAAAGAGTGGGAGATTTCATATAATTGTTAAAAAATACAAGTAATGGAGTGATGAAATGTTAACACCATTAGATATACAAAATAAAACTTTTAAAAAGTCATTATTTGGATATAATAAGAAAGCAGTAAGCACATTTTTATCTGAAATAATTGAGGATTATGAGAAAATATATAGAGAAAATATTGAATATAAGGATAAAATAAGTATGTTATCTGAACAGATAAGGCAGTTTAATTCAATGGAGGAAACTTTAAAATCGACTCTTTTAATAGCTCAAAAAACAGCTGAAGAAGTGACTCTAAATGCGAGAAGAAAAGCTGATATTATTATAGAAGAAGCTGAATTTGAAAAAAATTCGATTATACAAAAAGCGCATGAAGATGTAAAAATAATAAAAGAAGAATACGAATATATACAAAAAGAAATTTACATATTTAAAACAAGACTTGAATCATTTTTAGAAGCACAAAAATTGTCACTTAATGAATTTTATAATGATATAAATAATAGTAATTCACATTATGAGGACGATAACAGCAATGGAAAAAATGAATATAATACAGAAAACGAAGAAAAATCCGATAAAATAGGATTGTTCTCAGGACAAAGTGAGACCAATAGTCAATAAATGGGGGAGAAATATTGACATATTTAATGATAATTACAATAATTTTATTAGATCAAATTACTAAATATCTAGCAGTAAAAAATATAGTTATTAATGGAAATTATAAGTTATTTAATGGTTTGCTAGAGCTTAAATATGTGAAGAATTACGGCGCGGCTTTTGGAATATTGCAAGAAAAAAGAGTGATATTCATCATCATAACCATCATTGTAATATGTGTATTTATGATATATTTAATTCGTTACAGTTCAGAAATTCATTTGCTAAACAAGATAGCCATTAGTATGTTAATTGGTGGAGCAATAGGTAATTTTATTGATAGAATAAGGCTTGGTTATGTTATAGATTTTATTCAAGTTGATATAATTAAATCAATAAATTTTCCAGTTTTTAATATTGCTGATATATTTATTGTAATCGGAACAATATTACTGATGGTAATTACGATATTTCCACAAAGATTTTCTTCTATTGGAGATAATATATGAATTCTAATAAGATAGAATTTATTGTTGGAGAAGATGATGGATATAGATTAGATTATTATTTATCTCTTGAAATGAATGAACTTTCTAGAAGCTATGCACAAAAATTAATAAAAGATAAAGTTGTTACTGTAAATGGTCGTTATAAAAAACAAAGCTATATAGTTAATGAAGGTGATATTATTGAATTAGTTCTTCCTGATAAAGAAGAACTAAAATTAGAGAAAGAAAATATACCTTTAGATATTATATTTGAAGATAATGATATAGTTGTAATAAATAAGCCTCAAGGTTTAGTAGTTCATCCTGCGCCAGGTAATTACACTGGCACATTAGTCAATGCATTGTTGTATCATATTGATAACCTATCAACTATAAATGGAATTATAAGGCCTGGTATTATTCACAGAATTGATAAAGATACTTCTGGGTTATTGATCATAGCCAAAAATGATTATTCTCATAAGGTATTATCCAATGATTTAAAAAACCACAAGATCAATAGAGAATATATCGCATTATGTCATGGAAGATTAACACAAACCAATGGTACAATAGATATGCCAATTGGTAGAGATCCTAGAAATCGTAAAAAGATGGCAGTAACTCAAGTGAATAGCAAGAACGCAATTACACATTTTACTGTTTTAAAGAACTTTGATAATTACAGTTTGCTAAAACTTAAGTTAGAAACTGGCCGTACTCATCAAATTAGGGTACATCTAAGTCATATAAATCATCCAATAGTAGGGGATCCACTTTATTCCAAAATTTCAAATGAATTTGGCATAAATAAACAGATGTTACATGCATTTAAAATTAAATTTAATCATCCAAGAAGTAAAGAGATGATGACATTTTATGCACCTTTTCCAAATGAATTTAAGAATATAATAAAAAAAATAGTCAAGAGGGAATATAATGACAATAAAAGCAAAAATAATGGATGAGTTGTCTATTAAAAGAGCTATTACCAGAATATCAAATGAAATAATTGAAAGAAATAAAGGAATTGAAGATATTATTTTAGTTGGAATAAAGACTAGAGGAATTCCTTTAGCAAATAGAATAAGTGAGAAAATTAAGGAAATAGAAGGGGAAAAACCACAAGTTTATACACTGGACATACAATTTTACAGAGATGATTTGGTTAAACTAGATAGTAATCCCTATGTATCTAAAGAGATAAATTATGATATAGACGACAAAATCGTCGTTTTAGTAGATGATGTAATCTATACAGGTAGAACAGTCAGAGCAGCATTGGATGCACTAATGGACATAGGAAGACCAAGAAAAGTTCAACTTGCTGTTTTAGTAGATAGAGGTCATAGAGAGTTACCAATTAGGCCTGATTTTGTTGGTAAAAATGTTCCCACATCATCTAATGAAATTGTTTCAGTTAAATTGTCAGAAATTGATGATTGCGATGAAGTTATAATACTAGAAAGATAGATTTCTCAATCTATCTTTCTTAATCTAGTGGAATCAAATGTGTTTAAGTCTATCACTACAGTCTTAAAATTATCATAATTAACAAAACCATACTTGGTATCTTTAGGTTTTTTTACAAATACTTTCTTAGTATAATCAACATCAACTTTAGTTTCAAAATTGTTTTTACTAAACAAAGCTGCTAAATATGCTGCTTCATAAATAGTTGATTCAGGGATTTCAGAATTTTTAGATTTTAGAATAACGTGGCTACCAGGGATATTTTTTGCATGAAACCATAAATCATCTTTCTTAGCAAATTTAGTAGTTAAGTATTCATTTTGAAG
The DNA here is from genome assembly GCF_004684055.1 of Soehngenia longivitae. Taxonomy (GTDB): domain Bacteria; phylum Bacillota; class Clostridia; order Tissierellales; family Tissierellaceae; genus Soehngenia; species Soehngenia longivitae. The sequence continues at coordinate 36,809 of NZ_SRIB01000011.1, forward strand.
ATTATTTTTACCCACATAAATATCAAAACCATCACTTGATAAGTAATGTAGAGGTTTAGTCTTTTTGCGAGTGTCCATTTTTTTCTTTCCTGATGGTTTTTTTATATAACCATGCTCAATTAACTCGGATCGTATTTCATCTAATTCATAAAAGTCATTTACTAAATCCAAACTCACCAAGACACTTTCTAAATAGAATATTTCATTTTTCGTCTCCTCAATTTGTTTTTTTAGTATTGATGAAGCTGCTTTAAGTTTTGCATATTTTTTATAGTATTTTTGTGCATTTGCGGCAGGTGATAATGTAACATCTAATGGAATCTCTAACAGGTTTTGTTCTGGATCGTAAAAATTACTTAATTCAATGCTTGAAGCACCTTTTGGAATAGCGTGAATATTCGCTTGAAGTAGATCTGCATATATTTTATACTTTTCTCTTTCAGCACTCTCAATTAGTTCTTCATTTATTTTTGATAATTTATGTTGTGACTTTTCAATCCGATTTTCAATAATTTTACGAATATATGATGACTTTTGTTTTATTCTGTCATCTTTATCAATTTTATAATATATAAAATCAAGTAGATTAGACATGCTTTCAAAATATTTGTTATTAGAAACATCAAATTGTCTTAATGGGAAAGCATAAAAATAGTTGATCTTTCCATTATTATCAATATTGGCAGTAGGTGTAAATTCATTGTCATTAACTTTTTTAATAACATCTTCAAAAGCACTATAAATTGTAATTATTTCTGAATTACTCAAGCTTAACAATGTTCTGTCTATAATTATATTAGCAAGTGTACAAATTTCTTTTGATATAAGTGGACTTAAACCTAGGAAATTTTGGTATAGAAATTTATCTATCCTCATGTTTTTGTTATTCGAATTTATTAATTCCTTGAATATGTTGATATTTATTTCTCTAGGATCAAGTTTATTATTAGTAGGTGGGAAAACATATATAAGACCAGGCAAAACTTCTCTGACTCTTGACATATCACTATTAACACGCTTAATAGAGTCTATAATTTTATTTGAACTCTTATCTAACAATATAATATTGCTATACTTTCCCATTATCTCAACAACAATTTGCTTATAGTTTTGATAGCCTAGTTCATCTTTCCCACTTACAGTTATAATTATTACTCTATCTAATAGATGCTGTTCAATAGATGATATCCTTAGACCTTGCAAATTCTTTCTCAATAGCATACAATAAGCTGGAGCGTTGACAGGATTTTCATACGCATTATTAGTTATATATAATCTAGGATAAGTACTGCTAGCAGAAATCAGCAATTTATAATTGACACCATTATTATAAATTTGGATTATTATTTCATCTTTTTCAGGTTGATAAATCTTATCTATTCTTCCATCTTTTAATAGTGTATTTAATTCACTAACAACTGCTTTTGTTACAATTCCATCATAGGACATTGATAAATCACCATCTCTTTCTTATACAATAATACCAGATTAAAAAAGAAAGTAAAAGTTTATTAAAATATTAAAATATCTTAACAAACTATATAATAATTAATTAAAAAGAAATATAATGATATAAAAATGAGGTGATAAATTGATACGTAGCATGACTGGTTATGGGAAAAGTATATTTGAGGATTCTAATTTAAAAGTTCAATGCGAAATAAAGTCTGTCAACCACCGATACTTAGATATAAGCATTAAATTACCTAAGTATTTATTAGCACATGAAGATTTTATAAAAAAGATTACGAAGCAATATATAAATAGAGGGAAGGTAGACATATATTTCTCTTTTGATTTTTTAGATTCTTCTGTTATTAAAATTGTACCTGAAATTAATGTTGCTAAGTCTTATTTAGATGCATTTAACGAAATTAAGAGCAAATTAAATATTTCAGGAGAACTTTTTATTTCTGATTTTATTGCATTTTCAGATATTATTAAACATCAAGAACAGCAATTAGATGAAACTATTATATTAAACTCTATAAAAGTTACACTTGAAGGGGCACTTAATGATTATAATTCAATGAGATTAAAAGAAGGCAATCAATTAAAAAATGATTTTTTATTAAAAATTAAAAATATAGAAGATATAATTAGTACTATAGAAGAGATTTCATTTACTCTGGTAAAAGATTACAAAGAAAAATTAGAGCAAAGGATAAGCTCAATATTAGAAAATGTTCCAATTGATGTGGATAGATTAGCTATGGAAATAGCAGTATATGCTGACAAGTCTAGTATAGACGAAGAATTGATTAGATTGAAAAGTCATCTTATTCAGTTTAAACATATTATCGAACTTGAGGATTCAGTCGGAAGAAAATTAGATTTTTTGATTCAAGAGATAAATAGGGAATGTAATACAATAGGAAGTAAATCTACTAATTTATACATCACAAATAAAGTCGTCGAATTAAAAACAGAATTAGAGAAAATCAGAGAACAAGTTCAGAATATAGAGTGAGGAGTTGTTATATTATGTTTACTAATATTGGATTTGGGAATATGGTAGCTACAGGTAGAATTATTGTGGTTTTAAGTCCAGAATCTGCTCCAATAAAAAGAATGATACAAGAGGCAAAAGAATCTAATACACTTATTGATGCTACATATGGGAGAAGAACTAGAGCGGTATTAATTATGGACAGTGGACATGTGTTGTTATCTCCTTTACAACCAGAAACTTTAGCGCATAGATTGCAAAACAATGAATACCATGATCAAACAAAAGAGGGTGAGAGATATGAGTAAAGGATTTTTATTAGTATTATCTGGTCCTTCTGGAAGCGGTAAAGGAACAGTTGGTAAAGCTCTAATGGAGAAAAGAAGCGATATTATGTTTTCGGTTTCTGTCACAACGAGGAAACCACGTGCTGGCGAAGAAAATGGTAAAAACTACTATTTTGTTTCAGAAAAAGTATTTGAAGAAATGGTAAAAGATAATAAATTTTTAGAGTATGCATTAGTTCACAATAATTATTATGGAACTCCAAAAGATTTCGTTTATGAACAAATCGAAAAAGGAGAAATAGTTCTTTTGGAAATAGATGTACAAGGAGCGTTACAAATTAAAAGGAATTGTAAAGATGCTGTATTTATTTTTTTATTGCCACCAACTATGGATGAACTGAAAAATAGAATCGTAAAGAGAGGAACTGAAAGCGAAGAAGATATTAATACACGTTTTGAGAATGCATTCAAAGAACTAGATTTTGTTGGAGAATATGATTTCTTTGTTGTAAATGATAAAATAGAAAAAGCAGTTGAAGACATCGAAGCGATAATTCATGCTGAAAAACTGAGAGTAAAAAGACAAAAAGATATAAAACAAAAAATCATAAGTTTAGGAGGCATAATACATGAATAGAAATTTAGATGATTTTTTAAATAGTTGTGATAATAAATATGTTTTAGCCACTGTTGCAGCTAAACGAGCAAGACAAATAATTGATGGATCAAAACCTAGAGTAAATTCTGAATCTAATAAGCCGGTATGTATAGCACTTGAGGAAATTACAGCTGGGAAAGTTAAATATGAAATTCCAACCCAATATACAAGTAAGTAGGTGATAATTATGCTTGATAACAAAAACATAATCGTAGGTGTAACAGGTGGAATTGCAATATATAAAACCTTAGACTTAATTAGCAAACTAAAGAAAGAGAATGCAAATATTGAAGTCATAGTGACAAAAGCGGCTACTGAGTTTATTACACCGTTAACATTTCAAACAATGTCACAAAATAAAGTTCATTTTGATATGTTTGGTTTAGTAAATGAAATGGAAATTGAACACATTTCATTGGCAAAAAAAGCTGATGTTATACTAGTAGCACCGGCAACTGCAAATACTTTAGGTAAGATAGCAAATGGGATAGCTGATAATCTGTTAACTACAGTGATAATGGCTACCAATAAAAAAGTTGTTTTTGCGCCAGCTATGAATACACAAATGTATAAGAATCCTATTGTACAAAATAATATTATTAAATTAAAGGAATTAGGATATGAATTTATAAACCCTGGAGAAGGAAGACTAGCTTGTGGAGATGAAGGTACAGGTAAAATGGCTGAACCTATTCAAATAATCGAATATCTTAAAAACTTGTTCACTGAAAAAGACTTGATTGGTAAAAAAATCATTGTGACAGCCGGTCCAACACAGGAAGCCATTGATCCTGTTCGCTATATTACAAATAGGTCTAGTGGGAAAATGGGATATGCGATAGCAAAAGAAGCGAGTAGAAGAGGTGCTGATGTCATTCTGATAGCAGGACCAACAGATTTAGAGGTTCCAGATGGAGTAAAATTTGAAAGAATAATCACTACTCAAGAAATGTTAGAGAAGATAAACCTATATTTTGACGATGCTGACGTGCTAGTAAAAGCTGCGGCTCCTTCAGACTATAAGCCTACACATTTTTCAGATAAAAAAATTAAAAAGGAAACCGGGATAGATAAATTAGAAATAGATTTTGAGAAAAATCCAGATATAGCTGCTTATTTTGGGGCTAGAAAAAAGAATAACCAATTAATAGTAGGATTTGCCGCTGAAACAGATGACTTATATGAAAATGCAACAAAAAAAATACAATCGAAAAACCTTGACTTCATAGTTGCAAATGACGTTACAATGGAAGGTGCAGGGTTCGAAGTTGACACTAACATTGTTTCAATAATATATAAAGATGGAACTATAGAGAATTTACCAATCATGGAAAAAAGTGAATTGGCAAAGATTATTATTGACAAAATAAAGAATATATTAGAATAAAGCTAGTTAACTAGCTTTATTCTAATATAAAGGAAGTGTGATAAGTTGACACTATTAGATGTTGTCCTGTTTAGTAAAACTAAATCCTTGGACAGAACTTTTACATATAAAGTAGATAATGAAATGGCTAATAAAATTTCTATTGGATCGAGAGTATTAGTCCCATTTGGAAAATCAAATACACCAACTATTGGAGTAATTATTAATATAAATTCCAAATATCTTGATTTAGAAATATTAGATAGTGTAAAAAAAATATATTTAGTTATTGATGATACTTCTTTAATTACAAAAAATCAAATTGAACTAGCAATGTGGATAAAAAATGAGTATCTTTCTACATATATAGATGCTTTATCATTATTTTTACCTCCATCCGATATAAAAAGTATAAAATTGTATTATAGTATCAATAAAAAATTAAATTATATCCCTTCAAAAGATGATATTGAAATTATTAGAGCGTTCAAATCAAGTGATATTATTGAAGCAAGCAAATTATATAAATCATTTGGGAAAAAAGTTCAAAAGCAATTGGATAAACTAACTGATGACTTAGCATTAGAATTAAAATTTATAGTTTATAAAAATAAAAATGAAAAATTTGTGAAATTTTATTCTAAATCAAAAGATTATACTGTTGAAGAGGGGCTGAAGTTGTTATCCAAGAATGCTAACAAGCAAAGAGATATTTGGTCAAGTGAGTGGAAAAAGCAAGAAATGTCACTAAATGAGTTAATAACTAAATTTAATACTTCAAGTAATGCCGTAAATAAACTTGTTGAAAAAAAATTGTTGATTGAGAGTAATAAAATTTTGTCAAATAAAACTATAAAATCAGATATCACATCTTACAATAAACATGTATTAAACGAGGAACAAAAAAATGCTTATGATAGGATTATCAAAAGTGACAATAATTTTTTTCTACTTCACGGTATCACAGGAAGTGGTAAAACTGAGGTGTATTTGCAATTAGTTGAACAAATGGTAAAATTAAATAAGGGTTCTATTATATTAGTCCCTGAAATATCACTAACACCTCAAACTATCGAGAGATTTGTTGGCAGATTTGGTGATAGAGTTGCGGTATTGCATAGCAAACTTACTGCATCACAAAGACTTGATCAATGGAACAAGATTAAAAAAAATGAGTTAGATATAGTCATTGGAGCAAGATCGGCAATTTTTGCACCTATAAATAATCTAGGAATGATAATAATTGATGAAGAACATGAAAATAGTTATAAATCAACAATCGATCCTAAATATAATACTATTGATGTAGCTAAAAAAAGATGCCTGCTAGAAGGAAGTAAGTTAGTTCTTGGATCAGCTACTCCTTCGATTGAAAGCTATCATAATGCTAAAAATTCAGCATATGAACTATTAGAAATAAAAAATCGGATAGAATATGCTTCATTACCGGAAATTAAGGTTGTAGATATGAGGGAAGAGTTAAACACAGGGAATATGTCAATATTCAGCAGATCATTATACGAAGGAATTATATCAGCTTTGAAAAGAAAAGAACAAGTAATATTATTTCTTAATAAAAGAGGTTATTCAAGTTTTGTTTCTTGCAGAAATTGTGGTTATGTTATAAAATGTGATAGTTGTGACGTAAGCATGACAGTCCATAAACAAAAAAACAAACTAGTATGTCATTATTGTGGAAAAACTAAAAAGCATCCAAGCATATGTCCAAATTGTGGTAGTGATAAGTTCAAACAGTTTGGCATTGGAACAGAAAAATTAGAAGAGCTAACAAAAAAAGTTTTTCCTTATGCAAGGGTGAAAAGAGCTGACAGTGACACTGTAAATCAGCGAGATGATTATCAAAATATTTATAAAGCAATGAAATCTAATGATATAGACATACTAATAGGTACCCAAATGATATCAAAAGGATTTGATTTTCCTAATGTTTCACTCGTAGGTGTAGTTGCAGCTGATAGTACGATATTTTTACCAGATTATAGGTCAGCTGAAAGGTCTTTTCAGCTGATAACACAAGTATCAGGAAGAGCTGGCAGAGGTAGAGTTAGAGGCAATGTAATAGTTCAAACTTATAATCCTGATCATTACAGTATTAAATATGCAAAAGAATACGACTATGAAAATTTTTATAATTTGGAAATAAAATTGCGTAAAGAATTTCAATATCCTCCATTTGTAGATATTATCTTAATAACAATTTATGGGCCAAGCCTGAATGAAGTAAAATCTGAAATGGAAGAATATTATGATGAATTTATTTTTATTTTAAAAAATAAACAAAAAAATATATCAATGATAGGGAAACCTCATATTGCACCAATAGAAAAAATTAACAATAATTACAGATATCAATTAATTATTAAATTTGACCATTCGGAAAAAGATGAGTTATTAAAATACGTAGAGTGGGTATTTATAATAAATAGAAACAAAAAAGGATACAAATGCAACAAAATTAGCATTGACATAGATCCAGTAAGTACTTTATAGGAGGAAAAAGTTAAAAATGGCTATTAGAAATATAAGAATAGAGGGGGACCCTATTCTTCGCAAAAAATCCAAAGAAATTAAAATGATTGATGAAAAAATTATACAATTAGCTCAAGATATGATAGAGACAATGAGGAGTGCAAAAGGTCTTGGATTAGCAGCACCACAAGTAGGGATATTAAAAAGAATTATTGTTTTGGAAGAAGAGGACAATCCAACAATTGCAATTAATCCTAAGATAATTCACTCTGAAGGGGAAATAACAGATATAGAAGGATGTTTATCTATACCTGGTTATTCAGGTTATGTAAAAAGAGCTGAAAAAATTGTAGTAGAATACATTGATGAGAATAATAATAATATAAAAAGAGAAGTTTCTGGATATCTAGCAAGGGCATTTATGCATGAAATCGACCATCTTGATGGTATCTTATATATAGACAAAGCAGAAAAAATCTATAAAGATACAGAAGATGAGGTAGGTGTATAAATTTGAAAATTGTTTTTATGGGCACATCGGAATTTGCAGTTAAGCCACTAAAAAAACTTAAAGAAGCTGGCCATGATATTTTACTAGTCATTACTCAACCAGACAAGCGTAAGGGTAGAGGAAAGGTTTTTCATTCTTCGCCTGTAAAAAAAGTGGCTAGTGAACTAGGGTTAGTTGTTTATCAGCCAACAAATATTAATAGCGATGAATCGGTTAAAACAATAGCTGAATTAAAACCTGATTTTTTAGTGGTTATAGCTTATGGACAAATTTTAAAAAATGAATTATTAGGGATAGCAAAATATGAAAATATTAACATACATGCGTCTCTATTGCCTAAATATAGAGGAGCAGCCCCTATTAATTGGGCAATTGCAAATGGAGAAACAGTTACTGGGGTAACATCAATGAAAATAACAAAAGGACTTGATTCAGGCCCGATTTTATTACAACGAGAATTGCCTATCTTAGAAAGTGATGATTCTATATCATTATCAGATAAGCTTTCTGAAATGGGTGCAGAAATATTAATTGAAACTATAAACTTAATATTAACCGGTAAAGCTGTATATATTGAACAAGATAATTCTCTTTCATCATATGCCCCAATATTAACTAAAGAAATTGGCAAAATTGATTGGGGTTGGGATATAATTAGAATAAAAAATCATGTACGGGCTTTTAAACCTTGGCCTGGATCATATTTTTATTATGATGATCAGATCGTTAAAGTGAATAGTATTGATGCAATAGAAACAAATCATGATCTCATTGTAGGAACTATATATAAAATTGATAATGATGGTATATGGGTTGCTGCAAAAAATGGGTTTATTATTATAAAAGAGCTTCAATTTCCAGGAAAAAAAATGATGCTAACAAGCGAATATCTTAAAGGTAATCGCATAGAAATTGGTAAAATTGTGTAAATATGAAAGGATGATAAATATGTTTTCTTATACAGGATATTACAGTTCATGGTTTATATTTGTATTACCTGCAATTCTGTTTGCTACTTATGCACAAATGAAAATAAGTTCTTCATATAAGAAGTATTCTAAAATACCTAGTAAATCTGGGCTTACTGGTGCACAAGTCGCAAGATACATTCTCGATAAAAATGGACTAAATGAAGTCAGAATAGAACAAGTAAGAGGGGTGCTTACAGATCATTACGATCCGCGTGCTAGAGTATTGAGATTATCTCCAGAGGTATATTCGGGATCGAGTATAGCATCTGTTAGTGTTGCATCTCATGAGGTAGGACATGCAATACAGCACCAAGATGGTTATTTTCCTCTCATCCTAAGAAATACTATTGCTCCAATTGCTATGTTTGGATCTAATTTAGTATGGATTTTTATAATATTAGGATTTATCTTTAGCCCGTTTTTTATAAATTTAGGGATTGCGTTATTTATAGCTGCTGTTCTGTTCCAAATAGTAACATTACCTGTTGAATTTAATGCAAGCAGAAGAGCATTACAACAGCTCGAAAATGGTATCATTTCAAGAGATCAAATAGATCAGGCTGAGAGCATGTTAAAGGCAGCAGCATTAACATATGTAGCAGCAACTTTGGTAGCAATATCCGAGTTACTTAGATTGCTAGCTATTACTAATAGGCGTAGATAAATAATTATTAAGGATTGAGATATGACAAACACTAGAGAAATCATATTAAATATATTAAACGAATCTTTTGATAATTTTAATTTTCAAAAAAATACAATTGAGAATTATTTAATTAATATTGAAAACCAAAATGATAATAGATTAATAAAGGAAACAGTATATGGAATAGTTAAAAACTTAACATTAATAGACGATATAATTGATAGTTACTCAAAAATAAAAATTAAAAAATTGCATAAAATAGTTTTAAATTGTTTAAGAATAGGTGTTTATCAAATAATTTATCTTGATAGAGTGCCAAGTTATGCAATAATAAATGACTGTGTGAATTTAGTAAAAAAGTACACTCATGTAGGGAACGCAAAATTTGTAAATGCGATACTTAGAAATATAAATTCCGACAAAGAAAATATAAAAGAGAGTTATTCTAAATTAAATTTAAATTACAACACATTGGCGTTACTCTACTCTTTTCCAGAATATATCGTAAAGAAGTGGGCCGATGATTATGGTATTGAGTTTACTCAATATTTACTAGATAGTCTAAATTCTAAACCTAAACTAAATATTAGGGCAAATACGCTTAAAACAACACGGGACAACCTAAAAGGTTTACTAATGAAGAGGGGTTATGATTTAGAGGAAACCAAGTATTCATCTGTTGGATTAGTAGTTCATAATCCTGATAATTTATTCAAGACACTTGAATTTATTAACGGCTATTTTACAGTACAGGATGAAAGTAGTATGCTCGTAACTGAGATTGCTGGTCCTAAGGAAAAAACATTGATTTTAGACATGTGTGCTGCTCCTGGCGGGAAATCCACTCATATTGCCGAGTATCTAAGAGATAATGCTACAATCATAGCTAGGGATAAGAGTAGTAATAAAGTTCAGCTGATAAAACAGAATATTGAAAGATTAAATTTAAAATCAATAAGAACAGAGATTTTTGATGCGACAAAATTAGATAATGAATTGATAAATAAGGTTGATTATTGTTTTGTTGACGCACCTTGTTCTGGTTTGGGTTTAATAAGGCGAAAACCTGATATAAAATGGAATAGGACTATAGAAAATATAAAGGAACTAATTGAACTTCAATCGGAAATATTAGATGTGGCTTCGAAATATGTTAAAATTGATGGTGAATTGATCTACAGTACTTGTACAATAAATGATGATGAAAACATCGCACAGATAAAAAACTTCTTAATAAATCATCCAAATTATATTTTGGTCGAGTTTGATAATAGATTTTATGAATTATTCAATACAGCCAAAGATGGATATGTTCAATTATTTCCAAATGTTCATGGTACAGATGGATTTTTTATAGCAAAGTTAAAAAGAGTGGTTTAATACAAGCATTTACTGGAAAGGGATTAAATTGAAAAAAGAATTGAATGGAATATCTTACAATGATTTAGAAAAAGAAATAATTTCACTTGGAATTGAAAAGTATCGAACAAAACAAATATTTGATTTTGTTCACAACAAGAAAATTGATAATTTCAATGAAATAACAAATATACCAAAAAAATTGAGAGAAGTATTAGATGAAAATTATATCTTAAATAAAATAAAAATATATGATGTATTTAAATCTGGCGAAGATGATACTATAAAATTTCTATTTTTATTAAACGATGGGAATATTATAGAAAGTGTAATAATGAAGTATAAATATGGCTATTCTCAGTGCATATCAACTCAGGTTGGATGCAAAATGGGATGTGAGTTTTGTGCATCAACAAAAGAAGGATTTATAAGGAATCTTACTGCAGCGGAAATATTAGATCAAGTATATTGTGCTGAAGATTATATAGATATTAAAGTAAAAAACATAGTTTTAATGGGAAGCGGAGAGCCCTTAGATAATTATTCCAATGTACTTGATTTTATAAAGCTAATAAGCGATAAAAATGGACATAATACGAGCTTGAGACATATTACTTTATCTACTTGTGGAGTTGCAGATAAAATTATAGAATTGGCAAATGAAAATCTTCCAATAACTTTATCATTATCCTTACATTCTCCATTTGATGATAGAAGACAGTTGATAATGCCAATTGCGAAAAAATACAAGATAAAAAATATTATGGAAGCAGTAAGATATTATTATAAAAAGACAAATAGAAGAATTACTTTTGAATATACATTGATTGATGGGTTTAACAATAGACTAGAAGATGCAAATGAGCTTAAATCATTAATAAAAGATTTAGATGTTCATATCAATCTCATAACACTAAATCCGATAAAAGAGTTTAATTATGGTAATAATGCAAACCCAGAAATTGAAAAGTTTTACAATATCTTAATAAAGAAAGGATTAAAAGTGACTATACGCAGAGAGATGGGCTCTGATATAAGTGCTTCTTGTGGGCAACTAAAGAGAAGCGTAATCACTAGAAAAGAGGAGTGATTTGTTTGAAAGTTGGATTCTCAACAGATACTGGAAATGTAAGGTTAATAAATCAAGATAGTTTATTTGTCTCAAACTTCCACGATTCGTTTCCTTTGTTTATTGTAGCTGATGGAATGGGTGGACATAATGCTGGTGAAGTTGCGAGTAAGCTAGCAGTTAAGAAAGTTGAAGAAATATTTAAAGAAAAGTATACTACTTTTAGTAAAATAGAAGATGTGGAAGAAACTATTAAAAATTCTGTCATGGAAGCAAATAATTATATTTGCGAGCAATCAAGATTAGATTCGAATTTATTTGGCATGGGAACTACTTTGACATTGGGATTTTTATTTAAAAATATTTTTATAATAGGACATGTTGGAGACAGCAGAGCTTATATAATTCACAATAGTTCAATCAAGCAGCTTACTGAAGATCATTCTTTAGTAAGGAAATTAGTTTCAGAAGGAAGAATCACAGAAACAGAAGCTGAAAATCATCCTCAAAAAAATATAATTACTAGAGCAGTTGGCACAGACAATAACATAGAAGTTGATATAATAGAAATTCAAGTTTCAACTGGTGATATAATTTTTATTTGCAGTGACGGACTGACAAATATGGTGAAAAAAGACAAATTATTCGAGATTTTTACAAATACTGAAGATATTCAAATTGCTTGTGATGAATGTGTTAGATTAGCAAAAGCAAATGGTGGATACGACAATATAACTGTGATTGGTATAAGATTTTAGTGAGGTGAAAAGATGATAGGTAAAATGTTAGGCAATAGATATGAAATTTTAGAACAAATAGGCATTGGTGGAATGTCTGTTGTTTATAAAGCGAAATGCCATTTGCTAGATAGGTATGTAGCCATAAAGGTTTTAAAAGAAGATTTGACAAATGATGAAGAATTTATAAAAAAATTTCGCAAAGAATCACAGGCTGCAGCCAGTTTATCTCATCCAAATATTGTAAATATATACGATGTTGGATATGATAAAATTGACGGTAAAGATATTCATTATATTGTTATGGAATATATAAATGGCAAAACTTTAAAAGAGGTAATCACAGAAAAGGGGAAACTTAGTGAACTTGAAGCATTAGATTATTCAACCCAAATAGCTGAAGCTCTTAAACATGCACATAAGAATCATATTATTCATAGAGATATAAAACCTCACAACATAATGATAACTGAAGATAATATTGTTAAAGTAACTGATTTTGGAATAGCAAGAGCAGTAACTTCATCTACTATCACAACAACATCTAACGTTTTAGGCTCAGTACATTACTTTTCACCAGAACAAGCACGTGGTGGATATACTGATGAAAAATCGGATATTTATTCTCTGGGTATTGTCATGTATGAAATGTTGACAGGGAAAGTTCCCTTTAATGGAGAAACGCCTATTGGAGTTGCTTTAAAACATGTTCAAGACGAAATTATACCACCTATTTTAGAGAACCCAAATATATCTCCTTCTTTCAATAAGATAATATTAAAATGTGTTCAAAAAAGGCAAAGCGATAGATACCAAAATGTAGATGAACTATTGGTAGACTTGAAGAACATATACGTAAATAAAAATGGAGTAAGTAGTGATATAACTACTGATGAAACTCTTGATATGACAAGATTAATACCTCCAGTTAGTGATAAAATATTAAACAATGAGAATAAGAACAAAAAGAACAATATCAACAGAAATACCAAGGGGGAAACTCACACAAAGAAAAAAACAACGGTTGTGGCAATTATTTCAGCCTTTATATTAACTTCATTATTATTTGTAGGATATCTACAACTAAGAAATAGTTTCAGTAATGATGATTACATTGTTACTCCAAAATTAATTGGCATTTCAGAGGAAGAAGCAAGAAAAAAAGCTGAAGATATGGGGTTTGAGCTAGATATAGTTGATAGAGTTCAAAGTAGTGATTTTGAGGAAGGTATCATTATTTCTCAAAATGTAGAAGAAGGAGTTAAAATAAAACCTGGTTATCCAATTGGAGTAGTCATTAGTTTAGGTTCTGAAAATGTTGAAGTTCCAAATCTCGTTAACAAGTCAATAACAGAAGCGGAAAGGCTATTAAAAGAGGCTGGTCTTAAACTAGGGAATAATATTGATTACGAATTTCATGATTCTATTCCAATTGATTATGTGATTTCACAAAGCATAGAACCATATACTGCTATAGCACCAAACACAAGGGTTGATTTAGTTATAAGTAAAGGGCCTGAGGTAGAAGAAGCAATAATGATACAACTAGTTGGAGAAAATGTAAATAAAGCGATATCAGAAATTAAAAATCTAGGGCTAGCAATAGGTGATATTAAATATGAATCAAGTGACAACTACGCAGCCAATATAGTGATGGAACAATCTGAGGAGCCTGGATCTACTTTAAAACCAGGTACGAAAATAAATTTGAAAGTAAGTTCTGGGCCAGCTTCCACTCCACCATCTGATCCAAATGTACCAGGAGGAGAAGAAACGCCTGGAGCTGAAGAATTCTCTATTAATTTAACAGTTACTCCTTTTGCAGATAAAGATGAAACTGAGATAACAATAATTAGAAAACAAGACGGTGATACATCTACTGTTTATACTAAAAAACATAAATCAACAGATGGAACATTTGATATACCAGTAACAGGTAAAAAAGGTGCTGTTTTTGAAGTATATTATGATGGTATATTTCAATATAGCAAGAGTATTGAGGGCTAATATGACAGATGGGATTATTATAAAGGGTATTGGTGGTTTTTATTATGTTGACATAGGTCATAATATTGTTGAATGTAGGGCAAGAGGTTTATTTAGAGAACAAAATATTGAACCACTAGTTGGAGATAGAGTTTTAATTAGATTTAACAAAGAAGACAATAGAGGATATATTGAAGAAATATATCCTCGAGATACTGTTCTAACAAGGCCACCTATTTCAAATGTAACTCAATTAATCATAGTTATGAGTATAGCGAATCCTAAAATTAATTTATGGTTTTTAGATAGGTTAATTGTAATAGGGCATGATGCAAATTTAAACGTAATTATTTGTATAAATAAATCAGATATTGACAATGAAATGGCAGATAAAATTACTTATATGTACAGAAACATAGGATATAAAACTATTAAGACTAGTACAAAAACAAGAGAAGGTATTGATAAGTTAAATAGTTTATTGCAAAATCAAATCAGTGTATTCTCAGGTCCATCTGGAGTTGGAAAAACATCCTTACTAAATGCTATTAATCCAGCATTAAATTTAAAAACAGGAGAAATTAGCAAGAAATTATCAAGAGGCAAGCATACAACAAGGCATGTAGAATTATTTAAATTGCAAGAAAACACTTTTATATCTGATACTCCTGGATTTAGTAGTCTTGACATAAATCATATCGATGCAAATAAACTTAATACCTACTTCATAGACATATATAAAAGTTCGCAGAAATGTAAATATAGTGATTGCTTGCATATTAATGAACCTGATTGCTTTGTAATAAATCAAGTCAAAAATAATGAAATATATAAATCAAGATACGATAATTATGTGTCTATGTTAAATGAAATTAAAAATCGTAGGAGGTTTTAATGTGACAAAAATTGCACCTTCAATCTTATCTGCAGATTTTTTAAATTTAAAACAAGAAATTCAAGACATTTCATTAGGTGGAGCTGATCTCATACATTTAGATGTAATGGATGGAAATTATGTGCCTAATATAACTTTTGGTATGCCAATCATTAAGAGTATAAAAAAAATCAGTTCTATACCATTAGATGTTCATTTAATGATCGATAAACCAGAAAGATATATAGACGATTTTATAGACGCTGGTGCAGATATATTAACTATACACGCAGAAGCAACGACTCATTTGCATAGAACAATTCAACTAATTAAGTCAAGAGGTATAAAAGCTGGCGTTTCTTTAAATCCAGCTACTCCTCTCGATGTACTAGAATATATTATGGACGAATTAGATCTGATATTATTAATGTCTGTCAATCCCGGGTTTGGAGGTCAAAGTTTTATAAAAGCAGTAGAAAGGAAGATACAAACTTTAAAAAATCGAATTAGTGCAGATTATTCTAATGTTTTAATTGAAGTAGATGGTGGTATAAAACTTGACAATGCAAAACATATTGCAGATTTAGGAGCTGATATATTAGTAATTGGTTCAGATATATTTTCGTATAATGATGTAAGAGCTCGTACAGAACAATTTAAAATTCTGGTAAGTGAATAATATATATTGTTAATTTATCACTAATATGATATATTAAAATTAATTGAATAGGCTTTAACACTAGGGGGGCATTAGCTGAGAGAGGATTTTATCCCGACCCTTATAACCTGAACTAGGTAATACTAGCGTAGGAAAGTGTGTATAGAAATATACTCATTGAAAATCTCTCAATGAGTTTTTTTTATAAAAAAGGAGGAATAAAAATGAAAAGGAAAACAAATGTATTGATGCTTGCTGAAGGAGGCATGATGATTGCATTATCAATTTTACTAGGATACATCGAAATATATCAAATGCCAAATGGGGGAAGTGTATCTGCAGGGAAAATGATACCAATAATTATTTATTCATTAAGATGGGGAGTATTACCTGGGATTTCTGTTGGAGCAATTTATGGAATATTGGATTTTATTTTGAAACCTTTTTTCTTTCATCCAATTCAGCTACTCTTAGATTACCCGATAGCATTTGGAATCTTAGGGATTGCAGGGTTTGCAAAAATAAGATCAGATCAAAAAAATGGATATTTCCCTATGATATTATGGACTACTTTAGCTGTATTAGGTAGGTTGATTTCCCATGTTATATCAGGAGTAGTTTTTTTCTCAGAATACGCAGGGAGTCAAAATCCAATTGTTTATTCGTTTATATACAATGCAACATATTTAGTCCCTGAATTGATTATTTCTTTAATAGTATTGATTATTATTTGGAAACCATTAAAAAATTATATTGTAAACAACAGGCAAAGATAGGTGAAAAAATGAAAGCTCTAATAGTATCAGGTGGTAATGAATTAAATGAAGACAAATTAACATCTCTTTATGAGCAAAATGATATTATAATAGCAGCAGATTCAGGAGTAGAGCAATTACTCAAAATAAATAAATTACCTGATTATTTAGTAGGGGATCTAGATTCGATAAGTGAAAAATCAATATTATATTTAAAATCAAAAGGAGTTAATACTATTGTATATCCAAAAGAAAAGAATAAATCAGATACAGAAATAGCAATTGAATTAATATTATCTAAAAAACCTGAAAATATTACATTAGTGAGTGCAACTGGGTCAAGATTAGATCACTCCCTTGCTAATATATTTCTTTTAAAAAAATTATCAGATTTAAATATAGACACCCAAATCATAGATAATAATAATATAATCAAACTTATTAGACCAGAACAAATAGTTTTAAAAGATGAGTCTTTTGATTATATATCAATAATCCCTATTTGCCTAGAAGGAATTGTTATAACTTTAAATGGTTTTCATTATAATCTTATAAGAGAACATATCGAGTTTGGTTCAAGTCATGGTGTTAGCAATGAACTAGATAAAGATGAAGGGCATATTATAAAACACAGCGGAGAAGGTTTATTGATCCTTTCTAAAGACTAAATAAAAAAGCTTACCGTTTTTTCTAAAAACTGTAAGCTTTTTTAAAAATTGCTACTATATTGCTCTTTGAACATTTCCTGATCTTAAACATCTCGTGCAAACATTTAATCTCTTTGTCGTGCCATCAACTACTACTTTTACTTTTCTAACATTTGGAGACCATGTCCTTGAGCTCTTCTTATTGGAGAAAGTAACTTTATTTCCAAACGATTTAGTTTTACCACATATTTCACATCTTTTACTCATGAAAACACCTCCCAAAACAATATATCAATAATATCTCTACTGCAACAACTTGTATTGTACCATAATAATCGTATTAATTGCAAGTAAATAATGAATGTTTGGTTTTTTAGTTGAATATTTATTTATATTATTGTAGAATGTTAAAGATAAGATATTTAGGGAGGTAGTATTTTGCCATTTATAATAAAAAATGAAATTGGCTCTATTTTTATTGAGGATACTGTAATTCAAGAAATAGTAGGCATGGCGGTTATCGAAAGCTATGGAGTTGTAGATAAAGCTTCCAAAGACTCTTTTGAAGAGATATTTAGTTATTTTGGATTTGACCCGTCCTATAAGGGTATAAAAATTACAATAAATAATAATAATGTTGATGTTGACATATATCTTATTCTAGAATATGGAATAAAAATACCTGCTGTATGTCAAAATATAATTGAAAGAGTAAAATATAATCTGAAATTTTATACTGACATTAGTATTGATGATGTCAATATATTTGTCCAAGGTATCAGAACTGAAATGGATCTTTAATATTAGGAGGGACACAAGTTGATAAATATTTTTATAGATGGTTGGAAACTTAAAGCAATCTTAGAAACTAGTTATAACTATCTCGATAAAAACAAAGAAATTGTTAATGCTCTAAATGTATTTCCTGTACCAGATGGTGATACAGGCACAAATATGAGTTTGACTATGAGATCAGCAATAAATAATGTAGAAAAGGTTATTGAAAATGATGCCTCTAAAGTGATACAGGCTGCAAGCCAAGGCTCTTTAATGGGTGCAAGAGGGAATTCAGGTGTTATTTTATCCCAATTGTTTAGAGGATTTAGCATTGGAGTTAATGATAAAAAAGAAATAGATGCACAAACAATCGCTTTAGCAATGAAGAAAGCTTCAGAGACTGCTTATAAAGCTGTTATGAAGCCTACTGAAGGAACTATTTTGACTATAGCCAGAGAATGTGGAGAATATGCAATGGAGATTTGTGAGAGCGTAAACGACATTAATGAACTGATAGAATTAGTTATTGTTCATGGAAATAAAGTTTTAGAAAAAACTCCTGATATGTTGCCAGTATTGAAACAAGCAAATGTAGTGGATGCTGGGGGAAAAGGTTTATTGATGCTTATGGAAGGTGCCTTAGAATTTTTATTAGGAGATGTAACTACAATAGTAGAGAAATCAATGTCATCACCAACGGTACAAAATATTTCTTTAAAGCGCCAAAGAATTGACACTGATGATATTAAATTTGGGTACTGCACAGAATTTATTATTGTTACAAATCATCAAGACATTGATGGCTTTAGAGATAAACTATCATTTTACGGCGATTCATTGCTAGTTGTTGGTGCTGATGGGATTATAAAAGTTCATATACACACTAATAATCCAGGAGAAGTTCTTGAAAAAGCATTGCAATTAGGAGAACTTAGAGATATAAAAATAGATAATATGCGATATCAACATGAAGAAATTCTATTAAAAGATGAATTGAGAAAAATAGAAGTTGATAGAGGTGAACCAGAAAAAAAATACTACGTTATTTCAGTATCTACCGGTGAAGGATTAAATGAATTATTCAAAAGCTTAAATGTTGACTATATAATAACTGGTGGGCAAACCATGAATCCTAGCATTGAAGATATTCTAAGGGCTATAGAGAAATCAAATGCAAAGAACATAATCATATTACCAAATAATAGTAATATATTGTTAGCTGCTGAACAAGCTAAGAATGTTAGTAATAGAAATGTTTATATAGTTCCATCAAAGAATATTGCGCAAGGGATATCTGCAATGGTAGCATTTGATCCTGATAAAGAGTTAAATGAGAATATAAATAATATGAACAGTGCTATTTCAAAGGTAATATCAGCCCAGGTAACTTACTCAGTGAGAGATACTCAATTAAATGGTAAAATAATTAAAAAAGGAAATATAATTGGAGTTACTGATAAAGACATATTAGTAGTAGGAGAAGACATAAATGAAGTGTCTGAAAAATTGATAGAAAAATTAATAAATGATGATATTTCTGTATTGACAATTATTTATGGAGAAGATGTCGATAAGAATAGAGCAGAGGACTTAATTAAACGCTTAGAAACTAAGTTTGATGAATTAGAAATAGATCTAGTTGAAGGGAATCAACCAATATATTATTATATATTTTCGCTAGAATAATTAAAAAACCCTACCTATAGGTAGGGTTTATTTGGAGTGGTAAACTATATGAATAATCTTAAGAAAAATGTTAGATACGTTACAAACGTTGGACCAAAGCGTGCTGAAAAATTAAATAAGTTAAATATATATTCAGTAGAAGATCTGATCTTTTTCTTTCCGAGAACATATGAAGATAGAACTATTATAAAATCGATTGATGAGTTTGACAATAATGAAACAGTGAATTGCATAGTTACTATAAAATCAAATCCAACAATTTCCCACTTAAGAAATAATTTAAAATTATTAAAAGTAATAGCTACTAACGGTGATAATGAGGTATCTCTAGTATGGTTTAATCAAACTTACTTAAAAAATAAAATAAATGTGGGTGAAAAATATTTTTGCAGAGGGAAGATAACTAAAAACAAGTATGAAATACAAATACAAAATCCTGAGATAGAGCCTTTTGCAAATAATAACTCATTCATTTCAATAGTACCAATTTATTCTTTAACAGATGGTCTTAGTAATAAGGAATTAATAAAAATTATAAAAAATTGTTTAGATGAATATTTAATGTATGTTGTAGATATATTGCCGGATGACCTACGAAATAATTATAATTTAATGAATAAACAAGCTGCAATAAAAGCTTTACATTTCCCTAATAACATGGCAGAGTTAGAAAAAGCAAGAAAAACTCTTGCATATGAAGAATTGTTAGTATTGCAATTAACTTTGAGCTCTATAAAAATTAAAGATAAAGAGGAAAATGGGATTAGTTTCTCTAGGAATGATAAATTAAATATTTTTATAAACAATTTACCATTTGAATTGACTAAATCTCAAAAAGATGTAGTAGATGAAATTTTAAATGATATGTCGCAGGGAAAGCAAATGAATCGTTTAGTTCAAGGTGATGTTGGTTCAGGGAAAACAGTTATAAGCGCCATAGCAATGTTTAATGCAGTATTAAATGGTTATCAAGCTACTATGATGGCACCTACAGAGATTCTTGCATTACAACATTATGAAACATTATCTTTTTTATTCAATAAAATAGAAATAAAAATTGAAGTACTAACTAGTAGTACCAATAAAAAGAGAAAAGAAAACATACTGAAAGGTTTAGCTTTAGGTGAGATAGATATTTTAATTGGTACACATTCAATAATACAAGAAAATGTACTATTTAAAAACCTTGGTTTAGTTGTTACTGATGAACAACATAGATTTGGAGTTAATCAGAGGATGAAGCTTGCAGCAAAAGGTAATTCGCCTGACATATTGGTAATGACTGCAACTCCAATACCTAGAAGTCTTGGTTTGATTTTATATGGTGATCTAGATATATCAACTATTAAAGAATTACCCCCAGGTAGGCAAAAAATTGAAACTTTTGTGATGAGTACGAATAAAGAGAATGAAGTATTTAGCTTTATTAATAAACAGATTGAAGAAGGGCACCAAGCATATATTGTTTGTCCATTAATTGAGTCAAATAATATGGATAATTTAAATTCAGCTGAAAGTGTATACAGTAAAATAGTTGATACATTTGGAGATAAATATATTTGTGGCTTGATACATGGAAAGTTAAACCAAAAAGAAAAAGAAAAAGTTATGGACGATTTTAAAAATGGAATAATAAAGATTTTAGTTTCCACTACAGTTATCGAAGTAGGGGTAAATGTGGCTAATGCAAATACTATGGTAATTTATAATGCAGATAGATTTGGACTTTCTCAACTCCATCAATTAAGAGGAAGGGTTGGGAGATCATCTCACAAATCTTACTGTATTCTATTGAATGATAATTTTAGCAAAATTTCTAGAGAGAGAATGAGAGTTTTGCAATCGACAAATGATGGCTTTGAAATTTCAGAAAAAGATTTGTACTTAAGAGGCCCTGGTGATTTTTTTGGGACTAAACAACATGGATTACCTCAATTAAAAATTGCAAATTTATTTAGAGATATAAATATTTTAAAAGTAGCTCAAAATGATGCAAAACTTATTCTTGAAGAAAATAGGTTACTTAACAATGCGAATTATGGGTTGTTAAGAAATAAAGTTGATAAATTAATAGATAGTATAGATAACGAAATAATACTTAATTGATCTTGGTGGTGTTTTAAATGAGAGTTATATCTGGCAAGAGAAAAGGGAAAAAATTATGTGGGCCTAAATCTAATAATATAAGGCCTACTGAAGATCGTATTAAAGAATCCATGTTTAACATAATTAGCCCAATTATAGAAAAAGCTATAGTACTAGATTTATTTGCAGGGACTGGAAGCATTGGGATAGAATTTTTAAGCAGGGGTGCTGAAAAAGCTATATTTGTTGATAATTCAATAGGTAGCATTCAGTTAATAAATAAAAATCTGAATTTAACAGGTTTTGAGGCTGATGCGACTGTTATTAAAATGGATGGATTAAAAGCATTAAATATATTTTCAGATAAAGGTTTAAAATTTGATTATATTTTTATAGATCCCCCTTATGACAATATAGAACTATACAATAAAGCCTTAGAAAAAATATCTTCATTGAATATATTGAAAAATAATGGTATTCTTATAGCAGAACATAATGTTAGTTTATTGCTCAGAGAGAAATATGGGGATTTAATGATTACTGACATTCGAAAATACGGAAATAAATTGATGACTTATTTTAAATATTATGAGGTGACTACCAAATGAAAGTAATTTACCCTGGGAGTTTTGATCCTATAACATTTGGACATTTAGATATAATTAAAAGATGCTCCCAAAAGTTTGACAAAACAGTAATTGCTGTTTTAAATAATCAGAATAAAAATAGTTTATTCAGCGTAGAAGAAAGAATAGATTTAATAAAAGAAGTCACTCGAGACATAGATAATATAGAAGTTCTATCCTTTTCTGGCTTATTAACTGAATTTGCTAAAAGTATTGATTGCCCAACCATAATCAGAGGATTAAGAGCAGTATCTGATTATGAGTATGAATTACAAATGGCATTAATTAACAAAAAATCTTATCCTGATTTAGAGACTCTATTTATGGTAGCTTCTTCTGATGTTTCATTTTTAAGTTCGAGTATCATAAAGGAAATAGCTTCTTATGGTGGAGATGTTAAATGCTTTGTACCTAAAGTTGTAGAAAATGCACTTGTAAAAAAATATGAAGGGAGAGTTTGACTATGGACTTATTAGAATTAATAGATGAAATTGAAGATATTGTTGAAGCTGGAACGTCTGTTCCTCTGACAAATAAAGTAATGGTAAATAAAGAAGAAATTATGGAATTATTAAGAGAAATAAGGATTAAACTCCCAGATGAAATAAAACAAGCTGCTTGGATAAAAGAAGAAAGAGAGAGGATAATTTCTCAAGCACAAGAAACTGCTGAAAATATACTTAACGATACACAACTGAAGTTGGAGCAAATGATTAATAAAGAGGAAGTCCTTAAAAATGCAAATCAAAAAGCAAATGACATAATTAGAAAAGCACAATTAAGTGCTGAAGAAATTAGGAATGGAGCATTAGATTATGCAGATGAATTGCTTTATGAGACACAGGAGAGATTGAAAGAATTAATTCAACTTCTTAATGAAAATAGAAAAGAACTCAAAATAATATCAGATGAAGCTAAAGATATAACTAAGTAGATAGGAACCTATCTACTTAGTTATATATGGTGTTGTTTGAATGTCTTTATTTAAGATTGGCTGTGCGGGGCACAGACCATAGTAGTAAATATTTGTAGCCAATATTTCCTTTTTAATTGCAATGTCATTTTTAAGACTATCTATCTTTTTATAATCTGCGAATTTATTTAACACAATTAAATCAGAGACTTTGCTTATCTTGTTTAGTAATTCAAAACCCTTTTGGTTAGCACCTAATATTCTAATGTATTTAGGAGTTGAGCTAAAATAGTTATCAGTGTCTTCTTTTTTTGTGTTTAAAATTAATTGCAACAAAGTGCGTCTTATTCTTGAACGAGTATGTGTTTTTGATGCTACCATTCCTATAAATTCCTCATAATTTGTAGATTTAAATGCTTTTTCAATAATTCTGTTCTCCAACCCATCCTTAATGCCAAATTGATTTTTTAAATTCTCTCTGTCAGTATTTAACAGTAAATAATTTAATGTTGTATAATAATTATCTAACTTATTAAATGTTTTATATTCTTTGAAGAATTGCTCTAATACTACAAAAGTATTCTCAGGAACTAAATTATAGCTTTTATACAATCCTTTACCAAAAATATTTTTTCTAATAGCACTTGCTGAGGCATATCCATTGGAAATATTATTATCATTATAACCGTGACCTTTTCTTTTAATAGTTATCGGTTTTATATCGGATTCTAATTTTCTCAAAGCTTTGAGGTATTCAACAGCTAGGATATTGTTTGGATTTTTTAATATATCGCTTATTTTAACATTATACACATCTAAAAAATATTGTTTGATAGCATTGTTTCTAGAAACAGGGTAAGATATTCCAGAAGCTAAATTTGATTTAAGCTCTTTTTTGTAATAGTATGGTTCTTCCACAAGTACATTAGCGATTTCTATCAGAATGTCTAATTCACCCAACTCACTTCCAAATGCAATATAATCAACGATATTTAATTTTTCAAGTATGCGTACAGAACCATAAGCAAATAGTTCAGCAGTCTGAACTGATGATAAATAAGGGAGTTCTATAACTAAATCAACACCATTATCTATTGCCATTTTAGCTCTCGACCATTTGTCAACGATTGCTGGTTCTCCTCTTTGAACAAATGAACTACTCATAATACATATGCTATGGGAAGCATTTGTTAACTCTTTTGCTTGATTTAAGTGAAATAAATGTCCAAAATGAAAAGGATTATATTCAGTTATTAACGCAACTGTTCTCATAAAATTACTCCTCGCTTTTAATATACTATATATTCTAATATATTTTTACATAAATGACAAAAACACTTATATTTTAATTGTTGATTTTATAACATAAATAATATACTATAAATATAGAATATTACTAGGAGGTTGCCAAATGGATATACTTGTAATCAATTGTGGAAGTTCCTCTCTTAAATATCAGTTAATTGATATGGAGGGGGAAAAGGTTTTAGCTAAAGGATTAGTAGAAAGGATTGGGATTGAAGGATCTAGGATAAAGCATGAACCAATAAATGCTGAAAAAGTAGTGATCGAAGAACCAATACAAGATCATAAAAAAGCATTAAAGATGGTTGTCGAAGCAATAGTTAGTAAAGAACATGGTGTAATTGAATCAATGAATCAGATTACTGCAGTGGGACATAGAGTTGTACATGGGGGGGAAGATTTTTCAAAATCCGTAATTATTACTGATAAAGTTATGGAAGCATTGGAAAAAAATATAGAACTAGCTCCTCTACATAATCCACCTAATATAACTGGGATAGAAGCTTGTAAGGCGATCATGCCTGATGTCCCAATGGTAGCAGTATTTGACACTGCATTTCATCAAACCATACCAGAGGAAAATTATATATATGCGATTCCTTATGAATATTATGAGAAATATAAGATTAGAAGATATGGTTTCCATGGGACTTCCCATAAATATGTTGCTTTCAGGACAGCGGAAATTCTTGGTAGAGATTTAAAAGATTTAAATATTGTAACTTGCCACTTAGGAAATGGTGCAAGTATTACAGCAATAAAATCTGGGGTTTCAATTGATACTAGCATGGGATTTACTCCTTTGGAAGGGTTAGCAATGGGAACAAGATCAGGTAACATAGATCCTGCTATCATTCCATTCTTGATGAAAAAAGAAAATATGAGTTGCGATGAAGTAAATGATGTATTAAATAAAGAATCAGGTGTGCTTGGTGTTTCTGGAATAAGTAGCGATTTTAGGGATCTTGAAGATGAAGCTGCTAAAGGGAATAAAAGAGCGCAATTAGCTTTAAATTTATTTGCTAATCGTGTTAAAAAATACATTGCAGCTTATATAGCCGAATTAGGAAGAGTAGATGCCATAGTATTTACAGCAGGTGTTGGAGAAAATTCTCCACTAATTAGAAAAATGGTTTGTGATGGTCTAAATTTTATTGGAGTATCAATTGACAATGAACTTAACGATGTCAAGGGCAAAGAGAGGATAATAAGTAGTGAAGATTCAAAAGTAAAAGTCCTTATAGTGCCAACTAATGAAGAACTAATGATAGCAAGAGAAACGATGGAATTAGTAAAATAATATTTAATTGACTTTTCCTTAAGACAAATATATAATGGTAATGTTAGTCTAGAGGTGATTATATGTTGATTGACATATCTAACATATTGGATAAAGACTATTTTGAAGAAGAATTGAGTTTTGATTTTGATGAAAAGATATTAGATTTAGGTAATCACATAAATATCAAATATCCAATCAAAATCAATATAATAATTTCAAAGTCTTTAAATAATATACTATTTAAATTGAAATGTAAAATAAATTACGAAGCTATCTGTTCCAGATGTTTAGAATTATATGATGGCTCTTTCTCTATTATATCTGGAGGGAATATAGTCTATAAAAAGAATAATGGAGATTTTGAAGAAAATAGTCTTATCATAAAGAATCAATCAGTTAATCTAGACGAGTTTTTATACCAAGAAATTGCAAGTTCAATACCTATGAAATTTCTATGCAGAGAAGATTGTAAAGGACTATGCGAAAAATGTGGTGTAAATTTGAATGATAAAAATTGCGAATGTGACAAGCAATCGTACGATTTGAGATTTGAAAAATTAAAAAATTTGACCTTTGATTAGTGAGGAGGTGTTTGAATGGCTGTACCAAAGAGAAAAACTTCAAAAGCAAGAAGGGATAAGAGAAGAGCTTCTTCTTATAGATTAAATAAGGCTACTTTTTCAGAATGCCCACAATGCCATGAACCTAAACAACCACATAGAGTTTGTAGAAATTGTGGGTATTATGACGGAAGAGAAGTAATGGTGGTTGAATAATTGCTTTAATATAAAAAGACACTCTAGCTTATGTCAATTAGGGTGTCTTTTTATATTAAAGACTATTAGCGATGATACTTTATCAAATATTCACTAATAGCTAAGTATATGTTAAAATAAAAAAATAACTAATAGAAGAGGGATAATATGAAGATAATTATAGATGTTATGGGAGGAGATAATGCACCTCATTCTAATATTAAAGGTGCTATTGATTCTCTTAAAGAGAATAATATTAATATTATTTTAGTAGGTCCTAAAGATATAATTGAAGAAGAGCTAAGTACTCTAGATTATCAAAAAGACAAAGTTGAGATAATAGATGCAAAAGAACGAATTGAAAATGATGATGAACCAACACAAGCCATTAGAAGAAAAAAAGATAGTTCAATGGTAGTGGGATTAAATGCTTTAGCAGATGGTTTAGGAGACGGTTTTATTTCTGCTGGGAACACCGGTGCTTTACTTGCTGGTAGTATATTAATTATAAAAAGGCTTGAAGATATTGATAGAGCAGCAATAACAGTACTTTATCCGACTATTAAAGGAATGTCTTTGCTAATAGATGCAGGTGCAAATATGGATTCAAAACCTGAATATTTAAAACAATTCGCAATTATGGGCTATATATACACCAAAGAAGTTCTTGGCAAAAACAATCCTACTGTAGGGTTGATAAATGTGGGAAGCGAGAAAACTAAAGGAAATATTCTGTGCAAAGAAACTTATAAATTGCTTGAATTAGAAAATATCAATTTTATTGGTAATATTGAAGGAAGAGACTTGCCTTTTGGGGCATCAGATGTTATGGTTTGTGATGGGTTTGTTGGGAATGTTGTATTGAAGGTAACAGAAGGAGTTGCAGAATCCCTTTTTTCAATGTTAAAAAAAGAATTTACTTCCTCTACAAAATCAAAATTAGGTGCTCTAATGTTAAAAAATGAGTTAAATAACTTAAAAAAAATGTTAGATTATCGTGAGTATGGTGGTGCTCCTTTACTTGGAGTCAAAAAACCTATAGTAAAAGCTCATGGGAGCTCTGACGATTATGCCATAAAAAATGCTATATCTCAACTGATTAGTTATATAGATAAAGACGTAATTAAGATAATAGAATCTCGATTACAATAAAAATTATCTAATAATTGATATAGCAAAGATTTGGGGGGAAATATGAAAGAAGAATTTCTATTAAGAATAAAAAACTTACAAAATAATTTAAAATATTATTATAAAGATATTGAATTGTTGATTACAGCGCTAACACATAGTTCTTTTGCTAATGAGCATAATCTTCACCCAAGCAAAAGTAATCAAAGACTGGAGTTTTTAGGCGATACTGTCTTGAATTTAGTTGTTAGTGAATACTTATACAACAAGTACCCTTTTTATCCTGAGGGGGAGTTGTCGAAAATAAGATCACAAGTTGTGTGTGAATCTTCTTTAGCAATTGCTGCAAGAAAAATAAACCTAGGAGATTATCTGTTGTTAGGGAAAGGTGAATTATTAACAGGAGGACGAGAAAGGGAATCTATATTAGCAGATACTTGTGAAGCAATAATTGGTTCTATATTTTTGGATAGTGATTATGAAACGACTTATGATTATCTAATTAAAAATTTTGAAGCTGACATAGTAAAAGAAGTAGCTAAAGGTAATCTATTTAAAGATTACAAAACTGAATTACAAGAAAAATTGCAAAAAATAACTAGAGAAAAAATAGAATATGTAGTAACAAAAGAAGAAGGCCCAGATCATAAGAAAATATTTTATGTTGATTTAAGAATCAATGAAGATATAATAGGCCAAGGAATAGGAAGGAGTAAGAAAGAGGCTGAGCAAATGGCTGCAAAAGAAGCTCTTATACTCTTGGAAGATGATTATGAGTAAAGAAAAAATTATACCTATATTTGTACCAAATTATGGTTGCCCACATATGTGTGTTTTCTGTAATCAGATAAAGATTACAGGCACTAATATTTCTATAACTAAAGATGAAGTGATAGAGACAATCGATAATTATTTAAGATTTTTTAATACAGAAGAAGAATGTATTATTGAAATTGCCTTTTATGGAGGTAGTTTTACTGCCATTGAATTGTCAAAGCAAGTTGAATTATTACAGATTGCAAAGTCATATAAAGATGCTGGGAAAATCAATAAAATAAGGATATCAACTCGACCTGATGCAATTGATGATAATATTCTTAAAGTTTTGAAATCATACTCAGTTGACATTATTGAGCTTGGAGTACAGTCACTTGATAAAGAGGTTCTTTTTTTTAGCGAAAGAGGACATAGTGATTCAGATGTTTATGATGCTGTGAAAATTATTCGAAATTACGATTTCGTACTTGGGCTGCAAATGATGGTTGGATTACCAGGTGATGACTATGACAAATCGCTAAACACATTAATAAAAATCATTGATTTAAAACCAAATTTTATTAGAATTTACCCTACATTAGTCATAAAAAATACTAAACTTGAAAATATGTATATGTCAGGGGAATATAAACCGCTGACAGTAGATCAAACAGTTAAATTATGTAAAGATTTATTAATTGTTGCAACATACTATAAAATACCAGTTATAAGAATAGGCTTACAAACAACAGAAGGCATTCAATTAGGGAAAGATGTTGTTAGTGGTCCTTTTCATGCTGCAATAAGGCAATTAATTGAAAGCGAGATATTTTATGACATTATATATGAAGCATTATCAAATATAGAAATAAGTTTTAAAGGAGAAACATTAGAAATATATTGCAATGCAAATATAATGAGTAACATAGCAGGCCATAAATCTTGTAATAGGATTAAATTATATAATGAATTTAATTTTAAGATAATAAAATTTATTAAAACAGATATGGAGAAAAGTATAATTTTAAAAATTGGCAATATTCAAAAAAGCATCGACATAGTAGAATGTATTGAAAATATGGCAGTTAGCATCCTTGATCGTGCTTTTATAAGAGGTGTTTAATTTGTATTTAAAAAAAATAGAAATTCAAGGGTTTAAATCTTTTGCAGAACGTACGAGTATAAATTTTGACCAAAAGATAACTGCAATTGTTGGTCCTAATGGTAGTGGAAAAAGCAATATTGCAGATGCATTAAGATGGGTACTAGGAGAACAAAGTATTCGAAACCTTAGGGGTAATAAAATGGAGGATGTTATCTTTTCTGGAACAGAAAAAAAGAAACCACTAGGTTTTGCAGAAGTTACAATCATTTTTGATAATACTGATAATTTTATTCCACTAGAATACAGTGAAATAAGTATTTCAAGGCGTATGTATCGTTCGGGGGAGAGTGAGTTCTTTATAAACAAAAGTCCTTGTAGGTTGAAAGACATTAAAGAACTATTTGCTGATACAGGAATTGGTAAAGAAGGATATTCTATTATTGGACAAGGGAAAATAGAAGATATAATCTCCTCTCACCCAGAAAATAGGAGGCTTATCTTCGAAGAGGCAGCAGGAATAGTAAAATATAAATTAAACAAACAAGATGCTATTAGAAAATTGGATAAGACAAATGCGAATATAATGAGAATTTCTGATTTGCTTAATGAAGTAGATAATCAAAAATCTACTTTGAAAAAAGAAGCCGAAAAAGCTATGGCTTATCAGTCGCTTTTCAATAGAATTAAGAATATAGATTTAGCTTTAACAAAAAACAATTACAACGAGCTTATAAAATATATAGATGAAAAAAAGCAAGAATTAAAAAAATTCATTGAGGAAAAAAATGCAATTGAGAATATAATTAAATCTATGACTTGTGAACAACAAAAGTGGCAAAATAAGATAAGTGATATAGAAAGATTGATTGAAGATAAGAGAAATATTAAGCTTGAAACAATGCAAAATTATGAAAAAAGCAAGAATACTGAAGCAATGACATTAGAAAAAATATTTTACAATAATAATGAAATAGAAAGACTCAATAACGAGCTAATAAAAACTAAAAAAAGCATAGCATTAAATAGGAAAGAGATTCAAATAGTATCAAATCAAATGGAAGATTTGCAGAAAGACTGTGACAATGCCTTGAAAGAACTTCAAACTCTAGAAGAATCAAGAATTAAATTAAAAAAGAGACTTGAAGAAAATACAAAATCACTTAAATTGTCAGATGAAAATATGTTAAAATTACATACACTTTATTCTGAAGCTAAAAGTGAGATTTCTAGTGTTGAGACTTTTATTACTAACATTGTGCAAAGAATTGGGAAAATAGAACTTTCAATATCAGAATACAATAAGTCAAATAATAATTTAGATATTGAAATAACAAAGATGAATGGAAGAATTGATCTATTAGATGATGAACTAAATAGATTAAGTACAATTATTAATGAACTTGAGCATGAAAAAAATCAGATTGATTCTGAACTATCAAACATTGAGGTAGAAATTAATAAATTAGAACAAGATAGGATAAAAACTTTCACAACTTTAAAACTCTACTTAGATTTAGAATCAAATTTAGAAGGATATTATACTAGTACAAAAGAGATATTGAAATTAATTAATCGTGATGAAAAATATAATAATACTTTTATTGGAATTATAAAAGATCTGTTCAAAGTAGAAAAAAAATATGCTAAAGCGATTGAGATAGCATTAGGTTCATCAATACAAAATATAGTTGTTAGAAATGAAGAGAGTGCTAAGCGGTTTATTGATTTTTTAAAGACTGAAAAAAAAGGAAGAGCTACTTTTTTACCAATTAATGGTGTAAATAGAAGTTTCTTGAATATAGACAATTATGATAAATCATTTTTTGGAATCATAGGTTTAGCTAATGAAATTATCAAGTATGATAGTCATTTGGATAATGTGTTTTCTTATTTACTCGGCAAAACAGTTATAATTGACAATTTAGATAATGCGTTTAAATTCAGCAAAGAAACTAACCGAAAATATAGATTAGTAACTTTAGATGGTGACGTTATTTCACCAGGTGGCAGCATAACTGGAGGAAATAAATCTAGTGAAAGTAACGGTATTCTCATTAGAAAGGTATTAATAGAAGAACTAGATAGTAAACTTTCTAAAATTGATGATGATTTAAACAAATTAAAAAATAAAAAAAAGACTATATTGAATAATGAACAAGCAAAAGCTATGAAAATAAAAGAAATAAAGAATCAATTTGATACGTATATGACTGAGTTGAATTCTCTTAAGAACATGATCGAGCAAAGAAAGTCTCAAGAAGTTTTTAATAGCAAAGAAGTTAATATTAAAAATGCAGAAAAAAACGATTTACTAAACGAATTAGAACGTTTGAACAAAAAATTAATTGAATTAAAGAATAAAAGTAGTGAATTATCGGTAGCAATTGATAATGAAAAGAACAACAATACTCATTATAAATCTTTAGATTTAGAGATTAACAAGGATTTAACAGATATAGATATGCAGATTTCTGATTGTAAATTTAGAATAAAGATAGATAGCAAATCTATAGAAGATATGAGTTTAAGGAAGATCAAGTTAGAAGAGGAAATTGATGATTTAAATGCAAAAACTTCTCAAGATGAGAATTTAATTACTGATTTGAAATTTAAAAATGAAGAATTGAAAAATAAATTGGAGAAAACAAGAGAAAACATAAAAGAATTAGAGGAACAAAAAGAGAAAGAAAATAATATATTAGAACAAATATTAACAAGAAAAGAAAACACTAATAAAGAATACTACAAATTGCAGGATTTATTAAATAGTGAAAACAATAAACTATATAAACTCGAAAAAGAAGCTAATACAATTGAGGTTGAACTAGTAAAAGCAGAAATCAACTTAAAAAACCTAATACAAAGAATAAGTGATGAATATAAAGAAAATATAGCTGAAATTGATATTAGTGGGTTAATAATTGATGATTATAATGCCAATAGTGATGATCTACTATTATTAAAAAATGAATTAAATAAATTAGAAGGAGTTAATCTAGGATCGATTGATGAATATGAAAGAGTAAAGGAAAGGCATGAATTTCTCTCAGCTCAACTTGATGATTTAGTTAGAGCAAAATCTGATGTAGAGAGAGTTATATCAGAAATAAATACAAAAATAAAAAAACAATATTTACGTACTATAAAACAAATAGATGAAAATTTTAACATCATATACAAGGAATTGTTTGGCGGAGGTAGTGCTAATATAATTATCAATGATGAAGAAGATGTTGAAAATAACGATATTCAGATTATGATACAACCTCTAGGGAAAAAAATGCAAAACTTATCACTCCTTTCAGGGGGAGAAAAATCATTAACTGCAATAGCACTTTTATTCGCAATACTAAAAACGAAGCCATCACCATTTTGTGTTTTAGACGAGATAGATGCTGCTTTAGATGAAGCTAACATTTTGAGATTTACTTCATATTTATCAAAATTTAAAGACAATACTCAATTTATATTAATAACGCATAGGAAAACTTCTATGGAGATAGCGGAATCTCTATATGGAATAAGCATGCAAGATGAAGGTATTAGCAAAGTTTTATCTATAAAACTAGATGATTTTAATGAAGATTCTAGTGAAATTATAAGGGAGGCTTAAAACATGGGTTTTTTTAAAAAAACACCTAAAGATGACAATAAAAATATTGAAGAACAAGATATTCATATAATCTCTAAAATAGATCAAGAAACATATATGGAATCAGAAGACAATTTGAAAAGAAGAAATTCTATTTTTGAAAAAGTAAAAAATGGACTATCAAAGACTCGTAAAAACATAAGTGGCAAAATTGACGATGTAATTAGATCTCATAGAAAAATTGATGAAGAGCTATTTGATGAGTTGGAAGAGATATTAATCACAGCAGATGTTGGAATAGTTTCGACTATGAAAATAATTGAGAATTTAAAAGAAAAAGCAAAGGATAAAAACATTGCTGATCCTTATGATATAAAAGCCTTGTTGAAAGAAGAAGTTAAAAATATAATGCTCAGCAGTGTTGATAACAATTATATAAAATTAGAGCCTACGCCAAGTCTAATTTTAGTAGTAGGTGTTAATGGTGTTGGTAAAACAACAACGATAGGAAAGCTAGCTCATAATATAAAGATTTCAGGTAAGAGTGTTCTGTTAGCTGCAGGCGACACTTTTCGAGCAGCTGCAATCGATCAACTAATGGAATGGGGAAACAGAGCAAATGTTGAAGTTGTCTCACATCAAGAAGGATCTGATCCTGCCGCTGTTATTTTTGATGCTATTAAGAAAGCTAAAGCAAAAAATATAGACGTATTAATTTGTGATACTGCAGGAAGACTTCATAATAAATCTAATTTAATGAATGAGTTAAATAAAATATTCAGAGTAGTGGAAAAGGAATACCCAGAAGCAACGAAAGAAATATTATTGGTCCTTGATGCTACTACAGGTCAAAATGCTATAAATCAAGCAAAAGTATTCAAAGAGGTAAGCAATATAACAGGTGTTATTTTAACTAAGTTAGATGGTACTGCTAAAGGTGGGATAGCTATAGCACTTCAAGCTGAACTGAATTTACCCATAAAATTAATTGGGGTTGGCGAAGGAATCGAAGACCTACAACCTTTTGATGTAGATATTTTTATTAATTCAATTTTTGAATAACAACTAAATATGCTAAAAATAAATAATTGTACTGTCAAGATAAATACTTGACAGACTAAAAATGTGGTGATAAAATGGATAAGCTGATAAAAATAAGTATATTATTTGATTTTTATGGGAAGCTATTGAGCAAAAAACAATATGATGTTATAGATATGTATTATAATAATGATTTGTCTTTAAGCGAAATTGCAGAGGAAATGAAGATTACTAGGCAGGCAGTTTTCGATATACTTAAAAGAGCTGAAGAAAAACTAATCGAATATGAAGATATTTTAGGATTAGCTAGTAAATTCTACAATACTGAAAAAAGCATAAAAGATATCGAAAAATTAGTTGATCAAATAATATATATAGGTTCTGAAATTAATGAAGGAAGAATAATTGAAATAGCACAAAATATAAACTCTACAATAAGAAAAATCCTTTACTAGTATAGGGAGGTTCAAATATTGATTTTTGAAAGTTTATCTGAAAAATTACAAAACTCATTAGACAAATTAAGAGGAAAAGGGAAGATAACAGAGAAGGACCTTGACCTTGCCTTAAGAGAAGTTCGTTTGGCATTGTTAGAAGCAGATGTAAATTACAAAGTAGTCAAAGATTTCATTTCTGATATAAAAGCAAGAGCTTTAGGATCTGAAGTTCTAGAAAGCTTAAATCCTGGGCAGCAAGTTATAAAAATTGTATATGACGAGTTAACTAATTTAATGGGTGAAAAAGAAGAAAAACTTAACTTTTCATCAAAACCTCCAACTATTATTCTCATGTGCGGTTTGCAAGGTTCTGGGAAGACAACAACATCTGGAAAGCTAGCATTTAATTTAAAGAAGCAAAATAAAAGACCGCTACTAGTTGCTTGTGATGTATATAGACCAGCTGCAATCAAACAATTAGAGGTAGTAGGAGAGAAAGTTGGAGTCCCTGTCTTTTCTATGGGAACAAATGTTAATCCTGTAGATATAGCTAAAGCAGGAATAGAACATGCCACTAAAAATGGAAATGATGTGGTTATAATAGATACAGCTGGTAGATTGCACATTGATACAGATTTAATGGAAGAGATATTTACCATAAAAAATGTGACTAATCCTAATGAAATATTGTTAGTTCTAGATGCAATGACAGGGCAAGATGCAGTTAACGTTGCAGAAACGTTTAATGAAAAGCTAGACATAACAGGTGTTGTTTTAACAAAGATGGATGGAGATGCTAGAGGCGGTGCTGCATTATCACTAAGATCAGTAACACATAAACCTATTAAATTTGTGGGTATGGGAGAAAAACTAGATCAATTAGAGCCTTTCTATCCAGATAGGATGGCATCAAGAATTTTAGGAATGGGCGATGTGCTTGGTTTAATTGAGAAAGCTCAGGCTAGTTTTGATGAAAAAAAAGCATTAGAACTTGAGAAAAAGATGAGGAACGCTTCATTTACGTTGGATGATTTCTTAGACCAACTTGAGCAAATGAAGAATATGGGACCACTTAGTGAGGTTCTTGAAATGATCCCTGGTATTGGATCAAAACAATTAAAGGGTTTAAATGTAGATGAAAAAGAGTTAGTAAAAATAGAAGCGATAATCAAATCTATGACAAAAAAAGAAAGATCTAACCCGGATATAATTGATAGCAGCAGAAGGCAAAGAATTGCTAAAGGTAGTGGCACATCAATTCAAGATGTAAATAAACTTTTGAAGCAATTTAAAGAAACAAAGAAACTCATGAAAAAATTCAACGAGTTTTCCAAAGTACCGAAGAAAAAAGGGAAATTTCAATTCCCCTTTTTCTAAATAGATAATATATTAGATAGTTGCAGAATACAAAATTAAAAATATATAGAGTTATCCACAGCTAAAATTAAAAATTCAATAGATTTTGC
>NZ_SRIB01000012.1 GCF_004684055.1 Soehngenia longivitae
ATAGAGAATATTCTCCTTTCTTTATTGTGGTTTTCCAATTACATTATATCAAAAGGAGAATTATTCTCTATATTTTTATGTTCTTTGTCCAACAATTATTTTACACTAAGTAATCTTCTACATCGAATATTCTGTCTTTAAAATAGTATTTTCTATCTTCTTCTGTGATACTTCTAATAACTTTACAAGGATTCCCTATAGCTACTACATCATCTGGGATATCTTTTGTAACCACACTGCCTGCGCCAATTACGACATTGTTCCCGATTGTCACTCCAGGCAAAACAACTACTGAACCGCCTAGCCAGACATTGTCCCCAATTTTTATGGGTATGCCATATTCATATCCTGAATTTCTTGTATCTGGATGAATTGGATGCCCTGCTGTGAGAATCGAAACATTTGTTGCAAATAGACAGTTTTTTCCTATGGTGACTTTCCCTACATCGAGTATAACTAAATTGTGATTTGCATAAAATCCATCACCGATTTCTATGTTATAACCATAGTCACAATAAAATGGAGGTTCTATGTGAATCCTACCCTTTGTTATGACTATATCTTTGATCATTTCATGTAGTTTCTCTAATTCATCTGGGTATGTGTGATTATAATCATAAATTTTTCTCTTGTTTTTGAGTCTGTCCTCCAATAACCCATCAAAATTTGATTTATATGGAAGTTGATTTAGCATTCTCTCTTTTTGATTCATATTCCCACCCTTTCTTTTCATATTCTTATCATATAATATTTATATGATTTATGCTATAATTATAAATTAATATCATATGATTTGAAAGGAGCTTAGCCATGGCAAAAGATACAGATATTTCACTTAGAAATATGACAATCTATGAAGTATATGTGAGAAATCACTCTGAAAAGGGTGATTTTAATTCAGTAACTAACGATTTAGAAAGGATTAAAAGCTTGAGCATGGATATAGTTTGGCTTATGCCAATACATCCAGTAGGTAAAGTAAATAGAAAGGGTAGCCTAGGTTCCCCATACTCGATTTATGACTATATGCAGATAAATGAAGATTATGGTACATTAAATGATTTTACCAACTTACTCAACAGAGCTCATCAGTTAAATTTAAAAGTTATGATCGATGTTGTTTACAATCATACTTCTCATGATTCAATTTATTTAACCGAAAATCCAGATTTTTACTATAGAAAAAGCGATGGTTCGCTGGGAAACAAAGTAGCTGACTGGTCTGACATCATAGATTTAGATTATGCGAATAGAAAGCTTTGGGACAAACAAATTGAAGCTTTAAAATATTGGGCAAGCCTTGGAGTTGATGGATTTAGATGTGATGTCGCAAGTATGGTGCCAATTGAGTTTTGGCTTGAAGCAAGAGAAAAGTTAAAAGAGATAAATCCTGATATAATAATGCTTGCAGAAACGATTGAGGGTTCATTCTTAGAATATGTAAGAAATCAAGGCATATATGCTGCATCTGATTGCGAAATGTATCAAGCATTTGATATATGCTATGACTATGATACACATGGAGAATTTTTAAAATACCTAAATGGAGAAGCAACTCTTGAGGATTATTTAGAGAAAAAAAGGATACAAGAGTACATCTATCCTGAAAATTATGTTAAATTAAGATACCTTGAAAATCACGACAGGCCGAGAATAGCTTCAATGTTGCCAGAAGATTTGCTTTTACAATGGAGCGCATTTTTGTTCTTTGAAAAAGGGTCCACTCTTATATATGCTGGTCAAGAAGCAAAGGATAAAAAACTTCCATCTTTATTTGACAAAGATCCTGTTGATTGGAGTGGATTAAAGTCAGATTTCCATTTAAAGCTTAAAAAATTTGCTGAACTCAAGAAATTGCCGATTTTTGCAAACGGTAGATATAAATTGCATAATATTGACAAAAAAGGTGTAATTCTTGGGACTTATGTGTTAAATGGTGAGTGGTTATTTGGGGTATTCAATGTAGAGGGAAAAACTGGTAAATTAAAATTAGAATCTCATTCTGAAGGTTATTTTGATATACCAAAAATTGATGATGGAGAATATGAAAATCTATACGACGGTTCTAAAATAATCATCGAAAACCAATCTGTTGAATTAGCTCATAAGCCTATATTATTTAAAGTTGATATTTAAAAAGACTGTGGCAAGCCACAGTCTTTATTCAAAAGCAGGGGGATTTTTTAGTTTATTTCTTTGTAAAAAATATATCACAACAAGTACAATTATTCCAAAAGAATCAGTTAAAATTCCTGGTTTTAACAGCAACAAAGCTGCTGCTAATAATGCAATTCTTTCTATTATATTAGTGTTTTTGATTAAATGCCCTTCAACTGCTGCTGCTAAACAAACTATGCCTATCATAGCACTTAACGCTACTGGCAGAGCTTGAAATACCGATATAAATTGTACTTCTCCTCCTACTACATTTTCTACGAGTATCAGGTGAGGATCTATCGCAAAAATATATGGTACTATAAAGGCGGCAAGTGCCAATTTCACAGCCTGTAACCCTGTTTTCATTGAATTTGCTCCCGCTATCCCTGCTCCTGCATATGCGGCTAATGCAACAGGTGGAGTTATATCTGCTACTACCCCAAAATATAAAATAAACAGATGAGCTGCCATTAGGTTTACATCAAGGGTAACAAGTGCAGGTACTGCCATAGTTGCTAATACAATATATTTTGCCGTTGTAGGTAGCCCCATACCCAAAATAATTGATGCTATCATTGTAAAAAATAATGTGAGAAGTAAATTTCCATTTGCTAGAGTTACTATTATTTCTGCTATTCTTAAGCCTAAACCCGTTAGGGTTACAACTCCAACTATCATTCCCGCACATGCACATGCGCATGCTACTGTTATAGCTCCCTTGGCTCCAGCTTCAAGTGCATCTAAAAAATCTTTGAAAGTAAATGATTTATCTTTTTTAACTATAGCAACTATTATGGCTACAGCTATACTTATAATAATAGCTTTAAAAGCAGCTAATGTTGGAGTATTGCCTGAAACTAAAAATACTATAACTGAAATTAACGGAACCAGTAAATACCCTTTGCTAATAAGTAGTTTTCTTATGCTTGGTAACATTTCTCTTGGCAATCCTTTAAGCCCTAGCTTTGATGCTTCAAGATGCACCATAGTACCCACTGCAAAATAATAGAGTATGGCAGGAATAGCAGCAGCAATTATTATCTTTGAATATGGAATTCCTGTAAACTCCGCCATTATAAATGCAGCTGCACCCATTACCGGCGGCATAATCTGTCCTCCAGTAGATGCAGCAGCTTCTACAGCCCCTGCGAAATATGGTTTATATCCTGTTTTTTTCATCAGCGGAATTGTAAAAGCTCCTGTGGTTACTGTATTTGCAACTGAACTTCCTGATATCGACCCCATAAAGCCACTTGCGACTACTGCAGTCATTGCAGGCCCACTTTTAAAGCTGCCTGTCAATCCATAAGCTAAATCTATAAAAAACTTACCTACTCCTGTTTTATCAAGTATTGCACCAAATAATATGAACATAAATACAAAAGTAGCAGAAACTCCCAATGGTATTCCCATAATTCCCTCTAGACCTAAGTACATGTGAGAGATTATTCTCTCTATTGAAAACCCCCTATGAGCTAACAGTCCAGGCATATATGGACCAAAATACGCATAAATCAGAAATAAAATAGCAACTATTGGAAGTTCAGGTCCTACTGCTCTTCTTGTAATCTCTAATGTAATTAGAATAGCTAGTAGTCCTAATACTAAGTCAATATTTGTTGCACTTCCACCTTTTGCCGCAATAGTATCAGAAAAAACAAATATATAACCGAAAACTACAACTGTCAATATTATATAAATATAATCCAGCAAAGAAGGTTTTTCTTTATTTGATTTTTTGCTAGATGGATAAAGTAAAAACCCCAATACAAATGCAAACATTATGTGAAGAGATCTTTGTTTATACGATAAGAGTGTTCCAAATCCTGCTGTGTAGAGGTGGAATAAGGACATTGCTATAGCAATAGCTCTTGTTATGTTCTTAATATTTCCCCCTAGTTTTCTAAGCTTAGAAGTCTCTTTATCATATGATTCTAATAATATATCTACGTCTAGGTTTTCATCAATGTGAGAACTATCTTTATTCCCCAATTTTATAACCCCCTTGTCAAATATCTTATGAAGCTAATTTTTCTTGAACTGAATTTGATAGCCTGCATTGGAGTTGAAAAATCTGAAAATTTATATTCCTTATTATTTAAAATCACCCTGTGATCTGCTCTAACAGCTCCAGTCCTATAAATCAGTTCTTTAAATTTTTCGTCAATATTATAAATTCTAAAGCCATCTTTTGTTTTTTCGAAGTCATATTTTGTTGTTGCAGGTAAACCTGCTCCATATGATCTAAAAATTGTTTCATTTAAGACTATATATTCTCCATCAATCTCATAGTGTTCCTCAACTTCTGTAAGTTCTACAGAATGAGTATAAGAAATTTCGAAACTATCTTCTTTTAAAATCCATTCTTTTAAAATTTCCCCACTTTTATAATCGCTCACAACTAATAAATCCAAAGGATAAGAGAGTATCATAAATATTACTAATAATAAAATTATTACTAGAAAAGCTCCTCTATTTGAAGAGCCCTTCTTAAAATCATCATTACTTAATTCCCTGTTCAACATAGTATTTTTCAGCACCTGGGTGTAAATCAATTGGCATGCCTTCTAGAGCAGTTTCAAGTTTTATGTCGTTTCCTTTGTCATGTGTATCTATTATAACTTGTCTATTTTCAAAAATTGACTTGGTCATATTGTAAACTAAATCCTCATCTAAATCTTCAGGGACAATCAGCATTGCCATTACAGCAGCTGCAACTACATCTTCAGTTTGATTTCTATAACTGTCCTTTGGTATAGTAACTTCAGTGTAGAAAGGATATTTCTCTTTTAATGATTCAATTTTGTCTTTATCCAAAGATACCAGAACAATATCAGCTGTTTGAGTGACTTCAGTCACTGCTGATGTTGGAATAGCTGCCGTTACAAATGCTGCATCGATTTGCTCATTCTTTAATTGATCACTAGCTTCATTGAAAGACAAGTAATCTGCTTTACCTAAGTCATCATATGTAATCCCATATTCTGCTAGGATTTGTCTAGCATTCACTTCAGTTCCTGATCCAGGTGCTCCAACTGCAACTTTCTTTCCTTTTAAATCTTCTACTGATTTTATTCCGGAATCTTTAGTGGCAATTATCTGAATTACTTCAGGATATAGCATTGCCATTCCTCTTATGTTTGTCACTTTCTCTTTGTCTTGAAAAGTTTCAGTCCCAGTCCATGCATAATAAGTAACATCATTTTGTACAAATCCAACTTCAGCTTCCCCTTGAGATAGTAAATTTATATTCTCTACACTAGCACCTGTAGACTGAGCATTTGCAGTGACTCCTTCGACATTTTCATTAAATATCTTCGCGATAGCTCCTCCCAAAGGGTAATATGTTCCACCTGTTCCTCCTGTTGCAATAGATATAAATATGTTCTCAGGTTTTGATCCAGCATCACCGTTTGTGTCATCTCCACCAGAGCTGCATCCGCCAACTAGGCTTACTATCAATATCATAGCTAATAGTAAAGATAAATTCTTCTTCATAGTATCACTCCTTTTGAATTTTTTATTTTGCTTTTATGCATTTATATGAAAATATTATACAATAAAGTACCTTTAATTGCTATTATTATTTTCGCATTATTGATTTATTTGCAATTTTATTTTTATATAAATTCAAAAAGCTCAGGTGAACAACCTGAGCTTTCTGAAATATTAAATCTATTTAATTTTATTTGCCGTCGATTACTTCTTTTCCATCCATGTATTTTCTTAAAACTTCAGGAACTACGACAGTACCATCTGCTTGTTGATAATTTTCCAAAATTGCTGCAAATGTCCTTCCCACTGCAAGTCCAGAACCATTTAATGTGTGTACATATTCGACTTTCTTATCGTCTTTCCTTCTAAACCTTATATTTGCTCTTCTTGCTTGATAATCTTCAAAGTTACTGCAGCTTGAAATTTCAACATATCTGTTGTAGCTTGGCATCCACACTTCTATGTCATAAGTTTTAGCTGATGAAAAACCCAAATCTCCTGAGCATAGCATGACTACTCTGTATGGAATCTTTAACAATTTGAGTACATCTTCAGCATCTCT
Source organism: Soehngenia longivitae (assembly GCF_004684055.1). Classification (GTDB taxonomy): domain Bacteria; phylum Bacillota; class Clostridia; order Tissierellales; family Tissierellaceae; genus Soehngenia; species Soehngenia longivitae. The sequence goes on from NZ_SRIB01000012.1 coordinate 6,215, forward strand.
TGTCAAAGTTTCTAATTCATCATATGAATTTTCAGGAAGTGCAAATTTAACCATTTCCACTTTGTCAAATTGGTGATTTCTTATAAGACCTCTTGTATCTCTACCTGCAGAGCCAGCTTCCAATCTAAAGCAAGGAGTATATGCAGTTAAATACATTGGCAAATCCTCTTCATCTACTATTTCATTTCTTAAAAGATTTGTCAAAGGGACTTCCGCAGTAGGCACTAAAAAGAAGTCTTTACTTGGCACATAGAACATATCTTCTTCAAATTTAGGCAATTGTCCTGTTCCAATCATGCAATCCCTGTTTACCATATATGGTGTTGCCATTTCTGTATACCCGTGATTTTTAGTGTGTAGATCTAACATGAAGTTTGTGATCGCTCTCTCCAGTCTTGCTCCATCACCTCTAAATACACTAAACCTTGTTCCAGCAATTTTAGTAGCCCTTTCAAAATCAAGTATTCCAAGCTCTGTTCCAATATCCCAATGAGCCTTTGGTTCGAAATCAAAGTTTTTCACTTCTCCTACTCTTCTCATTTCGACGTTGTCTGCGTCGGAACCTCCTACTACCACTGATTCATGTGGTGTGTTAGGGATGTTTAATAGCAATTCCCTAATATCTTCATCTACTTCCTTTACAATTTGATCTAGCTCTTTTGTTTTTTCAGCTATCTCTTTCATTTCCTCTAAAATTTTTGTGGTGTCTTTACCTTCTTTTCTTAGTTTTGGAATTTCTCTAGATACTCTGTTTTGCTCACTCTTTAAGTTTTCAAGCTCAACTAGAGTCTGTCTTCTTTTTTCATCTAAATCCAAAACTTTATCTATCGGGTAATCTCCACCTCTTTTCCCCAATGCTTGTTTTACATTTTCTGCATCCATTCTAATTCTTTTAATATCTAACATTCTATCACCCCTCGTATAAAAAAATAAACTCTCAATCCCAAATCTTAGGGACGAGAGTTACCCGCGTTGCCACCCTAGTTAGCTAAAAGCTCACTCGAATAGAAATTAGTTCAGGGTCGGAAATAAATAATTCCACCTGTCAATTTACACCAGCCATTGACTCTCTTTGAGGTTTTCTTACTCATTATATCCCTTCATCACTATCTGTATTATATTAAATTTAATTATACCATGAGGACTGGCATTGTCAAGGAAAATGTAAAAATTCCACATTGCCAGTGAATTATTTGTGATGAAGTTTTACTTATTTAATGATCAATTATGTTATAATATTTTTCAATTTCAATAAACGGTTCAAGGTATGCATATGTTACTTCACTTGGCAACTCCTTAATGGTTTCCCTTTATCCATAAATCAAAATCGTTTAAACTTAGTGCTTCTTCACTAAGTTTGTATACACTACCTGATTTATCTCTATTTAAAAACCCCATATCATAAAGCAATCTTCTTAAAGTCGCATAGTCATTAAATGTGTGCCAGTTATTTAAAATTTCATTAACTTCACTTTCTTTATATTCTATATGTGGATCAAATTTATCTGATAAATACATCAACACACAAATCAATTTTTTTCTCTTCCTTGGAATTTTTGTTACCTTTTTATCTTTGTCGAGGAATGGAGCTATGATAGCTTCAACTTCAATATTCACTTAGGGTTCCTCCTTAGTCTATTTAAATAATCTTATTAATTCCATTATTTGTTGTATGATAAGTTAATTATAATTGAAGCGATCTCCATGTCTCCTTCATGAATTGTAGATGCTGATTGATCTCTGTTGTAGCCGAAAACATCATTTCCCATATAATTTGTAACCCATTGGAATCACTTCTTCCTTGATAAATAGGTCCCCAACATCACAATCATATTATAAATATGTGACTTTTATCTTCTTAGCTTTCTTCAAATTTAGTTTTTTAAGCACTTTCTTGTATATCTCAACATCTCCGGTTGTATAAATGCTAATGTTTCCTTTACCTTCTGTATTTAACATATCATTGTCTTTTAAGTAATGCTTTACTGCAACAGCTTCATGTATAGCAGGATTAATATAGTTTAAATTAGAATCAATCTTATAAAATAGATCCTCAATTATAGGATAATGTGTACATGCTAAGACAACATTGTAAATGTCTCCAGATTCTTTTATTGCATTTATCCTATCTTTTAAGCACTCTACAGTTTCAAAAGAATCGAATTTACCTTGATCAATAAGTTTAGCTAGCTCCCTACTTTTTATGCTAAAAATCTCCATGTTTTGAGATCTTTCTTTTAGCTTTTTTTCATAAACTTTTTTATTGATAGTAAATTCTGTTCCAAATATTGCAATTTTCCCTATACCGCTTTTTATTATATGATCAATCGTAGGTTCTACTATATCTATTATTGGGTAATTTAACTTCCCTTCAAATTCTTTTGATATCGCTGAAATCGTGTTGCAAGCGATAGCTACCAATTTTACATTCTTCTTTTCTAGGAATTTCAACATCTTCATTGTCAATTCATAAATCTCTTCTTCTTGTCTATTTCCATAAGGTACATTTATATTGTCTCCAAAATAAATGATGTCTTCACTTGGCAGTATTTTTTGTATGGAATCAATTACTGTTAAACCGCCAATCCCAGAGTCTATTACCCCAATGGGTCTTTTGTCCATATTTTTCCTCCTCTAAAGTTGCATGTCTCCCCTTTTAATCCATCCTTTTTTTCTCATCCACTCAGACACTGCAAAAGCTATTATGCCGGGGAGTATAAAATGCATGAGAATTATGGAAGTAATTACATAAGTAGAAGCACCCATAGTTTCTATCATTGCTATTTGTCCAACTAAGCCGCTCGTCCCCATCCCAGCTCCTATCGCACTACTTTCAAGTTTCAAAACAGCCGTGGAAATAGGTCCTAATACTGCAGATGCTACAATTGCTGGTATCCAGATACGCGGATTTTTTATGATATTAGGAATTTGGAGCATTGATGTTCCAAGCCCTTGAGCGACTAGTCCACCCATTTTATTTTCCCTATAAGATGCTACCGCAAAGCCGATCATATTCGCAGCACATCCTACAGTTGCTGCTCCTGCAGCTAATCCAGATAAATTCAGTGACATCGCAAGTGCTGCTGAACTTATTGGAAGTGTGAGTATAATCCCCATTACAACTGAAATAGTTATTCCCATTGGGATTGGATGAAGCTCCGTAAGATTATTTATAAATTCTCCCAGTCCATTCATCATAGCTGCTATATATGGGCTTATGTAATAACCAGTCATTCCACCTACAACTATTGATGTAAGCGGTATCAGTATTATATCAAATTTAGTTTTCCCTCCTACTAATTTTGAAACTTCTGCACCAACTAATGCTGCAACAAATGCTCCTACAGGTTCTCCAGTTTGAATAATTGTAGTAGCTCCATCAAAAATTACTGTATTTGCACCAATGGCTCCTGTAACAGCTGCTGCAAATATCCCAAGTGGAGGTGCACCTATGCTGTATGCTACTCCTACTCCAATCGCAGGCCCCATAAGCTTTTGTGCAATATTGCCAAATACAACAAGTTGTTCGATACCTGTATATGTTCCTATTTGTTTTATTATCAGTCCTATTAGAAGTGAAGCAAAAAGTCCTTGCGCCATTCCATTTAAAACTTTAACAAAATAATTTTGTACTGAAGAACCTTTATTCGCCATTTCTTTCCCCTTTCAATTATTCCCATCTTAAATCTTTTCCATAAAATTTAAGTGGTAAAAATTTATCTGATATTCTTGAAAAAACTCTATCTGTATAAACCGATGAAAGTTCATTTGGTGTCAAATTTGTCGATATTATAGTCTTTTTATTTTTCAATATTCTAGTGTTTACTATATTGAAAATCTCAGCATTTGTAAAAGTATTTGTTATCTCTGTCCCTAAATCGTCTATTATAAGGAGATCGCATTCAAATAGAAGATTATACTCAAACTCGCTCATTTCACTCATTTCAGCCCTAAATCTCCTATTGCTCAATAGTTCCAGTATTGTGAAGGCCGTTTGATATATTACTATTTTATTCTTGTCTAATAGCGCTTTAGCAATACAACTGCAAAGATATGTTTTCCCCAGTCCTGTCGTGCCATAAAATAGCAAGTTAGGTGCATTTGGTTTATCAAAATCCGCTACAAAACTCTCTGCAATGCTCAATATATCAAGCATATTCTCCCTAGGAGTGAGCTTTTCATCTTCAAATGGTTCATTGCTAAATACATTTATGTCAAAGTTCTTAAAATTCTCTTTTTCTAATATAGTTTCCAAATTGGACATCTTATATGCTCTGTTTATGAGGGATTGCATTAAACAATGACATTTGTTCCCATCTTCAAGATATCCTGTGTCTTTGCATTTATCACAGTCGTATTTTAATTCCAAATAATCTATTGGGATATTTGCCTCACTTAATATATAGGCTTTTTCCATCTTTAGCTTATCAATTTCTTCCTTTGTTTTTTGAACTATTTTTTCATTATCATCAGGATTTGATAGAATTTCTTTTGCCATTTTTAATGATGTCAGTTTTATTTTGTCGTCTATTTCTTTTACTTTAGGTATCATTTTGTAGATTTTGTTTTGCCTTGTTATGAGCGACCTCTTGTTTTTATCTCTCTTTCTTTCAAATTCCTCTTCTATCTCTTTAAACAGGGGATTAGCCATTTACATCACCTTTTGTATTTTTTTGATAGTTCTCTCTTTTTTTCTTAAATATCTCTTCTAACTCTTCTTTAGTGTAGTTATTGCTCCTCTGTTCAAAATTGTGAAATCTATTTTGAGTTTTTTTGTTTTTATTGGCAGAGTTCACCTTCACTTTTTCTTTTACTTCTTTTTTATCAAACTGATCAATATCTTCTACTGTTTTAAACCCTTTCTTATGCCAATCGGTGATCACTCCGTCTATGTATTTTACAGTAGGATACATCACATTACTTGCTTTTTCACACCCTTTTAACACAACTTCTAACGAATATCCATATTCATCAAACCATTTGTTTATTAGTTTAAAATCGCCTACATTAACTCCTTTATGTGACAGCCCCAATGCTTTCATGACCTTTTGATATCTATAGTATTTTTCATCTTCGTTTTTAAAATAATCAATTACTGAATCGATATTTGTAAGTCCCAAGTCATACCAATTTCTAATGATACCCTCAACGTACTTTATACTTCTCTTTCCCTTTATTTCACAAGAATAGTTAAAAGCTTTCTCAATGACATCTGGATTCATATTGTATTCCTTTATCCATCTTATTATTTCCATTTTTTCTGTTGGTTGAAGACCCCTATGCATCAAATAATCTATATTTGTAAACATATTGTTTATTGATGGTATTTGATTAGCTTCAATGACTTCTTTTTCTAATACATTTTCTTCTTTTTCTTCCTTATTCTTCTTAAAGTTGTTTTTAATATATAGCTGTTTTAAATTTAGAAATGTGACTTTATGGTTTACTCCCTCGCCTTCTTTTTTAATAATACCCTTACTCTCCCAAAAATCCCAAGCTCTTAGTACATCTTCTAGCGGAATGTCTAAATGCTTTGCAATAGTTTTATTATTTACCTCTATGTTTAAATCTCTATCATGAGCGTATTTATATCCCAACAGGTAAACTTTTACATATGTCCCATTTGCCATGGGCATAAAATCATTTAAAAATATATTTTCTATAGGAGTATCCCCTAAGTCCATATCAGTTGTTTCAAGCGTAAAATCCATCTTTCTCCCCATCCTTAAATAGACTAAAAAACTTATGTCTAGTCAATTTCATCCTGAATATCTGTTGATATATTATACCATCTTCTATCACAAAAGCATCTCTTTTTTCCACGAAATATGGATTTCTTATATCTAAACTCTGCTCAGGGAAAACATCTAGATAATATGCTATTTTTTGAAAGCCTATCTTTTGATATAGATGATATGCTCTGTCATTAAATTCTGCCACTTCTAAGTATAGTGTTAGCATTTTCATCTTCCCAAAATAATATGGTAAAAATGTCATGAATGTTTCCGTGCCATACCCCATGTCTAAAAAATTAGGATCAAACACTATCCCAAGATATGCACTTCTAAATATGTATTTCTTGTCCTTTATTCCGAAATACCCTATTAAAATTCCATTTTCATTTCTCACACTATAATAGTGATTTCTAAGAGGCTTTGTCTTTATATTGTACCATTTCTTAATATCTGAATCGGTTCTGAAAGGGAAATTGTAATCAGCTAATAGCACATTTTCATGTTTTCCCCAATTGACCATCTCATATACATCTTCTAGCTTTAAATCTTCAATGGTTATTCTTTTGCCTTTAAGCTTCATATTAACCTCCAAAAAAGCTTCGAAGTTCCCCCCGAAGCCTTTAATAAGTCACAAATAATTAATGCTTTTATTGGCCATCCATGTACCTTTCTAGATTTAAAAACTTCGTATACTCTTTCTTAAATGCTAGTTCTACTTTTCCTGTAGGTCCATTTCTGTGTTTTGCTATGATTATTTCCCCGATATTTTTCTTTTCCGAGTCTTCATTGTAATAGTCATCTCTATATAAGAATAATACTACATCTGCATCTTGTTCGATTGCTCCAGATTCTCTCAAGTCTGAAAGTATAGGCCTATGATCAGATCTTAATTCAGGTGCTCTTGAGAGCTGAGATAAAGCAAGTACTGGGCATTCCATCTCTTTTGCAATTGCTTTTAATCCTCTTGATATAGCTGAAATTTCTTGTTGCCTATTCTCAGATTTAGAATCAGTTTCAACTAATTGCAAATAATCTATTACAATTAGGTCAATGCCTTTCTCTACTTTCATTCTCCTGCATTTAGCTTTCATTTCCATTAGCGATATACCTGCAGTATCATCAATAAATATGTTCATCTTAGAAAGTGGAGCCATAGAGTTTACTACTTGGATCCACTCATCTTCTGATAAATTTCCACTTATTATTTTCTGCAAATCTACATGAGCTGTAGAACTGATTATTCTTTGGGCAAGTTGTTCTTTAGACATCTCTAGCGAAAATATAGCTACATTCGCTCCACCTTTTATAGCTGCATTTGTTGCAATATTTATTCCCAAGGCAGTTTTTCCCATAGATGGTCTAGCTGCAAGCAAAATCAAATCTGATTTTTGAAGTCCTGATAGCTTCAAATCAATATCTGTAAATCCTGTAGTAAGTCCTGTTAATTCGCCTTTTTTAGCTGCTCTCTCTTCAATCTGAGAAAAACTCCTCAAAAGCACTTCATTTATAGGGTAAAACCCTTTGTTGTGTACCCCTTGAGTAATGTCAAATATGTCTTTTTCTGCCTTCTCCAATATGAGATTGACTTCTTTATTGTCTTGGTAAGCAAGACTCATTATCTCATCACTTGATTTAATAAGTCTTCTAAGGATTGATTTTTCTTTTACTATTTCACAATAATACTTTGTATTTGCAGCTGAAACAACAGAAATAGATAAATCTGCGAGGTAAGAAATCCCCCCAACACTTTCTAGAGTTTGTCTCTTCCTAAGTTCTTCAGACAAAGTCACTAAGTCTACTGGTTCGTTTCTATTGTATAGTGAAATAATTGCTTTAAAAATCTCTTGATTTACTTCTTTATAAAAGTCTTCAGGCTTTAATATCTCTAGTGCAGTATTTACCGCCTCTTTGTCTAAGAGCATAGCTCCTATAACTGATTCCTCAGCTTCAGTGTTATTTGGAGGAATTCTTCCTAATGTTGTGTCCAAATTTTACCACCTCTACAGTGCAACTGCATTTATCTTAAGCTTAGCTACAATATCTTGATATAGCTTTACTTCTGCTTCAAATTCGCCTAATGATTTTATGTTTTCCTTTAATTCAATTTTTCTCTTATCTATGTCTATGCCATGTTGTTCTTTTAAGTTGTTTGCTATGTCCAATGCTGTGATTGAGCCAAATAGCCTCCCTTGGCTTCCTGTCTTAACTTTCAATGTGACAGTTAGATTTTCTAATCTTTCTTTCATTTCATTTGCAGATTCAATTTCTTGTTGAATCTTTTTTGCCTCATCCTTTTTTCTTTCTTCCCATTTCTTTAAATTTTCTTCATTTGCTTCAACAGCTAAATTTTTAGGAAAGAGAAAATTTCTAGCATATCCATCTTTTGAATTAACTAAATCTCCTTCTTTACCTAACCCTTTTACATCTTTTAATAAAATTACTTTCATTTCTCATCACCCTCTTGTAAGTATTTGTCTATAGTTTCTATTAGGATTTTTTCCGCTTCTTCGATTGATACATTATGGAGTTGAGTGCCTGCACTTGTCAAGTGCCCTCCTCCACCAAGTTTTTCTAGTATAAGTTGAACACTTATATTCCCTAGGCTTCTGCCCGAAATATGAATGCTGTCTTTTAGTTTAGACAATACAAATGAAGCTTCAACATTGTTTATATTTAAAAGCTCATTTGCTGCTTGTGCAGCTATCAATATTGAATCGTCCATAGTTTTTTCAAGTCTTCCAATGGCGATCGAGTCATGGACTAACTTAGCAGACCTTATGACTTCTGCTTTGTTTATAAATGTATTGAAATCATCTCTAAAAAGTTGTTTGACCACTAAAGTATCTGCTCCCGCTCTTTTGAGTATAGAAGCAGCCTCAAAAGTTCTAACTCCTGTTTGGAAAGTAAAGTTTTTAGTGTCTACTGTGATTCCTGCGAGAAGTGCCTCTGCTTCAAATTTAGTGATTTTGTTCTCATACCCCATGTATGAGATTATCTCAGTAACAAGCTCTGATGCACTTGATGCATACGGTTCGATATAAACTAACATAGAATCATCCATGAACTCTGCGCCTCTCCTGTGATGATCTATCACTACAATCTTTGACATAGAATCTATCATTTCTATCGATTCTGCCAAACTAGGTTTGTGATTATCCACACTTATCAACAAATCATTTTCTCCGATCATTTCTAAAGCGTTTTGTGTAGATATTAATCTTTCCATGAGTTCAGGACTTTCAGTTTGCATCAAACTAATCATATTCTTTATAGAAGGATTATCTTCATTAAATATTATATAACCTTCTTTTTTATTTTCAACTACACCCCTTAAAGTGCCAAAAGCAGAACCCAGTGCGTCCATGTCAGGATTTTTATGACTCATTATAAATACTTTGTCGCTTTGAGTTATGAGTTGTTTTAAAGCATCCGCCATTACTCTTGCTTTTACTTTGTTTCTCTTCTCCACAGCTTTAGATTTTCCACCAAAGAACTCAAATCCACTTCCTGTATTTACTACTGCCTGATCTCCACCTCTACCCAAAGCCACATCGATAGATGCTCTAGCATCTTTATAAGAATCAAGTAAACCCTCCTGTTTTTGACTAGCTCCAATACTTAGAGTTATAGGGATTGCATTTCCCATTTTCAATTCTCTTAATTGATCTAAAAGTGCAAACCTGCTTTGTTTTATTTTCTCGAAATCCACTTGATTTATGACAATCATGTATTTATCGCTTTCGTATTTTCTCACAAGTGCATTGTGCTGATTAAAATACTCATTTACCATTCTATCGATTTCAGCCATTAAGATTGGTCTATGTGTATCAGGAGTTGAACTTTTTATATCATCATAATTATCAATGAAAGCTAAAATTATAATCGGTCTTTCATTTCTATACGCTCTCGATAATTCGATAAAATCAGTATTATCTACCCAGTACAGTATTGTGAGGTTTTCTTTGTCATTTTGTCTCTTGTTTTCCAAAAAATTTGGAAACACTTTATAATATCTATTTTTAAATTCTATGTCTATTGGTTCATTTTCCTTTGCGCTCTTTAGTAAATTTATATTAAAAAGAGGTACCAAGTCAGTAAGAGGTCTGTTAAGTAAATCCTCTTCCTGTGATAGATTTAAAAAAGGTGTATTGTACCATGTGACTTTCCCCAATTCGTCTATAAATATCATAGGAAATGGCATATTAAATATCGCATGTTTTGTAGCTGAATCAAAAGTGTTCGATAATTCTTCAATAGCTCTTTTAAACAAGAGGTTTGTATCTTCGATCAATTTAAAACTATAATACACCATATACCCAATGAATAAAGCCATGATAAAGCTTATTATTGGCTGATAAAACAACATGATTATCATAAAAGCCAAGGATATAATGATGTAAATGTATAAATCTTTCCAAGAGAACAGTTTGTCTTTCATAAAATACCTCCTATGACTTTCTAGGCCTTTTTAGTTTTCTCAAATCAAATATCATGTCGATGCAGCCTAGAATAGTAATTGGCGTCAACAACGGTGCTAATAAAACGATCAAAACTATTAAAATAGCTCTTAAAAAAGTCTTCGTCTTTCTCTTCTTTAAGAAAAAATCTACCACACTAAGTCCTTGCAATATAAAAATTAGTCCCAATACCGCAGTCAAGTTGATCAATAAAACATCGTATGTTACACCATCTATGTTTCTAAGGATGAGCATGAGAATAAATACACTGAACACTCCTATGCCAAAGTTTGAAGGCACGCTAAATCTACTAAAAGGAGCAATTTCTCGAATCCCTATCCCCAATTTTCTCAAGGTGTATTTTGCTATATTATAGTTTATATACCCAATGGCGAGTGCATATACAATCAATATGCTAGGAAGTATCTGTAGTATGTAATTGTAAACATTCTCTTGAGTGATTTTAAAATTTTCTATAACTTCTTGCTCTAAGTTCATGCTTTCTAAAATATCTATCTGTGTTGCCAATTGATTATCTAAAAACTGTTTTAATTGATGAGTAAAATCCAACTCACTTCCCGCAGTAAGTGCATTTAAAGAAATCAAAAGGCACAAAAAAAGCACGAGTGAAGATATTAGAATTACATCTTTAGGTTTTTTTCTAAGTTTTATGGCATAGCTAAACACTATGGACATAGGTAGTATTTGAATTAATATCATCAATCCATAAAATCTATCAATTAAAATTAACACTAGTAAAGCTATTATAAGAGATATAATTGATTCTTTAAAACTGTATTTAATAGAAAAAACACAAGCAACTGCAGGTATTAAAAAAATCAAATTCCCAAATGCAAATCTCGAAAGCATAGCAATAAGTAGAATAATTATGATCTCTAAAATCAGTTCTATATTTATTTTTTTCTGTGTCTCGTTGTTCAAAATATTCACCTCAAAATTATATGTACTACTTATTGATTATATTATATTAGTAGAATAAATAAAAGCATAATTCAATTATAAAAAAAGAGAGGCTCGCCCTCTCTTAGTCTTGAGTGTATGGCAACAAAGCAACTTGTCTTGCCCTTTTGATGGCAATTGTAAGTTCTCTTTGATGCTTTGCACAGTTTCCTGAAACTCTTCTAGGTAATATCTTACCTCTTTCAGTGACATATTTTTTAAGTTTGTTAACATCTTTATAGTCTATATGTGATGATTTATCAGCACAAAAAGCGCAAACTTTTTTTCTTGGTTTATATCTTCTTTGCATCTTTTCCCCTCCTTTGACTAAAATGGGATGTCGTCATTGTCGGTAGGATGAAATCCATCAATTCCATTAAAAAAGTCGTCATCATCATTTGAAGGAGTGCTTTGTTTATTTGCATTATCTCCCCACTCTAAAAATTCAACACTATTTGCAACTACTTCAGTAATATATCTTCTTGTTCCATCTTTTGCTTCGTAGTTTCTAGTTTGAATTCTTCCTGAAACACCTACTAGTTTACCTTTTGTAAGGAAATTCGCACAGTTTTCAGCAACTTTTCCCCATACGACTATATTTATAAAATCTGCAGTTGGCTGATTTTTTAATTCCATTTCGCTCTTTTTCTCTCTCGAAAGTCCTTTGTCAACAGCTAATGTAAATGTGGAAACAGCAGTACCAGTATTAGGTATATATCTCAACTCTGGATCTTTTGTAAGCCTACCAATCAATACAACATTATTCATGTATTTCACCATCCCTTGGTTTACTCTTCAATTTTAGTTATCATATGTCTCATAATACCTTCTGAAATCTTAGAAACCCTGTCTAATTCCTTAGCAATATCTGGACCAGCTTCAAAGTTTACTAATACATAGTACCCTTCAGCATAATCATCGATAAGGTATGCAAGCTTTCTTAAACCCCATTCATCAATAGTTTCAACTTTACCATCTGTTTCAACGATACTTTTTAGCCTATCCATGACGGTATTTCTTTTCTCTTCTTCATAATTAGGGTAAAAGATTAACATCATTTCATACTTTCTCATTTTTTCACCTCCTTATGGACTATCGGCTCTATCTATATAATAGAGCAAGGAACACTTACATAGTATAACACAACACATATTTTACTGCAAATAATTTTTTGCCTGTGATAGTATCTTGCTTGTGTTTTTGTTTTGATAATGATATTTTGTATATATAATCTAACATAGTTTTTAAATACATATATTTATATCCATTTTATTAAATCGTAATAAAAACGAGGGAAGGAGGTTTGTGGGTATTATGACTAAGCTTAAAAATTTTTTAATAGCAACTTGCTTGATTTGTCTATGTGTTGGTTTATCAGCTTGTAACAATTCAGAAAGTGATTCTGATATATCGGAACTATCGCCAGCAGATATTACAGAAGCATTTTTCTCTGCTTTTGAAAGCTCTGATTATGAAACAATGAAATCATATTGTACAGAATCATGTATTGAAGATTATTTTCATGGTGATAATGTATTTGGCATGATATGGGCAAAAGCAGTAAATATTGAAAAAGAACCCGTAGTTTCAGAATATCAAGAAAATAAGGTTTTTATTTTGGTTAGTGTTGAAATGGAAACTGCAAAAACTTCAGCCTTATATCCAGAGTCAGAAACATCTTTTTTTGTTGTGTTAGAAGAAGTAGAAGAAGATTCTTTTCTTATTGATGGTTTTGTAACAGGCTTGTAGTTGGTTTGTATTAAATGGAACTATGAAAAACTCGTAAAAAGACCAAAATTGATTAATATAATTATGATCTCGAAAAAATTTTAGTTAATCATCATACAATAATGGATACATATAGTTTCACGCTAAGATGGGGGTATGAATAAATGAGGAAAAAAATACTACTTATAATTTTAGTCTTACTAATATTAGTTTTATTTCTTAGGGCTAATTATAATCAAAAATTAGATACCGAAGAATATATATCTCTTGAGTTGTATAGTCATTATGCAGCATTAACTCAAATTGTATATGATATTGGAACATACACCAACGATGATACTTACAATATTGATGAATTTAATATTAGTCGTTTATTATATGCATCAAGAAACTTTGAACTTGCTTTGAACAGTTATGAGAATGCACTTAGTAAGAGTAAAGTTCCAAAAGAAGCTGTATATAGTCGAGGCAGCATCATGTCTTTGTTAAATAATTATTATGATTTCTTTGTAGATTCAGTAAGTGTAATTAATGAAATAGACTACGATACTTTAAATATAGTAAAAAATGATCTTGAAAAATGGTTTTTATGGATAGAAGAAAATTACATTACTACAGATAAAGATGGCTATTATGTTAACGAAATGTATACTTATGAAGATATGGTTGAAAGTGGGCTAATAGATGAACTTGTCTTAGGAGATTATCAAAGAATAGAAAGATTAAGATAATATCAATATAAAGGACTAACTCAAAATGAGTTTACTCAGCTATTTTGAGTTAGTCCTTTATATAATTAATATTATTTTCCTCTTATTTGGTGGTATGCCTTTACCTTTCGTAGAAAATTTTATCGTGATTGTTGTTTTATATTGATTTTATAAAAGGTGCGTCTTCTGATATGGTTTTAGATTCAATAGCAAATTGATACATTAGTTCTGCAAACATGGATTTCCCTACACCAGTTTCACCTAAAAGTAAAGTATGTAAACCCCTAGGTGGATACATTATAGTAGCCTTCGCTTTTTGTATTGGTACATTTAAACTTTGATTGACTCCAACCATTTTATCTAAACTATTATTTGTATCTATTAAATGTACATTTCTATTATATATTTTTTTATTACTATCTGTTTTAGATTTATAGAGAACAGTTCTTCCATCTATTTTTTCTAATTTACCTTTTCTATACAATATGTTTAAATATCTACTAATATTAGATCTGTCCGTTTCTAATATAGAAGCTATGTCAGTAGCAGAAACTCCTTCTCCTTTTTCCTTTTCTAGATATGTTAAAGTTTCAAAAACCTCATCTATCCTACTCAAATATACCACCTTCTTTACCCAACAATAAAAGATATTCCTTATAATAAGATTACATATATTATACCAAATAAAATAAAACCTGTCCTCATAATTGAAAACAGGCTTTTGATTTGGCTAAGTTTGACCCTTACTTATATTTTTTTAAAAATTCACAAGCTAGTCACCAAACCTTTATTTTATGCAATAAAAAACTCCACCAAATTTCTCCTTTGGATTCCTTCTTTTCTTATTTTATTCTTCTAAGTATTATTTACTCATGTTTAGATACCTCTTTTCCAATTCTATCTCATTTATCAGCATTTTGTTTATGACCTTCAAATAGGGCATCCATCTTAGGAATCACTTCATGGTTTATTTTAGTGTTTGTTTTTTTGATTTCATTTTTTTATCTTAAATGAAAGAAAAAAATAGAAAACTTTAATCTAGATCCTTTCCCAAGAAAGGCTAATAATCTAAACCCATTTTATTATTTAAAATATCTATTTGAAAAATTACCTAATATAGACCTAAATAATATGGAAGAATTGGATCAACTACTTCCTTGGTCAGATTCAATTCCTCTAAATTGCAAAATTCCTAACAAAGAATAGTATATAATACAGCCCATATCTTTAAAAGGTGTGGGTTATTTTACGCTTACCTCTCAACATTCAATAGTGAACCTATTTTTTTATACTAGTAAATATTTGTCTATTCATTAATTTGGGATTAACTATATTTATATATATAAGATATTCAATAACTACTAATAATGAACTATAAACATTTCCAATATATCTAGAGCCGTATTTCATTGTTATATAAACTAGTACACAATACATTAATTCAAATAAGGTGTTTTTAACTCGCTGTGATGAATTTTTTTCTTTAAAAGTGTTTATTGCCATAAATAAAGCAGATATAAATATTAAAACTAACACTATTTTTGAAAATAATGGTGAGTTTATAAATAAATAAAAACTTATCATCAGAGCTGTATAGATTGTAATTGGCTGAAATATTTTATTATTTATAGACATTATCATCACCAAGTACCATCAACATATACTGGGAATAGTCCATCCCATTCTAGCCCAATATAAACACCTTTTTGTAACATTACAGCTCTCATTACAAGATAAGCAAATCCTGCTCCACTTACATATCCAACAATCGTACCTATAGCTGTTCCAACGGGACCCCCAATAGCTGTTCCTAAACCTGCTAACGCTGCTACTATTGCAGCAGGTCCAATTTGAGCAGCTGCAAGGAAATAAGTTTGTACTTCTTCAAGTGTAAAATAGATTTTCCAATCTTCAACAAACACTTGTGGTTCTATTGTATTTCCAGTTTTAGTAATATCTTTTGATATCGCTTCACTTATCTTACGTTCATTAGCAACACCAGGATTGTTTTTACTAAATATTAGGATTTCATTAAACCTTTCCATCTCTACATCTGTAAACCCAGCTTTTTCTTGTATTTCACTTAATGATTTATCAACTTTTAAAACACCTGAGCTATTTAATGAGAATTCATCAAAAACTTTTGTTAACTTATCTAAATAAACCTTATCATCTTGATCTAAATAATCTTCAATATAAATCTCAGCACTTAAAAGTTTTATATTTTCTTTTTCATGTAAAATTTCAGCTTGTGCAGTCACTGGTATTGTTGTAGTAAATACCAGTAAAATTGACATAAACATACTTGATAATTTTACTTTTCTCATAAAACATTCCTCCATATTAAATTCTTTTAAAGTTATACAGTTTTTTATACCTCTTTTAAATCACTATTACAATCAGTCCTCCTTCCATTTATAATAATTAGCTCGTTGCAGAACTCTACAACTCGCATATTTACTGCCTCTTTATGTATTGAAATGGCTAGATTCCTCCCTTTTTGGGTATATTCATAATATAAAGTTGTGTATAATTCAAAACAGAAAGGAGAATCTTATGCCAGTTTCAGCTAAGCAATTCAGCATTGACGAGTAAACTTTTTTTACATTACTTGTTACCTTCATTATTAATTTATAATGTACAGAATTTTCTGAAATATAAATTCTACCATTAATTGAAAAAACGATGCTTTAATTGCTTGAACAACTAATTTTATTTTTTTCATAAAGTACTTTTACTTTACCACCACCTTCGGTGTTTTTCAATTAAGTTGTCGCATTTTGTAGTTATTCTATGATAATATCAATTTTTACATTAATTTTACCTCATTTTTATCAAAAATTTTGGTAAGTATGGTTTTTTTCAATTATAATAGTGGTATAAATCATAAAAAGGGATGATAATTATGAGGAGTAAATTTGACCAAGAACTCGAAAGATTAAATGAAGAACTAATTGAAATGGGAAATTTAATAGAAAGTAGAATTGAGGCGGCTGTATCTGCGCTTGTGAATCAAGATGTAGAACTCGCTACCAGAGTTGCAAATGGTGATAAAGAAGTAAACGACAAAGAAAGAGATATAGAAGATTTATGTTTGAAATTAATCCTTCAACAACAGCCCGTCGCAAGAGATTTAAGGCTTATATCATCAGCATTAAAAATGATAACAGATATGGAAAGAATAGGAGATCAGGCTGCTGATATATCTGAATTAACTATACGAATGGCAAATGAAAAATACTTCAAAGAATTAATTGATATACCTCAAATGGCTGAAGCGACTATCTACATGGTTAGAGAATCCATAAACGCATTTGTAAATCGCGACGTAGATAAAGCAGTAGAGATAATTTACTATGATGATAAAGTGGATAAATTATTTGATATGGTAAAGAATGAACTTATAGAATATATAAGGGATCAAAAGTATTCAAGTGAACAATCAGTTGATTTTATTTTAATTGCAAAGTATTTCGAAAGAATAGGAGATCATGCACAAAATATTGCTGAATGGGTTTATTACGCTATAACTGGCGAACATTTTAGTTGGAGTTGATTTATTTGAACTTAATTTATATAGTGGAAGATGATGAAGGGATAAGAGAATTGGTCACATATGCTCTGAAAAAAGAAGGTTTTGAAGTAGTTGGCTTTGAAAGCGGAAAAGAGGTTTTTGAACAGAAACCTCCTGATTTATATATATTGGATATAATGCTTCCAGGCGAAGATGGGTATACAATTCTCAAGAAAATTAGGACTATGGTGTCCACAAAAGATATTCCAGTAATCATGCTTACTTCAAAGACAAGCGAGTATGACAAAGTAAAAGCACTGGATATGGGTGCAGATGATTATATTGAAAAACCTTTCGGTGTAATGGAACTCATATCCCGTGTGAAAGCGGTATTGAGGAGATATATAGGCTTAAATAAAGATTCTGTGTTAAAAAGTGGCAATCTAACTTTAGATGTTGAAAAGCATGAAGTAAGGGTAAATGATAAAGAAGTATATTTAACTCTAAAAGAGTTTGATTTACTGTATTATCTAATGAAGAACATGAATATTGTTTTATCTAGAGATCAAATCATGAATGAAGTCTGGGGCTTTGATTTTGAAGGAGAAACTCGGACTGTAGATGTTCATATAAGGACTTTGCGTATGAAATTAGGTGAAGCAGGAGAAAGTATACAAACAGTAAGAGGCGTGGGCTATAAATTCGGAGGTTAGTTATGGAAAAGAGAATATTTAAGTACCTAACAATAATTGTAATAGCCACTTTGATTGTCACGACACTTGTACTTGATGTGTTGTTTTATGAGTATTTCACAAATATGGGAAATTATGACTTAACTTTTGGCGAAATCTTTACAGCAAGTCTACCTCCTATGGTAGCGATACTAGTTTTAATACTTGTGGTTTTATATATGCTATCAACTAAGATATCTAAAATAATACTATCACCTATTAAAAATGCTGCTGACAATATTGAAAGCATTTTATCAGGAGAAGAAGTGGAAGATGTAGAAATTTACCCTGAAATCAAACCATTTGTCGAAACAATAAATAGACAAAAGAAACAAATCGAGCTTGTCATGAACAACTTAAAAGAAGCTGAAAAAATAAGAAGAGAATTTACTGCAAATGTTTCCCATGAGCTTAAAACTCCTCTGACTTCAATAAACGGATATGCTGAAATGATTGCAAACGGAATGGCTGAAGGAGAAGAAGTTAAGAAATTTGCTGGTATAATACAAAAGGAAGGTACGAGGTTACTTACACTTATAGAATCCATTTTGAACCTTTCTAAGCTAGAAGACGAGTCAGTTGAAAAGACATATGAAGAAATCGACCTATATGAGACCATAAAAGATGTTGTACACAAATTGAAGCCTCAAGCTGCATCTCACAAAGTAAATTTAGAAGTTGATGGAGAAATAACCCATGTGAAGGCAAATAAGAGAATGATCGAAGATTTGGTGTATAATCTCATTGACAACGCTATAAAATACAATGTGGAAAATGGAAATGTTTTAGTTTCAGTTAAAAATGAAGAAAATAATGGATTAATTTCTGTAAAAGATACTGGAATAGGGATACCTCAAGAAGAACAAGACAGGATATTTGAAAGATTTTATAGAATAGACAAGTCAAGATCTAAAAAAATTGAAGGCTCTGGCCTAGGGCTTTCGATTGTTAAACACATTGTTGAATATCACAATGGTTCTATTACATTGGAAAGCGAAGTCGGTAAAGGTACTACAATCACAATAAAACTTCCAAAATAAACTTAATATTTTATAAGTTTGAATAAGATAAAAGCTCTTATGGTAATTAAACATAAGAGCTTTTATAACTAAATTTACAAAATGACATTTAACGCTTCTGTTATAAAATTAGCTTGTTATTTTGTCCCTACGGATAGCAATTTACAAAAAATTAAACAGAGTCTATAAATATTTATCTAGGCTCTTTTTTATAACGCGGGACTATCAAAATTTTCCTATTCGTAGGGTATGACATAAACCAAACTTCTTATGGTTTATGGTTGGAACAATAAATGGTGTCACCTCCAATCACATCAACTGCTAGATAGCTTACACTTTCTTCATGTTTATCATATTATATTCCCAACAACTATTCAACTGTTTTAAAACACAAGTGGCAGGAATGTTCTTCAATTTACTCAAATGAAAATCTAAATTCTACCCTTATCAATCAATAAGCATAGCCAACCATAAAAGTTAATCTTACAAATTTATGGATTTTAGTCACGAAAAGTATTATACTGTAATTAATATTTGTTTTCTATATCGTTGCCTGCTAATTATGTAGTTGCAAAATACAAAATTAAAAATTCAATAGATTTTGCAATTAACCAATGAGCACTATCTTTTTAATTATTGGCAAATGGAAGGGTAAATTAATTAAAGCATCAAACTTTCAAAGGAATACCCTCTAAAATCATGAAAGTGAGGTCAATAAAATGAAATTAGTTGCATATTTATTCTACATAATAAATTCGTTTGTTTTAGTAAGAATCGCAATTTTATTTGGAGTCCTTATAGACAATCTCACTAATTCTCAATTTGATATTTTCAGAAAAAACGTTATAATAATGCTCATCTATGGTTTACTTACATTAATACTTCCAGTGATTTCTTACAAGCTTGCTTTTAAAATTTCTAATAAGGAAATGAATAAAATAAAAAACAATAAATTCCTTTCCGAATTTACAAACAACAGAGATAAATTTGATTTAGTTGACTACTCTCAAAACTTGGATATTTATTATAGTGGACAGTTGATGAATAAATTTAATATTGTTAATATTTTAAGTGTGTTTATATTTACTTCAATATCTTTAATAAGCATAGATATAAGACTTTTTATAATTGCATTTATATCTTCCTCATTGCCTCTTATCGTGCCTATATTTAGCCAAAAAGCATTAAAAAATAAATCAGAAAACTTTGTAAATTCTTCAGATAATTATATAAAATTTATCGAGGATACCCTTACTGGGAAAAAAGAGTTAATAAGATACAATGGAATAAACTGGATCAAGTCAATTCATGAAAATATTTCTAAAGACCATGAAGACAAAAGAGAGTCGTTTAAGCTTCTGAACATATTAAATGATGTGTTTTCTGAAGGTATAAGCAATATTAGTCAAATAGTAATATTATTTACTGGAGGAATTTTTGTAAGCAGGTCTATAATATCCATAGGAGAAGTTATTACATTATTACAATTAATGAATTATTTAGCAGGACCTGTTGTTGCATTGATTTCCCTTTATAATAACTATGCGTCGAGTCTTGTTGCTAAGAAAAGACTTATAGGAGAAACTGAAGTTGATCTTTCACAAAAAGATTTCAAATTCCCTATTTTTGATTCTTCTGAGGTGGCTGTTGAAATCGAAAATATAGAATTTTCTTATGGAAATAATAAAGTTTTAAATAATGTAAGTTATAAGTTTATGAAAAATAAAACTTATTTAATAAAAGGTAAAAGCGGAAGTGGTAAGTCCACATTATTAAAAATAATTGCCGGTGAATTGACCCCAGACAAAGGAAAAGTTCTAATATTTAATAAAAACATTGAAGATATGGAAAAATCTGCTATATATACTACTATATCTTATATTTCCCAAGACATACATATCTTTGAAAATTCCGTAGAAAATAATATTTTATTAGGTAAAGTCAACGAAAATAATAAAATTAGTAAATTAATTGAAATGTTAGAGTTAAATTTATCTTTAGAAGATATATTGAGTAAAGAACGTAAAATTTCTGGTGGAGAAGCTGTGAGAATTGGAATAGCTAGATGTCTTATAGATCCTAAAGACATCATTCTATTAGATGAACATACTTCTGGACTAAATGAAGATCTTGCTTTTAAGATAACTAAAGAAATATTGAATCTTGGAAAGACTGTTATTTGTGTATCCCATACAGAATCACAAGAAATCATTGATTTATTCGATGAATGTATTAATTTGGAAAGTTTACAAAACTAAAATATATATACTTGAATTAACAAAGAAAGATAAAAGTTCAGAGGAAATCCTCTGAACTTTGTTATTTCAATGCTTCATTAATTACATCTGCTAATCTATTCATTCCTTCAATTATTAAATCATCTGGCATTGCAGAATAGTTTAATCTCATATCATTTTCATGACCAGGATATGCATAAAATGAACCGCCTGGTACAAATGCAACTTGTTTTTCCAATGCTTTTACCGCTAAATCTCTTGTGTTTATATGCTCAGGCAATGTTACCCAAGTGAACAATCCACCTTCTGGTATAGTGTATTTAACTTCTTTAGGGAATTTTTCTTTCATAATCCCTACCATTAAATCTCTTCTTCTCTTGTAAACCACTTTTATTTTTTCTATATGTGCATCAATATCATATTCGTTTAGGAATGTAGCTACTTCTATTTGAGATATTGTGCTTGATTGTAAATCAGCACCTTGTTTTAACAATATGAATTTTCTAAGTACTTCTGGATGAGCATCGATCCAACCTAGTCTCAATCCTGGACAGAATATCTTTGAAAATGTTCCTAAGAAAATCACTCTGCCTTCAGTATCGAAGTGTTTAATTGCAGGGAATAATTCTCCTTCATATCTTAATTCTCCATATGGATTGTCTTCTACTACAGCTATGTCGTATTTGTTTGCTAATTCAACAAGTTTTTTTCTCTTTTCGATAGACCAAGTTTTACCTGAAGGATTTTGAAAATCTGGTATTACATATATAAATTTAACTTTTTTGTTTTCTTTTAATGCTTTTTCTAATTGTTCCATATTCATGCCATCGTCTTCTAATTCGATGTCAATAAAATTTGGTTCGTAAGCTCTAAAAGCATTAATAGCTCCTAAGTAGCTTGGCTTTTCGATTATTATATAATCACCTGGATCAATAAATACTTTTGCAGCAAAATCTAGCCCTTGTTGCGATCCACTTGTAACTAAAATATCTTCTACTACTGCGTCTACTTGTACTTTTTTCATTCTCTTTGCGATTGCTTCCCTTAGAGGTCTGTACCCTTCAGTTGGCCCATATTGGAGTGCTTGCGCTCCATTCTTTTCCATTACCTTTTTGCTAATCTCAATCATTTCATTTACAGGGAATAGCTCTGGTGCAGGAAATCCGCCACCAAAAGAAATAATTCCTGGTTGCTCTGTCAATTTAAGTAACTCTCTAATTTCTGATGCTTTAACATAGTTCATCCTATTTGCGTACTCTAAAGCCATTAAACACACCTCCATTTATTCGGAAAACCTTTTCCTACTGCTATATATAATATACACTTAAAACAATTGATTGTCTATACCTTTTATAAAATCATTTCTATTTTTTCATCCCCCCTAAAATATCTTTTTAAATCATATGGTGAAAAGATACCTCTGTCTGTGACAACACCGCTTACCAAGTGTGGTGGCGTTATGTCAAAAGATGGATAATACCCTTTAACTCCTTCTTTAGCAGTCTTCACTCCCATAGCCTGAAGCACAAAATCCCCATCTCTTTTTTCTATCGTCACAGTAGAAATACTTTCATGCCCAATGTCAGGTATCCCTGTTACAAAATATGGAATTTTCAAATATTTTGCTACTATTGCAATTTGATAAGTACCAACTTTATTGACTACATACCCATCCATACAAATAGCATCGGCTGCCGAAGTAAATAAATCGACTTTCTTTTCCTCCATCACATATGCAGGCATATTGTCTGTAATTACTGTGACGTCAAAACCTTGGTCATAGCATACGCTAGCTGTAAGTCGTGAGCCTTGAAAATATGGCCTTGTTTCAGGACAAATCACTTTTATGTCTAGATTTTTCTCTTTAGCCTCTTTTAATATCATACCCACGATAGTTTCACCAAAACATTGTGTCATTATAGTACCTTTTTTAGGAAACATATCTGTTAAATATTTTGCTACATCGTTAATTCTTCTATACCTCGTGTTATTATGCTCGATTGTGTGAAGAAAAATCTTCTCGTCAACTCTTTCTCCTTTTTCTAACGCATCTATCGCTGCCTCAATACATCCATCTGTGATGAGTTTCATTCTCTTTGTTGTAGTTGGTCTTGCTGTGTAAAGAGTTTTCGCAGCTTCATTTAGATAGTTGATAAATTCAGCTTTTCCCAAATTTCTAGCTTCATAGGCTGCCAAAGCCATTCCCATGCCACAGGCAGTATAAGGGCCTGCACTTTGTGTTACCATGTCCTTTATTGCTTTAGCAACTTCTTGATGACTTTTACATTCTACAAACGATATCTCATTTGGATAGATTCTTCTGTCTAGTATCCTCACAACTCCATTTTCATACCATGCGATGTTTTCATACCTTAATAAAAATGCTAAGCCTTCATCAAATCTTTGCATAACAGCCTCCTACATAGCCTCGATAATCGAGGAAATAAATTTCTTTAGTTTATCTCTTGATAATTTTCCTATCTCTTCAACTTCTTCTGTAGTGATTTTCTTGTCTACTATTCCCGCAGCCATGTTAGTGACTAAAGACATGGCTAGTACCTCTATGTTTGTATGAGCAGCTGTTAAAGCTTCTGTTACAGTTGACATCCCAACCAAATCTGCTCCAAGTATTCCCATGGCTTTAATCTCTGCTTTAGTTTCAAACTGTGGCCCTGTGGCGAAGAAATAAACTCCTTCTTTTACATCTATGCTTTCTTTTTTTGCTATTGTCTTTGCCAATTCTCTTAATCTTTCTGTATACATATCTGTCACATCGAAAAATCTAGGACCAAACTCTTCGATGTTTTTTCCTCTTAAAGGACTTGGACCATTTAACTTTATATGGTCTTTTATAAGGACGATATCTCCCGGCTTAAAGCTTTTATTTATAGCTCCAGCAGCATTTGTCAATATGACTTTATTTACTCCCAACAACTTAAATACTCTTATAGGTATTGAAAGCTCTTCAAAGTCATAACCCTCATAATAATGAAATCTACCGCTCATGAGAACTACTTTTTTGCCCTCTACTTCTCCAATTATAAGCTTTCCCTCATGGCCTTCTGCAGTTGAAATGAGGAAATTTGGTATGTCTTTGTAATCAATGATAGTTTCAACATTTATGATTTCTTTTACACTGCCCATTGATGAGCCTAATATCAGCCCAATCTCAACCTCATGCCCTACAATATTCAATATGTAATCAGCAGCTTTTTTATAATAATTAAAATCAAATTCCATATTACACCTCCGCCTAATTTAATTATACCAGATAATTGACTGAAAAATAAACAATTATTGAGAGAGTCTAAAGAAAAACCTCTAAGGAATTCCCTAGAGGTCATCTTTACAATGCTAATTCATATATCTTAATTATATCTTCTACATCTAATTTTTTGAGTCCACCTAATTTGCCTTTTATCACTGCTTTCTGTGCCATTTCTTCTAACCTATCACTTGGTAGATTAGCTTCTTCAAAGCTTGTTGGAAGTCCTACTTCCTTTAAAAATTCCTCGTATGCTTTTATTCCTTCAAGTGCAACAATCTCTTTAGAACTCCCTGCATCAGATATGCCAAATACATTTATTGCAAACTGATTGAACCTATCTAAATTGTCTAGATATACATACTTCATCCAAGCTGGAAATATAATACTTAAAGTCACTCCGTGTGTAGTACCATATAGAGCACTTAATTGGTGACCTATGTTATGGCTTGCCCAATCTTCTTCTCTTCCAAGTCCAAGTATCCCGTTGTGAGCGATTGTACCAGCCAACATGATTTCTGCCCTAGCATTGTAATCATCAAGGTTTTCATTTAGTATTCGCGCATTTTTAATCACGCTTTTCATGGTTGCTTCACATAAATGATCTGTTAGATCAACATTTGGTGTATTTGTAAAATACCTTTCTAAAATATGAGATAATATGTCTGATATACCTGCAAATGTCAAGTCTTTTGGAAGAGTCAAAGTATATGTTGGATCCATTATAGCAAAGGTTGGCCTAATCATATCATCATTTACTGATAACTTTAATCCCTCTTCTTCGTTTGTGATTACACTTCCCATGCTTGCTTCACTTCCAGTAGCTGGATAAGTGAGCACAACTCCTACTGGCAATGCTCTTTTAGGTCGTTCTTTCCCTAAATAAAAGTCCCAGACATCAACATCTGCTACAGCACCTAAGGCAATCGCTTTTGATGAGTCAATTGCACTTCCTCCACCAACAGCAAGGATTAGATCAATTCCCTCTTTCTTAACCAATTCAATACCTTCTCTAACTAGGGATAGTCTAGGGTTTGGCTTTACTCCCCCTAGTTCATAAATCTGTGCACCTGCTTTTTTTAGCTCATCAACTACTTCGTCATAAAGCCCACTTTTCTTGATACTGCCTCCACCATAGTGAATGAGTACTTTTTTGTAGTTTCCTTCAACTAATTTGGATAATTTATTTATTGTTCCTTTCCCAAATTTTATTTTTGTGGGAAGATAAATACTAAAATTGTTCATAAAACACTCCTCCTTATACTATTTGCATTATTCTATTTGCCCACTCAATAGACTCGATGTATAACTTGCTTAGCAAATTTTCATCTAGGCCCATCATTTCAGCAAACACACTGGCTTTTTTGAAATCTCCTCTTTCATAAGATAGATACAATTCTTTTATGGGTGCTAATATTCCTTCGTTTTCTAAAAGTGCATCTTTTACTATATCGTCTAGTTTTAAATCTTTGAGTGCCTCATCTAAAGGCATATTTAATATTGCATCTAGGGTGCTAAAAAGTCCTACTATTGATGCTTGATATCTAAAGTTTTCATATCGAGGAACATTTAGGGCAATCCTTTCTGCAAAACTAGCTCGAATTAAAGAAATTTTAACCAACTCCGCCGGACAATTTTTCCCAAGGGTTTGGACTAGCACTATATTTATCCATCTCTCTATGCCTTTTAATCCCATGTAAGTAAGAGATTTTTTTATATTCTCTCTATTTATCTCCAAATTTCTAAGGCTCATCATCCTCATAAGCCTATATGATAGATTTAAGTCTTTCTCAATTATATCTGTTAATCTGTCAAATGATGGCTCTTCCTTGTTTAACTCCGAAATGACAGATGTGTATTGTATTGGGCGAACTTTGCTATTCTGCGAACTAGCTATCTTAGGTTTTTCAAAAAAATAACCTTGAAATAATGTAAATCCAATTTTCTTTGCAATTTCAAATTCTTCCTGTGTTTCAACTTTTTCAGCTAAAATCGTCTTTCCTTTTTTAATGGCGATATTTGAGTCAATAATTATTTTTTTTATATCTGTATTTAAAAAATCATACTTGATTATGTCACATACATTGATGAGTGCATAATCCTCACTCGAATGAAAAAAATCATCTAAAGCAATTGTATAGCCTTTCTTTTTTAAATCAAATAATCTTTCTACCAGTGCTTCATCAATTTCTACATCCTCAAGTACCTCTATGACCATTTTGTCAGGTTTAACTATTTCAAATACATCAGACATTAAAAGCTCTTTATCAAAATTCACAAAAGCTCTCTTGTTTTCAGTGATTCTCTCTGCTCCTGACTCAAACAGCTCCAAAATGACTCCTGTTGATGCTCTTAGAGCCGACACTTCTTGATTAAAAGAAGTTGTTTTATCATCATCTCTATAAAGCAATTCATATGCAAATATATTCTGCCTTTTATCAAGTATAGGTTGCCTCGCTACGAGCAAAACTGGTCACCTTCTTTTAATCATTTTCTTTGTCTTGTTTATAATGCACTATGCTTACCCATTTGTCCCCATCTAATATCTTTCTAACTCTCTTCTCAAATTCTATTCTGGTAAGCCATACCTGTCTATTGCACCCTGTGCACAATAGCTTAATATCAGCCCCAGTTCGAAGTATCTCCCAGTTGTTCTCTCCGCAAGGATGCCCTTTTTTGAGGGTTACATGATCCCCGACATCGTACTTTAAAATCATGACTTTTCTCCTCCAAGCACTACAATTTTTTGATAAGGTATCTCTATTCCTTCTTTTTCAAATTCTTCCTTTATTCTCTTCCTCAAATTCCGTTCGACAGCCCATTGTTCCATCGGAATAGTCTTTGCAACAATTGAAATTTCTACACTATAACTGCCTAGTTGAGTTACTCCTAAAACTGTAGGCCCTTCAATTACTTTTTCATCATTTTTTAACTCATCAGCAACTTTATTTAAAACACTCAACACATGATCTAAGTCATCTTCGTAAGAAACACCTACCTTAACTAAAGCTCTCATGCCGCCTCGTGTTTTATTGGTAACTTCTGTTATTGATCCATTTGGTATTATATGAAGTTCTCCTGTAAAATCTCTTATCTTTGTTATCCTAATTCCAAGTTCTTCTACAATTCCCTCTTTCGAGCCGATTTGAACATAATCTCCAACTGAATATTGATTCTCAATTAATATGAAAAACCCAGTTATCATATCTTTAACTAGAGACTGCGCTCCAAAAGTTAAAGCAAACCCTCCAATACCTAGTGTGGCGATTAAAGATGCAGTATTTACCCCAAACATATCGAGGCTTATAACTAACGCAAAAAACAAAAGGACATACTTTACAATCCTCTTTATAGTCTGAGTCATAGTGATAATCCTATTGGTAGACTCAATTGTAGATAAAGATTTTCTATTTAATATAGTCTTGTCAATAACTTTATTAACGATCTTAGTTATGAAATATACTGATAAAAAGATAAGAATTGATATCCCTATTTTCCCTAGGAAGTTAATATTTCCTAAATCATCTTTAAAAATATTGTTTATGATAGATATCCTAGCCACCCCCTAGATGATTTTCTTTAGCTCTCTTTTATTATCCATTGTTGATACTTCATATAGGTTTTTAAAGTCCAAAGTTTTGTCTTCGTGCATTTTAATAATTATCTCTTTATCTGAAACACTTGCTTTTATTGCAAGACCACAGCTTAGAGTTATATCTCTAGGTGTTGGTATTGTTTTTATAGCAATGTTTTCTTCTTTTAAAATGCTTTCAGCCCGCATTGCATGATGAGTAGAATCAAATGTCAAAATTAAAAATATATTTTCTCTTTCCATTATCCTATTGTCACCACATTTGTTGAGTTTCTCATCTTTTCATATATAGTGTACATATTTGAAATACTTCCAACTCCCAATTTATCTTTTAAATTGAAATAATCTAAGCATGTCCCACAAGAAATTATCTCTACTCCTTCATTTTCCAAATCCTTTAAATCATCTAGCACTTCACTTTCTTCAACTGTGAGTTTCACTCCACTGTTAAAAAACAAAATACTTTTTGGGTAAGGTTTAGTTTCCCTTACAGTGTAAATGAAACTTTTCATCAATATTTTACCTAATTTTTCATCCCCTCTGCCCATGTGTTCAGACTGTATTGCAATCACATAGTTTTCATCAACTTCTACCAGTTTTTTCTGTTTTTGTGTTTCTGCACTAGTTTTCTTCTCGATAGTAACTGCGAAAAGTCCTCCTTCTAATTCTTCAACTTCAAAATCGGCATTTTGACTTTTTGCAAGTTTAATGAGGTTCTCTCTAGCTACCTCATTATCAACAGTGGTCTTGACTTTTCCTTCCTCTATATTGTCTAATTCTTTCTTTGTCAATATTACTGGTTTCGGACATTCCAACCCTCTAGCATCTATTTCTTTCATCATCATCTCACCTCGTTGTTTTTTTATACCCTTTAATTGCAATTTTTATACATCTATAAAGATTATAATTATAAAACTTATACTTTATGTAATTATTATATGTTACTAGAAACTATACATCAATAAAAATACGTAAGTATAGATGATTTTAATTAACTTTGACACAGTAGATCATAGTGATATAATAAGTGTATCAATACAAAGAGGTGAAAAATGTGAATATTGATTTTAAATTAGATAAACATTCATCTATACCTTTATATATACAACTTTATGAAAATTTAAAAATGGCAATAGATGATCTTTCTGATGGTGAAAAGCTTCCTTCTATTAGATCCCTTTCAAAGACATTGGAAGTTAACAATGTGACAGTAATCAATGCATTTAAAATGCTTGAACAAGAGGGTTTAGTTTACACAGTTGAAGGAAGTGGAACCTATGTCAGAAAACCTCTAAAGAATTATGGTTTGATGAATTTGGAAGAAGGGGATTTTGAGCTAATGCTTTCAGGCATATACCCCCATTCAAAGCCAAATGTAGACTTTGCTAGTGTCACTCCATCACCTGATCTTTTCCCAATTAAAGAGTTTAAGGAATCTTTAATTGAAGTTCTTGATAGAGATGGAGGAAACGCTTTTTCCTATCCAGAAATTAGAGGTTATGAACCACTTAGAGAATCTATCTCAAAGTTTTTATTGGATAATTACTCCATCAACTTATCAGTAGATGGAATATTGATCACTTCAGGAGGGCAGCAAGGTTTAGACATTATATCCAAGACTTTAATCGAACCATTGGATGTAGTATTTGTTGAAAATCCCACATATCCGGGTGCTTACCAAGCTTTTAAATCAAGAGGAGCAAAGATAATTGGCATCCCCATGGAAAACGACGGTATAAATATTGAAATTTTAAAATCATATTTGAAGAGATATTCTCCAAAATTCATATATACTATGCCTAATTTTCAAAATCCTACGACGATTTGCTACAGTGAAGAAAAGAAAAGAGAATTATTAAGACTTGCAATTGAACATGATTTCTATATAGTTGAAGATGATTTCTTGACTGATTTAACTTTCAACAACTCAATTCTTTACCCAGTAAAATCCTACGATAGAAGTGAAAAGGTCATATTTATAAAAAGCTTTTCAAAGATATTTATGCCAGGGATTAGAGTTGGGTTTTTGACAGTTCCAGAAGATATATTTAAAGATGTATACAAAGCTAAGCACTCCACAGATATTTCTTCATCTGGATATCTTCAAAGAGCATTTGACCTGTATTTAAGGAATGGGTATTGGATAAATTACATTGAAAACATAAGGGAAAATTATAAGAAAAAATATGATCTATTTACAAGTGAATTGGATAAATTATCTAATTTAGGCATTAGCTATATTAAGCCAAATGGAGGTTTGAGTGTTTGGGTAAACTTAGACGATGATATATCTCAAACCAAAGTATATGAGGACTGCTTGAAATTGGGATTAGCCACCGTACCAGGAAATGTGTTTTCCGTAGATCAAAACTCTTATATAAATGCTCTAAGACTTAGTTTTAGCACTCCTGAACTAGATGAGATCCCTTTAGGGTTTTCGATACTTAAAAATGTATTATCAAATATAAAAAATGAAGATAAAAGAACTTACATGCCCTTTGTTTAAAATAATGGCTAATCTAAGATTAGCCATTGTTTGTTTTCTCTTTTATAACACTTGCTAATTCTCTCGGTTTCTCAAGCATTATCAAATGATTTGCAGCTTTAATTTCAATAAATGAAGCTTTTTTAAACGAGTTGCTGAAGTTCTCTTGCGATTTTCTTGTGTAAAATAATGAGTTTTCTCCACCTATTACACAGACTTCCTTTTCGATATTTTTTAAATCACTTAAGTAATCGCTAAGCACTAAAGATTTCCACAGAGAACTCATGCTTTGATTTGGAATTTGTTTTAGTTTTTCAAATGCAATCTCTTTTTCTCTCATCTTATTAAAAAACAACTTATCTATAAACGAAAGAAGAAAACTCTCCCAATCATTTTCTATCAAATATAAGTCCCTATCTAAATCTTTGATTGTATAACTACCTCTAAATAATCCGTCTTTGTAACTCCCATCATTTAACATTTTAGGAGAGGACTCTATAAAAATACAATTTTCTACAAACTCATCATTGTAGTTTTTAAGATACTCTAATATGACGCTTCCTCCCATTGAATGACCTATAACTACTGCTTTATCCCCTATACCTTTAAGCACCTCATGTAAATCATCTGCAAGTAACTTTACATCTAAGTATTTGTTATAATTAAACTCAAGAAAACCCTTTTGGTCATAAGTAATAATCCTAAAATCATCTTTAAGCAGCCTTTTTACTATACGAAAATCATCACTACTTCCTAAAAATCCATGCAGGTACAAAAGAGTTTTCCCTTTACCTTCGATATTTAATTTTATACTGTAATTATCTTTAGTTTTTATAGTATACATTTCATGCTCCTCAAATTTATTTCGAAAATAAAAACACTTTAATTTTCAATTTAAAAGTACTAATATATATAGTATATCTTATATAAAGGGTGACTTAAATGAATTACATATTTAAATACGCTAAAAAATATAAAAAAGATTTCACAATTGCCATTATTTTTCTAGTATTAGAGACTTTAATTGATTTAATATTGCCAACTATGATGAGTTTTATCATAGATAATGGAGTAAAAAACAATGACTTAGACTATGTTTTAAAATTTTCATTTTATATGCTAATTATAACCTTGTTGGGGGCTAGTTTTGCAGTAATTAGAAATATAAAATCATCAATTGTTTCTCAAAGCATCGGTAAAGATTTAAGAGAAGACTTGTATATAAAGATAAATAGACTGAGCGCTAGTAAAATCAGTTCTCTTACAGAAGCCTCCCTTATAACAAGACTAACAAACGATGTCAATCAAATACAAAACTTCGCTCATGGGTTAATGAGAGTTTTTGTTAAGGCACCACTCTTGGGGATAGGCTCTGTGATAATGGCTTTAGCATTGGATAGAACTATTGGTCTAATAAGCTTATTGATTGTGCCAATCGTAATGATTGCTATCATCTTAAATTTAAAATTCTCCTATCCAATATTTTTAAAAATTCAAAAATCCTTAGATAAAGTAAACTCAAGGCTAAAAGAGTATCTTTCCGGGATAAGAGTTGTAAAAGCATTTAACAGATATGACTATGAAAGGCAGAGATTTGAAAGTGTAAACGATGAGCTTAAAAATGTATCCATAAGTGGAATGAGAAGACTTGCCATATTTAGTCCCCTTGTGACATTGCTTGTAAACTTAGGTATAGTAATAATTCTTTGGGTTGGCTCAGATTTAGTCGTAAATGCTGATTTTGAGGTCGGGAAAATAGTGGCAGTGCTAAATTACATGACTCAACTCTTGTTTAGCTTAGTTATGTCCACTAGAATAATCAATATGTACATTCGATCTAAAGCTTCATCTGATAGACTAGATGAGGTGTTCAATGCTGAAGAAACTTTGAAAAGCCCAGAAAAACCTCTTATGATAGAAAAAGATGAGATTTTACTTGAATTTAAAAATGTCTACTTTAAATATTTTGAGAAAACAAACTATG
Organism: Soehngenia longivitae; assembly: GCF_004684055.1. Classification (GTDB taxonomy): domain Bacteria; phylum Bacillota; class Clostridia; order Tissierellales; family Tissierellaceae; genus Soehngenia; species Soehngenia longivitae. Next base: position 38,632 of record NZ_SRIB01000012.1, read on the forward strand.
TATTAGAGGACATCAATTTCAAATTAAAGCCCAATACTACTCTTGCTATAATCGGGACAACAGGCTCTGGAAAATCGACAATAGTTAACTTAGTATTGAGATTTTTTGATCCAAATAGTGGGGAAATCAAGTTTTATGGTAAAAACATCAAAGATCTGGATTTAAAAAAATATAGGGAAAAAATTGCAGTGGTACCGCAAAAAAATTTACTTTTTACCGGTACAATCTTAGACAATCTCCGCTGGGGAAATGAAAATGCTAGTTTTGATGAAATAGTAAGTTGTTCAAAAATTGCCATGGCAGATGACTTTATAAAAACTTTTAAAGATGGCTATGACACTTACTTAGGTCAAGGCGGTGTAAACCTCTCAGGAGGTCAAAAACAGAGGATATCCATAGCAAGAGCCTTATTAAAAAATCCAGAGCTATTAATATTAGATGATGCTACCTCAAGTGTAGATTTAATAACGGAAAGAAAGATAAAAGAGAGATTAAAAAACAGTTTGTCTACTACTACCATATTGATCGCCCAGAGGATAACATCAGTCATGGATGCAGAGAACATAATTGTATTAGACGATGGCAAAATCGAAGCTATAGGAACACATGATTATTTATTAGATCATTCAGAAATATATAAATCCATCTACATCTCTCAATTAGGAGAGGAGGTGTCTAACTTTGGAGCATAACACAAAAAAAATAACAGGCATCCACGGCCCTCATTCAATCATACCTGTTGAAAAGCCAAAAGACAGTAGCTCAACGTTAAAAAGACTATTCTATTATTTTGGAGAAGAAAAAAATAAAATATTTATAGCTCTTTTTTTAGTCATATTATCCACATTTTTAACGCTTTTAGTTCCATATTTTACAGGAAAAATAGTAGATGCATTAACCGTTTCAAAAGACATGATAAATCTATTAGAAGTTAGAAACCTTATACTATATGTGTTAGCTTTTTATGTATTTAGTTCGCTGTTTATGTATTTCCAAGAGTTTATCATAGCTGGCATATCACAAAGGGTCGTATATAAAATAAGAAAGGATATATTTGATAAGTTTCAAAAAATGCCAGTCATATTTTTTGATAGAACTACTCATGGTGAACTCATGAGCAGAGTTACAAATGACATAGATAACATAAATAACACCATATCTCAGACTATGATACAATTCATGCATACTTTTATAAGTACAATAGGCACAGTGTTCATCATGTTTTATATAAATAAAATAATGGCTCTGGTTACACTCGCAACAGTACCTATTGTACTGTTAGTTACAAGAACAATAGCTAACAACACTAAAAAGTACTTTAAAACTCAACAACAATTCCTCGGCAATCTCAACGGCCATATAGAAGAGTCCATAAGCGGAATAGATGTCGTACGCATGTTTAACAAAGAAGATGATATGATCAATAAGTTTAAAAGGTTCAATGATGACTTAAAAGAAGTAGGTGTAAAAGCTCAAATCTGGTCTGGCTTTATAATGCCAATAATGAATGCAATAGGCAATTTGACTTTTGTGATCATAGTATTATCTGGTTCATTGTTAGTTTTAAACAATGCCATAACCATAGGAGTAGTCACAAGCTTTATATTCTATTCCAAGCAATTCCAAAGACCAATAAATGAGTTAGCCTCAACATTTAATCAACTCCAATCTGGAATTGCAGGAGCAGAAAGAGTATTTGAAATATTAGATGAAGAAGATGAAAGAGAAGACGAACTTGATGCAATAGAAGCGGATAATATCAAAGGAAAAGTAGAATTTAAAAATGTGTATTTTAATTACAGTAAAAATAAAGAAGTATTAAAGGATATAAGCTTTATGGTAGAAGCAGGTACAAAAGTTGCTTTGGTAGGTCCAACCGGTGCAGGCAAGACTACAATAGTAAATCTCTTGACAAACTTTTATGAAGTAACTAAAGGTGAAATCTTAATAGATGATATGAATATTAATAAATACAAGAAAAATTCACTAAGAAATATGTTTGGTGTTGTGTTACAAGACACTTATCTTTTCTCTGGAACTATAAAAGAAAATATAAGATATGGAAAGCTCGATGCTACAGAAGAGGAGATAATAGCAGCTTGCAAAATATCTAATGCTGATGAATTCATCAAGAGATTGCCAAATGGCTATGATACCTATATAAGTGAAGGCGGAGGTAATTTAAGTCAAGGGCAAAGACAACTTTTAGCAATTGCAAGAGCTGTTTTAAAAGACCCTTCAATACTCATATTAGATGAAGCTACATCAAATGTAGATACTCGAACTGAGTTAAAAATACAAGAAGCTATGATTTCCCTGATGAAAAATAGGACGACATTCATCATTGCACATAGGCTATCAACTATAAGAGACGCCGATATAATCATGATGATTGAAGATGGTAGGATAATTGAAAAAGGAACCCATGAAGAGTTGATTGAAACTAAAGGAGCTTACTTTAATCTTTACATGAGTCAATATTTAAATACTGCAGAGTAAAAAAGGAAGAGAATTCTCTTCTTTAATGTCATTTACGATCACAGTTTTGCCAAATCTTGAGAATATCTGAGCTATTCCAGAGCCCATAGTGCCAGCTCCTGCTATACCTATCAGGTTTATATCTTTTAGCATCATAACTATCTCTCCATTCTTTTAATAAAAGGCTGCTTTAAGCAGCCTTTTATTATATTTCCATTTCTTTTAAGTCTTCAGCTATGATTAGTTCAGCTTCTGTACTGTTTTTTACATCTTCAATACTGAATTCTGGATTTATTTCTTTTAAAACAATCCCTTTTTCAGTGACTTCCATTACTCCCATCTCAGTGATTATCATATCAACTTGATGTGCAGCAGTCAAAGGAAGTGTGCATTCTTTCAAAATCTTTGGTGCACCTTTTGCAGTATGTTCCATTGCTATGATTACTTTTTTAGCTCCAGTAACTAAGTCCATAGCTCCGCCCATTCCAGGAACCATCTTGCCTGGTATCATCCAGTTAGCAAGGTTTCCCTTTTCATCAACTTGCAAAGCTCCGAGCACAGTTATATCTACATGCCCGCCTCTTATAATTGTGAAAGATGTAGCTGAATCAAAAAATGCTCCTCCTGGAAGTATAGTTACAGGTTGCCCTCCAGCATTTACAATCCTCATATCTTCTTTTCCTGGTTCAGGTGCAGGCCCAAGTCCAATAAAGCCATTTTCAGATTGAAGAAATATGTTCATCCCTTCAGGTATATAATTTGCAACCATCGTTGGAAGCCCAATCCCGAGGTTTACAACATCTCCGTCTTTTAACTCTTTAGCGACTCTCTTAGCAATAAATGCTTTTAATTCATTCTTATCCATTAATTTGCACCTCCATCAACGATGTAGTCGACAAATATACCAGATGTTACAACATCGTTTGGATCTAAATCTCCAACCTCTACAACTTCGTCTGCTTCTACAATTACTATATCTGCAGCAGTTGCCATTATAGTATTGAAGTTTCTCGTAGCTCCAAAATACACGATATTTCCAAATTTATCTACTTTTTGTCCCGCAATCAAAGCTACATCAGCTTTAAGAGGTTTTTCAAGTAAATACTCAACACCATCAACAGTTATTTTTTCTTTACCTTCCTCAATCACAGTGCCAACACCTGTTGGAGTCAATATTCCGCCAAGTCCTGCTCCACCAGCTCTTACTTGTTCAGCCAGTGTACCTTGTGGAACTAAAACAACTTCCATTTCACCAGCATTCATCTGTCTGCCAGTTTCAGGATTTGTGCCAACATGTGATGCGATGAGTTTTTTAATTTGATGATTTACAACTAATTTTCCTACTCCATAATCAGGAAAACTTGAATCGTTGCAAATCAAAGTCAAATCTTTTACGTTCTTTTCAACAAGTTTATCAATTATTTTATGTGGGTTTCCACATCCAAGAAAACCGCCTACCATTATTGTCATGCCATCTTTAATCATGTCAACGGCTTCATCAATGCTTACCAACTTATTCATCTAATTCCCACCTTTCGATTATCTTCTAACTATCATTGAGATACCTTGTCCGCCACCTATGCAAAGAGTTGCTAACCCAAGTTTATTGTCTCTTTTTTGCATTTCATACAACAATGATACAAGAATTCTCGCACCTGAAGCTCCTATTGGATGGCCTAGAGCAATAGCTCCTCCATTTACATTTGTTATGTCCATATTCAAGTTCAAATCCTTTGCAACCGCAATCGCTTGAGCTGCAAATGCTTCGTTTGCCTCAACTAGCTCAATATCATCTATCTTAAGATTTGCTTTTTCCAATGCTTTTTTACTTGCAGGAATTGGACCAGTACCCATTATAGATGGATCCACACCAGCTGATGCATAGCTTACTATCTCTGCAATAGGAGTTAATCCCAATTCATCAGCTTTTTCTTTGCTCATTACAATCAACGCAGCAGCACCATCATTTATTCCTGAAGCATTCCCTGCTGTAACAGTTCCATCTTTTTTAAATGCTGGTCTTAATTTTGCCAACGCTTCAATTGTTGTGCCAAATCTAGGAAATTCATCAGTGTCTACTACTTTAGGATCGCCTTTTCTTTGTGGTATTACGATTGGAACAATTTCATCTTTAAATCTTCCGCTCTTTATAGCTTGTTCTGCTCTTAATTGGCTTGTAAGTGCAAATTGATCTTGATCTTCTCTAGTTATATTGTATTGTTCAGCAACATTTTCTGCTGTGATACCCATATGATAGTGGTTAAATATATCCGTCAATCCATCTTCTACCATATAGTCTATAACTTCTCCATTTCCCATTCTTTGGCCCCATCTATGATTTTTCAATAGATATGGAGCTTGTGACATATTTTCAGTACCACCAGCAACAATTATATCAGCATCTCCTGCTTTTATAGCTTGAGCTGCTAGCGCAACAGTTTTTAAGCCTGATCCACATACTTTATTTACAGAGAAACTAGTTACATATTCAGGTATGCCAGCTCCTATAGATACTTGTCTAGCTACATTTTGTCCAAGACCTGCTTGTAGTACATTTCCAAAAATTACCTCGTCTACCATCTCTGGGTTTACGTTTGCCCTTTTAAGAGCCTCTTTTACTACTGCTACTCCCAAATCTACGGCACTTACATCTTTAAAAGCTCCGCCATATGATCCAATTGGAGTTCTAACAGCACTCACGATTACTGCTTGTTTCATAAAATTTCTCCTCCCTTAATACCATAATTCTAAAATATTTATCCATCCCCATTTTATAGTATATCATAGCATGTGAATTATTTGTATATCTTTTAATAAATACCAAAACTAGCTAATATTATCGCAGGAATAGATGACAATATAGGTAATATTAGAGATGTCACACATATATCTATATATGATTCTTTATGTGTCATGCCAGTAACTGCTAAAAGCGTCAATACTGCTCCATTATGTGGTAGAGTATCAAGTCCGCCTGATGCAAGTGAAGCAATTCTGTGAAAAGCTTCAGGACTAATTCCTCTTTCTAAAGCGATTTGATAGTATTTTTCTCCTAATGCTGCTAAAGCTATTCCCATGCCTCCTGATGCAGATCCTGTTGCTCCAGCTAATAAATTGACAGCTACTGCTTCAGAAATAAGAGGAGATCCCTTAATATTTAATACAGCATCGGTAAGTGTTTGAAACCCTGGAACTGCTTTAACTACAGAACCAAAGCCTACTGCTGCAGAAGTGTTTATAATTGCAATTATTGATCCACTCGCTCCGTTGTTGATACTCTTAGTAAACCCCTTGTATTTCTTAAAATTCAATATCATAGTTAAAACTATCCCTGAAAGAAGTGCAACGATTATATCCCAATCAAATACATTTAAAGTTACTATTACGCTTATAAGAGGTAAGATAGATAAAAATGGATTTGGAAGTTCATCATCTGAAATAATCATCTCATCATTTTTTACTTTTGGTTCAGTGAAAACTTCTCCATTTGCTCTAAGCTTCTTTTCTCTCCATGTAAGATATAAATATCCAAAGCCAAACATAAACAATGCAGCCACAATACCCATTATAGGTGCTGCAGTTGGTGTTGTGTGAAAATATTCCATAGGAATTAGATTTTGAATCTGTGGTGTGCCTGGTATAGCTGTCATAGTAAATGTAAACGAACCTAAAGCTATACAACCAGGAATCAATTTTCTTGAAATGTTTGCTTCTCTAAAAAGTGCCAATGCTAAAGGATACATTGCAAATACAACTACAAATAAACTTATTCCCCCATAAGTTAATACTGCACATCCTAGCACAACGCCTAAAATAGCTCTTTTAGCACCTATTATTTTTGTAAGCCAATGTGCTATTGCCCTTGCAGCACCTGTGTAATCCATTAAATGACCAAAAACTGCTCCTAACATGAATGCTGGGAACCAAGATTTAGTAAATCCTACAAACCCTGTCATGTAGACGTTTGTATAAGAATCCAATAGAGGTATTCCCCCAAAAATCGCTACTACTAAAGCTGTAAGAGGTGCTACCCAAATAATTGAATAGCCTTTATAAGCTAAAAACATAAGAAGCACAAGACCTATAAATATACCTAGCATAAATTTACCTCCTCAATTTATATTTTTAATTTGCTGTCCAGCCACCATCAATAGTGAGCATTGAACCTGTAATATGATCTCCAGCACTTGAACACAAGAACAATGCAACATCTGCAACTGTTTCTGGTTCAATCAATTTTTTAACAGAACATTTTGAAAGCATGATGTTCTCTATAACTTCATCAGCACTTATGCCATGTGTTATTGCTTGATCAGCTATTTGATTGTCAACTAAAGGTGTCCTTACATAAGATGGACAAATTGAATTTACTGTTATTCCAAAAGGTCCGCCTTCTAATGCACAAGTTTTAGTAAGCCCTCCTAAACCATGTTTTGCAGAAACATAAGCTGCTTTAAATTCAGATGCAACTAAACCATGAATGGAATTTAGATTTATGACTCTTCCCCAACCTTTCTTTTTCATGTATGGCCATGAGTATTTAGTCAATAAAAATGGAGCTGTGAGCATTAAATTCATCATAAAATCCCATTTATCTTCTGGAAATGATTCGATAGGTGAGACAGTTTGAATACCCGCTACATTTACTAACACATCAACACCATTAAAGTTCTCAACTGCAAAATCTACTAATTTTTTGCAATCTTCTCTCTTGCTAAGATCTGTCTTTATGAATTTTGCATTTAATTTTGAAGCTTCCTCCATTAATTTTGCTTCATTTATATCTGCCATAACTACATTTGCTCCATCTTCAGCAAATTTTTTAGCTATTGCAAGACCAATTCCACTTGCTGCTCCTGTGACAATACAAACTTTATTTTCTAACATATTACAACCTCCTTTTTTGTAAATATTAAATTGCAAGATTTGTGCCAACGTTTTCATAAAAATAAGAGTAAAAACTCATATTTCACCGCGAAAAATAAAAGACTACTAAACCTTATTAACAAAGTATTTTAGTAGTCTAAAGTGAAATAATAGTTTTTATAGAATTTTTATATTTCAGCATATATGAATACTGAAAAAATGTCATGATTTGTTTACAATATATCGATTTATTATGATAAAATGTTAACTTTAGTTAACAACTATGGAGCCATTTTTTAGGTATTGTAAATTATGCTTTAATTTTCTAACTTTGATAAATATATAACATTATTGTAAACTATATTTTTCTATTTTCTCATACAAAGCAGTCCTGCTTATTTTTAAAATTTCTGCAGCTTTTGATTTATTTCCATTAGATGCAATCAGTGCATTAGATACTATCTCCTTCTCATATTCTTCCATCTCTTCTTTTAAACTTTTAAGCTCTCTGTCCTCTTTTAAACCAGATATTTTACTAGGTAAATGTTTGATCCTTATAATTGTCTCTCCATCAAGGTAATTAATAGCTCTTTCTAAAACATTTTCAAGCTCTCTTACATTACCAGGCCAATCGTATTTTTTTAATAGATCTATCGCATTTTTACTTATTCCATCAACTCTAATCCTTTCTTCACTAGATATTTTCTCTATTAAATTGTTTGAAAGAATAGCTATGTCGTCTTTCCTTTTTCTAAGTGGTGGAATCACCAAGCTTACTACATTTAATCTATAATATAAATCTAATCTGAATTCACCTTTTTTAATCATTTCTTCAAGGTCTTTATTTGTTGCAGAAATAATCCTGACATCTATTTTTTCCGGAGCATTTGCCCCTATCTTTTCTATTTCTTTCTCTTGCAGCACCCTAAGTAACTTTACTTGCATATTCATCGGCAAATCGGCTATCTCATCTAAAAAAATGCTTCCCCCGTCAGCAGCTTTGAATTTTCCTATCTTCCCACCTTTTTTGGCACCAGTGAAAGCGCCTTCTTCATATCCAAATAATTCCGACTCTAAAAGTTCGCTAGGTATTGAACCACAATTAACTTTAATAAAAGGTCCTTCTTTTCTCTTACTTAAAGAATGTATTGCATTTGCAAAAAGTTCTTTTCCTGTGCCAGTTTCTCCTAATATCAAAACATTTGAATTAGTATTTGCTATCCTTTTAGTAAGTTCTTTTAATTCTTTAATCTCTCTTGATTCTCCAATTATACTATCTAATTGATATTTTGCTGAATTTATCTTTTTAAATTCATTTTTATACATGTTCAATTCTTTTTCAATCTTGTAGACTTTTGTATAAAGTTGTTCTAATTCATCTAAATCTCTAAATAACACTTTACCAACTGCACCGACAATTCTGCCATTTACATAAACTGGAATACGAGTAGCAATCATCTTCCTTCCATTTATTTCTTGAACTTGAGCGATTTCCTCAATCCCTAGTTTAGCAACTTCATGCATCCTTGTATTTTCAATGACTTCCGTTACATGTTTCCCTATGGATTCATCTCTATCTACATTTAAAAACTCAGCATAGGCATTGCTAAGCATCTCAATATATCCTTCTTTATTTACGTATACTATGCAATCATTTGTTGCCTCCATAATAGTTTTTAACAGTGAAGATGCTTCCATTTCAGTATTCATGGTTCCTATTACACTCTTGCACAAATCCAACGCATTAAAATTAACTAATAGATATACATCTTTTTTTATTTCAACTCTTGATATATGAAACATGTATTCAGAGTCGAGATACTCTATTTTCTTTCTAATAGCCGTTTCGTTTGTGTAGTCAATCTTTTTTATCTCCACAACTATCTCGTTCAATAATAAATCTAATTCTAACTTATTTGTATCTTTTCTAAGAAGTCTTTCAGCCCTTTTATTTGTGTACACAACTTTAAACATCTTATCTAGAATTATGATTCCAGATTCAAAAGCATTTGCTACCTCGTATGAAGTTATATTTTTCTCTGGCATAAAAAACCCTCACTTTTTATTTTATAAGTCAAGTATATCAAAAAAAATAAATATCACCAAAAAGGTGATATTTATTTGATAAAGATAAAAATGTTCTATGTTAAATTTGAGTGAGATTTGTATCTATTAAATCTGGGATTTATTAGTGTTTTTTGGATTTTTCCTTTATTTTTTCGTTGTGTTTTTTTCTAGTAAAATAATTTTTTTGACTATTTATAAACTCTTCCTCACTAACTAATTTTAAATAATTATTATATCTTTCTTTAGATAATTTGCCCGCTTGTAATGCCTCTATGACTGCACACCCTTTTTCAACAGTATGTGTACAATCTCTAAATTTACAATAATTTGATAACTCTTCGATATCTGAAAAAGATGTATCTCCTGAATCAGAATTCCAAATTGATAATTCCCTCATACCTGGGGTATCTACAATGCAACCTTTACCCTCACCAATATAAATCAGTTGTCTAAACGTAGTAGTGTGTCTCCCCTTATGAATTTTTTTATTTGTCTCGCCAACTTTTAGCAACTCTTTTTGAAACAAAGAATTAATTAGGGAAGATTTCCCTACCCCTGATGACCCAACTAAAACAGACGTTGAGCCTTCAGTAAAGTACTTTTCTAACACTGAAATGCTACCATCAACTACACTTACACATTCAGAATTAACATTAGGAAATCTAGATCTGACCTGTTTTAAATATTCCATATAATTTACTTCTAAATCTCTTTTTGTCAACACAATAATAGGATTAACTTCATACGAAAAGGCAAATAAGTAACGTTCTATTCTACTAAAACTAAAGTTTTCATTTAATGAAGTGCAGATAAAAATATTATTAAGATTTGCAGCTAAAACTTGTTCTGCTACTTTAACTCCACTAACTTTCCTACTTATTTTATTTTTTCTAGGATATACTTTTACAATCAATCCCTTATCTTCATCAATAGGTTTAATTTTTACCCAGTCACCAACAACAGGATACTCCGATTCATTGGTTATTTCATATACTAAGCTTCCCTTTAATGTACAAGAAAATTCGCTCTCTTCACAAATAACCTTATAATTATTTCGATTAGCAAATGAGATTCGTCCTACTAATGGTTCAATCTTTTCAGTTCCAAAGAACTCCTTATATCCGATTTCAATTAAATTCATTAACTACCTCCTTAATTTTCTTAACAAACAACTAGCATTTGCTCACCCCCTTCTTTTTATGTAATACCTCCAATATTACTTGCTAAAATCGGTATTGAATTAATGTTTGATTAATAGATAAAACTACCTCCATTCTTATATTTTATAGTTAGCATTTGAGTAACACCGTACCATTTAAAAACCTTTAAAAAACGCGAGATTTCTATATTATCTCTGTTGCTTTTATAAATAAGAATGCGTGCTTTTTTAAGAAAAATTATAAGAGATAATTCATCATCATGTATAATAATCGTAGGATTTATCTCTATTTTTTGACTTAAGGTATCCTTTCAACTTTTAATAGTTAATTATTTAATTAAATATATCATATTAGATGTTATTTGCCTAGTCATTATATTCTAAAAATTCAAATAATGATACTATGAATCCCTAATTTATTATCCTAAAAGATGTTTTATACTAATTAATTTATAAGGCGATAGGAAAATATTAGATAACATTATAAAAATTGAAATGAGAGAAAGAAAAGGAAGTTCTATTATTATTCTAGAAGATAAAGCAAATAAAACTTTTCGTAAAGAACTTTTCTGACGCAAACAAGCCAAAAGTCCAGACATATGAAATGGAATAAATCTGGGTCAAATGTAAAACTAAATTAGACCTTTGTAAAGTTAAATTAGACCCTTACTAGAAATCAGTAAAATAGACAAATTAAAATAGTTTAATTCAACAAAAAAGGACTTTTAAAAGTCCTTTTTTGTGTTATAATTATACTATAAAATTTAAATTTGGGCATAACTAATTAGAGGTCTACTATAGAAAAATTTTTTTGTAAGACTAAATTAGACCCCTAGAAGCAGTATAAAATGCCTGGATAACAAATTATATTATTTTAAAAGATTTGGATTTAAGATAATATCGTTAGGGTTAATTCTTTCTATCCCTAATACATCAATCAACTTAAATCCATATCTTGTGCTGAATGCATCAAATGGGGATTGATCATTCAGCTTTTTTCTTGTGTAAGAGTTCACATGAGCCAATACTAAACGAATTTCATTTTGTGCTAGCTTGTCCATGCTCTTAACTTAAGGAATAATCCGGCGAATTAACTCATGATTATTTTTAATCTCTTTTTAGATAAATTAGATCGGAGAATAATCTCTCTAGAAATAGTGGATTTATGTCTATTAAGCTCTCTAGCAATTTCGGATAAAGAATAATTGTTTTTAAGATACTTTTCAATATCTAATCTGTTATCAAAATTTAAATGTATAGCCATAATAGCTACCTCCTCGTATAATAAAGTCATAGTTTAAAAACTATATTTTCTTTTCTATCTCACTAATCTTGTGAGATGATATTTGTACAGATAGGGGTCGTAGTTACCTCCTTGAAGCCTAGTCTTCCTTTTTAAGGGTTGCGCCTCTTCTTTACATCTATATGCGAATGAGCTGGATAGTA
>NZ_SRIB01000013.1 GCF_004684055.1 Soehngenia longivitae
TATGTTCTAAATGTTGGTGACATTTTCATTGAATAAAACTCTATATTATTAGGTGACATTTTCACTGACTATTGACAGGACAATGATTTTTTGGGATAGTGTCAATTAATTGTTGGAAAACAACTAATAATAATTTTCTAAATAATATTTAGAATAATAACTCCATAATCACATATTATAATAATTTGTAATTTTAATTTCTATTTAACTCAATAACACTAGGTTTATAGGCTATTTTGTACTTACTTTTGTACTTACTTATTTATATTGTATTTATATTATATTAAACTTTAAAACTTGAACTTTTAAGCATATCTTTAAGACATCTCCCCCTATTACAATCCATCACATTGGTCTTAAACTTAATCTGTGTGATAGTATATGGCTGATATGCCCTTCTGCATTACATCTATATTTTTCTTCTCCAAATAATTTTTGGATTCCTTCTCAATTATTTAATATATATATTTTAGATTTTTTCATGCTTACTTATGTTGCAACCTCTATTCATAGATCTTCTGGAGGTATTTCTCCTGCAAAATATCTTATATTTTCAAGTTTTGTTCTACCCTTATTTACTTCCGTTTTATCATCATATACATAAATTTATTTCTTCTCTCTATTATTCCAATTTTGATTTCGAACAAGGTCTTCATCAGCTTCTATGTAGATTGTGTTAACCTTTCTCTTTTCTTTTATTTCCATCCTAACTTTTTCAGCTATAATTGTAGTTTTAATGCTTTGAAAAATACGAAATCACAAGGCCGGAAACAATTGTACCTATAATTATTGTCCCAACTACTACAAAAACCGCTTGCTCCGCTATTATAATTTCCTCATAAATCAGTAAGCTCTCTGTCATTAACAATATCCCTAACATAAGCAACATTAATCCTGCAACATGTGCTAGTCTAGTAGGATCAACTACGTCTTTAGGATCATATCCAGCTAAAATTTCTACCGCTTTAAATTTCCAAATTAATAAAGCTACAATTGTTAATGAAATTCCAGCAACAAGTGAAACAATACTCATAAACAAATTCCTCCATTAAAATAAATTGTAATTCTACAACATTACCGCAAATTAATAAAACATATATCTCACCGATGAGAGTATCAATTAATTGTCGGTATCACCGTTTAAACAACATGATCCTTATTATGATTATTGAGTTCATCTATAAGTCCATTTTGTTTCATTTTAACTTACATTTAGCGTTCCTTATAGGTAGGCTAAGAACGCCGTTCAGACTATGATGCAAGGTTTAAACTATCAGGTTTCAATTCCTTATAGGTAGGCTAAGAACTGTTATTTCTGATATATTTATATTTTGACTCGAATACGTTTCAATTCCTTATAGGTAGGCTAAGAACTTCTATACGATGTTTCTATCCCCAATCTCGTGAGGCTGTTTCAATTCCTTATAGGTAGGCTAAGAACCTTTTGTCTTTGACAATCGCCTCCTCTCCTTTCTTAGTTTCAATTCCTTATAGGTAGGCTAAGAACTGGAAATAGATTTTAGCCCTTTAAAATTAACTAATTTGTTTCAATTCCTTATAGGTAGGCTAAGAACGCTAGCTTTATATGATTCCCTTTTGTAGATAGAAATGTGTTTCAATTCCTTATAGGTAGGCTAAGAACAATACAATGGTTCAGCTTTATATGACCTGCATTGTGGTTTCAATTCCTTATAGGTAGGCTAAGAACTGGCTCCGCAGCACTTCCAGAACAAACTGCTAATATGGGTTTCAATTCCTTATAGGTAGGCTAAGAACGGTTAAGCAACTTCAAGGTAGATGAATGGAATGGAGGTTTCAATTCCTTATAGGTAGGCTAAGAACATGCATTATTGTTATTGTTTTATTATTGGAATTATTTGTTTCAATTCCTTATAGGTAGGCTAAGAACTATATATAAGTTTTTATTTAATTACATATTAAAAATGTTTCAATTCCTTATAGGTAGGCTAAGAACAAGGCTAAAAGCTAAGGTACAGAAATTCATGTTTGAAGTTTCAATTCCTTATAGGTAGGCTAAGAACAAGCAAAAATACAAAAATTCATGTTTGAATAGTCTAAGTTTCAATTCCTTATAGGTAGGCTAAGAACGGTGGACGATAAATTTATCGTCCCATCATCATGGGTGTTTCAATTCCTTATAGGTAGGCTAAGAACATATATTTATCAATAATCACGAAATAGTCATAAATACGTTTCAATTCCTTATAGGTAGGCTAAGAACCTGATGATTTACCACCGATATATGGCATTTCTTTAATGTTTCAATTCCTTATAGGTAGGCTAAGAACTTTTACTTCTGTCAACGTTCTGTCTCTTAAGTCTTCGGTTTCAATTCCTTATAGGTAGGCTAAGAACGCTCCCGCATTTTTACCTACTGCACCTGCAAGTCTTGGTTTCAATTCCTTATAGGTAGGCTAAGAACAGGCTGAAAATTCAAGCTTTTTAAATGGATCTAGTGGGTTTCAATTCCTTATAGGTAGGCTAAGAACAAACATTCTTCTATTACATCTAAGTCTTGAACCTCCCGTTTCAATTCCTTATAGGTAGGCTAAGAACTAAGAGAAAATTCGAAAACTTCATAGTTAATAATAAGTTTCAATTCCTTATAGGTAGGCTAAGAACTATTTTAGTATCAGATGCATCATTAAAATTGTATTTCGTTTCAATTCCTTATAGGTAGGCTAAGAACAAGAAAATCTCGACCTTGCAATGTTATTCAATCAGTGTTTCAATTCCTTATAGGTAGGCTAAGAACCGCATCGACTGAGTTGTTTTTGATTTAAATACAATGGTTTCAATTCCTTATAGGTAGGCTAAGAACCAGAAAAAGGAGCGGGCGACAATATATATTCTTCTGGTTTCAATTCCTTATAGGTAGGCTAAGAACTCAAATGATATTATCCTTTTTGTCTGATCCAAAACAGTTTCAATTCCTTATAGGTAGGCTAAGAACAACCATATGTTTTAGATATAGGTGAATTTAATATGAAGTTTCAATTCCTTATAGGTAGGCTAAGAACATTTAGATGAAATATATCAAGTCGTGACAGATCTTAGTTTCAATTCCTTATAGGTAGGCTAAGAACCAACGGTTGCAATTTTTTCACGCTCAGTCAACTGATGTTTCAATTCCTTATAGGTAGGCTAAGAACTCTTGTTCGTACTCGTTGAAAAAAAATCCTGATGCGTTTCAATTCCTTATAGGTAGGCTAAGAACTTATTAGTGTGTTATATTATATATATCAGTTATGATGTTTCAATTCCTTATAGGTAGGCTAAGAACCATACGGCCTTTCAGGTATTCCTGCAGTATTTCATTGTTTCAATTCCTTATAGGTAGGCTAAGAACGCTTACAGCTTACCAGGAGAGGATCCAGCTGTAAACGGTTTCAATTCCTTATAGGTAGGCTAAGAACTGGATGTGTTGAGGACCTTTATCAGGCTTGCAGCCGAGTTTCAATTCCTTATAGGTAGGCTAAGAACACCACATTTCCTATAGTTGGGCACTGAGTCTTAGTAAGTTTCAATTCCTTATAGGTAGGCTAAGAACCTATATCAGTACCGCCTATTGTTGGCAAATTGTTTGGTTTCAATTCCTTATAGGTAGGCTAAGAACGCCTTCCGATTTGTCAACATCAGAAGACACGTTATCGTTTCAATTCCTTATAGGTAGGCTAAGAACATGGTGAAGGGGTTGAAGGAATTGCACTTACAGTTAGTTTCAATTCCTTATAGGTAGGCTAAGAACAATATGCAAGTTTTAATATGCAAACAGCTATTGGTAGTTTCAATTCCTTATAGGTAGGCTAAGAACAGGAAACTTTTATTTAAGTTCTTTTGACCATTGGATGTTTCAATTCCTTATAGGTAGGCTAAGAACCAACGCAAATGTTATTTTTAATCGAATATGCAAGTTTGTTTCAATTCCTTATAGGTAGGCTAAGAACTGTAAGACTTTTACCTATTTTTTCAGTTTTATTGGGTTTCAATTCCTTATAGGTAGGCTAAGAACTGTGTATAGACCTTTTTGTGTTTTTAAGGAGGTGAGGTTTCAATTCCTTATAGGTAGGCTAAGAACGATTTTATATTTAGATGATTAATTAGTCTAATAAGAGTTTCAATTCCTTATAGGTAGGCTAAGAACTAGACAAAAAAAGGTAAAAGAGTTTATTAGGAAAGTGTTTCAATTCCTTATAGGTAGGCTAAGAACTAAATAATCTTGCCTTCTTCATTAATACTAAAATTTTGTTTCAATTCCTTATAGGTAGGCTAAGAACTCAATCATATTTTCAATAGCACTTTTAGGGACTCTAGTTTCAATTCCTTATAGGTAGGCTAAGAACTACACTTTTAAAGTGATTGAACCTGCTTTACTATACGTTTCAATTCCTTATAGGTAGGCTAAGAACCGGTTGACACTTGTTGTTCAATTATATAACTGTTTTCGTTTCAATTCCTTATAGGTAGGCTAAGAACCTAAGCTTCTCAGTGAACTTACCGACCGCGAAAAAAGTTTCAATTCCTTATAGGTAGGCTAAGAACTAGAGTTGTTCCCTTACAACTTGATAAAATCGAATAGTTTCAATTCCTTATAGGTAGGCTAAGAACCCGACATCGAGGTTGCAGCAGAAAACCTTGACCTTGCGTTTCAATTCCTTATAGGTAGGCTAAGAACTACTTTAATACAGTAAAGTTTTAAAGTTGTATAAGTGGTTTCAATTCCTTATAGGTAGGCTAAGAACCCTGCTGTGCTATTATATGCAAGTTTTCTGCTTCAATGTTTCAATTCCTTATAGGTAGGCTAAGAACCTCATTATATTCCAGAAAACAAAAGATATATTATCCCGTTTCAATTCCTTATAGGTAGGCTAAGAACATTGGAAAAACTCTCGTAAAGGTTTTTTGAATTGGTGTTTCAATTCCTTATAGGTAGGCTAAGAACTATTATAAAACTTTATTTTAATAAAAAACCTTCTGTGTTTCAATTCCTTATAGGTAGGCTAAGAACCTGTTACTCTTTCACCTATTGTAGTAGCCATAAATAGTTTCAATTCCTTATAGGTAGGCTAAGAACCTTTCAAATAATCTGTATCTATATCTATTTTTACATGTTTCAATTCCTTATAGGTAGGCTAAGAACTCCAATAGATTGGTCTACAGACTCTGGACTAGACAGAGGTTTCAATTCCTTATAGGTAGGCTAAGAACTTTTACACAAAAACTGCGTCCACACAGTTTCTGTGTTTGTTTCAATTCCTTATAGGTAGGCTAAGAACATGCAATGATAAACCGTGTGGACTACCAGAAAGCGTGTTTCAATTCCTTATAGGTAGGCTAAGAACTGGTACGGGAAATGAGTCAGAGTTTACAGGAGCTAGTTTCAATTCCTTATAGGTAGGCTAAGAACCAGATGATTTAATTTCAAGTGATTTATCATATATTCGTTTCAATTCCTTATAGGTAGGCTAAGAACTAAAGACAGAAAGGAAGTGATAACATCAATTACAAAAGTTTCAATTCCTTATAGGTAGGCTAAGAACAAAATGTAACAGATGATGTTGTCATGATGGTATGGAGGTTTCAATTCCTTATAGGTAGGCTAAGAACTATTCCTGCAGAGGGATACACATATGAAGAGATGCAGTTTCAATTCCTTATAGGTAGGCTAAGAACCATTGCAGTCTTTTCCTGAACTATCTACATGGGGTAGTTTCAATTCCTTATAGGTAGGCTAAGAACACATCACTGCTACTATATCACCTTGTTTTAACGTGTTGTTTCAATTCCTTATAGGTAGGCTAAGAACATCGTAAAATGTATGACCAACCTAAAATTGAATTAGGTTTCAATTCCTTATAGGTAGGCTAAGAACTTTTGATATTATGCTATTTTACCCTGCTTTACTATACGTTTCAATTCCTTATAGGTAGGCTAAGAACACGCATCGGTTGCGTTGTCTTAGACTTAAAAACTATAGTTTCAATTCCTTATAGGTAGGCTAAGAACGTTTAAAGGCTAAAGTGCAACAGTTTATGTTTGAAGTTTCAATTCCTTATAGGTAGGCTAAGAACTCTACTTATCTCAAATAAAAGATGTTATATTTGAGAGTTTCAATTCCTTATAGGTAGGCTAAGAACTGATATTCTATGAAATAGATAAGTATTTGGAGGTGAGTTTCAATTCCTTATAGGTAGGCTAAGAACAGCGTCCTAACTGTGTTATATAATGTAATACATAGTTGTTTCAATTCCTTATAGGTAGGCTAAGAACTTTCTACTAGGGTCAAAGACACCTTCCATTGAATTTAAGTTTCAATTCCTTATAGGTAGGCTAAGAACTAACAATCAAATCGTTAAATAGGGGCTATTTTAGGGCTGTTTCAATTCCTTATAGGTAGGCTAAGAACTGGAAAGCTTTGTAAATCATAAAGGTAAGACTATATAGTTTCAATTCCTTATAGGTAGGCTAAGAACTTATATTATGTAACTAAGAGAGGTTTTGTCCTCTCTGTTTCAATTCCTTATAGGTAGGCTAAGAACGTTAAAATGAACGTTAAAGAAAAAATGAGAAAAAAGGGTTTCAATTCCTTATAGGTAGGCTAAGAACAAATTTCATGAAGGAAGTGATATCTACATCAAAGATGGTTTCAATTCCTTATAGGTAGGCTAAGAACTATTTAATTTTACTAATATCCATCTTAGAAATTTTCGTTTCAATTCCTTATAGGTAGGCTAAGAACTATTTCATTCATATCCATCATTAGTTTGTTATTCATGTTTCAATTCCTTATAGGTAGGCTAAGAACTCATATGGCTAAAATAACAGAAGTTGACGGTGTATGTTTCAATTCCTTATAGGTAGGCTAAGAACAGAATATTCTTTTTTATATTGTGCTGGAGTGTTTTTGTTTCAATTCCTTATAGGTAGGCTAAGAACTCGTTCATATATTGATATTACTATACTTAAATTATTATGTCAATGGTATAAAATAACTGGTAATTTTAAAAAACGTGTATTTTAAGATGTTATGTAATAGAGGATTTGTCGTCGATCTCCAGCTTGTTTTACATTATTGGAGGTCGACGACAAATTATCATCTATTTACTTATGATTATTTTGTTTATTCTAAAGTTTAAAATCACTTAAATCAATCTTATTTCCAAAATCATTATTACGTTTACTTTTTTTTGATTTATTTTTTTGATTATTATTGTCTTTGTCTTTTTGATTATCATCTTGATTTGAAGAATTGTTTGCATTAATTTTAGTTTTTATTTTTTCTTTATAAGAAAGCGCTTCTGGAAGTATTTTTTTATTCTTAAATTCAACTAGTGGCATATAAGAATAATAATCTCTATCATTCTTATCAACTACGTATTCTTTCATATATAGGAAAGTTTTTATTGAAGCATCTTCTTCTATGTCTTTGCCCTTTAAATATTTTTCTGAGAAATATTTTTTATATTCTTCAATATAATACGAAGGATCAGCATCTACATGATAGTCAAATGAAAAATCTCCATATTTTCTGTCTAAATCCTCTAACTTTAATTTAACATTTTCTATTTTAACTCTCCCGAATCCATAAGGTTTCCCCATGCCAAATGACTGGTAAGAGTTTTTATTTAACATAAGTGACCATAAGAGAAGACCGAGCTCATCTTTGTTTAAATTTTTGAAATGGATTTTTCCTTTAAATCTTGAGCCTTCTTCTAAAGGTTTTAGAAAGCTATTTACTTTATCATTTCCTTTTTCTGTATCTACTTTTAAATTTTCAATATAATTTTTCAGCCAATAATCTTTATATCCTCTCAATTCAAAATCATCATCTTCATAGGTGATCAGATTTTTCTTGTCAGTTTCTGAATTTTGTTTTAGATAAAGGGTGTAGCTTGTGGGTTTAGGTTCTCCAAGAATTACAAGAAAACTTTCATCACATTCCTTTCCTTCTGTGAGCACAGCATCTTCAAAACTTAATCTTGATTTATAATCATATTTTTTCTCATTTAGATAAAATTCAGAAAATCCATATAGAGATTTTTCGTAACTAATTCCATTTACATATCTAACCGGATCTTTTATTCCTGTTAAAATATCGTTTTTATAAAATATCCTCATATATGGAGTAAATCCAAAGTGAAAATGACCATCTTTTTCTATATAGAAGACATGTTTTAAAGTACCTTTTTCAGGTAGATAATAAAATGGATCTTTCTTTTTTGTCCTTTTGCAATCTTTTATATAGTTAAAAACATCTGTTTTACTTATCTTGAATGGATTTATATCATTAACTGGAGCTACTACAAGGTAGTGTGCTGATTTATCTGGTATGAATCCACCAGACAAAAGAATTCCTTCTTTGCTTAGCTTTCCTTTTTCTGATATTCTTATTGGACTTCTTTTTTCATCGAAGTCAAAAGAAACTTCTAAAAAATATGGTTTGTAACGTGAATTGACTCTTTTATTTTCATTGTACATAAAATTAATTTTATCTTTTATACTTTTGTCAACTATTTGTTTTAACTTTTTTTCATTTATTCTTGTGTACCCTGTATTATTAAAGAGTTTCTCGCTTTCATAAATCAAATAATCGGAATTGTCATCACGTATAATATATCCAGATCGTACGTTTTCTGCTATTCTTTTTACTGTATTTATTGCTAGTCTCTTTTTATATATTTCTGTTAGCGAGTTATTTGAAGCTATATCTCTGTAAAGTAACCTTCTATTTTCTATGTCGGATATGTTTTCTATATCGTACAAGTTCTTGTTTAATTCTTTATTTTCATTTACAGGACTACTCATACTCAGAATTTGTGTGTTTTTTCTTAGTACTCCCCTTATGCTATTTGCTGGGATTGCATAATCTCCGCGTGTATTTTTAAAGAACATTTTTATTTTTGATGAAGATTCGCCTTCAGAAACAATTATAGGAGTTTTTGCGACAATTTCATATTCAATCGTGCCAGATAGTAGAGTGTTTTTATTTTTATCAAGATACGTGTTGTGTTTTGGCAAATCATCAAACGAATTATATCTATTAACGGATTTAGATGGAAATGGGATGAAGTTATATGGAGCTCTTGCATATTTTAAATTGAGGTCATTTAAATTCATAATTTCGGATTTCATTTTTTCACTCCCTTTCTAAAATACGTAGTGTCAAATATAAAGATATATTTAGACACCCAATCTTTGATATTTAAACATTTTATATCAATTTGGCTGTCTCCCCCCTTTTTTGATATGTTTTAATAGGAACAATTAACCAAATCTATAAAAAAAGGAGAGACAAACCAAAATGATAGCTTTAATTAATAATTTGTTAAACATTAATAAAATTTTATTTTCTTTACTTGAATCTTTTTTGATTCTATTTATTAAAAATCCTATTGTCCCTAAAAGTCACAAACCTGTTAATAAACCTTATAGGAAGATTGAAGTTGATGATATGCCTCCTATTGTTGAAAATAACAAGTCTTATGATTACCAAGTCCTTTTAAAGGAATATAAGTTAAAACATAGTAAACCTTTAAAGCCTATTAATAGAAGAAAAAAATCTAATATTTCATCTTCTACTTATTGTCCCTATTGTGGTGCTCCAAAGGAGTATCTGTACGAAAATAATGGCTCTAATGGTCAGCTCCTTTGCAAAGTTTGTGATAATACTTTTGTTCCTAATTCTAAACCTAAAAAATCTGTTACTTTTAGATGCCCTTATTGTGGATATACCTTAGAAAAAATCAAGGATAGATCAAATTTCTCTATATATAAATGTAAGAATAATGATTGTGATTATTTTATTAAAAAATTTAATTCTATGTCTTCCAAGGATAAAGAGTTATATAATAAAGATCCTGGTAAATTTAAACTAAGATATATTTATAGGGATTACAATTTTACTTTAGAGAACCTAGCTTCTAATACTCCTAATAGCCCTAAGATTGATATTAACAGAGCTCATAATTCATTAACTACTATAGGCTATATTCTTACTTTTTATGTTAATTATGGTCTCTCATCTAGAGAGGTGTCTAGCGTAATGAAGGATGTATTTAATGTTAGTGTTTCGCATCAAACAGTTCTTAACTACGCACAAGCTGCAGCCTACTATTTATCTGATTTTACTAAGGATAAAGTTGAAAATATATCTGATATTTTATGTGGTGATGAAACCTATATTAAAATTAAAGGTAAATGGAGATATATTTTCCTCATCCTAGATCCTGTAAATAAAATTATCGTATCTAATTTTATTTCTAAAAACAGAGATACATTTTCAGCTTGTTCAGCAATTAAATCTGCTCTTGATTGTTTTAGTAAATTACCTGAAAATTTAACCTTTGTATTTGATGGTAATCCAATTTATCAATTAGCTAAATACTTTTATTCTAAACATGGCATAAATTTCGATATAAAAACAGTTGTAGGTTTGACTAATAATGATATTATCTCTACTGAATACAGACCTTACAAGCAATTTATAGAACGTTTAAACAGGACTTTTAAGGATAACTATAGGCATACTAATGGCTTTGGTTCTTTTGATGGAGCTATTACCTACGTTACCTTATTTACAGCCTGGTTTAACTTCTTAAGGCCTCATTCAGTTCTTGATAATGAAGTGCCTATTCATTTAAAAGAACTTGACAGATATGCTAATATGCCTACTAAATGGGCTAAGCTGATTGAACTTTCTCAATTACATGCAATTGAAAAAGAAAAAGAAAGAGTTTTTTCCGAGGCTGCCGCCTAGCTTTCATTTGAACCTTGAAAACTTAATATTAAAAGCCGTTATCAAATTCCACACTATACTTATGCCCTTTTTTAGTATATAATTTAGTCAAATCTTATTTAAAAACATATCAAAAGTATTTTTCTGTTTTCATATCTTTTTTTACACTACCATTTTCTGTATTTTACATGAGAAAATTTATGCTCTGTTACAACTTCTCCATTTTTATTGATGTATTCTTCTGCTACTCTATGGGTGGTAGAATAAATGGGTATTAACGAGAGGCTTTTTGCATAGTTTACTAAATGATAACATGCACCGAAATCGCCTTGTATTAAAACATAATCTGATGGAGAACTACTATCCTTTATCCACACCTTAAAATCATTTAGGACATCAGTCAAATCATCTAAAGATGGGTCTATAGAGCTCCACTTAGCTTTGAGATTTTGAGGAAGATCTACAAATTCATTAACTCCAAGGGTAGATATCGCATCTTCAATTTGAGATTTAGTGAGTTTATGAGAAAAAATCAAAAGCATTTTTTTGTTCATAAGCCTATAACCCCTTGTCCGCTAAATATTTTGTCAAAACTTGGTCTTCGAATTTTTTTATAAATTCTTTTAGATTATCATATATCTTATTTTCCTTAGGGCTATTATCGTTAAAACCAGCATGAGCTAGTGCATTTCGAAATTCTCCTATATTTTTATATAGTACTCTTAAGTCATAATCTACTATATTTTCAATTTGAGAATTTAAATTTCTGTCAGATTTATCATTCAAACTATTTTCTATCATAACTCTGTTATTGCGATCAAATAGATTCATATGAAGAGAACTTGCCACATAATTTATAATATTTTCCCTAAGAAATGTATAAGACTGTTGGACTAAATTAAATTTAGCACACAAATTTGCTGTATAATATATATCAAATACAATATCGCCAGAATAAGGTTCAAATATGTCTTTTACTTTATTTAGTATTTTTTCGAAAGGCTTTAATTCATCAATGTTTATAGTTACCAAATCTGTTAACATATTTTTTATATCCAAACCTAAATCTGATATTTTTTTGCCCCTTACAGTATAAAGAGAATTTGAAAATTCATTTAATTTTTTTTGCAGTTTATCTACCTTTTGGGCTTCTTTATTTTTTGATGCAAGTTGTGATACAGCTTGGTGAATAAGACTTGATAGATCTTCACTATAACCAGTTTTTAAGAATTTATCTGCAGCTATCGACCAATCGGTGAGCTTGTTAAAAAGGGAAAGATCAAAAATAGGTTCATGATTATCAACTGTTTTCGCTTCAAAAGCACCATAATATATTTTTTTGATATTTATATTTTTAGTATATTTAGCATAATTAAGTACTGACATAATTATGAGAGGGATCGAACGAAAAGAATGGGTTATATCAACATATATTTCATCCTTTTCTTCAATTAAATCATACACTGTATTGAAAATTTCCCATATTTCTATTTCGCTTTTACCGTCCATTATAGGGACTTCTTCATAGGAGGTGCAATTTTCATCAAACTCTTTCTTTAAACCATTTCCCTCAGATCCAATCCAATGTATTTTTTTAGCTTCTTCAGTCAATACTACATAAAATTTTACATCATTTAACATTTTAGCTAAAGCAGATTGAACATATTTAGAAGTAAATTCAAATTTTTCACCTTGTTCATTTTCAAGTTTGTACGTCATAAGTTCATATTTACCTGTTCCTAAAAATGTTATGACTTTTTTCATTCTAATACCTCCTAAATAATTGTATTTAACTTAATATTATACAAAAAATTCGAAACATTCAATACATACTAAAGAAATATTTAATTAACCAATCACAGTTTGTTAAACATTGATAAATTTGATATAATTATAAATATTAAACAGTAAGGATGATAGCGATGTATCAAGCCCTATATAGGAAATATAGGCCTAAGACATTTGACGATATTTTAGGTCAAAATCATGTGACAAAGATATTAAAAAACCAAGTAAAAAGCGGAAACATTGGGCATGCATACCTTTTTTCGGGAACAAGGGGAACTGGTAAGACTTCAGCTGCGAAAGTGCTTGCGAGAGCTGTGAATTGTTTAAATCCAGTAGATGGCAATCCATGCAATGAATGTAGTGTGTGTAAGGGAATATTAGATGAGAGCTTAATGGATGTCATAGAGATGGATGCTGCAAGCAATAGGAAGATAGAAGATATAAGGGAATTAAAAGAGAAGATAATCTACCCTCCATCAGTTGCAAGGTATAAAGTGTATATAATTGATGAAGTTCATATGCTCACAAATGAAGCATTTAATGCTCTTTTAAAGACTTTAGAAGAACCACCCAAACATTTAATATTTATACTTGCGACAACTGAGCCAGAGAAACTCCCTCAGACTATCTTATCGAGGTGCCAAAGGTTTGATTTTAAGAGAATAACCAACAATGATATAATCTACAATATGCAAACCATACTCGATAGTATGGACATAACTGTAGAAAAAAGAGCATTAGAATTAGTTGCAAGAAATTCTGATGGGGCTATGAGAGATGCACTGAGCTTATTAGATCAGTTGATCGCATATGACAGCAACAATATAACCTATGAGGATTGCATCAATATTTTAGGGATAACAAGCAGTGACTTGATTTTTGAACTAGTTGATGCTATAAATGAAAGGGATATAGGGAAATCTATTGAAATTTTAGAAAGAGTTATTTTAGAAGGTAAAGACATTCAACAATTTGTAAAGGATTTGACATATCACTTTAGAAATTTGATGATTTCAAAAGTGTCTAAAAATCCTGAAGAACTAATTTTCACAGAAGATGTAGAAAGGTATATCGCGCAAAGCAAGAAATTTGAATTAGATGATATATTAAAGTGTTTAGAGATACTAAGAGATACAGATTCAAATGTTAAATGGGCACTTCAACCACGTATTGTATTAGAACTAGCAATAATTAAAATGATTGAAAAAGGCGAAGTGACAAAAGAAGATAAAAATGTTTCGCAACATGAGAAAGAAGAGAAAGAGAGTATTAAAGAGGAAGTAACGAAGAAAATTTCAAAAAATGTTGAAGTAGAGAAAAAAGACTCTAAAACAGTATCAAGTGCAGATGAAGAGAAATTTTCTTTAAAATATGTAAAGGCACAATGGCCAAAAATCATGCAAATTATTAAATCAAAAAAAATAAGCATATATGCTTTAATTATGGAGGGAGAAGTACAAAGAGTAGATGACAATAGGATAGTTATAACATATAAGGAAGGATTTGAGTTCCATAAAAATGCAGTAAATTCTCCACAAAACAAAGAATTTTTAGAACAAGTTCTATCTGAATATTTTAGTACACCTATAGAGTTAGTGTTCTTAATGTCAAATCAAATAGATGAAATGAAAGAAGAAGTTAAAGATATACCAAAAGAAAAAACTAAAGAAGAGAAAATTCAAGAAGTAATTGACTTCTTTGGTGAAGATTTAGTAGAAATTATTGAGGAGGAATAAAAATGGCAAAAGGCGGATATCCAGGAATGGGTGGAAACATGAACAATATGATGAAACAAATGCAAAAAATGCAGAAAAAGATGGAAGAAGTACAAGCTAAAATTGACGCAGAAGAAATTGAGGCAACAGCAGGCGGTGGAGCTATAAAAGTAGTTGTAAATGGGAAAAGAGAAATATTGAGCATAGATATTGATAAAGATGTAGTAGACCCTGAGGATGTAGAAATGTTGCAAGACTTAATTGTTGCTGCAGTAAATGAAGCTTTAAGAAAAGCAGAAGAATTCGCAGCAAAAGAGATGCAAAGTGTAACAGGGGGCATGAATATACCAGGGCTATTCTAAAGGAGAGGTTTAGATGGATTATTATGCATTGCCAATAGCGAACTTAATTGAACAATTTTCGAAACTTCCTGGTATAGGTAGAAAATCGGCTCAAAGATTAGCTTTTTTTGTTCTCGAAATGGATAGAGAAGAAGCTATAAGATTATCACAGGCAATTATTGAAGCTAAAGACAAAATTAAATTTTGCAATGTATGTGGAAATTTCACAGATTCAGATAAGTGTACAATTTGCAAAGATAACACTAGAGATAGAAAAACTATATGTATAGTGGAAGGGCCAAGAGATGTAGTAGCTATGGAAAGAACTAGAGAATACAAGGGACTTTACCATGTACTTCACGGTACTATTTCTCCAATGGACAATATAGGACCTTCAGATTTAAACATAAAAGGACTTTTAGAACGCTTTAAAGAAGAAGAAATAAAAGAGGTAATACTTGCGACAAATCCAACTGTTGAAGGAGAAGCAACGGCTCTTTATATTTCAAAACTCATCAAACCATTGGGAGTAAAAGTCACTAGAATCGCTCATGGGATACCAGTAGGTGGCGATTTAGAATACTTTGATGAGGTTACGTTGGCAAAAGCTATGTACAATAGAACAGAAATGTAGTACACAAACATGGTTATGTATATTTTAACCATGTTTTTATTTAAAGTTAAGGAGAAAATATGATAGAATCTTTTGAACCAATAGAATCAAGAAACAGTAAAATATTGATACTAGGAAGTATGCCTAGTGTAATATCACTTAACAAATATCAATACTATGGCAACCCACAAAATGCATTTTGGAAGATAATATTTGATTTACTTGAAGAAGAATTTGTAAATGATTATGAAATAAAGAAAAATTTACTCATTAAAAATCACATAGCACTTTGGGATGTTATAAAATTATGTGAAAGAGATGGGAGTAGCGATTCAAAAATAAGAAATGAAGAAGTAAATGACTTTGAGTCTTTTTTCAAGGAGCATATGAAACTAAAAGCTGTGTTTTTTAATGGTAAAAAAGCACAAGAAATATTTATAAAAAAAGTAATGGGGAAAGCCCACATACCTACTGAAATAATCTATGAAGCGCTACCCTCAACAAGTCCTGCAAATGTAATGAAATATGAAGATAAGAAAAAAGCTTGGGGAAAAATTTTAGAATTTTTGTAGATGACCTTTTAATTCTAGTCAATTTTATTATTACCCAGATTGTGATATAATTGTTGTAATTATTATAACTTGTAGGTGGTTTTATGTACGATATTTCAAATATCTCTCAAATTGTTCAAAAGTATGCTCAGATCACAGCGTCTATTGCAGGAGTCGATGTCGAGGTTGTAAATTATAAACTCATAAGAGTTGCTGGTACGGGAATATTTAACGAATTGTTGAATGAAGATGTTTCAGAGAATTCACATATATATAAAAACGCAATTCTTTCAGGAGAAAGGCAAATTGTCTATGAGCCTGGTAAAGATGAGAGATGTAGAAACTGCAAAGAAAAAGAATTCTGCCAAGAAAAATTTGAAATCTCAATGCCCATAAAATTAAATGAGGAGATTTTAGGTGTAATTGGCATGGCTTGCCCAAGTGAGGAAGCAAAAGAATACATTATAAAAAATTTGGACAATTATCTTCTTTTTTTAGAGCAAATTGCGGATTTTATAGCTACAAGAGCTTATGAAGAGCAAGAGTCTTTGTTTAGGTCAGCAATGTATGATACATTAAAAACAGTGATTAAAAATATGGATGAGGGAGCTATCATAATCGACAATGACGGTCTTGTAGATACTATAAATCCAAGCGCTAAGAAACAATTAGGAATAACTAGGATAATAAATAAAGAGAAGATAGATATATTACCTACAGGTGATACTGTAGAAAATAGTATGGAATATGTGGTTAGAATTGGAGAAAACGAAAATAAAGTAATTGGCGATATAATAGATATACCTAATAATCCTATGTACAGACAAGTTATGTTATTTCGAGATATTAATAAAGTCCATACAAATATTTACGAAATGACATCTACAATAAATATAATGGGAACAGATAAAATAATTGGCTCAAGTCCTCAAACGAAAGCTTTGAAAGAGGAGATCAAAAAAGTATCAAACTCTATTTCTACTATTCTAATAACTGGAGAAAGCGGGAGTGGGAAAGAGGTAGTAGCTACTGCTATATGGCAAAATTCTGACAGAAGAAATAAAAGATTTGTTGCAATAAATTGTGCTGCTATTCCTGAACCTTTGCTCGAAAGCGAATTATTCGGATATGTCAAAGGGGCATTTACTGGAGCTGATCCTCGAGGGAAAATTGGTAAATTTGAACTTGCAAATAATGGTGTGATTTTTTTAGATGAAATTGGTGATATGCCTATTTACTTACAATCTAAGATATTGAGGGTTATACAAGATAAGAAAGTAACTAGGATAGGTTCTAATCAAGTTATACCACTAGATTTAAGGATAATTGCAGCAACAAATAAAGATTTAAGAAAGATGATAAATGAAAATAAATTTAGAGAAGATCTCTATTATAGATTGAATGTCATCCCTATTCATATTGTCCCATTGAGAGAAAGAAAAGAAGATATTCTTGATTTGTTATATTATTTTATTGATTATTACCGAAAATTGTTCGGTAAAAAATTTATTAAGATTGATGAAAAAACAGTACAAAAATTATTAGAATATCCGTGGTATGGCAATGTTAGAGAATTAGAAAATACTGTGGAATTCATGGTAAATATGATGGAAGATGGAGTAATCAACGAATCATCTCTACCGTTAAACATTAGGAACAATGATGAAAAAAATATTTATAAAGATAGTATAAGACCCTTGAAAGATATTGAATCTGATGAAATAAAAAAAGCAATAAATTTTTATGGGGATTCTACTGAAGGTAAATTAAAAGCTGCAAAGGCTTTAGGGATAGGTATCGCTACGCTTTATAGAAAACTTAATCAATAGTTTATTGGAGTGTTTTTATGCAAGATTTAATGATTGATTTTGTGAATAATTATGGATACTTTGCTATATTTATACTCATATATATAGAGAACATTTTTCCGCCTATTCCATCTGAAGTGGTGTTACTTTCTGGTGGTGCGTTAACTGTTATTACTGATATGAATGTATTAGGTACTATAATATTTGCTACCATTGGTTCATTAGTTGGAGCCATAACTCTTTATTCTGTAGGTAGAGCTATAAATAAAGAGAGCCTAGTTAATTTCTTGAGTGGCAAGATAGGTAGAAGGCTGAAGTTAAAACCAGAAGCAATAGATAAAGCTCAAATTTGGTTTATGAAATATCAAGAAAAAGCAGTCTTGATATGTAGATGTATTCCAATTGTGAGGAGTATAATTTCTATTCCTGCAGGATTTGCTAAGATGAATGTGCTTAAATTCATATTACTCACTTTAATTGGCAGTTTAGTTTGGAATACAATTTTAGTAAACTTAGGAGCATTATTTGGAGAGGCATGGGAAAAAGTTTTAATATACTACACTGGTTATCAATACCTTATATTAGGAGCAATAGCAGTAGGGATCATATATTTATGGATTAAGTTTAGAAAAAAGAAAAACAATTAATGTAACTTTAGAGCAATTTGAGATTTTTTCATTAAACTATTATCATAATGATAATTAGCATACAAACAACATATCTGCTCACTTTGAAGTTTTATCAATTTGACAATTCATTATCAAATTGATAAAACTTCATTTTTTTTAAAAAATTTTTATCATAAACTAGCATATAAAACGAGTATTTTACTCATTTTTGTATTTTAAAAAAACACATTATTTTTAAATAGAGGGAAAATATTTGGCATAGTTCTTGCATTATATATAATCAAGAGCTTGATAGAAAGAAAGGTGAAAAGATGAGTACAAAATATGAGATCGTTACCAATGACATAACCAAACGCAAGAAAGCTGACTTAAGCTTCTTAAGTGAGGATATGGCAAAAAAAGTTTTGAAGTTTCATAAGAGCTTTCCTCAATATAGTGAAACTCCATTAGTAGAGCTAAAAAACTTAGCTGATTATCTAAAAATAAAGGACATTTTCGTTAAAGATGAGTCATTTAGATTTGGATTAAATGCTTTCAAGGTTTTAGGCGGGAGCTTTTCAATTGGAATGTACATTGCTCAAAGGCTCAATAAGAACATTGAAGAATTGACTTTTGAAGAGCTAACCAGTGATGAGATTAAAGAAAAGCTAGGGGATATAACATTTATAACTGCAACTGATGGAAATCATGGCAGGGGAATAGCATGGACTGCTGAACAACTTAGACAAAAGGCTATTGTTTACATGCCAAAGGGAAGTGCTATTGAGAGACGAGATAGGATTAGAGTGCATGGGGCAGAGTGCGAGATATTAGATTTAAATTACGATGACTGTGTTAGATATGCAAGTAAAATAGCCGAAGAAAAAGGTTATGTAATGGTTCAAGACACATCGTGGGATGGATATGAAGACATTCCAAGATGGATTATGCAAGGGTATATGACAATGGCATACGAAGCATATAATGAGCTTAATGCTGGGAATATTGTACCTACGCATATATTTGTACAAGCGGGAGTTGGTTCTTTAGCTTCTGCAGTGACAGGATTTTTTAGTTCAGTATACAAAGAAAACAAACCCATTATAACAATTGTTGAGCCTGATAAAGCAGCTTGTTTGTTTAAAACCGCTCAATATGATGATGGTAAACTACATCCAGTCACAGGAGATATGAATACTATTATGGCAGGATTAGCTTGTGGAGAGCCTGTCACTGTAGGATGGGAGGTACTCCATTCAAATTGTGAGTTTTTCTTAAAAGTTCCAGACAATACTGCTGCTCATGGAATGAGAGTTTTAGGAAATCCTTTAAGAAAAGACAAAAGAGTGATATCCGGCGAGAGCGGTGCAGTAACGGCTGGCGTAGTCTCACAGCTTATGAGATTAGATGATTTAAATGAAATAAGAGAAAAGATCAATTTAAATGAAAATTCAGTGGTATTGTTATTTAGCACAGAAGGCGATACCTATTTTGAAGGATATTTGAATGTAGTGTGGAATGGTGCATATCCAAACGAATAAAAAAACAAAAGGAGAGATATTATGAATTTTAATGATTTAATGGGGCAATTAAAACAACTCAATTACAGCAATTTGTATCATAATGACTTTTTTCTAACTTGGGATAAAACTCAGGATGAATTGATGGCTGTATGGACTGTAGCAGATATGTTAAGAAGGCTTAGAGAAAACAATATAAGTCCAAAAGTTTTTGATTCAGGACTAGGCATTTCAATATTTAGAGACAATTCTACAAGGACGAGATTTTCTTTTGCTTCAGCTTGCAATCTATTAGGTCTTGAAGTTCAGGATTTTGAAGAAGGGAAATCTCAAGTTGCTCATGGTGAAACAGTCAAAGAGACAGCAAACATGATTTCATTTATGGCCGACGTTATAGGAATTAGAGATGATATGTATATAGGTAAAGGCCATACATATCAAAAGGCTGTTGCTGATTATGTTGATGAGGGATATAGAGAAGGGGTGCTTGAGCAAAGACCTACTATAGTAAATCTCCAATGTGATATAGATCATCCAACTCAAACCATGGCCGATGCATTGCACTTAATAAATGAATTTGGTGGTATAGAAAACTTAAAAGGCAAAAAAATAGCCATGACTTGGGCTTATTCTCCATCATATGGCAAACCACTTTCTGTACCTCAAGGGATTATTGGACTTATGACAAGATTGGGCATGGATGTTGTCTTAGCTCATCCAGAAGGATATGAGATCATGCCAGAAGTTGAAGAGATAGCTTTGAAAAACGCTAAAGAATTTGGGGGATCATATACAAAGACCAATTCTATGCAAGAAGCTTTTAAAGATGCTGATATTGTTTATCCAAAGAGTTGGGCTCCATTTGCTGCTATGCAAGAGAGGACTAAGCTTTATGGTGAAGGGAAATTTGATGAGATAAAAGAGCTTGAAAAACAACTTTTATCTCAAAATGCTGAGCATAAGGATTGGGCTTGTACTGAAGAATTAATGACAACTACAAAGAATGGTAAAGCTTTGTATATGCATTGCTTACCAGCTGATATCACAGGTTTGAGTTGTAAAGAGGGCGAGGTAGATGAGTCAGTATTTGATAGATATAGAGTGCCATTATATAAAGAAGCTAGCTATAAGCCTTATATAATAGCAGCAATGATATTTTTACAAAAGATAAAAAATCCTGAAGTCACATTGAAAGATTTATTTGACCAAAATAAAGCGAGATTAATTAGATAAAGGAGAGTAAAAATGAATATCGAAAAAGAAAAAGTTCTAGAGCTTGCTAAAAAATATGAAAAAGATATAACTAAATTTTTAAGAGATCTAGTCAAAATTCCCGGAGAGAGTGCACAAGAAGAAGGTGTAATTAAGCGAATTGAACAAGAAATGAGAGCACTGGATTTTGATAAAATTCAGATAGATCCAATGGGAAATATACTTGGCTTTATTGGTAAGGGCAAAAAAATTATAGGATTTGATGCACATATAGACACTGTTGGCATAGGAAATAGGGAAAATTGGAATTTTGACCCATATGATGGTTATGAAACCGAATCAGAAATTGGCGGAAGAGGCACATCAGACCAATTAGGAGGTATTGTTAGTGCTGTATACGGTGCAAAGATTATCAAAGAACTCAATCTAATAAGCGAAGAATATTCAGTTATGGTTACAGGAACAGTTCAAGAAGAGGACTGTGATGGACTATGCTGGGAATATATCATTAAAGAGGATAAGATAAGACCTGAATTTGTTGTTTCAACAGAACCTACTGATGGTGGGATTTACAGAGGACAAAGGGGAAGAATGGAGATAAGAGTAGATGTGACAGGGATTTCTTGCCATGGGTCCGCACCAGAAAGAGGAGATAATGCTATATACAAGATGGCTGAAATTCTTTTAAATATCAGAGACTTAAATGAGAACGATGCTTCTGATGAAAATGAAATTAAAGGTTTAGTGAAGATGTTAGACGAAAAATACAATGAACAATGGAAAGAAGCGCGATTTTTAGGTAGAGGAACTGTCACTACTTCTGAAATATTTTTCACTTCACCAAGCAGATGTGCGGTTGCTGACTCATGCTCAATATCATTGGATAGAAGAATGACGGCTGGGGAGACATTTGAAAGTTGCTTAGAAGAAATCAGAGCTTTGCCAGCAGTTAAAAAATACAATGCAAAGGTGAGCATGTACAATTATGAAAGACCAAGTTGGACGGGCCTTGTTTACCCTATCGAATGTTATTTTCCAACTTGGGTTATACCAGAAGATCATAAAGTGACAGAAGCACTTAAAGAATCCTATGAAGCTCTTTATGGAAATAAGAGAACAGGTTCTGCTGAAACAGAACAAGAGAGAGTTAATAGACCGCTTGTTGACAAATGGACTTTTTCAACAAATGGAGTATCTATAATGGGAAGAAATGGGATACCAGTAATCGGATTTGGTCCAGGAGCAGAAGCACAAGCTCATGCCCCAAATGAAAAAACTTGGAAAGATGATTTAGTTAAATGTGCAGCTGTTTACGCATTACTTCCATCAGTTTATACTTCTAAATAATGATAAGCTCTTACGAGCTTATCATAAAAAAGAAAGGTGTTTGTCATGAGCGATAATTTAATAGCTATGAATTTTGAAAAATTGTTAGATGTTGTTTTAAATGACTATAAAAGGTATAACAAGATTTTTGAAATAGACAAAAAGGATTTTTACCGTTATGAAAAAAATATTTCTATTGACTACTTGGGAAACAAATTAGCCTCACCAATTGGCCCTGCTGCTGGTCCACATACACAACTTGCTCAAAATATAATCTCGGCTTATCTGACTGGCTCAAGGTATTTTGAAGTAAAGACTGTGCAAGCTGTAGATGGAAAAGAAATGCAGAAAATGATTTCAAAACCTTGCATCGATGCAAAAAACGTCGGGTATAATGTGGAATGGTCTACTGAATTGACAGTAGAAGAGGCAATGGAGCAGTATATTTACGCTTCTTGTCTCTTAGAAGCCATTGCTAAAGAGCTTCAGATTTCAAATCAAAAGGATTTCATCATAAATATAAGCGTTGGCTATGATTTAGAAGGCATAAAATCGCAAAAGGTAGATAGCTTTATTGAAAATCTTAAAGATGCATCAAAAAATAATGCTTTTAAAAATGCAAAAGCAATACTTAAAGAAAATATAGAAAGATTCAACAACCTAACTGTTGAAGATGTTGATAAGATATCGCCAAACATCTCAAATATAGTGACTTTATCCACAATGCATGGCTGCAAAAAAGAAGAAATTAAGGCAATAGCTACGCATTTAATTGAAAATAAAAAGATGAATACTTTTGTGAAGCTAAATCCAACTCTTTTAGGTTATGATAATGTGAGAAAAATTCTCGATGACTTTGGCTATAACTCAATTGAGTTATCAAAGACGGATTTTGAAAACGATTTACAATTTGATGATGCAGTAAAACTAGTTAGAGATCTAAAAGAGATTGCAGTAAAAAATAGCCTAATAAGTGGAATAAAGCTTACAAATACTCTTCCTGTTTATAATACGAGAAACAAATTAAGAGGAGATAAGATGTATCTCTCAGGTAAACCTTTATTTCCTATAGCGATAGGTGTTGCCAAGAAATTCTTCGAAGAATTTGATGATTTAAACATATCTTTTTCAGGTGGCATAGATAAAGAAAATGTTAGAGAGGTTCTATCAACAGGGATTATGCCAGTTACATTTTCCACTGTATTACTTAAACCAAAAGGATATTTAAATACATTAAAAATAGCAAAGGAAGTTGAAAAACTAGATGTTTTAAGTTTAGGAAAATTAAATATTGAGAGACTCACTAAATTAATAGAAGAAACTAATACTAGCAACTTTTAC
The DNA here is from genome assembly GCF_004684055.1 of Soehngenia longivitae. Lineage (GTDB taxonomy): Bacteria > Bacillota > Clostridia > Tissierellales > Tissierellaceae > Soehngenia > Soehngenia longivitae. The sequence goes on from NZ_SRIB01000013.1 coordinate 23,580, forward strand.
AAAAACCACGGTGAAAAAGAGACATTAAATGATGAGCTAACCACATTTGATTGTTTCAAAGCAAACTGTGGCATATGCGTAAATACTTGTCCTAATAGAGCAAATATTAAATTGGAAGTTCCAAATTTATCTGCTAGTTATCAGATTATACATCTGGATTCTAGATGCAACGAATGTGGAAACTGTGCAGACTTTTGTCCTAAAGGGGGAAAACCTTACTATAAAAAAATCACAATATTTGAAAATAAAATTGATTTTAATAATAGTTGCAACACCGGTTTGATGAGATTGAGCGATTCTAAATATCTTATCAGAGATATAGAGGGCCAAATTTCAGAAATTGAAATAGACATAGAAGAAGGTTCAACAGATCCATTTATGATGACAATCAAAGAATTAATAAAGGTTTATCCTTATCTTTTCTAAAGTTGTTTTATGGATTCTATGAAGGAGTGAAAGCTGTGATTATTGGAAATGGTACAGTCATAACAAACGATGAGAAAAACACATTGATAGAAGATGGAGCGATTCTCATCAAGGACAATTTTATTGCAGAGGTTGGAAGTTTTAAAGACTTGATAACAAAATACAAAGATGAAGAAGTAATAGATGTAGATGGGAAACTGATTATGCCAGGATTTATATGTGCTCATAGTCACATTTATTCAGCATATGCTAGAGGAATGAACGTAAATAAAAATACATCTGGGTTTTTAAATGTATTAGAAAATTTATGGTGGAATCTAGATAAAAAATTGAGCTTAGAAGATGTAAAATTAAATGCTTATACCACTTACATCGAATCCATAAAAAATGGTGTGACAACATTAATTGATCATCATTCAAGTCCAAATGCCATAGATGGGAGTTTATATAAAATAAAAGAAGCTGCCACAGAGATTGGTATTAGAACTAGTTTATGCTATGAAGTAACCGACAGAGATGGATACATCAGGAGAGATTTAGGGATAAAAGAAAATGTTAACTTTATCAAATATTGTCAAAATGACAATTCTGACATGATTAAAGCATTATTTGGGCTTCATGCATCATTTACACTATCTGATGATACGCTCTATAAAGTTAAAGAAGCTTCAAATGGATTGGACACTGGATTTCATATCCACGTAGCTGAAGGCATACATGATCAATTTGATTCTCTAAAAAAATACGAGAAGCGAGTAGTAGAGAGGTTGTTTGACTTTAATATATTAAACGAAAAATGTATTGCAGTGCATTGCGTACATATAAATCCACTTGAGATGGAAATATTAAAGCAAACTAATACAAATGTAGTGCATAATCCTCAAAGCAATATGAACAATGCAGTAGGATGCCCTAACGTATTGAGAATGATGGATATGGGCATAAACGTTGGATTAGGGACCGACGCATACACGAATGATATGTTCGATTCAATGAAATGTGCTAATATATTGCATAAATTTAATACTTATGATAACACGGTGGGCTTTAATGAAACAAAGAAAATGCAATTTGAAAATAATCCTAAGCTATTGAAAAATTATTTTAAACATGAACTTGGAATAATAAAAGAAGGTGCATATGCTGATGTTATTACACTTTCTTATGATCCGACAACCCCACTAGATGAGAGCAATTGGTTTGGGCATCTCATATTTGGCTTAAGTGGGAGAGATGTCAACGATACTATGGTAAATGGAAAATTCGTGATGAGAGATCGTGAAATTTTGACAGTAGATGAGAGAAGAATTAATGCAAATTCAAGACAAAGAGCAAAAGAAATTTGGAGATTGATTTAACACAATCTTAGGAGGTTTAAAAATGGAAAAAAGTACAAATAAAAACACATCTTTGTTCAGTTTAGATGGAAATCCTAGCTTGAAAGTGGCACTCCCAATGTCATTGCAGCACTTATTAGCAATGATTGTAGGGAACGTATTACCTGCATTAGTATTATCAGGTGCAATCGGATTAGATGCTAATCAAAGGATTCAATTAGTACAAGCCAGTATGTTTATTGCTGCAATTGGAACCTTTCTTCAGTCTTTTCCTATATTCAGGATTGGCTCAGGGCTTCCGGTAATCATAGGAGTTAGCTTTGCATATATCCCAACTATATTAGCAATAGGTGGAGAATATGGTATAGGAGCTATATTTGGGGCTCAAATATTTGGTGGATTGACAGCATTTGCAGTAGGTATTTTTATTAAGAAAATAAGAAAATATTTTCCTCCAATGGTCGCAGGAACGGTGGTTTTCACAATAGGGCTATCTCTTTATAGAGTTGCAGTAAACTACATGGCTGGAGGATTTCAGTCAACTGACCCTAGATATGGAGGATTAATTTATTGGGGAATTGCAGTGTTGACTTTAGTTGTGGTATTGCTATGTAATATGTTTGGAAAAGGATATGTTAAACTTGCAGCTATTTTAATCGGAATCATAGTAGGATATATTGCAAGTTTGATGGCTAACATAGTTTCATTCGACAGTATTCAAACAGCATCATGGTTTAATTTGCCTAAGATTATGCCATATAAATTTGAATTTCCACCTGCAGCTATTGCAACGATGATGGTCATGTTTGCTGTTAATGCTGTACAAGCAGTTGGCGATTTTTCAGGAACTACAGTAGGTGGCTTGGATAGAGAACCTACAGATGAAGAACTTTCAAATGGAATTAAAGCAAACGGAGTTTTGAGTATTATAGGGTCTTTTATAGGCGCATTGCCAACAGCAACATATAGCCAAAATGTAGGCATAGTTGCAATGACTAAAGTAGTTAGCTTAAAAGTTTTTAGATTGACTTCACTTTTTATATTGGCAGCTGGATTTGTGCCTAAATTTGGCGCTTTCATGACATCTATACCACAATGTGTCATAGGCGGAGCTACAATATCTGTATTTGCACAAATTACAATGACGGGAATGAAATTGATAGTTCAAGATGAAATGTCAGTTAGAAACACGACTATAGTAGGGCTTGGAATTGCACTAGGAATGGGTATAACGCAAATACCTGCTGAAGGACTTCAATATTTGCCAGAGTGGTTTAGAATGGTATTTGCAAGTTCGCCAGTTGTCCTTGCTACAGTGGTTGTATTTGTACTAAATCTTATTTTGCCAAATAAGACATTAGCTGAGGAAGAAGCTGAAAGGAAAGCCATTGAAAACAAGTAGGGGTATTAGGTAAATCATTTTTTACCTTTAAATCTTAGGAGGCAAAGCATGAAAACATTGATTAAAAATGGACTTATAGTAAACCCTGATGCATCTTTTTATGGATCGGTTTTGATAGAAGATGGGACTATTACGGAGATGGGTAAAATTGAAAACATAAGTGATTGCAATGTGATTGATGCAGAAGGAGAATTAGTTATTCCGGCAGGAGTAGATGTGCACACTCACATGGACTTGGATTTAGGAAATTTTAGAGCAGTTGATGATTTTTATTCTGGATCAATTGCTGCATTATATGGAGGTACTGCTACAATAGTAGATCATATAGCTTTTGGCCCGAAGAATTGTGATTTGAGATACATGATAGATCAATATCATAAATTAGCAGATGGTAGATCTGTTTGCGATTATTCATTTCATGGGGTAATTCAACAAGTAAATGATAGTATATTTGACGAGATGAAAGAACTAGCCAAAGAAGGGATAACGAGTTTTAAGATATATCTTACTTATGACAATAGATTGTCAGATGAAGAAATATTAAGAGCTATGGACATAGCGAAAAAATTAGAAGTAACCCTAGCAGTTCATGCTGAAAATCATGGGATAGTAACATATTTAAGGCAATATTTTGGAGAAAAGGGATACAAAGAACCAATATATCATGCTCTTTCAAGGCCAAATAAGTCAGAAAGTGAAGCCATAAGTAGAATGATAGCTCTTTCTGAAATAACTGGGTATCCAAATTTGTACTTTGTCCATGTATCTACTAAAGAAGGACTAAATGAAATAATAAACGCTAGAAAAAATGGAGCGAAGAATATATATTGTGAAACCTGCACACAATATTTAACTTTGGACAAAGAAAAATATGAAATGGATAGCAATGAAAGTGTAAAATATATAATGGCTCCTCCCTTGCGAACGAAGGAAGATATTGAAGCTCTTTGGAGAGGGATCGAAAACAAAGATGTTGATGTCATAGCAACTGATCATTGCCCGTTTATGCTTGACCAAAAAATCGTTGGAAAAGAAGATTTTAGGTTATCACCTGGCGGTGTTGGTGGTGTTGAAGAAAGAATGGAACTAGTTTTGACTGAGGGGATAAGAAGAGGAGTTTCTCTAAATAACTTAATTGAAAAATTGTGTTCAAATCCAGCTAAGATCTTTGGAATTGATAAAAAAGGGAGCATAAATATTGGAAATGATGCTGACATTGCAATACTGAAAAAGCAAAGATATACCATTTCTAAATCAAATCGACATTCTAAATCAGATTACACTGTGTATGAGGGTTTTGAATCGGACTTTAAAGTAGATAAAGTGCTGCTAAGAGGCGATATTGTAATAGACAATGGGAAAACATTTAATGAATTAAAAACAGGGAAGTTTATAAAAAGAAGTCAAAAGATAAGTGATAAATTTCTATCTAACTTATATAGAAATGTAGAAATGAGGTAAAAAAATGTATACCCTAAACATTAACGATACTATTTATAGTGTAAAAGAAGACATGCTGCTTATAGATTATTTAAGAGACGTGCTAAAAATTACATCTGTAAAGGATGGTTGTAAAGAAGGTGCTTGTGGCACATGCACAGTTATAATAGACGGAAAAACTCAAAGAGCATGTACACAAAAATTGTCTAGATTAGAGAATAAAAAAATACAAACCATCGAGGGTTTCACACAAAGAGAAAGAGATGCTTTTGTGTATGCTTTTGGAAAAGTAGGGGCAGTTCAATGTGGATTTTGTATACCGGGAATGGTTATATCTGGGAAATGTTTGTTAGATAAAAATCCTAATCCAACTAAAGAAGACGTGAAGATGGCAATAAAGACGAATATTTGCAGATGCACTGGATATAAGAAAATAGAAGAAGGAATATTATTAGCAGCAAAGATATTGAGAGAAAATTTGGAAATTCCTGAATTTGATAATCACATAAAATTAGGCGAAATAGTAAAAAGAGTAGATGTAGAAGATAAAGTACTTGGCACAGGGAAATATGCAGATGATTATTATGTAGATGGCATGTTATATGGTAAAAATGTATTTACTAAATATGCAAGGGCTAAAATACTTTCGATCGATACTTCGAAAGCAGAACAATTAGAAGGTGTGGTTGCCATTTACACAGCAAAAGATATTCCCGGCAATAGGTATATTGGACATTTAGCAAAGGATTGGCCAGGTATGATCGACATAAATGAACAGACAAAGTGCATAGGCGACACTCTGGCAATGGTTGTGGCAGAGACTAAAGAAATAGCACAGAAAGCGTGTGAACTAGTAGAAGTTCAATACGAAATCTTAAAACCAATAACAAGCCCTGAAGAAGCTAAACAAGAAGGTGCTCATCAAATACATGGTGAGGGATTTATGCATTTTGGTAAGTTTAGAGTTCCTGAAAACAACTTATTTGATCATGAAGAAGTTAAAAGAGGAGATGTAGAAAGTCAATTTAGGAAAGCTAAGTATTTTGCAGAAGGAACATTTGAACTTCCTCCCACAGAACATGCTTTTATGGAAGTTGAATCCGCACTTGCAATGCCTTACGAAGATGGCGTTTATGTAATTACAGGAGGGCAAGGGATATACGATGAATACAATGAAATAAGGGAGTATTTAGGGATTCCAAGAGAAAAGGTAAGAATCCATTCTGCTTATGTAGGTGGAGGATTTGGCGGCAAGGAAGACATGAGCGTGCAGCATCAAGCTGCACTGTGTGCATATTTGACAAAAAGACCAGTTAAAGTTTCATTTACAAGACAAGAAAGCATTAATTATCACCCAAAAAGACATGCTATGAAGATATATGCAAAAATTGCCTGTGATGAAAACGGAAAATTTTTAGCTATGAAAGCTAGACTCACCTCAGATACTGGCGCATATGCTTCACTTGGTGGTCCAGTATTGCAACGAGCGTGTACTCATATGGGGGGACCCTATAATTACCAAAACGTCGATATAGAAGGGAATGCTTATTATACAAATAACCCACCTGCTGGAGCTTTTAGAGGATTTGGAGTAACACAATCAGTTGCAGTTATAGAGTGTTTAATAAATGAATTAGCTCAAAAAACTGGATTATCAGGTTGGGAGATAAGATATAGGAATGCTATAAGACCGGGAGAAGTACTACCTAATGGACAGATTGCAGATGAGGGTACTGCCATGGCGGAAACATTGGAAGCTTTAAAAGATGAGTTCTATAAATATGAGAATGATCCAAATTATTATGTTGGTATTGCTTGTGCTATGAAGAATTCAGGAATAGGCGTTGGATTAAAAGATACTGGGAGATGTAATCTAAAAATAAAAGATGGTAAAGTGCATATTAAATCATCTGCTGCTGATATGGGTCAAGGGATACAAACTGTTTTAATGGAGATAGTTGCATACACTACAGGATTGACAACAGACAAATTGATTGTCGAGCATCCTGACACAGAATACACACCTGATTCAGGAACTACTACTGCATCAAGGCAGACGGTTTTTGCGGGAGAAGCAGCAAGAATTGCAAGTACACAACTAAAAGAAGACCTAGACAAAGGATTTACACTTAGTGACTTGAATGAGAAGGAGTATAAGGGAGAGTTTGACTACAAAACTGATCCTATGGGTTCAGACAAAGAGAACCCAGTGAGCCACATCGCTTATGGGTATGCTACTCAGATTTGTGTATTAGATAAGGACGGAAAAGTTGTCAAAGTATTTGCTGCACATGATGTTGGAAAAGTCATAAACAAAACTGGGGCAGAAGGTCAGGTTGAAGGTGGAATCGCAATGGGGCTGGGGTATGGATTGACTGAAGATTTTCCATTAAAAGATGGAGTGCCTCAAGTAAAATTAGGAACACTTGGTTTATTTAAAGCTCACCAGATGCCAGAAATTGAGGTTAAATTGATAGAAAAAAACCCAGCGGATAAACCTGCTTATGGAGCGAAGGGAATAGGAGAAATTGTGGCAACACTTATGGCTCCTGCTTTACAAAATGCTTATTATAAAAAAGACGGGATATTTAGATATAAATATCCATTAGAAAATACATTTTACAGCAAGAAGAAATGAGAATGTTAGATGAGCTAATTGATATCAATTAGCTCATCTGCTTTTAAACTGAATATAAAAACCACAACAAGTCTACAATAAATATCCATAAAAAAATAATTTTTTTATTTGATTTACTCTTTTCCTAGTACAATAAATTTCTATTAATACAACCAAATAGCATCAATTTCTATTATTGTATTAGGCTTGCTATTTGGGACATTGCCTTTTAATACTGAATTTCATGCATCAATTCGAGAGGTTTTTATTGAATGGTACGAAAGATTGACCTTGTTTAGATGCTAAGTAAGATACTTGGTATTGTACTTGAATATATAAATAGTTTAATGTATGCTTAATGAAAGGTGATTTCATGAAAAAACTTATATTGCTTATAGTGGTAATAGTTTTAACAGGGTTTATAGTAATAGGCTGTACTAATCAAAATCCTCCTGATGAAAATATAGAATTACCAGAAGGTACAGATCAACAAGTATTATCTGATGATCAACTAGTTCAATATGAAGGTAAGATAGCTATAATCACTGAAGATGTAGTTTTAAAAGACCCATATGTAATTACAGTATATACTAATGATAATAATATTTATCAAACATTAGAAAATGAGGAATTTCAATTAAATAAAAATGACATGGTAATAGTAATTGAGGGAAATGGTAATGAATGCAGAGTTGTTCAAGCATTTGGGGATATTCCACGTATTCGAGGAACAGTTGATAAAAGTAAACTTAATTTTGATGAGTCACTTTTTGCCAATAATGCTAACCAAGCTGTTGTAAAAAATGCAATGAGCTATGATGAAATTGATGGTAATGAAAAAGGGTTACAAGCTGGAGTAGGGATAGTATTAGAGCGAAAAGAAGACTGGGTAAGGATGTCCATGCCTATGCAGGAATCTGATCTTTGGTTTAAATCAGAAGATCTGTCATATGATTTTGATACATCAGTAATTGATATTAAAAACTAATATAATATAATTATTCCTTTGCAAATGATCCATTAAAATAAAATTAATCAGAAGTATTGGAAAATACTACTTGATTTAAAGAAGAGATAAGTAATGAAAAAGAAGAATATAACAACAACTTCAATTTTAATAATTATTATAATTGCTATAGCAGTATGGGTAAGAAGCATTAATGTTAATCCCTTAAAAAGCATAAATACATATGTTTGACTTCACTTGTGTAATTGAGTAGCTATAACTTATAATGCAAATAAAGTGATAAGGGCAATGGTCACAGAACTAAAAAACGAAAGGATGACATTATGAAAACATTGGAGGTTATCATGAAAAAAAGAACAATCATATTACTTGTTATGGCGTATGTGCTTGTATTAGCTGGATGTACTTCGCAAGAAGAACAGACAGAAACTGAATCTTTGGTTGGGTATATAGTTATTGAAGACAATACATTATATTTGGATAGAGTTGAAATAGTTACAATTGAAGATATTGATAGAATAGCAGAACTTGAATTAAATCAAAATGAGGATCTTCCTAATGGGTATTATATTTATAACCCAGACATAGAGAAAGAGGAATATGAATTAACAGACAAAACATTATATACTTTTATTGATTCGGATCTTCTTTTTATAAATGATAAAGACAGCGATAGATCTTATACTACTACAAAAAAAGAAGAATTCATTCAACATTTGGAAACATCATATTCTGATGAACCTCCTGCTCAAAGAGTTCCTTTCTTTATTGAAGTGAAAGATGGTGAAGTAATAAGTATCACAGAAAAACTTGAGTTCACAATTTAGTTAAATGAGGGATTTAGTTCCTTGTGCAAATATCTACAGGACACATACTAAATTTTGACTGTATAAAAATTAATAGTTATTTATTGATAGGCTATATTACAGTCGGACATGGTTATATTTGTAAGACCAGCTATTAAAAGTCAAGAGATAAATTAATTTATTTTGCCTTTGCGATTATAGAATTTCTGTCAGAACCCG
>NZ_SRIB01000014.1 GCF_004684055.1 Soehngenia longivitae
ATAGAGAATATTCTCCTTTCTTTATTGTGGTTTTCCAATTACATTATATCAAAAGGAGAATTATTCTCTATATTTTTATGTTCTTTGTCCAACAATTATTTTACACTAAGTAAAATTATGTTGTAATAAAAAGGAGGATTCATATGCTTGATTTTCATATACACAGTGATTTTTCAGTTGATTCTAAAGAATCTTTAGACAATATAGCAAAAAAAGCTATCGAAAGAAATTTAAAGTACATATGCATTACTGATCATGTTGATTTTGAATCGTCAATAGACGGTGCTGATATTATGTTTAGACCAGATGATTATTTTCGAGATTTAAAAAAAATTAAACATAAATACAAGAATGACTTAGAAATATTAATTGGCGTAGAAATAGGTATGCAACCAAATTTATACAGTAGATATGATGAATTTATCAATAATTATCCTTTCGATTTCGTAATTATGTCTATACATTCTATAGATGGTAAAGATATCTTCAATGGTTCAAACCCAGAAGATGTGGACTCTTCTTTGCTTTTAGAAAAATACTATGATCAAATGCTAGAATGTGTTACTAATTTTAATAACTATGATACATTAGGCCATATAGATTTTATTGATAGGTATTTTAACACCCAATATATTTATGACAATTCGAATATTATAAATGATAAGATAAGTAAGATATTAAATTTGTTGATTCAAAATAATAAGGGTTTGGAAATCAATTCCGCTTCTTTAAGGTATAATTTGGATTTTATTCACCCTAAACCATCTATATTAAGTCTATACAAAAAATATGGCGGAGAAATAATTACTTTTGGATCAGATTCACATGTTTGTGAATATATTGGATATGAATATAAAACTGCAGAGAAATTATTAAAAAATTTGGGATTTAAGCATATATATTTTTATAAACAGCGAAAGAAATATCCAATAAACATATAATATTAAAAATCCGCAGTGCCGTCTTCTTTATTAATTCACACCCGCACTGATGCAGGTGGGTACCCTGTTGGCGTTTTCTAACTACCTAGCTTACTAGGCATGTTATCCAACGCCAAACAGTCGGGTTCCCATATAAAATATGTCGGTTGAATTATATAAGAATAACGAACACTGCAGACTTCTAATGTGTTTTTATCTTTAATTTTATTATAGTACTTTTATAGCTACTTTTCAACAAAAACTGATTTGTATTGCTTCAGTAGTAATTTCATATCATTAGGAAGATTAGTGTTTAATTCAATCTTACTCTTAGTCCTCAATTTATAGAATATTAAGCTATTGGCATGTAATGCTTGTCTATTTATGAAATCATTTTTTTTGTGATATAAAGTGTCTCCAATTATCGGATGCCCTATATAATCTAAGTGCACTCTAATTTGGTGAGTTCTACCCGTAAATGTCTTCACCCTTAACAATGTAATATCAGTTAATCTTTCTAATACTTTATAATAAGTCTTTGAATAATCACCATCTTCTCTTATTTCTCGCCCATAACTATCAAGTTTCTGCGCTATTGGCTGCTCAATGATTCCTTCATCAGCTTTAACTATACCTTCTACTATCGCATAATAATATTTTTCTAATCTACCATCTTCTAATTGCAAAGCCATTTGCTGATGAGCAAATTGATTTTTAGCAAAAATTACTAATCCAGAAGTATCTCGATCTAATCTGTTAACTATGCGAATTTTTCTTTTTAGTTTATTCTGCTTAAAATAAAAAGCGATGCCATTAGATAAAGTATCATCAGGATAATTTTTAGTTGGATGAACTAACATAAACGGTGGCTTATTTACCACAATTAAATCTTCGTCTTCGTAAACTATATCTAGATCCATTTTTTGTGGTTCTATATCACAGGTTTCATCTTCGAAAAATATTGTAACAAAGTCATTTTTCCTTACAATAAAATCCTTATTTAATTGAACCCCATTTATATATATTTTCTTGCTCTTATATAAACTTCTGTAAAGTCTATTTGATATACAATTACTTAACAAAAAATCTTTTAATTCGATATCTTTTTCTTTATTTATAAATGTTATTTGATTCTCATTTGAATACATTATTTACTCCTAACTTATATTTATAAAAAATATTAAATATGTTACAATCATTATAACAAGTTTATGTAAAAAGATAAAGGGCGGGATAGTTTTGAGTGAAAGGATTATTAATATACTCTCAAATAAAAATTATGAATCAAAGAAAACCTCAGATCTATTAATTGATAAATTGAAATTCAATGGTTTTACACCATCTATTGATTATAATGATAAAGCAGAATTAAACATTTGCATTGGTGGGGATGGTGCTTTCTTAAGATCTGTTCACAAACACAAATTCCCATATATACCATTCGTTGGTATTAATACCGGACACTTAGGTTTTTTTCAAGAAATAGTCCCTGAAAAAATAGATACATTTATTCATAGATATATAAATAATGATTACACAATAGATAAGATATATCTTGTAAATGCATCCATATGTACAAGTGAAAAATGTTATTATCAAACTGCTATTAATGAGATTGTAATAAAGGGAATAGGTTCTAAAATAATTCATCTCGATGTTTCAATCGACAATAATCATCTTGAAAAATTCAGCGGTGATGGTTTAATTATATCTACTCCAGTTGGTAGCACGGCTTATAATTATTCAGTCGGAGGAAGTATTGTTTATCCTAGCATAAAAGCACTCCAAATAACACCATTAGCTCCAATTATTTCAAATGCTTATAGAAGTTTGCCAAATAGTGCAATAATTCCTGGCGATTCTGTCATAGAAATAAAACCCGAGAGAAGATATATGAATTCTATGCTGGTCATTAATGATGGTTTTGAATATAAATATAACAATATAGTTACTGTTGATCTGACAATGTCAAAAAAAATTATTTCAAAATTGAATTTCAGTAAAGATATGTATTGGGAAAATTTAAAAAGCAAGTTCTTATAAATTAAAACCAAAATGCTTCCATCAAATACTTAAAGTAGAACTTTAAGATTTCGGAAGCATTTGGTTTTAATTTCTTAACTATATCAATTCATCAAAATCCATTACTAAATCTTTAAATATATTCAAAGCTTTATAAAGTGGTTCTGGTGATGTCATATCTACTCCTGCTTTCTTTAAAACGTTAATAGGATAATCTGAATCACCGCTTCTTAAAAAATCTAAATATTTTTCTAAACTACCCGATACGTTATTTTTAATATTGGTTGCCAAAGTAACTGCTGCACAAAATCCAGTGGCATATTGATATACATAAAAATTATAGTAAAAATGTGGTATCCTTGCCCACTCTACAGAAATTAAATCATCTATTACTATTTCATTTCCATAGTATAACTTATTTAGTTCTTTGTACGTATCACTCAAAAAATCTGCTGTAATTGAATTGCCATTTTCAACATATTCATATATTTTCTTTTCAAATTCAGCAAACAGAGCTTGTCTAAAAACAGTAGTTCTAAAACTTTCAATATAATGATTAATTAAATATGCTTTTTCTTCTTTTGATGTAGATTTTTCTATTAAATTGAGCAATAACAATATTTCATTAACAGTTGAAGCCACTTCAGCTACAAAAATGCTATAGCTTCCATTAATATATGGTTGATTTTTTCTCGTATAATAGCTATGCATAGAATGACCCATTTCATGGGCTATAGTAAAGACATCGTCTAGCCTATCATGATAATTAAGCAAAATATATGGTTTTGTATCATATGATCCTCCAGAGTATGCACCAGACCTTTTGCCTTTGTTCTCGTAAACATCAATCCATCCTTCATTAAATGCTTTTTCAACAATGCTAATATAGTCTTCGCCTAGTGGCATGAGCCCTTCTAATACCATGTTTTTCCCAGTTTCGTAGTCTATACTAGGGTAAACATCTTTTACTATAGGGGTATATAAGTCATACATATGAATCTCATCGAGTTGCATTGCTCTCTTTCTAATGTTTATATATTTATACAATGTGTCTAAGTTTTCATGAATGCTCTTTAGTAAGTTATCATAAACTACCATTTCTATACTGTTTTCTGAAAGACTTGCTTCGATGGCAGAATTATATTTTCTTATCTTAGCCGTAATAGTATTCTTTTTAATGTTACCAGCCAAAGTTGAAGCTAAAGTATTTTTATACTTAGAGAAAACTTTATAAAATTCATTAAAAACTATCTGTCTAAAGTCTCGATCATCATTTTCTAATAATTGTATAAAATTACCTTGTGTTATTTCAATCTCAATATCATCTTTTTTTACACTTGGGAAGCTTAAATCAGATCCATTAAATATAGAGTATATATTTTCTGGTGCCATCAAAACTTCACTATATTGAGCAATTATTGATTCTTCTTTATCTGATAAAATATGATTTTTATTTCTAATAATATTTTCAAAGAAATGAATGTATTTATTCAGTCTAATGTCTTGATTGAGTAGTAACCTTAAATCACTTTCATTCTCTTTCAGTAGTTCAGGTACAAAAAAAGCTAATGCATCAAGCGACTGAGAATAAATAGTTAGAGCTTTATCAAATAAAGCTAAAGATTCATTTACTCTAGTATCTTGGTCTAATTGCATACTAGCATATGAGTATATTTTTTCAGATAACCTCAATATGTCATCTCTTAATACTAAACCTTCGAGTAAATTATTTGAGTTTAAAGTTAATTTGTCTTTCAACCTTGCTAATTCTTCCCATTTACTTCTTAATAAGGATAAATCCTTCTCTAAATCATGGTTGTCTTTGTAAATGTCATCTAATCTCCACTTGTACTTATCCGGAATTTCTTTTCTTTCTTTAATATTCAAAATTAGCCCCCCTATTTTATATTATTTAATCCAAATTTAATTAATTCTCCTGCTATCGGAGCTGCTTTAGATCCGCCTGTAGAACCTTCTTCTTCTAATAGAACAACTACTGCTATTTTTGGGTCTTCTGCCGGTGCAAATCCAACAAACCAAGCATGATTATTCCCCGATGCATTTTCAGCTGTTCCTGTCTTGCCTGCTACCGTTATTCCATTGATTTTAGCTTGTGTCCCTGTGCCATTTTCTACAACTTCGACCATCATGTTTTTTATTTGTTCAACATCATTATGACTACCTGCGTTTGATAGAATCTCTATATCATTAGATTTTACCAATATACCATCATGTGTCAGTACCTTCGATACCAGATGTGGTTTGACTATATTTCCATCATTTGCTATGCCAGAAGCTACCATAAGCATTTCTAAAGGAGTTGCTAAAATTTTACCTTGCCCTATACCTGAAGCAGCAAGTTCTGTTTTATCCATTTTATTTGTTGGGAAAGATGACTTTTTAATATCTAAGTCAAAGTCAAAATCTTTATTAAAATAAAATTTTTCTGATGTTTGTAAAATATTAGATTGACCTAATTTAACAGCTATTTCTGCAAAATAAGTATTACAAGATACTCTAAATGCTTCGTTCATATCAACAATTCCATGACTTTTACTGTCATAATCCCTAATAGTATATCCATTAATTGTAGTACTTCCAGTACATGTAAAATCATCATTGTCGATATTATTTTGAAGTGAAGATAAAGCAGTGATTATTTTAAAAGTAGAACCTGGAGGATACAAACCTTGTGTTGCTCTATTTAAGAGAGGACTATTTGTATCATCTATGATTTTATCCCAGTCATCTTTTAACGTATTTACATTGAAATCAGGCATACTAATCATAGAATATATCTCACCTGTTTTGGGATTCATTGTTATGATGCTTCCTTTTTTCCCTAGCAATAATTCTCTAGTTTTTAATTGCATATCATGGTCTATCGTGAGTACAATGTCATTTCCAATGCTTTCTTTATCCAGTAGTTCTTTTACTCCACTAATATCAAAAAAGTTACCTTCATCAAGCAAATATGAATTGTAGCTCTTTTCTAGCCCTGCTTTTCCATATTCTCTTGAGCTATATCCAATTATATGACTATATAAATGATCGTATTTGTATATTCTATTAATCTTTTCTTCTTCATCCTTCTCAGAATAAACTAGAACCTTTTTGTTTCTGTCATAAAAGCTTCCTCTTAATACTTTGTCTTCATTTGCCCACAATCTTTTGTTATATGAACTTTGCTTGATTTTGTCTGCTTGAAATATTTGGAAATAACTCAAATACAAAACTAAAGTAACATTTAGTAGGACCATCAATGATAAAACTCTAAGTATTTTTTTCTTTTCAACATCATTCATTTTTAGAACCTCCGTATATCTCCTTTTCAGAAGCTCCTTGCAATATACCTAATGCTATAAAACTAGTTAGTATAGAAGTCCCCCCATAGGAAACAAAAGGAAGGGTTAATCCTGTTAGCGGTATTAATTTAATTACTCCTCCTATAATTATAAATGTCTGGATTCCCAATAATAGGCTGATACCAATAGATATGATTCTATAAAATACATCTTTTTGTTTTAAAGCTATCTTAAAGCCCCTGTACACAAGTATCATGTATAACATTACTATTGCTATCCCTGTGAAAATCCCCATTTCTTCTACTATGGCAGAAAAAATAAAATCGTTGTAAGCCAAAGGAATAAAATTAGGATGCCCTCTTCCAACCCCAGTGCCAAAAAATCCACCCTCAGCGATTGCAAACAAAGATTGTGTTATTTGATACCCAATTGTATCTATATATTCCCAAGGATTTAACCACGTTAAAAATCTTATTTTTACATGATCGAATAAAAAGTATCCAATTGTGCCACCAACAGCAAATAAGAAAATGTTTAATATAGCATATTTATTATCTTCAGCATAAATATATTGAATACCTAAATAAATGGCAAAAAATACAACTGATGCTCCTAAATTTCGTTGGATAAACAAGATAGCTATAAATGAATAAACTAACATCATTGTTACTAGTTCTTTATATTTTGTTATTTTGGGTTTAGACATAAAAGAATTGTCTGAATAAATACATGCTAGTATGAATATAAATATAATTTTAATGAGTTCTGATGGTTGAAATGATATTCCCCCAATACTTATCCATCTGATGGAACCATGCGTGCTAAATCCAAATATTAGTGTTCCAAAAAAAAGGATATAGCTTGCTGCTAAATATAGATTAAAGTGATTACTCCATCTATTGTATGATTTAAAAAGCACATATGTGATAAAAAAACTAATAATTCCTATATATAACCATTTTAATTGCCTTAACCCCAATGCCTGATCAATTCTATAAATCATTATTACACCAATTGACATCAGCATGCATACGATCAAAAATATATAGTGATCACCTTTTGATAATTTAAATAGTAAAATATTAGAAACATAGACTAACCCTATTAGGCCTAAAGAAATATATATAGTGTTTTTATCAATATTTGGCCAATTGAATAAAAAAATTAATGATAGTGAAATAAGTTCAAAAATAAATAACAAATTCCTTGTTACTTCAAAGTTTAATTTTTTCATCTTATTCTCCTACTCTAAGTTGATAAACATAAACTCAATATTGCCTACTTTTATGATATCACCATATGCCAATTTCTTTACATCAAATATTCTTTCTCCATTTACATAAGTCCCATTTGAACTATTTAAGTCTTCAATAAAATATTCATTCTCATCCTTCACTATTCTAAAATGACGTTTTGATATGTAGGGATCTTTTAAAACTATATCATTATTATTACTTCTACCTAATGATATTTCTTGCCCTATCGAATAACTATCATTCAATTTATATGGCAGATTTTCTAATCTATTTAATAACTTTAAATAAGCCCCATTATAATTTTCTAATTTTGATAATGAATTTATGTCAAGATAAATCATTCTGATTATCAGAAATATAAACGTATATATGATAAATACAAAAACATACTTCGCTAATATAGACAATATATTGAACATTTTCATCACCATTTCTAATGTTATCACAGTTTATTAATAAATGGAATTCTTTAAATATATATTTATTTATGTTTTCTTTTCTGATATCATGAATGAGAGGTGGTAAAATGAAAAAATTGACACGTTCAAAAAACGATAAAATATTATTTGGTGTTTGTGGTGGTTTAGCTGAATACTTTAACATCAGTTCAACTGTGGTAAGATTGGCATTTATAGTATTATCTCTAATCTCATTTGGGGCTATGTTGATTGCATATGTAATTTGCGCTTTTATAATACCAGAAGAAAATGGATTTTCTGAAGTAAATTCAAACCCAAAGAATCAAAATTATAATTCTATGAAATCCTTAGGTATTGCTTTAGTTGTAATTGGATTGTTATTGCTTGCTAAGATATTGTCTTATGATTTTAGCTATTTATTTTATAATATTAAAAAACTATGGCCAGTATTGTTAGTGATAGTTGGTATATATTTGATCTCTCAAAAGGATTCTGTTGATTAAAATGAAAATAATTAAAGATATTAAAGTCAAGAACAATAAAAAAATCATTATTCTTGATAATGAAGAACACATAGAAGTAAAAAGCGAAGAATATGTAACAGACAAATCTAATTCTAGTTCATCTGATAGTGGCCTTTTATATAAAAAAGCTTACGAACTATCCTTAAAATATTTGTCATATAGAGACAGAACAATTTTTGAAGTTAAAAATTACCTTTTAAAGAAAAACTATAATAGTGCAACCATTGAATCTGTCATTCAAAAACTAATAGAAAATGGATTACTTGATGATAATGAATACACGAAAAAATTCATTTATTATAAATCTTCGAATAACAACTGGGGAGAGTATAAAATAGCTTATGAATTGAAGAGAAAAGGTGTTGATGAATCAATCATTCAAGATAACATTCAAAACCATTCCTTCGTTGACTACGAAAAGCTATGTGATCTTATAAAATCAAAATATCAAAAGGAATATGTCGTTGACAAATACAAAGCAACTGCTAAAGCCATTGCTTTTTTACAAAGAAAAGGCCATAATTATGATTTGTCAAAAAAAATAGTAAATTGTGCTTTTTTAAATGAGGAGAATCAGTAAAATGTATTATGTATATATTGGATTATGTGCTGATGGTTCTTTATACACTGGATTTACAAATAATCTTCATAGGCGATTTAAAATCCACAATTCTGGTAAGGGTGCAAAATACACTAGAAGTAGGTTGCCTATTGAGCTTCTGTATTATGAATCTTTTGATGATAAATCAATTGCGCTAAAAAGAGAGTATCAAATAAAAACTCTATCACATGCTGAAAAACTTAATTTAATAAATAAGAGCTAAATAAATATTTTCTTAAAGTTCTATAAACCTACATAATTCTAACATACTAAAAGAGGTACCTAAAAAGGGACCTCTTTTGTACTATTTTATATTTAATTCTATATTTAATTTCATATTTAATTTCTCAAGCATATCTTTAGTCATGCTGTCTAAATCATAATTAGGTTTCCATCCCCATTGTTTTCTAGCTTCAGAATCATCTAATGAATTGGGCCATGATTCTGCAATTTTTTGCCTAACTGGATCAACGTCATAATCTAATCTGAATTCAGGTATGAATTTCCTTATAGAATTTGCGATGTCTTCTGGTTCTATACTCATAGCTGTGATATTAAAAGCATTTCGATGAATTAGTTTGCTACCATCGGCTTCTAACAAATTAATTACTGCATCTAATGCATCAGGAATATACATCATGTCCATATAAGTTCCTTTATCAATAAAACTTGTATATGATTTCTTTAAAACAGCATCGTAATAAATATGAACTGCATAATCAGTTGTGCCGCCGCCAGGTAAGGTATTATAAGATATTATTCCAGGGAATCTTACTCCTCGAGTGTCAACTCCAAATTTTTTATAATAGTAATCACATAATAACTCTCCTGATACTTTAGTTACACCATACATTGTAGTCGGCCTCATGATAGTATCTTGAGGAGTTAAATCTTTAGGTGTATTAGGGCCAAATACAGCAATAGAACTAGGTGTAAAGATTCTTAAACCTTTCTCTCTCGCTATCTCTAACACATTATATAATCCAGTCATATTAATCTGCCAACATAAATTAGGGTTTTTCTCGCCTACTGCAGATAATATAGCAGCTAAATTTACAATAGTATCGATTTTATATTTGTCTACAACATCAGAAATTTGTTTTGCATCTAATACATTAATTATTTCAAATGGTCCACTCTCTGTTAAGTCTTCTTTTCCACTTTTCTTTTCAATATCACTTATGATAACGTTGTCCTTACCATAAAGTCCTCTCATTTTTACAGTTAATTCAGAACCAATCTGGCCTAAAGCTCCAGTAATTAATATTTTTTTCATCATACACCTCCAAAATTATTATCCCGTTATTATTATAACATATTCTTACACAAATAAAAGCAAAAAGGACTTTTTACAGTCTTTTTTGCTTTTATTTTTAATACCAACAGATGCCCATAGCTTTAGGGCCAAGGTGGGAACCTATGACAGGCCCAATTTCATCTATATCTATATTCAAGTTTGGATATTTTGTTTGTAGTAGCTCTTTAAATTTAATTGCATCTTCATAGCAAAGTATTTGGCATATTGTCGCTCTATGGGCTTCTTCTACTAATTCAACAACTCTATTTAGGGCATTATTTTTGCCTCTAACTTTTTCTAATACAGTTAGTTCTCCGTCTTTCAATTGAATAATGGGTTTAATATTAATTAAATTTCCAATATTAGCTTGTAGAGGAGATATCCTGCCTCCTCTTTTTAAATATTCCAAGGTATCTGGTAAAGCTAAAACTTTTAATTTTGATTTTTTTTCTTCAATATATGATGCTATTTCATCAGAATTTTTACCATTTTTTGCTAACTCAACAGCATCTTCAATTAAAAATTTCAAGGCCGCAACTGTTGCCAAACTATCAATAATAGTGATTTTTCTATCTTCTAATAATTCTTTAGCAGCTATTGCACTATTGTAAGTTCCGCTAAGTTTAGAAGATAAAACAATCACTATTATTTCGTCATATTTCTCAAAAGCTTTCAAATATGCTTCTTTAAACTCTCCTGCGGAAGGTTGTGAAGTTGTTGGAAAGGATTTACTTTTTTGAAGCTTGTCAAAATATTGTTCAAATTCCCCTTTAAATCCTTCTATATACTCGACACCATCAAACATATAATGCAACGGTACAACTGTAATATCTTCTTTTTCTACATATTCTTTTGATAAATATGCAGTACTATCTGTAATTATCTTTACTGACATAAAATTCCCTCCATTATAAAAATATTTTAGTTCTGCTATAAATTATATAGCAGAACTAAATTTTATTTTACTACAATATTAAATATTTTTCTAGGTACATATATTTCTTTTATTATTTTCTTACCTTCGATAAACTTGACAACAATATCATTTTTAAAGACTTTTTCCCTAATAGAGCTTTCTTCTTCATTTAACTCTACATTTATTGTTGTTCTAACTCTACCGTTTATTTGAACTGGAATTTCAATTATTTCATCTATCGTTTTCGCTTCATCATATTTAGGCCAAACACTTTTATTTAGACTCGGCTTAATTCCTAAATTTGACCATATTTCTTCAGTTATATGAGGCGCTACTGGATTTAGTAAAAGTAGATAAGTTTCTAAATCTTTTTTCGTGATTCGCCCATAATCGTTAAAATCATTTAACAAACTCATTAGAGATGCAATTGCGGTATTGAATTTTAAATTTTCATAGTCAAAAGATACTTTTTTTATAGTTTTATGAATGTTTGTCTCTAATGCCTTTGTATATTCATTACTATCTATAACAATATCTTGAAGTTTCCAAACTCTCTCTAAAAATCTTCTACACCCTTTTAATCCATTTTCAGACCATGGTACACTTTTTTCAAAATCCCCAATAAACATCTCGTAAGTTCTTAGTGTATCTGCACCATATTCGTTCACAATATCATCTGGATTTATTACGTTTCCTCTGGATTTTGACATTTTCTCATTATTATTACCTAAAATCATGCCATGAGATGTTCTTTTCATATATGGCTCTGGATCTTTTACCACTCCACAGTCGTACAAAAATTTATGCCAAAATCTTGAATAAAGTAAATGTAATGTAGTATGTTCCATGCCCCCATTATACCAGTCAACTGGCATCCAGTAATCCAATGCTTCTTTAGAAGCTAATTCTTGATCGTTATGCGGATCAGTATATCTTAAAAAATACCATGATGATCCAGCCCATTGAGGCATAGTATCAGTCTCTCTTTTTGCTGGTTTCCCACATTTTGGACATGTTGTATTTACCCATTCAGGTATATTCGCTAATGGTGATTCTCCATTATCAGTAGGCTCGTAATTTTCAACTTCTGGTAATAACAGCGGAAGTTCTTCTTCTGGTACTTTCACCCATCCACAATCTTCACAGTATATCATTGGAATTGGTTCGCCCCAATATCTTTGTCTTGAAAATACCCAATCTCTTAATTTATAATTAATCTTTCTCTTCCCAAGTTTGTTTTTTTCAATCCAATTTATTATTTCCTCTTTAGCTTTATTAACAGTTAGTCCATTTAAAAAATCAGAATTAACTACTATTCCATTTTCAGTATTAGTATATGCTTCTTTTGTAACATCTCCCCCTTTGATCACTTCTACAATTGGTAAATTAAACTTATTAGCAAATTCCCAGTCTCTTTCATCATGTCCTGGAACTGCCATCACTGCACCCGTCCCATAAGTAATCAATACATAATCCGAAATCCAAATAGGTATCATTTTATTGTTAGCAGGGTTAATTGCTTTTATTCCCTTAAGCTCAACTCCTGTCTTCTCCTTAGATAGCTCAGTTCTTTCAAATTCAGATTTTTTCATAACTTCTTCTCTATAAGCTAATACTTCATCAAAATTTTCAATATACTCTTTGTGTTGATCAATTATTTTATGTTCTGGTGCAAGAACCATATAAGTTGCTCCAAAAATGGTATCTGGTCTTGTGGTGAAAACTTTAATTGTTTCATTTGTTTTAGAAATTTTAAATTCTACCTCAGCGCCATCTGACTTACCTATCCAATTTTTTTGTTGTAATTTAACTCTTTCTATATAGTCGACCATATCTAAATCATTTATAAGCCTTTCAGCATACTCTGTGATTTTTAACATCCATTGATTTTTAACTTTTCTTATTACTTCTCCCCCGCATCGTTCACAATGGCCTCCAACTACTTCTTCATTCGCAAGACCTATTTTACAACTAGGACACCAATTAATTGGCATTTCCTCCTTGTATGCTAAACCTTTATCAAAAAGTTTTAAGAATATCCATTGAGTCCATTTATAATAATTAGGATCAGTAGTATTTATTTCTCTAGACCAATCAAACGAAAAACCAATCGATTTTAATTGAGATTTAAATCTCTTTATGTTCTTTTCTGTAACAATTTTGGGGTGAATTTTATTTTTAATTGCATAATTTTCTGTAGGTAGTCCAAAAGCATCCCACCCCATAGGAAATAAAACATTGTATCCTTCAAGCCTTCTCTTTCTGGATACGACGTCTAATGCTGTATATGGTCTAGGATGTCCTACATGTAAACCCTCCCCAGATGGATAAGGGAATTCTACTAATGCATAATATTTTGGTTTATCACTGTCGTTATTGGCTTTGAAAGTATCTTCTTCATCCCAAATTTTTTGCCATTTTCCTTCAATTAGTTTGTGATCATAATTTTTCATATAAAACCCTCCGTATACAAAAATTAAACCTCTCGTCTTAGAGACGAAAGGTTCTTTCCGCGGTACCACTCTTTTTGATTAATCCACTCATTTATATAACGAGATATCCCGTCCAATTAGATTGGAAACTCAAAGACGAGTTCAGATACCTTAAATATTGCCTTTCACCAATCGACAACTCTCTTAAAATCAAGCGCATCTTACTACTTCTTTTCATCGTTTATATTTAATTTATTTCAGTATACCAAATGCCAATTTAAATTACAACATAAATCTAAAAATCGCAACTATTCACTGTTCTTGGGAAAGGAATAACATCTCTTATATTCGACATTCCTGTAATATACATAACTGCTCTCTCAAAGCCTAGTCCAAATCCAGCATGTTTAACTCCACCATATTTTCTTAGCTCAATATACCACCAATATTCATCTAAATTCATATCGTTCGCTCTCATTTTTTCTAGTAATACATCAAGCCTCTCTTCCCTTTGACTGCCTCCTATTATTTCTCCCACTCCTGGAACTAATAAGTCCATGGCAGCAACAGTTTTATTATCCTCATTTACTCTCATATAAAAAGCTTTAATCTCTTTTGGATAGTCGATTACAAATATTGGTTTTTTAAACTCTTGCTCTGTTAAATATCTTTCATGTTCTGTTTGTAAATCCATCCCCCACTCTACAGGGAATTGAAATTTTACATTTGCTTTCTTTAATAAATCTATAGCTTCAGTATAAGTAACCACTCCAAAATCTGAATTTATTATATTTGTGAGCCTATCGATTAATCCATTCGATATAAAGGAATCAAAGAATGCCATCTCTTCTTTAGCATTTTCTAAAACATACTTAATAATGTATTTAAACATTTCTTCAGCTAATTTCATATCATCTAATAAATCGGCAAATGCTATTTCAGGTTCTATCATCCAAAATTCAGCAGCGTGTCTAGCTGTGTTTGAATTCTCGGCTCTAAAAGTTGGCCCAAAGGTATAAACATTTTTAAATGCTAATGCAAATGCCTCTGCTTCAAGTTGGCCACTTACTGTTAGGTTAGTTTCTTTCCCGAAAAAATCTTCTTTTAAATCAATTTCACCATTTTCTGTCATAGGTAGATTGTTTAAATCCAATGTTGTCACTCTAAACATCTCTCCTGCACCTTCTGCATCAGATGCAGTTATAATTGGTGTGGTTACATATACAAACCCTTTTTCCTGGAAAAATTTATGAATTGCATAAGCCATCAATGATCGTACTCTAAAAACTGCATTAAACGTATTTGTTCTAGGTCTTAAGTGCTGTAAAGTCCTTAAATATTCAAGCGAGTGTTTTTTCTTTTGAATAGGATAATCATTATCTGACGGTGCTAACACACTTATCTCCTGAGCTCTTATTTCAAAAGGTTGTTTTGCATTTGGAGTCTCCACAACTCTTCCTATTACCTTTATGGCTGTATATATTGGTAATTTTTCTATTTGATCAAAATCATTGATATTTTCTTCATAAATGACTTGCAAATTTTTAAAAAACGTACCATCATTTAGCTCAATAAATCCTAATTTTTTTGATGATCTTTTGGTTTTAATCCAGCCTTCAACCTCTACTTCTTTGTCAATAAAACTTTCTTTAAATTTGTACATATCTTTCACAGATGGTTTCATATAATCCTCCTTTTGTAATTTATTCTAGTTTGACTTTTTTAAAAATTCCAACCACTTTTTGATTGAAGTTTCATACCCTAAGTCAGTTGGTTTGTAATATATTTTATTTTTAAATTTATCGGGTAGATAATTTTGATTAACATAGTGATTATCATAATCATGTGGGTATTTGTAATCGATGCCTCGTCCTAAAGCCTTTGCACCAGTGTAACTAGCATCCTTTAAATATACTGGTATATCTCCAGACTCTTCATTTTTTATGTCCTCAAGTGCTGAATCAATTGCAAGATAGGAACTATTGCTTTTTGGTGCGCAAGCTACATAAATAGTAGCTTGAGATAGTATTATCCTTGCTTCAGGCATTCCGATAGCATTGACCGCATAAAATGCATTTGTAGCAACAATTATAGCATTTGGATCTGCATTTCCAACATCTTCAGACGCAGCAATCATAATTCTTCTTGCTATAAACTTAGGATCTTCTCCTGCATTTAACATTTTTGCAAGGTAAAAAACTGCAGCATCTGGATCTGAACCTCTCATACTCTTTATAAAAGCAGAAATTGTATCGTAGTGTTCATCTGAACCCTTATCATATTTAAATGATTTCATTTGGATTGAGTTCTTAATATCATCTAAAGAAATGTGCCTTACTCCATCATCAAGTGGCTCTGTTGATAAAACTCCTATTTCTAATGAGTTTAATAAAACCCTTGCATCACCATCAGCAACTGTAAGTAAATAATCTACTGCTTCATCACCTATATCGATATTTAAGCCACCTAATCCATATTCTTTATCATGCAAAGCTCTATCTAATAAAATGCTCAATTCATCTCTGCTTAATGGCTTTAGCTCTATCACCATCATTCTAGAAAGAAGTGCCTTGTTTATTTCAAAATAAGGATTTTCTGTAGTGGCACCTATTAAAATTATAATTCCTTTTTCAACAAAAGGCAACAACGCATCTTGTTGAGCTTTATTGAATCTATGAATTTCATCAATAAAAAGGATTGTTCTCTTATTTGCTATTTTTAAAGATTCTTCTGCTTTGTTTATTACCTCTCTTATCTCTTTTACTCCAGAGGTAACAGCTGAAATTTTTTCAAAATTCATTTTAGTAGAATTTGCTATCACCATTGCTAATGTAGTTTTTCCTGTTCCAGGTGGGCCATAAAAAATCATCGATGTAATTCGATCAGCTTTTATAGCTCTGGTCAAAAACTTTCCCTCACCAATGATATGTGTTTGCCCGACGAAATTTTCAATATTTCTAGGCCTAAGTCTGTCAGATAATGGTGCATTTTTTTCCAAAAAGCGCTCCATCGATATTGAAAATAAATCCATAAAATCACCAACTAAAATATAATTTATATAATTACTTTATTATATCATAAATAATGAAACAATTATATAAAATCAAATTCCTATCTATTTAACTCAAAATTGTGTATAATAAATATGTGAAATAATCTTTTTTTACAATAAGGGGATGTTTTTGTTGAATATATTAGTATGTCTAGACTCAAATTACATTAATCCGCTAAAAGTAATGCTTTATTCGCTATTTTCTAATAATGAAAACAGTAATTTTGATATTTATTTGATGCACTCTAAGATCCCACAAGATAAACTGAATTCATTAAATGATTATATAGTTAATAATTGGCCAAACAACTCATTTTACCCAATCAAAGTTTCAAGTGATGATTTTAAAAACGCTCCAGTTGTATCCTATTATAGCGAAGAAATGTATTACAGATTATTTGCTCATAAATATTTACCAAAAAACATGGAGAGGATTCTTTACTTAGATCCTGATATACTTGTTATAAATGAGATAAACGATCTTTATAATGTGGATTTTGGCAATAACCTTTTTGCAGCTTGTCACCACAATAAAATCTTCATAAAAGGTATTAATAAGATAAGGCTCCTACAATACCAAATTGAAGAATACTATAATTCAGGCGTATTGATGATGAATCTGACTGAGCAAAGGAAAAGAATTGAAGAGAAAGTAATATATGATTTTATAGAAAAAAATAAAGCTATATTAATATTACCAGACCAAGATATTTTAAATTCACTGTATTCTAAAGATATAAAAGATGTCGATGAGATTTTATATAATTATGATACAAGGTTTTATACTTATTATAAATTCTTAAGTAAAGGAAAGGTAGATATGGACTATATATTCGACAACACCGTAATACTTCATTTCTGTGGAAAAAAGAAACCTTGGAAAAAACCATATAGCGGTGAATTTTACTCTTTATATAAACACTACCAAAAACAAGTACAAAAGTTAGAGAACAAATAAAAGCTTGGGAGGCACTATTATGAAGCCTAATATTAAATATATTGTCCTTATTCTATCGCTTATGTTATCAATATTTTTAGCTGGGTGTATGAATGAAAATACAGAAAATGAAAATAATCAAATAGTTGATGAAAATAAAAAAGAAGTTATATCTTCTTCTCCAGTAGAAGATTTTTCTCAGTTAACTCTATTGGAGTCTTTTAACTATGATTATGATTTAGATGGCACAGAAGAGGCAATAAATTTATATACTTCTGCACAAAAAAATAGTGATGGTGAAATGATGTGGGATGATGGACAAATTTTTAAGCTAATCATACACGATGATGATAAAATTTTTATTCTTTTTGACGAATATGTACAACTTGGTAAAATTAATTACTATGTATACCTTGAAAATGATATATTTACTATAACTGTTATAAGTCCTAGAACTGCCAGTTTTACAGTTACTGATTACGTGTTTGATAAAGATACAAATAGCTTTTTGGTAAACAGATTAATAGAAAAAATAACAGATATCAATATGTTAAAAATTTAAGGGGCTGTAAACCCCTTAAATTATTATTTTCTCAATATATTCAGAAGTCATAGCTCTTAACATGCTCACATAGTGAAGATTAAATGCTAATATGTCACCCACACTATAATCTATCTTAGAATCTGAGCCATCGATTATAGTATGATCAGAACTTCCTCCCAAAATTATCAAATCTTTATCTAATGGATATAAACTTTCTAAATCTATGTCTTGTTTCCCAACTGCACAGATTAACCTTTTTCTAATTCCTCTATCTACGAAAGTTGGTACATTCCCAAAAGCATCTCTGCCTATTTCCTCGGTTGGAACTGATGGTTTTTCTTTGATCTCTATAATCTCAGCTTCTAGTTGGAATGCAGTGCAATCAGTTCCATCAATATGTTTTCCATATGCTGATTCTGTCCCAAAAATTATCGATTCACCTAATCTTAAGTTATTAATTTCGTTAGGAATATTTCCTGTACCTAATAAATGAACTGTACTAGAGTTGCCTCCTGATAACATTTCTATTTTTATCCCAAATTCTTTTTCAATTTCATTTTTATAGTCTGCTAATTTTTGCAATATATGCCTTTTAGGTATAACTCCTCCATAACAAGTTAAGTTTACACCTAGTCCATAAAGCTCTATGTTGTCCAATTTTAATATTTCATCAACGGCATTAAAAAGTTCTTCTTTCTTAAAATAGCCTTCTCTCAAATCTCCTAGATCAACCATCAGGATTACTTTGTGTATCTTGCCTAAACTCTCACTGACTTCATTTAGCGCATAGATGGTATCCAACTCAGAGTTAAGTGATATATCAGCATATTCTACAGTTTCTTTTGCTTGTGAAATCATCGGTAATCGAAGCATCATCTTAGGAATATCAAACGGTGCAATTTTTTTTAAGTTCTCTATTCTAGAATCTGCTAAAAAATCTACACCTCCATTGATAAAAGCTTTAACAATTTCTGGATAAGCACAAAAACCTTTAGTCACACCAGCGATTGTTATTCCTTCTTCCTTTGCAAGTGCAACTATTTTTGATACATTTGATTCGATTTTCTTTGTATCTACAATTAGTCTAGGATAAGCCACTTTTATTCCTCCTTCATATTTATGCCCAAGCTATCATAAAGCAATTTTATTGCAGCATCAGGATATCTATATGACATGACTCCTAAAGATGCCATGATATAATGATTATCTATCAGAACATTAACATCAGGATTGGGTAACAGCTCCATCCCATTATTAGAATGAGGAATATTTTTTAATATTTCTGTTCTTCGTGGCAGCCTTGTTAAAGCTCCACCAGTTCCTATAACATATTTTACACTTGTTAAATCTTTACCTTCAGCAAATGTCATCTTTCCAGAAGGACCATATAGATTTTTTAAAGTACCAGCATGTCGTTTTATTGCAGTCACACAAGCATATTCTGTTAATGTTTCAATAAACCTTACTTCATCTTCACTCTCAGGTATGGGTTTTATCCCAGATATTAAACAATCTAATTTTTCTTTAGATACCCCTAATTTTTTAATTAAATCATCTTCACCTATACCTTCAATAATGTTTTTTGCATTCACATATACCCCAAGGTCCCCTTCAACAGTTCTCTTTGCTTTTGGTTCTGGGCTTATCAACATTCTATTAATTTCTTCGCTACCTTCTGTGACTGAATGTACATCAGTAGTTGCGCCTCCAACATCTATTGTGACAAGATCCCCTATACGATCATACAACAATTCGCTAGCTTTCATCACTGCTCCAGGAGTTGGTACTATATTCCCAGTTACCATTTCTCTAATCTTTGTCATTCCAGGAGCATGTATAATATGTTTTTCAAATACTTGTTGTATGATTTTTCTAGTTGGTTCGACATTTAGTTGGTCAATTTCTGGATACACATTTTCAACAATATACAATTCGGTTTTTTTGTCTTTAAATATCTCCTTTATTTCATCGTGATTTTCGATATTACCTGCATATATAACAGGTATATCTAAATTTAGATTTGCTATAAGTTCGCTATTATAAAGTGCCGTTTCTCTTTCTCCATAGTCGACTCCACCAGCTATTAAAATTATATTGGGCTTTATTTCTTCAATCTTTTTTAAATCTAATTTTCTCAATTTACCTGATGTGATAAATTTAATATTAGCTCCTGCTCCCAATGCAGCCTCTTTTGCAGCACGAACAGTCATATCGTAAACCAAGCCATGTACAGTCATTTTTAGTCCACCTGCTGCAGAGCTAGTTGCAATAAGTTCATTGTATTCAAGTTCTAAGATACCTAAATTCTCCTTTAGATTATTTATGGCCGCTTTAAGTCCTATATTTACGTCTCCTTCGATTACCGAAGTAGGGGCTTGCCCCTGTCCAATAAAGGCAGGGGCAATTTGCATGTTTTTAAATGCATTTATTACTGTTGTAGTACTACCTATTTCAGCAACTAATAAATCAATTTTCATTTTCTATCTCACGTCTTTTCTTAACAAGGAATGTAGCGACATGTGAACCTTTTGTTCCTCTTCCAAAACCTGCATCCATCCCATTTTTTACAGCCATTTCATTAGATACTTGAGTCCCACCAGCAGCTATTATTAGCTTATCTCTTACACCTTTTTCAATCGCATAATTATTTAACTTTTTCATGTTCTTGTAGTGAATGTCATCATGAGAGATTATCGTCGAAACTAAGATAGCATCTGCGTTTAATTCAATTGCTGCGTCAACTAGTTTTTCTACTGGTACAGAAGTACCTAAAATATGGCATTCAATGCCGTATTTTTCTATACCACCATGTTTGATGTCTATGATCTCTCTTAATCCTACTGAATGCTCATCCTCTCCAACTGTAGCAGCTACAACTTTCATTGGTTTTCTTGATATTTCAGCTCTGATTTCATCTTCACTCATTTCTTCTGGCTTTGGTGGAATGACTAATTTAGATATATCTATTGTAAAGTCAACCCTTCCTTTTAATTCAATTCTAGTTCCTTCAGCCTGTTGCAAAACTTCCCTATGAATGACTTCGCAATCTTTTAAATTCAGATTTTTACCAATTTCAAGAGCTGCAAATTCTGCAGTACGTACATCTGTTGGAAGGAACATTGTCAGCAGTACTACTCCATCTCCAAGCCATTCCATTTCAGGTTTTATAATATTTGTATTTATTAAATCTTTAACTTCTTCTAATCTAACATTTACATTATCAGTTTCATCAAGTTCGTCAATAAAAATGATCTTTTCTGGTTTTTCAAAAGTCGAACCATTAATCAGTAAAGATGGATTATTTACATATTCTTTTCCATATTGTTCAACGTTATTATATCCAAAATGAGCAGTTACAGGTGCCATGTATTCTTTATCTCTTTCAAATACTGTTCCTACACCTACTCCTCCATCTATCTTTCTTACTATCCCATCTCCATTCCTTTCAGGATAATAGCCAGAGTCTACAAAGAAACCTTCTTCAACAGCTTTAAAGTATCCACCTATTTCTAATATTTCTTCCATAAATAATACTGCTCTTTCTTTAAGTTCTCTAACTTTCGTAGATAAATACTCGCCTTCTCTATCTACCTTGATCATTTTCATTAATCCGTCCATACCATTGAAAGCTTGCTTTGCTGTGTCTACAGCCTCGATATTAAATATATGCCAAGGTACATTTCTTCCCTCATCTGGTGTTATTGTAGATTGAATATCAGCAGATGTTAATTCTGAAATCAATAAGTTTAAAACATGAGTCACAGTGGCTTCTCTAGTAGATGATTCCATATATTTAGTATTCATTTGTGCCCTCATTCTGTATTCTCTAAACAATTCTCTCAATGCAATTGCGTATGGTAAGTCTAGCCTCATACAAGGTGCTGGTGGCGCTGTTGGTGGAACGGTTGACAAACATATATTTGACTTTTTCATGCCTATTTTTACAGAATACATTGAATTTAAAGCATGTTGTACCATTAGTTCCGGCATAACTTTCCAAGCTTCTCTTGCAGTTGCATTAGCATTGTGAGCACCGTCGATCTGAGCTATATCTGCCCAAGTCATAACTTTCTTAGCTTCTGCTGCATCAACGAAAGATCTTACCATGTTTATATTTCTATATAAGACATTGTATTGAGGATCTTGATGTGCTCCATTCACTCCCTCTTCTGCAAACATTACAGCAATCTCAGGACCAGCTACTCCTGATACATATGAATGATAATTAATAGGTCTTCCTACTTCTTCTTCAATCAAATCTAAAGCTTTTCTCTGTGCTCTGACTTGTTTTCTACTAATTGGTATTCCCCCAACTCCTTGAGGTGTACCTTCTATTAAACTCTCAAAGTGAGACTGTCCAGCGGTTCTTATTACCATAATATGGTCAGCGCCATGCCATGCAGCCATCCTCATTCTTCTTATATCATCTTCAAAACGCCCAGAGGCTATCTCGGTGGTTATTACTGGAGCGGGTTGAGGATCAATGTTATCAAAATACTTTGCTGCTGGGAGTGGCTGACTTTGTATTAAATTTTTCGAAGTTTCATAGTAATCAAACTTACCTATTTCCCTTGCTTCTCCGACCCCTTCTCTCCAATGCCAACCTCTTCTTTTTGGTCTATAGTTCTCTAAATCCTTTAAAATCTCTTTAATATCTAATTTTTCATTTGGTTTAAGTTCCATTATTTTACACCTCCGTTAAATAGAGGTTTAACCTCATCCCAAGAATTAGGATCTATTAATTTTAATCCTGCTTCTCTTATGCCTAAGCTTTTGTGTTTTGAATATTTATATACAATATTACCCACACCTTTTCCTATTAGGCCTCTATCTATTGCATTTTCAACAATACTTTTTGCTTCTATACTTGAAAATCCCATTCTCAATAAAACACTTCTCTCTATTGAAGGAGTCGTATTATTATATGCCAAATTTACTAATGGATCTACAATTTTTTCTGCTAACTCCCAAAAATAAGCTTCTAATTCTGATTCTGACAAATTTGCTAAATGTTTTCTTCTCTCTTCAAAGTCATCTTCTCTTCTCATTTGTACACTACCTTTCTACATTAACATTTAGATCTTTTAGTACATTAATAACATATTCTTTGCTTGATTTAGTATCTTGTGCTAAAAATTCTAAGTCATTTTCAGTCACAGTTTCAACTTTATAATTAGCAATGCAATTTTTAATATACGATCTCTTGATTTTATCTAAGTCAATTTCTGTAGTATGCATATATCCTGGATTTTTAGGTAATATGATGTTTTTACCAGGAATTTCTTCTTTTGGATCCCCAATTATTAATTCAATACCATTTTCTTTAGCAAATGTAAGCTGTGGCAAAATATGCTTACCAGCACCTGTGTACTCAGTCTCTTGCACAACAATTATTTTATCTTCATCTAGCTCTTGAGCTATGCTAAATGCTGCTGCTAAAGCTGTATTACCAGCAGGACCTCTTTCAAGCCCTTCCACTTGAGCTAATAATTCTGTCATATAAAATACCGATCCTTGATTTACTGTTACATATCTATCCATGTATCTCAGTGGTCTTGCCGCTGATCTAGGCACATCTGATCTATCAGGCCAAGTTGCGAAAGGTATTCCAAATCCAGTGTGCCCAGTAGTAAATGATTTCTTATTAAATTGTTCATCACTTGCCATATGAAGTCCTTCTAAATTTACACTTGCGCCTACTATTTTGGTGTCAAATGCCCCTGCTTTAATCAATCCCCTAGCTGTACCAGTTAGGTTTCCTCCTCCTGCATTTGTTATTACTACAACATCAGGATCCTTTCCTTCTCTTTGCCTAAAATCCATGGATAGTTCATATCCTAACGTTTCTACTCCTGCTATCCCAAATGGAGTATATAAGGATGCATTAAAATAGCCAGTCTCCTCTAATAACAATAAAAATGAGTAAAATAATTCTGGACCAACAGTCAGTTGAACTACCTCTGCTCCATATGCCTCGCACGCTCTTGCCTTTTCAATTATTTCAGGTTGTCCCACACCTCTCGAATCATAGCATTCCTGAACAATAATGCATTTAAGTCCTCTCATAGCTGCTTGTGAAGCAACAGCAGCACCATAATTCCCTGAAGTTGCAGCTATGACTCCTTTATATCCTAGCTTTTGTGCATGATATACAGATGTAGCAGCTCTTCTAGCTTTAAAAGATCCTGAAGGATTACACGCTTCATCTTTTATAAATATTCTGGCACCCTTTCCTGGACTTGAAAATTTTCTAACTAATTTAGTTATATTTTTCAGCTCATATAGTGGAGTGGAACCTACTGAAGTTTGCTTTTGAATTTCTTCTATTTCTTGTAAAGAATAACCTGTTTCTTTCATCATTCTCTCATAGTCAAACGCAATCGAGCCTGATTCAAATATGCTATAATCAATTCCTACGGATTTCTTCATTATTTCACTTTTTCTTGCCATCACTTCATCATAGCTATTACTCAATATCTTCACCTTCTTTCAATAAAGCCCTAGCCTGCCTACCTATATATAAAATTTCTGGAACACATTTACCAAAATCGTGTCCCCAATATGGATTAATTTCAACCAATATTCCTGTTACTCTTCTTCCAATGTAAGTTTCAATTTCTACTTCTTGTCCTATATTTGCCTCTTCATTTAGTAAAAAACCTTTATCCCACATTTCTAAAGGTACTTTCCTCGTATCTTCCGGTAGGTTTGATGCTCTTTTGTCTGGAGTTAAGATTATATTATGAATTCTTACCCAGTCTCCTTTTTTTGCATCCATTGGTATCTTCCTTTCATCTTAATTCATTTATGTTCATATTTAATCTTCTTTTATCATTTCTCTCATATCACCCATAATTGCTCTTGGAACAGGTAAATCTATCATTGTTTTTAATCCTGGTGTGGCATTTATAATATGTGGAATCATATTTACACACATTGCGATTGTACCAATCCCACCAGGTACCTCTGGCACAATAGACATATTGATGTTTGGAATACCTTTTATAGTAATATAATCGCCAGTTTGTACGCCAGCCAATTGAGGTTCTATTTGTTGAGGATGAAGCATTTCGATTTTCAGTTCATCATCTACGTATCCATATCCTCTCATTTCACAACCTGCCACATCTCCTGGCTGTACTTCTGCATATGGTGATTTTCTATATACTTCACTTACTATTGGCGCTCTGTATTGCTCTATTCCTTTGGATAACTTCCAACCTAAAGCATCAGCTATCATATTAATAGATTCAGGGAATCCAACATGTCCTACTAATGTCTTTTCTTCCAATCTTCTATTAAATTCTTCTAAACTTATTCCAACACCTTGTTCTTTCATTACAGAAGGCCCAAATGGCGACAATGAATTAATCCTCTCAGCTTTAATGCTATCAACTTCTATGCAAGCTCCAGTTAATAGGATAACTAGCAAGTCCATTATTAACCCTGGATTTATGCCAGTTCCCAAAACAGAAACTCCATTCTCTTTAGCAATTTTATCTATTTCTCTTGCTAATTCAGGCTCCTGTGCGTATGGATATGCCATTTCTTCAGCAGTTGATATTACATTTATTTTCTTTTCTAAAATAAATTTTAATTTGTCAAATGTTTTTCTTGTAAAAGAATCAGTTGCCACTAGAACTACATCTGCTGCTTTCTCAGTTATTACATCTTGGTATTCACCAATTATTATATCCTTTCTGTCCCCTCTCTCTACATCCAAATAATCATACATGCTTTTCCCAACTTTTTCCCCTCTTCCTACAACTCCTACTATTTCTACTCCTTTTTTCTTTAAAAGTACTTCTGCCATGCCTTTTCCCATTGATCCTAAACCCCAAATTATTACTTTAACGTTTTCCTTTCTCATAAAGCACCTCCATAAATTTTTATACACTTAATATCTATGCAAATTTTATGCCAGATTATTTTGTTAAATATTATGAATTTTTAGCATATAAAGCTACCTAAAATCTACAAAATAAAAAAAGATGCAAATTAATTTGCATCAGTTGCTATTATTTTTGCATCAATTTATATTTTTTTATTTTTGCTTGTAATGTTTGCCTTTTAATCCCTAAAAAACTAGCTGCATTTGATATATTATAATTGTTTATTTTTAGCGCCTCATTGATCATCCTTTGTTCTATATTTCCAATCATCTCAGGCAATGTTTGACTATCAAAATTATTAAAAATAAACTTATCCCTACTATTAGAAAGAAAGTTAGAAGACAAAAAATCTTCTTTATTTAAAGCTTTGTCATTTAATGATACCATATTCATCGCGCCTTCAATGAAATTTTCCAATTCTCGAACATTCCCAGGCCAATTATAATTCTTAAAATCTCTTATGACATCTGATGAAACTTTACTAATATTTTTATTCAAAATTTTATTATACTTAGCTACAAAATAATATGTTAATAGCTCAATATCATCTAATCTTTCTCTTAACGGCGGTATATTTATATTTATTACATTGAGTCTATAGTAAAGATCCTTTCTTAAAGTTCCCTTTTCTATGCTATCCATAGGATTTTCATTAGTAGTAGCAATAATTCTAACATCAATAGGTATGTCCCTTATTCCACCAACTCTTCTAATATAGCCTTCTTGTAAAACTCGTAATAATTTTGCTTGAAGTGTTAAACTCATAGAATTTATTTCATCTAAAAGCAATGTTCCTCCGTTTGCTTGTTCAAATATTCCCTCTCTTTCAATGGCACCAGTAAATCCACCCTTTTCAGTTCCAAATAGGATTCCTTCTAATAAAGTATCTGGAATTGCGGCACAATTTTGTGCTATGAAAGTTTTATCTTTCCTATTCCCATTATAATGTATGCTTTGAGCAAACATCTCTTTTCCCGTCCCAGTTTCACCAAAAATAAGAACACTAGATGGAGATTGACAGGCTTTTTGGGCTATTTTTTTAGCTGCAATAAGCTTCTCGTTTTGGCCAATGATGTTATGTAAGCTATACTTTTTTATTGTAGGTTTTATTCCCTTATTATCTTTTTTTAATTCATTTTGTAATTCAAGTAACTGATCAGATAAAATTTTTGTGTTTGTTAAATCATGAGCAATTTCAGCTGCTCCTATTATTTTTTTGTTTTCAATTAATGGAATTGTAGAACTAATAGTCGTTATTGAGTGTCCTCTAAAATTTAAGTATGTTTGAGTGCTGTTAAATATTGATTCTCCGGTTTTCAAGACTTTTATAAGCGTTGAAGTTTCTTCATTCAAACTAGGAAAAATTTCAAATAAATCTTTCCCAATTACTTGTTCTATCTCTAGACCTTCTAATTGAGCCATTGTGGAATTATAAATTATAGTTTTTCTGCTATTATCTATTACGTGAATTCCCACATTTCCATACTGCAAAATTTTTTGCAGTAAAATAGAATCTAATGAGTTCATCATGACATCACCTAGTTTATTCATTGTCATCCAACAATTTTTTTAATTCATCTAAAAACGAATTAACATCTTTAAATTGCCTATAAACTGATGCAAATCTAACATACGCAACCTCATCCACATCTTTCAATTTTGACATAACCATCTCGCCAATTTGTTTTGACGTAATTTCTTTCTCTAATGAATTGAAAATTGTTTTTTCTATATCATCTACTATTCTCTCAATAACTTCCATCGGAACAGGCCTTTTTTCGCATGCTTTAATAATTCCATTCATTAGTTTATTTCTATCATAAGATTGTCTATTACTATCTTTTTTTACTATCATAATTGGGACTTCTTCTATTTTCTCATAAGTTGTAAATCTCTTGCCACATCTTATGCACTCTCTTCGTCTTCGAATTGTTTGTCCTTCATCCGTTGGTCTTGAATCAACAACTTTCGATTCAAGATAATTACAATAAGGGCATTTCATAGTATCCTCCATATTAAATCGGGTAGGAGGAAAATAATTATTTTATTTTCCGACCTCCCACACCACCGTACGTACGGTTCTCGTATACGGCGG
>NZ_SRIB01000015.1 GCF_004684055.1 Soehngenia longivitae
GGCAACGTCCTGGGAGAGTAGGTAGCTGCCAGACTTTAGAAACCCCACTGTCATTTGATAGTGGGGTATTGTTTTATGTGTTTTTAATATATCTTTTAAGCCATTCTTTAATTACTCTACCTGCAAAAATAGAATCATCGTTATTAGTGAAGATGTGATTTGCATTGTCTACAGATAAGAAACTCTTAGAGCTTTTAACATGATTAAAAATCTCCAGAGCATCCATGTAAGGAACCATTTCATCGGTAGGAGAATGAACAATCATGTAGGGGACTGATATTTTCTCAATGAATGAAGGAATATTTTGTGAAGAAATATCTTCAATCAATGGTTTTTGCACTAAAAGATCTCTACCTCCAATCGATATCAGAGCTTCGTTACTAATGTTGAAATCATCTTTGTACTTCTCCAATAATTTAACTAGATTTTCAAAACTATATGGTGCACCAAATGTAACTAAAGCTCTTAGACTATTAATTTCTAATGAAGCTCTTATAGCTGCAACTGCACCCATAGAATGACCTAAAAGAAAATCAACTTTTCCATATTCGGATTCTATAAAGCTTATGGCATCTAATAAATCTGTAACATTAGTTGTGAAATTTGTTGCAGAGAAATCTCCCTCACTTTCTCCTAACCCTGTAAAGTCAAATCTAAAAACTCCAAAACTATCTTTTGTCAATTCGTTATCAACATTTACAATCAGTTTATATTGTTTAGAACAAGAAAAGCAATGAGCAAATATCCCAAAGCTATCTGGGGATTTATTATCTGGTAAATCTAATGTACCAGCTAAATTAAAACCATATCTGTTTTTAAAATTTAAATCTATTTTTTTCATAAAAAACTCCTTTAATGTGATTGTAGCCATTATCTATATACCAAAATTAATAAATATTCAAACGAACTTTTTCTAAATATATTTAATTATTGACAATACTCGATTATATGATAGAATTATTGAAAGTTAAGATAAATTTTTGCTAAAATTTGGAGCCCTTAAAGGACTCCTTTTTGGTCTTTAAATAACCGGACAATGAGAATAACAGTAAAACCGGAGGTAATGTTATGATATTAACTTTTAATGATAATGCATCAGAAGTAGAAATATATAAAATCAAAGAAAAAATACGTTCTTTAGGTTTAGAAACTTACGAATTAATAGGACTAAACTATCATATACTAGGGATAAAAGGAAATATTGATTTACTTGATTTAAAAGATCTTGAAGAGAATAAATCAATAGATAAAGTGATACCAAATGAAGTTTCTCAGATGAAAGCAAGTAGGCTATATAAAAGTGAAGATACAATAATTGATGTAAAGAATCAGAAAATAGGTGGGAAGAAACTTACAATTATTGCAGGACCTTGTTCAGTAGAAAACAAGGATCAAATATTATCAATTGCAAAATCTGTCAAACAATCAGGTGCGAATTTTTTAAGAGGTGGAGCATTTAAACCAAGAACATCTCCTTATACTTTTCAAGGATTAGGCGATGAAGGAATCGAACTCTTAAAATACGCAAGCGAACAGACAGGATTGCCTATTGTAACTGAGATAATGTCTATTAACCACATAGATCAATTTGTTGAAAACGTCGATGTGATACAAGTGGGAGCAAGGAATATGCAAAACTATGAGCTTCTTAGAGAATTAGGGAAAATAAAAAAGCCAATATTACTAAAGAGGGGAATTTCTGCAACTATAGAAGAATTTCTCTTATCAGCTGAATACATTATGGCAGGGGGAAATGAAAATGTTATATTGTGTGAACGTGGTATTCGCACATTTGAAAAATTTACAAGAAATACATTAGATTTAAGTGCAATACCAGCATTGAAGAAATTAAGTCATCTTCCGGTTATAGTGGATCCAAGCCACAGTACAGGGCTATGGTGGATGGTTGAGCCTCTTTCTAAAGCTGCGATATCGGTAGGAGCTGATGGGCTAATGATTGAAGTACACAATGATCCAGAGAAAGCATTAAGCGATGGGAATCAATCTTTAAAGCTAGATAAATTCGCAAATTTAATGGAAAAATTAAAGCCGCTGGCACAACTGGAAGGACGAGAGATTTAATATGAATTTTAAAATTATATTTTTAAATATAGAAGAGAGAAATAAATGAAAAGTATTAGCGTAAATTTAAAATCAAGTAAATATGATATCGATATTGAGAATGGGTTATTAGATGATGTTGGTTTTGAAATCAGAAAAATATATAAGGGAACAAAGATAGCGGTTGTGACAGATGAAAACGTATATAAACTATATGGTAAAACAGTCGAGAAATCCCTTGAGAAATATAGTTTCAAACCTCATCTTGTCATACTTAAGCCAGGAGAGGATAGCAAATCAATTGACACTCTTCAAAACTTATATGACAATTTTTTAGAATTTAGATTATCTAGAACTGATCTAATAATAGCTTTAGGCGGGGGTGTCATAGGAGATTTAACAGGATTTGCAGCAGCTACTTATTTAAGGGGAATTGATTATGTTCAAATACCTACGACTTTACTTGCACAAATAGATTCAAGCATTGGTGGTAAGGTAGCTGTAAACCTAAGACAAGGGAAGAATTTGATAGGAAGTTTTTATCAACCAAAGAAAGTAATTATAGACCCTTTAGCTATAAAAACACTCCCTGACGAGCAGTTAAAAGCAGGGATAAGTGAAGTTATTAAATATGCTTGTATCAAAGACGAGCAATTTTTTAATTACTTAATGGAAATAAAAACAAAAAAAGACTTATTTAATTCTTTAGAGCATATTATATATACTTGTTGCAACATAAAAAAAGAGATTGTGGAAATAGATGAAAAAGATAATGACATCAGGATGATTTTAAACTTCGGTCATACTTTAGCTCACGCTTTGGAGAAGCACTTTGATTATAAAATAACTCATGGACAAGCAGTAGCTATTGGTATGCACTATATAACAAATAAAACTGAAGAGCTAGGATACACAAAACAAGGCTCAAAATATGAATTAGAAAAACTCTTGGAAAATTTTAATATAAACTATAATTTGCCAAATGTTGATATGGAAGAAATAAGAGAATATGTATTACTTGATAAGAAAAACATGTCAGGAAACTTAAATTTAGTAATCCTTAGAAAAATTGGCGAGGCATTTATTCAAAGTGTCCCAGCTGAGAGAATAAATTTATTTTTTTCATAATCAGTTGAGATTAACCTATATTTGACTCATTTCATAAAAATGAAGTATTGGGTTGATTTGTTGGATATTAATTTAATTAAGGTGATGTCATGGATAAGAAATTCGGATTAATAGGAGAAAATTTAAAACATACGTATTCGCCATTTATACATGAAAGATTACTTAATAAATTAAACATTAAAGGTCAATATGGCGTTTATGAAGTCAAAAGGACAAATTTAAAGTATGTAGTTTCGGGTTTGAAAGCTTTAGGATTTAGCGGAGTGAATGTCACCATCCCATACAAGGTAGATATAATCGATTATTTGGATTTACTGAACGAAGAAGCAGCAAAAATAGGAGCAGTAAATGTAATAAAAATTAGTGAAGATAATTCTGCAATTGGATATAATACCGATTATTATGGCTTTGGAATGATGCTTAGGAAATACAATATTGAAATAAAAGATAAAAATATTCTAATACTAGGTACAGGAGGCGCCTCCAGAGCTGTAGTTCAATATCTAAAGGATAATTTTGCAGGAAATATTACGATTGTATCAAGAAATATTGAAACCGCAAAATTAAAATACAAAGGATATGATGTTATTGAATATCAAGACATCTCAGAAGTCACTGATTGCTCAATAATAATCAATACAACTCCTGTTGGGATGTACCCTGATGTCGATGAATCAGCAATTGAAACGAAATTTTTAAAAAACTTTAAATATGCAATAGATTTAGTTTACAATCCTACAAAGACTTTGTTTTTGAAAGAAGCAGAAAAAGAAGGGTTAATAACATTAAATGGGCTGTATATGTTGGTGGCACAAGCAGTAAAATCTCAAGAAATATGGAATGAAATCAATATAAAAGAAAACATTTTAGATTCGGTTGTAAGAGAATTACACATTGAAATAGATAAAGGGTAGGAGGATATCAAATGAATATAACTGTAATAAATGGACCTAATATAAACTTTTTAGGTATGAGGGAAAAGAATATCTATGGAGTAAAAACTTACGAGGAGTTATGTAAGTTTATAAGAGAAGAAGCGAGTAAACTAGGTGTAGATGTTAGCATCTATCAAGAAAATTCAGAAGGAGGAATCATCAGTATCATTCAGAAAGCATATGGGATAACTGATGGCATAGTTATAAACCCTGGAGCTTACACGCATTACAGTTATGCAATATATGATGCTATTAAATCGGTTGAAATAAACACTATCGAAGTTCATCTTTCCAATATATATAAAAGAGAAGAATTCAGACACAAATCAGTGATAGCTCCTGCATGTATTGGTCAGATTTCTGGATTTGGATTTTATGGATATAAATATGCTATGGAAGCACTAATAGACTGTAATTAATACAAGAGTTGATATCAACTCTTTTTTATTGTCATATAAAAAAATCATTTCCAAGCATTAATTGATGAAAAAATGAAATATGTTATAATATAGTTTGTATAAAATGGAGATGATAATATGAAAAAAAACAAAGAAAGAAAAATAATAAATTTCAAAAGTAAAATATCAGAAAATGTATTTGTTTTAGTTGTAATGTCTGTATTAAGTTTCATTACTATGACTCTAACTTTTGTATTTTCAAGAGCTGTTTGGGATAAGGAAATGTTTCTTAGTTATTTTCAAAGTCCTAAATTGTTAATATTAAATTTTTTACCAATATTTCTTTTATTTATGTTGGTATACTTAATCTCGAATAGACTGTATTTAGGATACATAGTTTCATCTGGGTTGTGGGTTACTTTTTCAATTATCAATAAATTTAAGTTAACTTATAGAGATGATCCTTTTAAGTTTATTGATATTTTACTTGTAAGAGAATCTATGGATATGGCTCAGAAATATCCAATCGTATTTAGTAGAAATATGATAATAATGGTTATAGGTATAATAACTATCACAGTGATGTTGTATTTTTTTGCAAATTATAAGGTCGATAAGACTAGAATAAGGATTGCAAGTCTAATTTTCGTTATTTTAGTGAGCTACTTTTTATTTGACAACACCTATAGTGATTCGAAAGTTTATGCAGAGCTAGGAGATCAAACATTAATAAATCCTTGGTCCCAAACTCAACAGTATCAAGCAAAAGGTTTTGTGTATCCCTTTATTCATAGCATAAGGGAGGCTTTTGAGAAAGAACCTGAAGGATACGATAAAGAAGAGGCAAAAGAAATACTTTCATCTTACAAATATAACGACATACCTGAGGATAAAAAAGTAAATATTATTGCAATAATGCTTGAAGCATATAGTGATTTTTCTAAATATGAAAATATAAGTTGGAAAGAAAATCCATATCAATATTTTCAAAAGCTACAATCAGAATCTTATCATGGCAATTTAATAACAGATGTGTTTGGCGGTGGTACAGTTGAAACAGAGAGAAGTTTTTTAACAGGTTATCACAATCATCCTAGATACTATAAAGACACAAATTCATTTGTATGGTACTTTGTTGAGCAAGGGTATTATACTGAAGCAATGCATCCTATATATGGGTGGTTTTACAATAGAAGAAATGTCAATGAATACTTAGGATTTAATAATTTTGATTATTATGAGAATAAGTACAGTAAAATCAGTGAATACTTTTTTATGGACTATGATTTCTTTGATTTTATAATTGAAGGATATGAAAAATCAACTAAACCATATTTTAATTTTAGTGTGACATATCAAAATCATGGACCTTATTCAGATGAATACGTAGAAGGAAACGATATAATAGAGTTTAAAGAAGGGTACGATGAAAAAGCATTCAATATAGTTAACAATTACTTGGCAGGGATAAAGAGAACAGACGAAGCGATTGAGAAACTTATTGAATATTTTAGAGAACAAGAAGAACCTACTGTAGTTGTATTATTTGGGGATCATAAACCATGGCTAGGCAATGATGATATCGGCTATAAAATGTTGGGAATTGATATTGATATGAGTACTCCTCAAGGTATGGTCAATTATTATGAAGCTCCATATATAATTTGGGGCAATGACAGTGCCAAAGATGTATTTGGAGATGTGTTTAAGGGTGAAGGGAACACAATAAGTCCAAATTTTTTGATGCCAGAACTATTCAATTTAATGGGTTTAAAAGGCAATGAATACATGCAATATATAAATGATTTAAAACAGTCTATAGATGTTTTAAATAAAGTATATTATAAAGAAAATGGAGAGTATACAAATAAATTAAGTAAAGAAAACGAAGAACTTTTGAAACAATTTATAAATGTGGAGTTTTATTATTCACATAATTTCATAAAAAAATAGCAATAAGGTATAGAGAGTATTACTAAGGAGTAAATATTCTCTATACCTTTATTTTAAATAGTAGTTGCATATAAATACTAACAATGCTATACTCAATAAGAATAAAATACTTTAAATCAGTCCTGTGAGGCTGGAAAGGAGAATATCATGGTAGATAATGTAATAAAAAAGAGCTCTGCTTTTAGTTTAAGCATAGCTAATTTTAAAAAATGGCTTTTAGCCATACAGCATTTAATAGCAATGTTCGGTGCAACAGTATTAGTTCCTATCGTAACAGGTTTAAACCCGTCAGTAGCGCTTTTTAGTGCAGGTGTGGGCACTCTCATTTTCCATTTCTGCACGAAGAAAAAAGTTCCAGTGTTTTTAGGCTCATCATTCGCATTTATCCCAGTTATTTTAACAGTTAAAGAATTATACAATGGAGATCTAGCATACGCCCAAGGTGGGATATTCGTTGCTGGATTAATTTATGTCTTAATCTCATTATTAATAAATAAAATTGGCATTGATAGAATACAAAGAGTGCTTGCCCCACAAGTAATAGGCCCGATGATAGTAGTTATAGGATTAAATTTATTGCCTGTAGCTTTGAATATGGCAAGTCAAAATTATATCATTGCAATAATAACTTTAGGGTTAGCGCTATTAATAAATATATTTGGAAAAGGGTTTTTAAAGCAGATGTCAATTCTCATAGGAGTTGTCGTGGGATATCTCATATCATATAAAATGGGAATAGTTAATGTTGGCATAGTAAAAGAGGCATCAATATTTGCAATACCAGCGTTTACATTGCCTAAATTTGATATAGGAGCTATAGCAATCATAGCCCCAGTAGTGTTGGCAGTTTTTATGGAACA
This sequence comes from Soehngenia longivitae, assembly GCF_004684055.1. Lineage (GTDB taxonomy): Bacteria > Bacillota > Clostridia > Tissierellales > Tissierellaceae > Soehngenia > Soehngenia longivitae. The sequence continues at coordinate 7,336 of NZ_SRIB01000015.1, forward strand.
TCTTGGAGATATAACAACAAATGGACAAGTAGTTGGAAAAAATTTTATTAAAGATCCAGGGCTTAATAGAACTTTATTAGGTGATGGCTTAGCTACAGCTTTTGCAGCATTGGTAGGAGGCCCAGCTAATACGACATACGGAGAGAACACAGGAGTGTTGGCCATAACTAAAAACTATGATCCATCAATACTTAGATTGACAGCGATATTTGCAATAATCCTTGCTTTCATCTCTAAAATAGGTTCTGTTCTCACATCAATCCCACAAGCAGTTATGGGAGGAATTAGCATAATGTTATTTAGCATGATTGCATTAATAGGGGTAAAGACAGTTAAAAACAGCAAAGTAAAACTCAATTTTTCAAATACATTGGTGATGGTTACCATCTTAGTACTGGGTTTATTTTCCACTAAAATATCAGAGATAACTGGAATAGTTATCGGAATACCTATATCAGAAACTGTACAAATCACAGGGTTAAGCTTTGCTGCCTTAGTGGGTATTGTTTTAAATCTAATTTTAACTAAATTAAATAATAATTAGATTATTAAAATTAATCTGATATAATGAAGCTAAGCCAAAGTAAATGTGAGGTGAAAGCTTTGAATAGAATAGATGATATTTACGAAATAGTATTCGGACTTCAGAAAGAGGAAAAAGATGGAGTAAGTGCTTCAGATATTGCATCTATGCTTGGTATAGATAGATAAAATGTTAGTAAATACTTAAATATATTATGTACAGAAGGCAGACTTATAAAATCATCAGGAAGGCCTGTTTTATTTAAAACAGCGCAGTTTGAAGAAAGAGCAAACAGTAAAATTAATACATTTGAAAACAGCTTAGACATGATGATAGGTGCAAAGGGAAGTTTAAAATCTCCTATACAGCAAGCAAAAATATCCGCCAAATGGATTGCACTGTCTTATATTAGGGGAAACAGGTGCGGGAAAATCAATGTTTGCAGAGCTTATGTATAGATTTGCAATCGAATCTCACATAATACCTACTGACGCTCCGTTTATAACTTTGGTCGAATGTAAAACTAAATTAGACATTTGTAAGGTTAAATTAGACCCTTAAATTTGTAAGAATAAATTAGACTGTTTTTGAAAAAGGGGTCTAATTTACTTTTACAATTAACTAGCAATTAATTGACACTATCTTGAGCTACAGCTTAATTGACAAAATATTCCAAAAGAGTTATTATGAAACAAATTTAAGACATCAAGCAATATAAGAAGGGTTGTGATTAAGTGATTAAAGTTTATTTTGAAGGAAATACAATTGATCTAACTATTCCGATTGGATACTATAAAGGATATTACAAAATAAAACGGGAAGATGCAATGTATCATAAACAAACATATACGACATTTAACAAATACAACAACTATACTGGGCAAATTGGACAAACAATTTACTCTCATGGTTTCAATTAGTATGATGAAAACTTATAACATATTTTTATTATTCGGATTTACATTCCCGTTTTTAATTTGGTATATCAGATACATTCCAATCTATAAATCATTTGAAAAAGTAAAATTTATTATGTTTGTTTATACAAGTTTGTTAAGTATATTTTTATCTCTAAATCAATTTTTTTTAAATATTTTCGATATTGATATTCGAGTATTTTTATTATTACAAATATTATTATTACCATTTTTAAGATATTACGACAAAGAATTACATAATGTATACAAAAATAAACAAATAATCAATAAAAAGAAGTTATTAGAACATCCTGAAGATAGAACTTGAAAATAAATAATTCTACAATATAGTCCCTGACTTTGATATAAAAACTCGTCAAAAAAAAGAAACACTTATCATAAAAATTGGCACTGTATATTTTCTTTGTCTTATCCTTTTTTCCTTCGTGATGAGAAATATAATCAAAGAGATGCGTTTAAACGCATCTCTTTTAAATTGGACAAAAAGTCGAGGAAAATATAAAATATATGAGTAAAATAAAAAGGGGGGGTTCTTAAATTGCCAAATATTATAGTTATAGGAGGAGGAGCCTCGGGAATTGTTGCGTCGATCATAGCTGGAAGAAGAAAAGCCAAAGTTACATTGTTAGAAAGAAACGATCGAATTGGTAAAAAAATCTTAGTTACAGGTAATGGAAGATGTAATTACACTAATTTTGATATGCGATTAGACTATTTTCATGGCTCAAATAGGAATTTTATAGACGATGTTTTAAAATTATTTGATAGAGACGATACTTTAGATTTTTTTGAGAAATTAGGAATTATGCCTAAGATAGAAGAAGGAAAAATATTCCCCATGTCTTTACAAAGTTCCAGTGTGTTAGATGTATTGAGGTATGAACTTGAAAGGCTAAATGTAAATGTAGTTACAGGAGCCTATGTGACAGAAATATCAAAAAAGAAAGAATTTGAGGTTAAGATCAAATCAGGAGAAGTATTCCACTCGGATAAAGTTATCATAGCAACAGGTGGAATGGCTATGCCAGTAAGTGGTTCAGATGGTAACGGGTATAAGTTAGCAAAAGAATTTGGGCATAGTATAATAACTCCAACCCCTTCACTAGTACAACTTAAGTTGGAATCGGATAAATTGAAAGCGATCAATGGAGTAAAATTTGAAGGTTTAGCAAATTTATACATAGACAGTAAATTAATAAGGCAAGAAAAAGGAGAAATATTATTCACTGATTATGGTGTATCAGGTCCACCAATTCTTCAACTTAGTAGAGAAGCAGTCAGGGGAATGAATGAAAAAAGAAAAGTAGAGTTAGAACTAAAATTATTTGATAAAAGCAATGAAGAATTCAAAGATTATTTAAGTAAGAGATTTTCATATATGCCTTATAAAACAGTGGAAATTGGGCTAATTGGGTTAATAAATAAAAAGCTCATCATTCCAATTTTAAAGGAAATAAATTTAGATAAAAGCAGTTTAGTTAAAGAATTAACTAATGTCGATTTAGATAAACTAGCAAATATATTGACAAGTTGGAAATTTAAAGTAATTGGTGACAAAGGATGGGGGCAAGCTCAAAGTACTGCTGGAGGGATATTGACTCAAGATATAGATCCCAATACTTTAGAATCTAAGAGAATAAGTGGATTATATTTTTGTGGCGAGATATTAGATGTTGACGGAGACTGTGGGGGATATAATCTTCAATGGGCTTGGGCAAGCGGATATGTTGCTGGTCTAAATGCATCTAAATGATAGCTTTTAAACAATTATTTAATTTAATGGAAAATATGTTAATATTAATATAGTATAGATTTTATGCCTTATACGAGGAGGATATGATGATAGGTTTAAAGAGAGAGTTAATGAAAAGGGAAGGCGAAAACAATCCAATAAGAGTATGCTTAATCGGCGCTGGAATGATGGGAAAAGGATTTGTTAGTCAAGTCACTAGAGTAAAGGGAATGGATACTTCTGTTGTGTGCAGCAATAAAATAGAGGACTGCTACAAAGCTTTAGAATTTGCTGGGATAGCAAAAGAAAATATAATAACTGCAAAGAGCACTGAAGACATAGATAAAGCGTTAGAACAAGGGAAATACGCTGTAACAGATGATTGGAGGATAGCAATTAAATCTGGGCTTGTGGATGTTGTATTAGATGCTACTGGAGTGCCGGAGACAGGAGCTAATATAGCATATAATTCTATAAATGAAAGCAAACATATAGTCATGTTAAATGTAGAAGCTGATGTTGTGGTAGGACCATACTTAAACAAATTGGCTGAAGAGAAAGGTGTAGTTTATACAGGTTCAGCAGGAGATGAACCTGGAGCAGCATTAGAATTATATGATTTTGCTACTATATCTGGATTTGAAGTTCTAGCAATTGGGAAAGGTAAAAACAATCCGCTCAACTATTATATTACACCTGATATGGTTGAAGATGAAGCAATCCAAAAAGGTCTTAAGCCACTTAGACTTGCATCTTTCATAGACGGAACTAACACAATGGTAGAATTAGCTGCTATGGCCAATGCTACGGGATTTGTTCCCGATATAAGAGGAGCGCATGGTCCTACAGCTAAGTTGGCAGATATGCCTCAAATATATAGTTTAAAAGAAAATGGTGGTATACTTAACAAATACGGTATAGTAGATTTTACACATGGGATTGCACCTGGTGTATATGCTATAGTTACGACTGACTTACCTGTAGTGCATAAGGAAATGCAATTTTTAAAAATGGGAGATGGACCAAACTACATCCTATATAGGCCATATCACTTGACAAGTCTTGAAACACCTATATCAATTGCAAAAGCAGCGATACTAAATGAACCATCTATAGTGCCTAAATCAAATCAACCATTTGCTGAAGTAATTACTAGGGCAAAAAAGGATTTGAAAAAAGGCGAACATCTAGATGGCATTGGTGAATACACTGTATTTGGATCAATTGATAGCTATGAAACGGCAAAAAAAGAAAACCTAGTACCTATTGGATTAATAAATAAAAAAGCCACTGTAACTAGAGATATTAAAAAGGGTGAATATCTAACTTACGAAGATGTCAATTTAGATACTGACTCTATGTTATATAAATTGAGGAAACTCCAAGATAATGACAACTAATTGTTGACAAAGTATGATATTTTAAGATATATTAATAAAAGTATAATATGCCATGAAAAGGACGAGTAGCTTATATAAGCATTTAAGAGAGGCGATCAACGGTGTAAGATCGCTATGCAAGTATTTGCGAATATCACCTTTGAGCATTATACCTGAAATTTGAGTAAGGTATGACGCAAGCGATGCGATATATGCGTAAAGTGACAGCTTAAAAAAGCTGTAATTTGGGTGGTACCGCGAACATTCGTCCCTAAGTCATTGACTTAGGGATTTTTCAATAGAAAGGAGAAAAAATGAAAAGGTTTAATGAACTATCAAACAAACCAGTAAGTGAGAGAGAAAAATCCATTGCGTCTTATTGGAAAGAGATTGATTTACTCCACAAATCAGTGGATACAAGAGATGAAAACAATCCATTCATATTTTATGAAGGACCACCGACAGCCAATGGAAAACCTGGAATTCACCATGTAATGGCTAGAACTTTAAAAGATTTAACTTGTAGATACAAAACGATGAAAGGCTATCAAGTTAAGAGGAAAGCAGGTTGGGACACACATGGACTTCCTGTTGAAATTGAAGTTGAAAAAAAACTGAACTTAAAAAACAAACAGGATATTGAAAAATATGGCGTAGAAGAATTTAATAAAGAGTGTCGTGATTCAGTATTTCAATATGAAAAACTATGGCGAGAAATGACAGAGCGAATGGCATATTTAATAGATTTAGACAATCCATATATCACATTAGAAAATGATTATATTGAATCAGTGTGGTGGATACTAGACAAAATGAATAAAGAAGGATTGCTATACGAAGGGCATAAGATACTTCCTTATTGTTCAAGATGTGGTACAGGACTTGCATCTCATGAAGTAGCATTAGGGTATGAGGAAATAAAGACAGAAACAGTAACAGTAAAATTTAAACTCAAAGACAAAGATGAATATTTTTTAGCTTGGACAACTACTCCTTGGACATTGCCCTCAAATGTTTGCTTGACAGTAAACCCAGAAGTAACTTATGTAAAAGTTATTTCAGATGGACAGATTTATTACCTAGCAAAAGATTTGGCAGATAAAGTTTTAGAAAAAGAGTATGAAATATTAGAAGAATTTAAGGGAAAAGACTTAGAGTATATGGAATATGAGCAATTAATTCCATTTATTAAAGTTGAAGGTAAAGCATTTTTTGTAACACTAGGGGATTATGTAACAACTGAAGACGGGACAGGAATAGTCCATTCTGCTCCTGCATTTGGAGAAGATGACTACAATACTGGAGTGAGATACAATTTACCAGTAGTAAATCCAGTGGGTGAAGATGGAGAATTTAAGACCACACCATGGACTGGCAAATTCGTAATGGATGCAGATGAAGACATCATAAAGTGGCTTAAGGAAAATGGGAAACTCTATAAAAAAGAAAAAATACTTCACAATTATCCTCATTGTTGGAGATGCCATACTCCACTATTATACTATGCAAAACCTTCATGGTACATTGAAGTAACAAAATTTAAAGATAAACTTATTGAAAACAATAATGGTGTAAACTGGTATCCAGAGTTTGTAGGTGAAAAACGATTTGGAAACTGGCTAGAAAACTTAAACGATTGGGCTATAACTCGTTCGAGATACTGGGGGACTCCATTCCCACTTTGGAGATGTGAAGACTGTGGGCACATTGAAAGTGTCGGTTCAAGAGAAGAGCTAATCAATAAAGCGATAGAAGATATAGATCTAGATTTGGATTTGCATAGACCTTATGTTGATAAAGTACACTTCAAATGTCCCGAATGCGGAGGATTGATGACAAGAGAAAAAGACGTGATAGATGTTTGGTTTGACAGTGGATCCATGCCATTTGCACAACATCACTATCCTTTTGAGCATAAGGATGATTTCGACAAACTATTTCCTGCAGACTTTATCTGTGAAGGAATAGACCAGACAAGAGGTTGGTTCTATTCACTAATAGCGATATCTACATTTGTTACTGGAAAATCTCCATATAAAAATGTCTTAGTGAATGATTTGGTTTTAGACAAAGAAGGCAAGAAAATGTCTAAGTCCAAAGGTAATACTGTTGATCCATTTAAATTATTTGATGAATATGGAGCAGATGTTCTAAGGTGGTACTTGATTTATGTTTCTCCTCCATGGACACCAACGAAATTTGATGAAGATGGATTGAAAGAAGTAGAATCTAAATTCTTTAGAAGTATAAGAAATGTATACAACTTTTTCAGTCTTTATGCAAACACAGATGAAGTAGATCCAAGAGAATTTAATATTCCATATGAAAATAGGCCTGAAATAGACAGGTGGATACTTTCTAAATTCAACAGTTTACTAACAGAAACTCAAGAGAATATGGAACAGTTTGAATTAACGAGAGCAGTAAGAGATATACAAGAATTTGTAATAGAAGACTTATCCAATTGGTATATAAGAAGAAATAGAAGAAGATTTTGGTCAACATCATTAGATGATGATAAAAAAGCAGTTTACAATACAACCTATGAAATACTAGTTGGTCTAACTAAAGTAATTGCTCCGTTTGTTCCATTTATCGCAGAGGAATTGTATAGAAATCTAACTGACAACGAGAGCGTTCACTTGGATTATTATCCAGAAGTAAATCAAAAGCTCATAGATAAAAAATTAGAGCAAAAAATGGATTTAGTAAGAGACCTAGTTGCCCTAGGTAGAGCATCCAGAGAAAGTGTAAAAATAAAAGTGAGACAACCTCTTCAAGAAGTATTGATTGATGGAAAATACGAAGAAGTAATAGCTGATATAGTCGACTTGATAAAAGAAGAGTTAAATGTAAAAGAAGTGATATTTGAAAAGGATCTATCTCAATTTATGAATTTCTCACTAAAACCAAACTTTAAAGTGGCGGGGCCTATTTTGGGATCCAAGATAAAGAGTTTTTCTAAAGCTCTAGAAAACCTAGATGCAAAGGAAGTTTCTGAGAAATTTGAAAATGGAGAGACTTTAACTTTAAACTTAGATGGTGAAGATGTAGAGATAAATAAAGACATGGTGACAATAACCATCTCTTCTAAAGAAGGGTTTAATGTAGTTATGGAAAATAATCTATTTGTCATACTTGACACTACATTAACTCAAGACTTAATAGATGAAGGATATGCAAGAGAATTCATATCAAAGGTACAACAAATGAGGAAGAATAACGATTATGAGATACTAGATACTATTAAAATATATTACAATGGGCCATCAAGTATAGAAAATGCAGTGAAGAGATTTGAATCTTACATTAAATCAGAAACTTTAGCTACTGAAATTATCAAGGTAGATGAAGAGATTGAACAAAAACAAGACTTAAATGGAGAATTAACAGGAATTAGACTTGAAAGAAATTGATTAAAGAGACTAGAGCTTAAACAGTCTTAAAATCATCAATAATTTATAAAAAGAGGTATAGTCCTTTAAATTGGACTATGCCTTTTTGTTTAACTAAGAAACTCAATGACATATCATTGCAGGAGGACAAAAGCCAGCTTATTATTGTATATTTCAAACCGAACTGGAGAAACAATTGTAGTATCAAGTAGTGGTGCAAACGCAGGATATGTTTCGTACTGGGACAAACCTATATTTATGTCAGACGCTTTTACAATTCAACCAAAATCAGGATATGTATTAAATATAAAATATTTATTTTATTATTTAAAAATGGACAAATACAAATTTATTCATTTTAAAAAGGTGGAGGAGTACTTCATGTATATAGTAAAGATGTGGGTACATTAATAATTCATCTATCCCCTTTGCCTGCACAGCAGGAAATTGTTCGTATTCTGGACAATTTCACAGAGCTTACAACAAGAAAAAAGCAGTATGAATATTATAGAGATACTACTAATCTTCAATGGGGTAAAAGCATGAGTACATACAATATAATAGTAAGTATTGACGAAGCAACAGTAGTTTCTGAATATGTAGCTGGAATTAGCGTTAGATCTGAAAAGAATAAGAGTGAGGCTGATTTTGAGAGGGAGTTTATTAATCTTTTAATCTTCCAAGGATATGAGTATATAACAGTATATAATGAGGATGCACTTATCCCAAATCTCCGAAAATAGCTTGAAATACTTAATAATTTTATATTTATTGATGGTGAATTGAAGAGATTTTTTTACTGAGAGTATAGTAAATAGCAATTCAAGTGGCACTCATACAAAGTATTATAGCAACACTACAAGAAATGCCCATATAAAGGAAATTAGCAAAAGCGAAAGCAAAAGAAACAAAAAACAAGTAACAGCTTTGAATTTAGAATACTCTTGTATAAGGGTATTCTTTTTTTCTTGCAAGTCATCAAGCTTGAGATAACTTTAGATTTAAAACATTTATTTTAATAAAATATTCACAACCTAAATAGAGTTAAATTTTTATATTTTTGTATAAAGTTGGATCACAAATATCCATTCACTAGTTGTAATTTCGTCGTCAGTAAATCTAATTATGAAGAAATTTTCATTAATGTTCAGCATCTAACTTATTTATAATACTTTATTCATTGTTAGTTTTCACTAAGTATACTATTATTTTTTATTTAGATTGGTGGGATATCCTACTCAAATTATAATTGAAAGATACTATTTTTAACTTTTTTACATTACCTTAAAAACTTGTTATTAGCATTATATTTTTTTAATATCCTTATAATTTTTATATATAATTTATATAAAATTCCATATAAAAATTCCATATAAAAATAAATTAAAAACTCAGAATATAAAGCCAATTATTGTAAGATGTTAATAAAGTAAATTTTTAAATTGAATGTTATACTGCAAATAATAATTAAATAGAAAAGGATGTGAAATCAAAGATAACGTTATCATTTTAGAAAATATATCCAGTAATAATAAAGGATGCTTTTATGAATTTTTATGAATTATGAAAGGGAGGCCATAGAAATGTCGGTGTATGAATATACTACATCTAATACTGGATTGGAGTATGATGTATATGACAAACCAAGCGTAGGAAAATCAATTGTTTTAGGAATTCAGAATATTTTAACATCATTTGGTGGTATTGTAGCTGTTCCACTGAGTATTGCAGGAATTGCAGGATTAAGTATTGCTGATACAGCATATATTGTATCTGCGGCTTTATTAGCATCGGGAATTGCTTCGATCATGCAATCTAAAGGCTTTGGACCCAAAAACTATCGTGTAGGCATTGGACTTCCTACAGTAATGGGTACTGACTTTGGATTTGTACCGGCAGCTAATGTTGTTATCAATTCAATGGGGGGAGGACTTCCTGCTTATTTTGGGGGTGCGATTTTAGGTGGAATTTTAGAATTTATTTTAAGTCATTTTGTTGAACCACTTATGAAAATATTTACACCTATTGTAACGGGTACAGTTATTACTTTAATGGGTTTGTCAATGATGCCTGTAGCATTCGACTGGATTGGTGGAGGTTTTGGTAATCCAAATTATGGTGATCCAATTTACCTTATAATTGCTGTAACTGTTTTGTTAGTAGTATTATTTTTAAATCGTTATGGAAAAGGCATGGCAAGTTCTGCAGCTGTTTTGATCGGTATGGTAGTGGGATATATAATTAGTATTCCATTTGGACTCGTAGATTTTTCAAAAGTAGCAGAAGCATACTGGTTCAAATTACCAGAAATTGGAAGATTTGGCATAGACTTTAATATTAAATATAGTATACCTTTTATTGCAGGATACCTAGTTACTATAATTGAAACTGTTGGAGTAATGCAAACTCTTGGTGAAGTGACTTACACAGAGTTGACAGGTAAAGATATGGCAGCTGGTGTAAGAGCAGATGCTTTAGGCTCTATGGTTGGACCATTGCTAGGTTCGGGACCTGTACAATCATTTAGTCAAAACGTTGGACTTATTCCATTGACAAAATGTGGTTCTAGATTTGTAGCTATTATCACAGGTATATTACTTATTGTTATTAGCTTCTGTCCTAAATTTGCAACTATTATATCAATTATGCCTGAATGTGTACTTGGAGGTGCTTCTATAGTAATGTTTGGGACAGTTGCAGTATCTGGGATCAAAACTATATCAAAAGTAAGATACACAAATAGAAATATGCTAATTGTTGCTAGTGCATTGGGAATAGGTTTAGGAGTTACATTTAGACCAGCAATTCTTGAACAGCTTCCCGGGGTTTTAAGCAGTCTTTTTAGTTCTGGATTATCAGCAGGTACAGTTGTTGCATTAGTACTTAGTGCTATTTTAAAAGAAGAAGAGGAATCTAAGCCAGAATTAGAATAAAATTCTATTAAAGCTTTTACAGATTATTTTAAATACTAAAATATATTACGATTATGAATTCTAGTGGATACGTTACACATCTAGTAATTGAAAAAGATAGTTAAAGAAGAAAACTATTCTAAATCATTAAGTCAACAAGTGTAGAACAGAATGCTTTGAGTGTCAATGTACTTTTATTCCAGATGTTTTGATGTGAAGGATAAAGAAATAATAAAATTGTCTCAAATACATATGAATGTGTTTGAAGGAGATGTAATATAGGGATATTAGCTTCATAAAATGGATCTATTTAATAGATTATTACAATAGAATTTATGTATTTAATGAAAAATTTGGTGAGCTAAATAAAAGTATTATGAGATGCTTAAAGGGAAAGACTATACATATTTCTTATTTACTTAAATATAATGATAATTTTATATAACTAATTTATATCTACACTATTGCCACGACAGGGATTAAGAAGGTCTTTGACTAGTTTTAAAACATTCCAATGAGGTTTATGCCTTGCCATATATCAATAAGGCTATAAATTCAAGTTTTGATCTTCGAAGTAAAAAGAGCTTATCGAGGCTTTTATTGAGCAAGTGAATGTATCTACTAAAGTGAACGAGGACAGGCGTAAATTTATCCTTGAGCTTAAAGAAGAGGATATTAGAGCAATTAAAGAAGAAAAATTAAAACCAAAAGAAACACGTCATTTAATTGAAAAAGCTTTTAGAGACGGAACTATTAAAACAACTAGTACAGCTATTGATAAAATCATGCCTCCTATGTCTCGATTAAGTGGAGGCAGAGCTGAGAAAAAGCAGGGTATTATCTAAAAACTGATGATACTCTTTGAAAAACATTTTGGGTTATAGCGGTTAGACCATTTTATATGAAGCATTTAAATATGGAAGGTGAATTTTAGTAAAGAATAACAACAAAATAAATAATTCATAATTTATCAAAAGAAAAACAAAATAGCTATTGTAAAAGCACCTTTATTAGAACCAATAGAGAATATCCTTTCTTTAGTAGTCTATTGATTACATTTTATAGAGTTAGGATTATTCTCTATGTTTTTTATTTTTTTCTAACAATTATTTTATTCTTCTTGGTGACAATACATAAACATAATTAAAAAAATATGTTAGAATATAAATGATATAGAGAGATTGTTGGGAGATGGTATAATGAAAGAAGACAACTCCATAGATATCTTAAAAAAACAAATAGAAAAATGCAACAATATTGTTTTTCTTGGTGGCGCTGGAGTTTCTACAGAAAGCAATATACCAGACTTTAGGTCTTCTGATGGCTTATACAAAAAGAAAAACTATCCATACTCTCCAGAATACATGTTAAGTCATACATTCTTTGTAAACCATACTGAAGAGTTTTTTGAATTTTATAAGAATAATTTGGTGTATAAAGATGCAAAGCCAAATAAGGCACATATTGCGCTTTCTGGACTTGAAAAAATGGGGAAATTAAAAGCAGTGATAACTCAAAATATTGATGGATTGCATCAAATGGCAGGAACAAAAAATGTTTTGGAGCTTCACGGGTCGATACATCGAAACTATTGTATGAATTGCAATAAATATTATTCTCTAGAGTTTATATTAGAATCTCAAGGCATACCACGATGTGAACGATGTGGCGGCATTGTACGACCAGATGTAGTTTTGTATGAAGAAATGCTAGACACTTCTATATTAGAAAGAAGCATACAATATATTTCAAACGCAAAAATATTAATAGTCGGAGGAACTTCTTTAAATGTTTATCCAGCAGCAGGCTTGATTAGTTATTTTAGGGGATATCCATTGGTGCTGATAAATAAAGAGAAAACCGCTTTTGATAACAGAGCAGATTTTATTTTTAGAGAAAAAATAGGAGAAGTTCTATCAAAATTAATTTAGGTGATTCAATGAAAAAAACAATAGAGTTAATGAGATATTAATTTAGAAAATATAGAATTTAGATGAAATATTCATTCATGAATATTTTGAAAAAACTTTAATATGGAGGAAAGTTGATGGAAAAAGAATTGGTTTTAATAATTGACTTTGGGGGACAATACAATCAATTAATAGCAAGAAGAGTGAGGGATTTGAAAGTCTACTCTGAGATTGTACCTCATACTGTAAGTTTAGAGCGAATAAAGGAATTAAATCCAAAAGCTATCATATTTACTGGTGGACCTAATAGTGTATATGAAGAAAATTCTCCTAAGATAAACAAAGAGATTTTCAACTTAGGGATACCTATTTTAGGAATTTGCTATGGAGCCCAGTTAATAGCATATTCCTTAGGTGGAGAAGTAAAGAAAGCTGAAACTAGAGAATATGGAAAAGTAGAATTAGAGATCATTGCTGAGTCAAAGTTGTATGAAAATGTTGAAAAGAAATCTGTATGTTGGATGAGCCACACTGACTACGTAGAAAGCTTGCCTGAAGGATTTGTTGTGACCGCAAGGACTGAAAGTTGCAAAACTGCTTCTTTCGAAAATGAAGGAAAGAAAATATTTGCTGTTCAATATCACCCAGAAGTTTTACATACACAAGAAGGAGAAAAAATCATATCTAATTTCCTTTACAATGTAGCAAAAGTAAATGGAACTTGGATAATGAGTGAGTTTGTTGAAAACAAAGTAAAAGAATTAAGAGAGAAAATAGGGAATAAGAAAGTCTTGTGTGCTTTATCTGGAGGAGTAGATTCATCTGTCGCAAGTGTTTTAGTAAGTAAAGCTGTTGGGAATCAATTGACATGCATATTTGTAGACCATGGTTTACTTAGGAAAAATGAAGCCGAACAAGTAGAAGAAGCTATTGCCAAAAACTATGAACTAAATTTCATCAAAGTAGATGCTAAAGATAGGTTTTTAAATAAATTAAAGGGAATAACAGATCCAGAAACTAAGAGAAAGATAATTGGTGAAGAATTTATTAGGGTATTTGAAGAAGAGGCTAAGAAAATTGGAGAAGTAGACTTTTTAGTACAAGGTACTATTTATCCAGATGTCATAGAAAGTGGTGTAGGTGACTCCGCAGTAATAAAAAGCCATCACAATGTAGGTGGTTTGCCTGAAAATGTTGATTTCAAAGAAATAATAGAGCCACTAAGAGATCTCTTTAAAGATGAAGTGAGGAAAGTTGGACTTGAATTAGGACTACCTCATCATTTAGTATTTAGACAACCATTCCCAGGGCCAGGATTGGCAATAAGAATTATTGGAGAAGTGACAGAAGAAAAGTTAGAAATTTTAAGAGAAGCGGACGCTATTTTCAGAGAAGAAATAATGAATTCAGTAGAAGAGCCTAATATCAATCAATACTTTGCAGTGTTGACAAACATAAAAAGCGTCGGAGTTATGGGTGATGGAAGAACTTATGACTACACAATTGCCTTAAGAGCAGTGCAGACTATAGACTTTATGACTGCTGAATTTGCGCAAATACCATGGGAGTTACTAGGGCATATTTCCTCTAGGATTGTAAATGAAGTAGAACATGTAAACAGAATAGTATACGATATCACAAATAAACCACCAGCAACTATTGAGTGGGAGTAAGTTTTCGTTGAATCTAGTTTTTGACATAGATATGGAGTGGAGAATGGGTAATGGGGGAAATAATCCATTGGAATAAATTAGCGATAGTTTTCAAGCGGAGGAAAAGATGAAATTTAAAAAAATAATATTTGATTCAATAAAGATAAGTATATTTATAGAATTAGTATTTTCTTTACTTTATACATTATGCATTTCGTTAATCCCTTATATTCAAAAATTACTGTTTGATTCAAATGGACATTATTCTATGGGATATCTAGTACTAATATACATGCTTTTAATTTTAGGAAGTGCTATTTTTCAATACATATCACAGTTCAATGAATGGAAGAGAGATAGATCATTCGTTATTACTACAAAGGATATCATTTTTAAATCTATATTTGGAAAACCATACTATAACTTTAAAGAACGTACAGTTGGTGATTATATTACAATAACAAATGATACAATTGAAGCTATTGAAGAAGAATACTTGTCTGCGTATATTGATATTATTAAGGCAGTAGGCCAGATTATAATTTATATGATTTCAATAATCGTCATAGTTGATTTTAGAATAGCATTGATTATTATTTTATCTTCATTAAGTAGTGTTTTTCTTCCAAGGATAACTGCTGATAGATTAGCAAAAAAAAGGAAACAGTATCAAGATCAGTTTGGATATTATACTGATGTAATAAATGATTTTTATATAGGCAATGTTGGTCTAGACGATGCATCAAAAGATGGCATTATTACATATCATGAAACCATCTTAGAACAAACAGAAGACAAAAAGCTTAAATTTGGAAAGTTTAAAACATTTGTTAACATTGTAAATGGTTTTATTATGGATTTAGTTAGTTTAACAGCATTTATAGCTGTAGGTTATTTCTTATACAAGGGAGAAATAACAGTAGGTGCAGGAGTAGCAACTTTTGCATATATTGAAAGTTTCATTTATCCAATTAAGTACATTTTAAATGATATAAATGCAATAAATGCTAGTAAAGAACTAGTAGTTGAAGTTAATAACTTAGGAGAAGATTATATTAATAATTTAAAAATAACTTCTAAAAATGAGCCAATTAATGAAATTGAGAGTGTTAAAATTGTGGATGTTTGTTATGGAATAAATGACTTTAAGTTTGGACCAGTGAATTTTGAATTTCAACAAGGGATGAAATATTTAATTATAGGTACAAGTGGGGCTGGGAAAACAACTTTACTAAAATTATTTAGTGGACAAATTAAAGCAGATTATGGGAAAATCTTATTTAATAATAAAGATGTTTCAGATAACTTAAATGAATATTCCTCAAACCATATAATGTTTATCACCCAATCTTCTCATATATTTTCAGTTCCGTTTTTGGAACAGGTAACTCATTTTAATGCCTATTCTAGTGAAAAATTAGATTACTATTTAAATAAGTTGCCAGATGATATACGTAATAGACTTGTAAACTGCAAAAATTGCAATCAGCTTAGTGGAGGAGAAAAACAAGTAATAAATGTACTAACTTGTGCATTAGCTCAGAAACCAATAACGATTGTAGATGAAGGCTTATCAGCTATGGATTACAATACTAAGCAGATTGTTCGAAAAGAAATACTTTCTAAGATAAAGACAAATATATATATTGAGATAGCTCATTCAACAGAATTCGAAACAATAAATTATTTTGACCAATTTTTAGAAATGCATAAAGGAAGAGTAACAAATGTATATTCTAAGCATGAATATCTCATGGCAAACTTTAAAGAATGAAAAATAAATTTTATCTATCGCTGTGATTAATTTTTTTACAACTAGGATATTAGATGTAGCTATATGATTAGATCTTATTGCATGATTTCAACTAGAGATTAAACCTATCCATAAAGAGTTATATATATCAGTCTACTTACAAAATTATAAGCTAAATTGAAAAAAGAGACTATTTTTGAGTTTTATCATACAACAATTATTTACATATAATTGTATCTAGTATTGTTTGTCTTAACATAAGAGTATATAATAAGAAATGGAAAAGAGGTACAAACAAGTATCTTAAATAGATTTTCTCATTTATAGGAGGGATAAAATGGGAGTTTTAGATGGGCTAAAACCAGAAAGAGTTTTTTACTATTTTGAAGAATTAACAAAAATACCAAGATGTAGTCATCATGAAGAAAAGGTAAGCAATTATCTAAAGTCAGTTGGAGAAAAGCTTGGGCTAGAAACAATACAAGATGATCATCTCAATATCATAATAAGAAAACCTGCTACAAAAGGATATGAAAATTCTGTTGGAGTTGTGTTGCAAGGACATATGGACATGGTATGCGAAAAAGAATCAGATTCGCCTCATGACTTTTCAAAAGACCCTATCGAATTGATTGTAGATGGAGATTGGATTAAAGCAAATAAAACCACTTTGGGAGCAGATGATGGATTGGGAGTAGCTATGGGGCTAGCATTAATGGAACTTGATACTCTTGAGCATCCTGAAATGGAATTATTAGTAACAGTGTCTGAAGAAGTTGACATGGATGGTGCAATAAATTTATCAGATAAAGTTTTAAAAGGAAGAAGATATATTAATCTTGATTCAGAAGAAGAAGGAATTCTCACTATGGGTTCTGCTGGTGGTGAAACAATTGAAGTGGAACTTCCTTTAAACTATGAAAATAGCGATGAATATATTGAATATACGGTTAAAGTGGCAGGATTAGTTGGAGGGCACTCAGGAATTGAAATTCATAAACCAAAAGGAAATTCAAACAAAGTATTAAATCAAGTTCTTGATGAAATATCTAAAATATCTGATTTAAGAATCATTGAAATTCATGGAGGAACAAAAGACAATGCAATACCTAGGGAAACAGAAGCTAAAATAGGTATAAAAAAATCAGATGTTGAAGAAGTAGAGAAATCATTAGATAGAATAAAATCAACGGTATTAGAATTAAACAAAGGAATTGAAGGCAATATAACTATAGCAGTGACTAGGTTAGAAGAGGCAAATAAAGTATTGACTAAAGAAAATACTGTGGCAATCATAAATCTAATCAAGGATATTCCCACTGGTGTGTTTACAATGATTCCAGACAATATTAAAATTGTCGAAAGCTCTGATAATCTAGCAAGAATCGACACTAAAGATGATAAATTCATAATGATAATATCAATGAGATCATCTTCTCAAAAATCTATGGACGATCTTAGAAATAAAATTGTTCCTGTAATAGAAAAGAATGGTGCAAACTACAAGATAGTAAATCAATATCCTAAATGGGAGTACAAACCAAAGTCTGAATTAAGAAATACTGCAGTTGAAGTATTTAAAAAGATGTATGGTAAAGATATGGTAACTACAGTTATTCATGCTGGGCTTGAATGTGGAGTAATTAATGAAAAATATCCTGAAATGGATATTATTTCGATAGGCTCAGATTTAGAAAAAGTTCATACACCAGAAGAAAGAGCTTCAATATCTTCAGCTCAAAGGGTTTATGAATATTTATGTGAATTAATACAGGAATTAAAGTAAATAAAAAAGTAGCTTAAAGAAAACTTTAAGCTACTTTTTGTGTGCCCGGCATGGGAGACAGCTTAGCGGTGGAAGTCCGCCATGGGCTTGGTAGTGGGAACCATTAGCCAATGACAAGGGTGTCCATCGTGAGGTGGAATCTGAAGGAAGTCGGAGGCAAAATCCCGGCTCGATGAACAAGAACCG
>NZ_SRIB01000016.1 GCF_004684055.1 Soehngenia longivitae
TATTTTTTAAAAGGAACAAAAGAAAAAATTAAAAAAGCGTAACTTTAACAGAACCTACTATTTCAAAAAAAAAAAAAAAATAGGCTTGTGATTGAAAATATTTTATTGAATCTCTCCAACTTTATTTCTGGAGTAGATTTGATTTTTAGTCAGCAATCCAAAAATCAAACGTACTAATTTACGTGATGTAAGTGCGAGTGCTCTTTTATGTTGGTGAGTAGTCACTTCACCAAACTTTTTGTTGTAGTATTCTTTGTACTCTGGCAAATAGTTCTTAACACTGTTAGCAGCTTCAATTAAATAGTATCTAAGATACTTATTACCTGTTTTAGTCATGCTGGTATCTTCAGCAGTGTAGTCTCCTGATTGATTGACTCTCCAGGTTAAGCCAGCATATTTAGCTAAAGCATCGTGGGAATCAAAAGCATTGATGCTTCCAATTTCTGATAAAATGCCACTAGCTAAAACAGCCCCGATACCAGGAATAGATATTAAGGATTGATATTCAGTAGTATTTATACCTTTAATGTTTTTCTCAATAGCTTTATCAATAGCCTTAATTTCGTTTTCAAAAGCCTTAATAAGGTTAAAAGAAGAAGCAATTGATATATTTAAAGGTTCGTATAATACTTTATCCAACCTATAGGAATCACTTGCAGCTTTCTGTAGTAACTTAGCTGTTGCTTCTGGATCACTAAATCGATTTTTACCTTTCTTTTTAACGAAATCAACTAAATCTTCGATGGGAGAATATGTGATATCGTCTAAAGATAAGAATTCGGTTAGAATAGCTGCAGAAGTAGCTCCATAGTTATTGAAAAATGGCTTGTCTTCTTTATCTAAGACTGCTAGTTGACTAAATTTTAGATATATATTTGAGACCATGTAAGTTTTTTCACGTGTAATACACTCAACTAAATGAAGTCTGTGGCGAGTAAGTCTTTGCAAAGCAAGAAACTGAGAACCACGCCAAGGAGAGGATGTAATTCTTCCACATCTAGCAAAATCAGCAATAATGTATGCATCTAAAGGATCTGTCTTATCTATATCCACGAAGGACTTTCTATAATTAGAAATAGTTTTGGGGTTAAGACAATATACTTTAGGTTCAAATAATGCTAAATCTTCATGAGAAGATAGGAAGTTAGCCACATGAATACTATAAATAGAAGTTGATTTCAAGGCGATAACAGCATATTTAAGGTTATTAGCATTTAAACAGTCTAAGATGCTTTTTGACATAGATTCAGCACCAGGATTGTTATTAGAAGCCTTTAGGTTGAGAAGTTTATTACCTTGGAAATCAAGAGCACACAAGACGTTAGTCTTAGAACTTACATCAATACCAATAAATAAAGTTGATAAAATATTGTTCTTCATATTATCACCACCTTTCATAAGTAGTAGGGAGAACAATTAGTAAAAGAGATATCCCGATCTTAGCTACTAACTTCAACCTCGCACTATTAGCATTCATCTTTGAAAATTACCTTGCTGTTGGTCTAGTCAAGGAGATGCAGCATCTGAGTTGGAAGATTATGATAGCTAAGTCAGGAAGCATGCTATAGAGGCAATAACCATTTGGCTTTGCAAGGAGGACAAGAATTATCCTTCGCTAACTATTCTTTGTTTTATTATAACATCAGGATATCTCAATTAAAAATTGCATTTTAGATATAAAAATATGCTTAGAACACTTAGTAAAAAGTGATTCTAAACATATTATACGAGGAGGAAAGTAATGAATTTTGGAGCAATAGCAGCAATTTTAACTACATTATCTTTTGTACCTCAGGCGGTAAAAGTTATAAAGACGAAAGACACATCGGGCATATCGCTTTTAATGTATTCGATGTTTGTAGGAGGAGTATTCTTGTGGGTGATTCATGGAATTAACATCAAAGATTATCCACTGATTTTTGCAAATATAGTAACTTTTTGTTTTGCAGTAATCATTTTAAGTTACAAAATAAAGTATAAATAATCGATAGTGTAAAGTAGATTTGAAATTCTTGATGGATTTTTATGAGGAGGTGTTTTTGCAGCAAACCAACTAGAAGGCGAATATTTATAATGAAGGAGCTGATTAATATGGGATTAAAAATCGTTACAATAGGGGGAGGATCAAGTTACACACCTGAACTTGTGGAAGGATTTATCAAGAGATATGATGAACTACCTGTGAGTGAATTATGGCTTGTGGATATAGAAGAAGGCAAGGAAAAGCTTGAAATTATCGCTGATTTAGCTAGAAGAATGGTAAAAAAAGCAGATGTCCCAATTCAAATTTTTACAACATTAGATAGAAGAGAGGCTCTACCTGGGGCAGATTTTGTGACAACTCAAATAAGAGTAGGGCTTTTAGATGCACGAATTAAAGATGAGAGAATCCCCTTAAAGCATGGATTTATAGGCCAAGAAACAAATGGGGCAGGCGGAATGTTCAAAGCTCTAAGGACTATTCCAGTTATCTTAGATATAAATAAAGACATCTCTGAACTTTGTCCTGACGCTTGGATGATAAACTTCACCAATCCTTCAGGAATGATTGAAGAGGCTCTTTTAAAATATGGTTATACTGATAAAGTAATAGGACTTTGCAATGTTCCTATTGGCATTGAGATGGGTGTAGCTAAACTTTTAGGAGTTGCTCATGATAGAGTGAGAGTTGATTTTGCAGGATTAAATCATATGGTGTTTGGATTAAATGTCTATTTAGATGGTGAAAATATAACAAAAAGAATAATAGACGATTTAGCTAGTGGGAAAAGTGCATCTGAGGTAAAAAATATCAACGATATAAACTGGGAACCTGATTTTATTAGAGCATTAGGAGTCATACCATGCCCATATCACAGGTATTATTTTATGAGAGATGAGATGCTGCAAACTGAGCTTGAAGAGTTTAAAAAAGGAGAAGTAAGAGCTGAGGTAGTCAGTAGATTAGAAAAGGAACTCTTTGAAATTTACAAGGATAAAAATTTAGACATAAAGCCACCTCAACTAGAACAAAGAGGAGGAGCATATTACTCTGATGCTGCATGTAGACTCATAAACTCTATCTACAATGACAAGAAAGACATCCAACCTGTGAACACTAGAAATAATGGTGCTATCACATCTTTACCTCACGACTGTGCAGTTGAAGTTAGCAGCGTGATCACCAAAGATGGTCCAAAGCCTCTTTCAATGGGAGAACTCCCAGTTGCAGTTAATGGATTAGTTCAACAGATTAAATCTTTCGAAAGGGTTACAGTAGAAGCAGCTTATGAGGGATCTTATGAGAAAGCTCTATTAGCATTGATCATAAATCCACTAGTTGCATCGGATAAAAAAGCCAAAATTTTATTAGATGAAATGCTCGAAGCTCATAAAAAGTATCTGCCTAAATTTTTCAAATGATTTTAGAGAATACTCATCACTACAAAAAATTGTGTTATAAAAAAATTTTTGGGTACAATAAAATATAAGGGAGTGATGAATATGATTAAAAATTACTTTGAAAATAAGAAAAGAGAAATTGCTAGAAAAGAGAGAGCAAAGAAAGTTAAACATATTGCTGCAGGTACTGCTGTGGGCAGTTTATTAGGAGCAGGAGCAGGGCTGTTATTTGCACCAAAATCAGGAAAGGAAACTAGAGAAGACATAAAGAACAAAACAGTTGAAACCAAAGAAGAGTTCAAAGAGAAAGTAAATGAAACAGTAGATAAAACTAAAGAAGGATACGATAAGATCAAAGCTAAAGTTACAAGCAAAGTTGAGGAAACTAAAGAAGAACTAGAAGAAAAAAAGGAAGAGTTAGAAGATAAGAAAGAAGACATCAAAGAAGATGCTGAAGAAGTGAAAGAAAAAGCAAAGAAGAGCAAAGCAGAGGTTGAAGAAGGGAAAGAAGAAATTAAAGAAGTATTGAAAGATACGAAAGAAGATATTAAAAAGACCGTAAAAGAGTAAACGCACACCGTATTTAGGAAGTGATTTTATGCAGAAGTACAAGGATAAGGACAATGACTCTGGCATTGTTGCATACGAAATAGGAGATGATTACATTAGAGTAGAATATGAATCTGGAGATATTTTCACTTACAACTACGAAAAAGCCGGGAAACAAAGAGTGGAAAAGATGAAAGAATTAGCTAAAAAAGGCGATGGATTAAACGCCTATATAAATAAATACATCATCCCTATTTATAAAGAAGATTAATGATCAAGCCACACTATTTTAGATAGTGTGGCTTTTCGTTGACTTAGATCTCCATTAAATATATAATATTGACAATGATAAATGTATACCCAATAATATTTAGGAGGGCATTTTATGCTATTTGAACACATATTGGAAGTTGCAGTACCCTATATCACATCTTTTCTTGAACTTATCGGAGTTTCAATAATAGTAGTAGCAGCGATAAGAAGTGTTTTTCATTTTTTTAAAAATGGATTTGATTTTGGTGATGATGAAGTAGGATTTGCTTTTGCGAAAGCCATGTCTTTGAGCTTAGAGTTCAAATTAGCTGCAGAGATAATTAAAACTGTACTTATTAGAAATATTGATGAATTTATAATACTTGCGGCGGTAGCAATTCTTAGAGTAGTTCTTACATTTGTACTTCACTGGGAGTTGACTATAAGCAGTAAGGAGATCGAACACAAAAATATCAATAAAATATTAAATAAGCAGGAGGAAAATTGAGATTTTTTAGAAAAATTATGATATATTGTTATTAGATTACATGAAAGGGTGGTAGGTATGAAAAAGCTAATGACGGGAAATGAAGCGATAGCAAGAGGAGCTTATGAAGCAGGAGTTCTGGTTGCTTGTGCTTATCCGGGAACACCTAGTACTGAAATTTTGGAAAACGTTTCCACATATGATGAAATTTATTCTGAATGGTCGACTAATGAAAAAGTAGCATTGGAGGCTGCTTTCGGTGCAAGTGTAGCCGGTGCAAGAGCTATGGCTAGTATGAAGCATGTCGGCTTAAACGTTGCGGCAGATCCTTTTTTTACGATAGCATATGAAGGAGTAAACGGGGGCTTGGTAGTGATTACAGCAGATGAGCCAGGTATGCATAGTTCTCAAAATGAACAAGACAATAGACTCTATGCACCACATGCTAAAGTTGCTTTAATTGAGCCATCTGATAGTCAAGAATGCAAAGATTATCTAAAGAGAGCTTTTGAAATATCAGAGCAATTTGACACGGCAGTTTTGTTTAGAGTTACTACAAGAGTCTGTCATACTAAGGGAGTAGTGGAACTAGGAGAAAGAGAAGAAGTAGGTATAAGAGAATACATAAAAAATCCTAAAAAATATGTAATGGTTCCTGCAAATGCTAAAGAAAAACACATAGAAATGGAAAGGGATAGACTTCCTAAACTACATGAATTTTCAAATACCACCGACTTAAATAGGATTGAACTAAATGATTCAAAAATAGGAGTAGTTACTTCTGGTGCTTGCTACATGAATGCCAAAGAAGCACTTGGAGATAAAGCATCATATTTAAAGATAGGTTTTAGTTATCCACTTACAGATGAAAAATTTAAAGAGTTCGCAAAGCATGTAGAAAAAATTTATGTTATAGAAGAAAATGAACCATACATGGAAAACTATATAAAAGCTTTGGGGATTGACTGTATAGGTAAGGAAGAATTTCCACTGTGCGGTGAAATAACCCCTCAAATAATCAGAAGAATTGTTTTAGGAGAAAGCACACCCTCTACATATAAATTAGACATTCTACCTCCAAATAGACCACCAGCACTTTGCGCAGGATGTCCTCACAGAGGAATATTTTATGAGATGAGTAAATACAAAAACAAAATAAATGTCACATCAGATATAGGCTGCTATAGCCTTGGTGCATCAGCTCCACTATATGTTGGAGATACAGTTATTTGCATGGGAGCAGGTTTTTCTTCTGGAATAGGCTTTGATAGAGTAAATAAAATGGCTCAAAGAGGGAAAAAAGTATTTGGCGTTTTAGGGGATTCAACATTTTTTCATTCAGGTATGACTGGCTTAGTAGACGCTGTATACAACAAATCCGACTTGGTAATGGTAATACTTGACAATAGGATTACAGCAATGACAGGGCATCAAGAAAATCCAGGCACTGGCAGAAACATAAAAGGAGAAGAAGCTCCTATGATTGATATTGTTTCAATCGTAAAAGCATGTGGGGTAAAAGAGGAAAATATAAAAGTAATAAATCCATATATTATGAGTCAAAACAAAGAAGCCATAAAAGCAGCTCTTGAGGCTGAAGGACCATTTGTGATCATAACTAAACAGCCATGTGCACTGATAAAAGAAGTCCAAAAGAAAAGAGCTAATCTCTACTCAGAAGTTGACGATGAAAAATGCACTAAATGCAAGACTTGCTTTAGAATAGGCTGCCCTGCAATATCTATGGTAGACAACAAAGTTATAATAGATAAAGTTCAATGCAATGGTTGCACTGTATGTGTTCAAACATGTCCTTATAAAGCCATTAAAGTTCATCAAGAGAGAGGTGGAAAAAATGAATAAGAGTTTACTTTTAGCTGGAGTTGGAGGGCAAGGAATAATCTTGGTTTCAAAGATTCTATCAGAAGGCTTGATG
The DNA here is from genome assembly GCF_004684055.1 of Soehngenia longivitae. GTDB lineage: Bacteria > Bacillota > Clostridia > Tissierellales > Tissierellaceae > Soehngenia > Soehngenia longivitae. The sequence goes on from NZ_SRIB01000016.1 coordinate 6,606, forward strand.
GAAGAAGGCTTTGACGTAAAAATGAGCGAAATTCATGGAATGAGCCAAAGAGGAGGAAGTGTCACCACTCAGATTAAGTTTGGACAAAAAGTGTATTCTCCAATCATAAACACAGGAGAAGCTGATGTATTAGTAGCTTTTGAAAAAATAGAAGCGTTGAGATACATTGAAAATTTGAAAATTAGCGGAACATTAATAGTAAATGAGGAAGAAATCTTTCCACTTCCAGTACTTGCGGGATTAGAAGAGTATCCAGATGGAGTGATAGAGGAATTAAAAAATAAAGTTGATCATGTCATAAGCATTGATGCTAGAAAAGCAGCTCTTGATGTAGGTGAAGCAAAAAGTTCAAACATCGTCATGCTTGGAGTTACGGTAAAGGCATTAGGATTAGAAAATATTGATTGGGAAGAGAAGATTAAAAAATATCTACCTCCTAAAACACACGAAAAAAATATTCTCGCTTTTAGAAAAGGATTAGATACATTATAAAATGGCCACCTAAAAAGGTGGCTTCATTTATTAAGTTTTTGCAACAATTAAGGAAAACAGAGAAAATAGAAGATATAAAGACATATTAAGATATAGATGAAGGTCTATGAATAGATTTATCTAATTTTCTTATTTTTTATGTATTTATGGCATAATTGGGTATTGTGTAAGTAAAATGAAAGAGTATAATAGATTAGTCAAGGGGTGATAAAATGGATCGAATAGTTCAAGACATCCTTAATCTAGACGATGAGACCAAAAAATTAAGGGATAGATATGAGGAAATATTAAAAAAAGAGAAGTTTGAAGGACTTCAAAAAGTGCAGCAACTTGAAAAAGAACTCATGGCTTCATATGAAAAGGAAGCACAGAAGTTGTACGAGAATTATATTGAAGAAAAATCAAAATTAATTCCACAAATCGCTCAACAGGAATATCTCAAATATGGAAGTACTGCAAATCTAAATGAGAAATACAAAAAATTAAAGACAAGATTATTAGATGATATTTGGGAAAGTATCCTGACTATCGAGGAATAGAGGGATATAAATGAGTAATGCTAGAAGATTTTCAGCGATCAATACAAAGCTAAGAGTAATGCACTCTCATTTTTTGACAGATGAAGATTACATTAATCTAATAGAATCAAAGACAGTAGATGATACAATTGCATATTTAAAAAATAACACTATTTATGGCGAGTTCATTAAAACTGATCCTCATCTTACAAGGATTGAAGAAGTAGACATCGCTATGGATAGATTCTTGGTTTATCAGTTTGGCAAGATATTAAATTATTTCTCCGATAAGTACAAAGAGTTTTATAGATCTCTTATGCTTAGATACGAAGTTGAGGACTTGAAGCTTTTCATAAGAGCTGTAGCTAGAGGAGAAAGCTTAGAAGAAACTAAGAATTTAAGCTTAATTAGAGAAAAATACTACAGTTTTTCTTATGAAAAGATAAAAAGTGCAAAGAACATCAACGAATTAATTGAGATGTTAAAAGACACACCTTTTTATGACATAATTAAAAGATATAAAGATGAAGAACCAGAGAGATTGATTTTTTATATCGAAATGAGTCTTGATAAATTTTATTTTCAAACAGTAAGTGAGAAAGCGAAAAAACTTTCAAAGGAAGACAGAAAATTTGCTGAACAACTGGTCGGGAGAAATGTAGATTTATTAAATATTGAGTGGATTTATAGAGGGCTTAAGTTTTACAACACCATACCAGAAGAGCTTATAAACTATGCACTTAGTGGGGGGCTAGAGTTTAAATACGAAGATTTAAAGAAACTATGTTATTCAGATGTAGATAATTTAATAAAAACCGTAAAAAGAACTCCATACAAAGAGCTATTTAATCCAGATAAAGATATAGATACTTTCTTTAAAATAAGAATTCAAAAATATCTATACAATATGTTTAAAGATGTTTTCAAGAAAGCTAAAATGGATATTTCGGTATCTGTAGGATTTTTACATTTACTAGAATTTGAAATAAGAGATATATTAACAATATTGGAATCAAAGAGATATCAAATTTCAAGCATAGACATAAAAGAATACCTCATTCGAGATTTAAAGGGAAGCGAATAATTATGGGAACTAACAAAATGGAGTTATTAAATGTTATTGGCAAAATCGAATATACTGACGACGTATTGAGAGATTTAATCCTAAATCATGACATCGAACTATTAGATGTTTTAAATAGAATTGAATCAGATCATTTTAAAATTAATGTAAAAGAAGAGAACTTAGATAAAATAGTTGAAATGAATTATGTAATGCCCTATATTAGCGACAACAAAGTGGAAGAATTTAGAAATAAGAAGCAACAAATTATCTCGTTATTTGATCTAGGCAACTTTAACTTAAATATTTCAAAAGAAAAATTTTCTGTAAGTGAAAATGAAATCAATGAGTTTTATTATGCTTTAGAAAAGATGAATTCATTGAATGAAGATTTAACGAATTTAGAAAATGAGTTAAAAAAATTAGAAGGCTATTATAATAATATATTTAGAGAATTAGACGATTTCCAGATAAAAATCGGAGATTTAAGAAATATGGATTATTTTGAATTTAAACTTGGTATATTAAAAGATTCAGCAAGGATGAAACTCAAATCAAGCTATGAAAATATACCGGCTATAATCATCCATACCGGAAGAGTAGAAGAAGGAGAAGTATACTTCGCGATTTACCCTAAAAAAGTGGCAGTTGATATAGAAAGGACTTTAAAGACTTTGGAATTTAGAGAATTGATACTACCTGAGGAATATAATTCTACTCCAAAGGAAATAAGTGCAGTGCTTACATTAAAAAGAAACGATATATTAGCAAAAATTGCAATGAAAGAGAAAGAACTAGACGATTTAAAATCAAAACACTTAAATAAAGCAGTTGACTTAATTGGTAAATTGGACATGATGATAAAGATTGAAAGAGTAAAAGAAAAGCTTGCTTTTTCAAGAAAGTATTTCTATTTGTCTGCTTTTGTATTGAGTTCTGATAAAGAAAACATACAAAATTCATTAAGTAAATATGAGGCTATTTATGTAGATTTTGACGAAGAAGTTGTACATTCAACAAAGTTAAAGAACAGTTTATTATTAAGGGTGTTAGCATAGCTTTACAATCTATTTAATCTAGCATCACGATAACAAGAAGGAAGTGATAAGAAGTGTCAGTTGAAAAAATGACTTTGCTAAATATTGTCGGAAAAGCAGAAGATGCTGAAAATGTCCTAAAAGATATAGTCACAAATGTTGAAGTGAATCTGATTCCTGCAATTCATCAAATAGAGTCAAATAATTTCACGTTTGATGTCACAAATGAAAATATCGACAAGATAATCGATATGAATTATGCCGGAAGTTACAAAAAAGAATCACTGTCTGATGATTTGAGAAATAAATCAGAGGCAATCAAAAGAATATTTGATATAAAAGACAATGAACTAAATATCAAGATCGATACTCTGTTTGCAAAAGAAGATATTCTCAAAGAATTCGATAATATAATTGGAGAAATTCATGACACAAATGAAAAAATAAATACTCTAAAAAAGGAATTAGAGCATTTAGAAGGATATTACTCGAATATATTTAGAGAACTAAAGAATTTTTCAATATCTTTATCTGATTTAAGAAGCATGGAATATTTTGAATTCAAAGTAGGGATTCTTTCAAAAGAAGGCAGACAAAAGGTAAAGAAGAACTATGAGAACATTTTGGGTATTTTTTTGCACACTGGTTCAAGCCAAGAAGGCGAAGTATATATAGTTATGTACCCAAAAGAAATGAACATTGAGATGACTAGAATCTTAAGGTCTCTAGGGTTTAAAGAAATTCCAATTCCTGAAGAATATTCTGGTACTCCTGGAGAAATAAGCGAGCGAATTGACATTAAAAGAAATTCGATTTTAGCAGAAATTGCTGAAAATGAGAAAATAGAGGATAAGATTAAATCAAAATACACCGACAGGGTAAAGGAGCTATTAGCACATGCTAATATGATCCTAAAAATGGAAGATATTCAGGAAAATCTTGCTTTTTCAAAGAAATATTTTTATCTTTCTGCTTGGATTGCCGAGTCAGATAGAGATAAGCTGACGAGTCTGTTAAAGAAATATGATGGAATTGTGGCTGTATTTAAGAAAGACGAGATTTCAAATGCACCTACAAAATTAAAGAATAATTGGTTATTTAAACCTTTTGAGATGCTAGTTAAGATGTATGGGACACCATCATACAATGAACTGGATCCAACTCCTTTTTTAAGTTTATCATATATGTTTTTATTTGGAATGATGTTTGGAGATTTGGGGCAAGGATTTGTAATATTACTTGCAGGACTATTAGTAGGTAAAAAAAGCAAGACTTTTGGAGGATTATTGACTAGATTGGGTGCAAGTTCAATGGTATTTGGTACACTTTATGGTGCGGTGTTTGGATTTGAAACTATCATACCAGCATTGCTGATTAGACCATTTGAAAATATCAATACCATGCTTTTGATAGCAATTGGCGTAGGAGTTACATTACTCATAATTTCATATATTCTTGGAATTATAAATGCTTTCAAGAGAAAAGACGTCGAGGAAGCTATATTTGGCAATAAGGGAATTGCAGGATTTGTGTTATTCATCGATTTACTTCTTTTAGTAGGTGGGATGATGTTGGGTTTAAACATAATGCCAATGCCTGTAGGAATAGCAATAGCAGTATTAACTTTATTGTCAATTATCTTTAAGATGCCACTTGCTAATCTAGTAGAAAAGAAAAGACCATTGCATCATGAAGAGATATCTGGATACTACATTGAAGGAGTATTCTCACTGTTGGAAACTTTTTTGAGTATGTTAAGTGGTACAGTTTCATTTATAAGAGTTGGGGCATTTGCGCTAACACATGTCGGGTTATTCATAGCTTTTGAAACTATCGGCGAGATGATAGGTTCAGCTGCAGGAAATGCAGTGGTACTCATCATTGGCAATCTACTAATTTTAGGGCTAGAAGGGCTTATAGTATTTATTCAAGGCTTAAGACTTCAGTATTATGAATTATTTAGTAGATACTATAAAGGTGATGGTAAGGCTTTTGAACCTGTAAAATTAGAATATTAGAATAAAGAATTTAGGAGGAGATATTATGTCATTTATATTAACAACAACAACAATAATGGTATTATTAACAATTGCAACAGGAATTTATTTTATTTACAGCGATATGGAAGGCGACAGAAAAAAATTAAAGAAAATATTAAGAGCCAATCTGTTTGTATTTGTTCCACTTTTGATGGCAGCAGTTATCATCATGGTACCAGGAGCAATTAATGCAGCAGAAGAAGCAACAGCAACTGGGGTTACATCATCACAAGGGTTAGGATTTATATCAGCGGCTTTGGCTACAGGATTAGCAACACTTGGTGCAGGGTATGCGGTAGCAGTAGTTGGGTCAGCTGCTTTGGGTGCAGTATCAGAAGATAAATCATTACTAGGTCAAACACTTATATTTGTAGGTTTGGCAGAAGGTATTGCTATTTATGGACTTATAGTTTCAATCCTTATTTTGGGAAGGTTATAAAAATGAAATCTATTCTAATCAGCGACCACAAGGACACTTTAGTGGGAATGAGATTAGCAACCATAGAAGGCATATATGTAAAAGACTTAGATGATATAAGGAAAGCATTTGATGATGCTGTTTTAAATGATGAGATTGGAATAATCATAGTTACGGAATCTATCTTTGATAAAATGAAAGATAGAGTACTTGAAGTAAAAAAGAGCAATAGTAAGAAGCTAATTGTAACTGTACCAGATAGGACAGGCCTAAAGGATAAAGACTTTATTATGAGATATATTAAAGAGTCCGTCGGCATCAAAATATAGGTGGTGAAGTCATGATAACTGTAGAAGATAAATTAGATATATTTCGCAAAGTTGTCTATAAAGAAGAAGAAAATAAATTTCAAATAGCATTAGATGAACTAAAAAAAGAAAATGAAAGTCTCCTAGAGCAGAAGAAAAAAGAACTCGAAGCTCAAAGAGATGAGATTATTAAAAGAAAATTGGCAATGGCAGAAAGAGAGATAAATGAGAAGATTTCTGAAGAAAAAACAAAAGTCAAAGAGCAAGTTTTGAAGATGAGGGAAGAAATCTTACAAGATTTCATTCAAAGCCTATATTTAAAAGCTTCTGCATTCACTAAGACCAGTGAATACGGACAATATCTCTTTGACAAGGTAGACAAAGCTATTTTAGAGTTTGGAGATATGTATTTTACTATTTACGTTAGAGAAAGTGATAAAGAAATAGTAAAGAAACATTTGGAAGATACTTATTCAAATAGATTTGACAAGTTCAATATTGAAACTATGCCATCAAATCTAATCGGTGGATTTTTAATTGAAGATAAAGAAAAGACATTTTTAGTTGACTATTCACTAAAGACATTAATTGATGACAATGAATATGAAATAGGCAACAAGCTATTTTCGCTTTTAGAGGGAGCAGGTGACATAAATGAGTGAATTAACAGGTAAAATTAAATCCATCAATGGTCCTGTAATCATAGGGGATAACATGACTGGATTTAAAATGAGAGAGATGGTTGTAGTAGGACCAAAGAAGTTAATAGGTGAAGTTATTTCCATTGATGGAGATACTGGCATTGTTCAAGTATATGAAGAGACAGAAGGTTTAAAAAAAGGTGATGAAGTGGTTTCAACAGGCAAACCACTTTCACTAAAGTTAGGACCTGGCATGCTCGGGAATATGTTTGATGGTATTCAAAGACCATTGAAGAAGATTAGAGCGGACCATGGCGATTTTATTCCTGAAGGGATAGGACTTATATCACTAGATGAAGATGCTGTTTGGGAATATAAATTGCTAGTAAAGCCAGGGGATAAACTAACAGGAGGACAGATATTTGCACAAGTTCAAGAAACTCAGCTAATTGTTCACAAACTGATGGTTCCTGTTGATATTTCAGGTAAAGTAATATGGACTAATGAAATGAACAAGGGTACGATAAATGACACTATAATAAAAATTGAGGATAAAGACGGAAATATCCACGATATAAAGATGTATCAAGAATGGCCGGTAAGAAATCCACGACCCGTTGAAAAGAGACTTGAAATAAGCAAGCTTCTTGTAACAGGTCAAAGGATATTGGATGTGTTTTTCCCAATAGCTAAAGGTGGAACTACAGCTATTCCTGGAGGGTTTGGTACAGGGAAGACAATGCTTCAACATCAACTTGCAAAATGGTCTGATGCAGACATCATAATCTATGTAGGTTGTGGTGAAAGAGGAAATGAAATGACAGAAGTTTTGGAAGACTTTCCTAAGTTAGTGGACCCTAAGACCAATAGGCCTATCATGGAGAGAACAGTTTTAATAGCAAACACATCAAATATGCCCGTTGCAGCAAGAGAGGCTTCTATATATACAGGTATTACTATGGCCGAGTATTTTAGGGATATGGGATATGATGTAGCGGTTATGGCGGATTCAACATCAAGATGGGCTGAAGCATTGAGAGAAATTTCAGGTAGACTAGAAGAAATGCCCGCTGAAGAAGGATATCCTGCATATTTGCCAACAAGACTTGCACAATTCTATGAAAGAGCTGGATATGTAAGGACACTTTCAGGTGAAGATGCTTCTGTAACTCTTATTGGTGCGGTATCACCAGCAGGTGGAGATTTTTCTGAACCAGTAACTGAGAATACAAAGAGATTTGTAAATGTATTTTTAGGACTTGATAGAGAATTGGCATATTCAAGGCACTATCCTGCTATCAATTGGATGGAAAGTTATAGTGGATATACTCACATGATTAAAGACTTTTATGAGAAAGAATTAGATGTAGATATTTCAAATTTAAGAGAAAAAATGCTTGGAATTTTGTTTGAAGAAAATAAACTCCAAGAAATAGTTCTCTTGGTTGGAGAAGATGTTTTACCAGATGACCAAAGACTGATATTGGAGATTGCTAAGGTATTAAAAATTGGATTTTTACAACAAAATGCATTCCATAAAGACGATGCGTTTGTACCACTTAAAAAGCAATATGAAATGTTAAAAACAATGGAATTGTTATATGATAGAGGGCTTTCTGCAGTCAAGAAAGGCATACCGATCTCCAGAGTAAGAAATGGAGAAACATATGAAGAAGTCATAAAATTAAAATATACTATACCTAACGATGATATTTCAAAGATCAAAGAAGTCAATAAAATGATTAATGACTTCTATGATAAATTAGAGTCAGAGTATAGCAAATAGTGGGTGAAGATAAATGAAGAGAAAATATTTAAAATTAGATAAAGTTGAGGGCAGTATCATTGAACTTTCTAACACTCATTCTATAGGGTATAGTGAAATAGCAGAAATAGAAGACCAATTCGGCAACAAAATGGTTGGTAGAGTAATTAAGATAGACGGTGACAGTGTTGTAGTTCAAGTTTTCGGAAGTACTATGGGGATTGCCACAGATAATACTAAAGTTACATTTAAAGGGAAACCATTTGAAATACCACTATCAAAGGAGATTTTAGGAAGAACTTTTGATGGAATAGGAAGACCAATGGATGGTGGAGGAGATATCTACTCTGAAAAAACTTACAATGTAAATGGCAGGCCTATTAATCCGGTATCAAGGGAGTACCCAAGAAATTACATTCAGACAGGTATTTCATCGATTGATGGTCTTGCTACATTGATAAGAGGACAAAAGTTGCCTATATTTTCAGGGGCTGGTTTACCTCACAATCAATTGGCAGCACAAATAGTAAGACAAGCTAAGATAAAAAGTGAATCAGGATCCGATAATTTCTCGATAATATTTGCAGCAATAGGTGTAAAACATGATGAGGCTTTCTATTTCCAAGAAACATTTAGGAAAGCCGGGGTACTAGATAGAGTAGTAATGTATATAAATTATGCTGACGATCCTATAATGGAGAGAATCATAACTCCAAGGTGTGCGCTTACGGCTGCGGAGTACCTTGCTTATGAAGAAAATCAGCATGTTCTCGTAATCATGACAGATATAACAAGCTATGGCGAAGCACTTCGTGAAGTTTCTTCACTAAGAGAAGAAGTTCCAAGTAGAAGAGGATATCCTGGGTACTTGTATTCAGACCTTGCAGAGCTTTATGAAAGGGCAGGAATGATAAAGGGTAAAAACGGTTCTGTAACACTTATACCAATACTCACAATGCCAAACGATGACATTACTCACCCTATTCCTGACCTTACAGGCTATATCACTGAAGGACAACTTGTATTGTCAAGAGATTTGTATTTAAAAGGAATATATCCGCCTATAAATGTACTGCCATCCCTTTCACGTTTGATGAAAGATGGTATAGGAGAAGGATTTACTAGAGAAGATCACCCTGAAGTAGCAAATCAGCTATTCTCGGCTTATTCAAAAGTTCAAGATATAAGAGCATTAGCACAAATCATAGGAGAAGATGATTTATCGGAAAGAGATCAAAAGTATCTTAAATTTGGAGATGAATTTGAAAAGAGATTTGTATCTCAAAGTTTCACTGAAAACAGGGATATGATGGAAACATTGGACATAGCATGGGATTTATTGAAACTATTGCCAAGGGAAGAACTAGATAGACTGGATCAAAAATTAATTGAAAAGTATATGAAATAAGGTGAGGCAATGGCTGTTTATAAGACAACACCTACAAAAGCGAATTTAATAAAAGCTAAAAACTCTCTTTCTTTTGCCAAAAAAGGTTATGAACTTTTGGATAAAAAAAGGACAGTACTGATTCGTGAGATGATGAACTTGATTGATTCGGCAACAAATCTTCAAGCTAAAGTAGATGAAGCATTTCAAGAAGCATATGAAAATTTAAAAATATCTAATATACTAATGGGACCAGAGACTGTTATTGAAATAGCACAATCAATTGAGAATGAAAAAGATTTTGATATTATATATAAATCGGTAATGGGAGTTGAAGTTCCAATAATTAAAAGAGAAGATAGTCCTTTAAAGACTGAATATGGTTTTTACAGGACATCTCCTGCTTTTGACAAGACAGTTATAAGCTTTATGAAAGTTAGAGAATTGATATATGAACTAGCAGAGATAGAAAACTCTGTATATAAATTAGCTATGGAGATTAAAAAGACACAAAAGAGGGCAAATGCTCTTGAAAAGATACAAATTCCAAGGTATGAGGAAACTATAAAATACATCGACAGCGTGCTACAAGAAAAAGAAAGAGAAGATTTCTTTAGGCTTAAAAGAGTTAAAGGGAAGAGCAAAAAACATAAACAACAATAAAATAACTTGCCAAATTGGCAAGTTATTTATGTTTTTTGAGAAGCTCATCTTTTACATTCCAAAGTGCTTCAGAAAGGTCTACAAAATACTCATGTGGTCTTTCAAATCTCTTAACTTCATCCCATAGAGTATCTAACTGGTCAAAACAATATTTTCTTATTTCATGAATATTTGGGCTTTGATAAACACATTTACCTTTATCATAAATTTGAACTAATAGCGGCCTAACATAATAATTATTAAGAAGTTTTCTCTTCCAAGTAAAGAGAGGATGGAAGATTTCATATGGACCTTTTTCTGGTATCTTTTCATCATATAGAGTGATTACATCTGCCATAGCTTTGTTGTTTCTCTTATCGTAAAATCTATATACTTGTTTAAAACCGGGAGTTGTGATCTTATTTACATTATTGCTAATTTTAATCTTTGGTACGATTTCGCCATTTTCTTCAACAGCAACTAATTTATACACACCTCCAAAGATAGGCTCGGATTGAGCTGTTATGAGTCTTTCTCCGACTCCAAACATATCGATTTTCGCACCTTGGTTTAGTAAATCTTTAATGACAAACTCATCTAAACTAGATGATGCCATGATCTTCACATCACTAAAACCAGCTTCATCAAGCATTTTTCTAGCTTCTTTAGATAGATATGCAATATCTCCACTATCAATCCTAATTCCCTTCGGCCTAAATCCTCGAGGTAAAACTTCTTCGTTAAATGTTTTTATTGCGTTTGGAACTCCTTGAGAAAGAGTATCATAAGTGTCTACTAAAAGTGTGCAATTATCTGGATAAACCCTTGCGTAAGCTTTGAAAGCTTCTAGTTCTGAAGGAAACAATTGAACCCAACTATGAGCCATAGTGCCAAGTGCGGGTATATTAAAATCCCTATCCACTATAGTATTGGCTGTACCAATACAACCACCTATGTAGGCAGCTCTTGCTCCTAATATAGCACCTCCATATCCTTGAGCCCTTCTAGAACCAAATTCAATGACAGACCTTCCATCCGCAGCTCTTACAATTCTATTTGCCTTTGTTGCAATCAAAGACTGATGATTTACAGTCAATAGCACCATTGTTTCTATAAGCTGTGCTTGTACAACAGGACCTCTCACTGTCACTATCGGTTCATTTGGAAATATTGGGGTACCCTCAGGGATAGCCCATACATCGCAAGTGAAATTGAAATTTTCTAGATAATTAATGAATTTCTCTCCGAAAATACCTGTACTTTTGAAGTAATTGATATCATCTTCGCTAAACTTTAAGTTATTTAAATAATCTAATAGCTGTTCAACACCTGCCATGATCGCAAAGCCACCGTCATCTGGTATACTTCTAAAAAACATGTCAAAATAAGCGATTTTTCCCTCCATGTTGTTTTCGAGATATCCATTTGCCATCGTAAACTCATAAAAATCTGCAAGCATGGTAAGGTTTTCTTTTACCAGCCAATCTACTTTTTCCATATTGCATCTCCTTTGTCTATATTAACTATATTATAGTATCAAGGCTTGTAAAATACAACTTCAAAAAAATAAGAAGGACCTTTCCGATTTTCATCTAAGAAAAGCCCTTCATTATAAATAAGACTTTGAACAACTGCTCCAACGTTCAGTTTTTGGTTCAATCACATTTTCTTTTATTTTAACAAGCAACTCCTTAATTTAAGTTAAAGAGGATTAAATCTAATCTTTTAACTTAATAAGCTATTAAGTTTTACTAACTAACTAAATCTCCACGTAAATCTCTAACCTTTATAATTTAGTTTCAATTAAACTATAAAGTTTACTACAAACACTTACAAAATCTTACACTACTTTGACTAACATCAATTTTAAATCTTTTAAATCTAAAATACTCTTAACCAATCATTAGTGTAATTCTTTTAAAAAGCAACTAACTTTTACAAATTAGATACTTGATTTTTAGTTGGATGCAGTTGTCAAAGTCCTATTAACCATTATATAAACCATTACTTTTATTAAGTAATAATTTATTATATAATGATTTGTCTATATTATACCCAGAAAAAAAGTTTTAAACACAAAATATAAAAATTTTTTATATATTTTTTATATATTTTATTCCTTTATCTGAAAGCCTAAAAGTGATGATACTGTTAGTAGGGCAATTAGCTAAATTGCAGCCAAAACATTTTCCTTCGCATGAAAAATCACTCATATCTTTTTCTAAATAACCCATTTGTTTCAGATGATCAATAAGTAAATCCGCTTCATCTTCACTTATATTTAATTTCTTAGCTATATCTTTAGCAGATTTTACTGATCCTTCTGAAATTAATTTCAAACACTCTTTTAACATAATATCCTCCTGTTAAATAAACAGACTTCCTATTTGATAGACAACAACTGCCATTATATAGCCCAATAAAAATGTGTAAACAGCCATGAACAAAGCCCATTTTACTGAATTTGTTTCTCTTTTTACAGTAGCGATAGTAGCCGCACAAGGCGTATACAATAATACCATTACCATGTAAGAGATAGCAGATAGGGTAGTGAAGTTCATCCTCAAAGCTTCTGTCAATTCAAGTGGCGAGTATAGCATGCCCAATGTACCTACTATAGCTTCTTTTGCTGCGATACCAGCAAAAAGGCTTACAGAAGCTTGCCATGTTCCAAATCCTGCTGGTGAAAATATTGGAGCTAATAGTGATCCAATTCTACCTAATAAACTTTCCTTCGAGTAAGGTTCAACTCCTGCAGGCAACATTGATAACACCCATAGTATTGTCACAACCAAAAATATGACTGTTCCCGCTCTTTTTAGGAAACCCCATACTTTTTCCCACATATCTCTAAACACACTATTCATTGAAGGCAATCTATAAGGAGGAAGTTCCATGATAAAATGAGTTTCTTCTCCTTTGAATAAAGTCTTGCTAAATACTTTAGCCATAATCAATGCCATAGCTATTCCAAGCGCATAAATTAGAAACAGCACTAACCCGCCATTATTTGGGAAAAAAGCACCAATAAAAACCATATAAACTGGAAGTCTTGCACCACAAGACATAAAAGGATTTATCAATATAGCAATCATTCTATCTTTTTTATTATCTAAAGTTCTAGTACTCATTATACCGGGTACATTGCATCCAAATCCTACGACCATCGATATAAATGATTTCCCTTGAAGTCCTACTTTTCTCATCAATGAATCCATGACATAAGCAGCTCTAGCCATATATCCCGTGTCTTCTAAAATAGCTAAGAAGAAGTATAATACCACTATAAGTGGCACAAAAACCAATACGGCTCCGACTCCGCCAAAGAAACCTTCAGATACAAAAGAAACCAGTAAATCTGGAGCATTTATACTGACCAATAGGTTTTCTACGGATGAAGCTATAAATCCAATAAAAGTTTCGACATAACCGCCCAAGAAATCTTGTCCTATCTTAAAAGTCAGTTGAAATACTAAAGCCATGATCAATGCAAAGATAGGAATCCCAAAGATATAGTTAGTAAGAACTCTATCTACTTTATCTGTGGTAGTTGGTATATTTTCTGGTTCTTTAATTAAACCTTTAGTAATGCTATTTATATAATCATATCTTTTATCTACAATTTCTAACTCATAAATCTTATCTTCTTCTTTTAATCTTTCTAAATAGTTTTTTATTTCGCTGTCACTAGAAACAAGAGATACAATATCTTTATCATTTTCGAGTATTTTTATAGCTAGCCATCTCTTAGGATAAGGAAAATCCTTATTTTCAAGTAATTTTTCAATATTTTTGATCTCTTCATCTATTTCTTCACCATAGGATATATCAAGAGAATTCGCTTTTCTACTTATACTTTCAACTGTTACTCTCAATAATTCATCTATCCCTATTTTTTTTGATGCACTAGTTTCTACTATAGGTACATTTAATCTGTCGGACAATTTATTGATATCTATGTTTATTTCCTTAGCTTTAGCCTCATCCATCATATTTAAAGCCAATACCACATTAGCTCCCATCTCCAATAGTTGGACTGTCAGATATAAATTTCTTTTGATATTTGTGGCATCTATTACATTTATTACAACTTCAGGGTTGCCCTTTAATACAAAATCTCTGGCAACAATTTCATCTTCAGAAAAAGCTCCCAGAGTATAAGTACCAGGTAAATCAACTAATGAATATTTCTCATTATTATATGTAAAGAAACCCTCTTTTTTTTCTACAGTAACGCCAGGCCAGTTCCCGACATGTTGGGTAGAACCTGTGATTGCATTAAATAACGTGGTTTTACCACTATTTGGGTTTCCAACAAGTGCTATTGTATGCATATCATTTTAGTCTCCTTTTAATTATTTAATACTTCCACTTCAATATGTTCTGCTAAACCTCTCCCTAAAGCTAGTTTATTTCCATAAACTCTTAGGATTATTGGTCCAAAATCATTTTTTTCAACTTTTATTTCAGCCCCAGTATTTAAACCAAGCTCGTACAATCTTTTAGTAGCCATTTGACCTTTAGATATATTTTTAATTTTACATCTACAATTTGGCTTTACTTCAGTCAATACCATCTGTACTTCCCCCTCTACACGATTTTGTATGATAATGATTATCATTTACATTTACATCATAATATATTTTTAACAAAAAATCAAGTTAAATGTTAAATATAGATAGTGTCAATTAATTGTTGGAAAACAACTAATAATAATTTTCTAAATAATATTTAGAATAATAGCTCCATAATCA
>NZ_SRIB01000017.1 GCF_004684055.1 Soehngenia longivitae
CCGCCGTATACGAGAACCGTACGTACGGTGGTGTGGGAGGTCGGAAAATAAAATAATTATTTTCCTCCTACCCGATTTTGTATAAAAATCTATAAAATGTATTTATGCAAATAAAGTGGAAAGGTGGAAAGTCTGGAAAGTCTGGAAAGTCTGGAAAGTCGAAGAGGCATTTGAATAAATTATTTGAGTTGACCAAATACTTCAAATAAGATATCATATTAACATAATATAATTGGAGTTGTTGATATGAATAATGAAGCTATTGTAGCTGTATTAAAAGAAAATAAAATGAGACCTTCTTTCATCAGAGTTAAAATTTATACTCTATTAGTGGAATCGAGGATTCATCCAACAGTAGACGAGATATATGAGCAGCTTTCAAAGGAGATTTTGACTTTATCCAAAACCACAGTTTATAACACTTTAAAGTTATTTATTGACAAGGGGATAGTTAGAGCAATAAATATCGAAGGAAATGAATTGCGGTTTGAAGCAGAAAGGGGTTTTCACGGTCACTTTAAATGCAGGGTATGTGGAAAAATATATGACATTCCTATGGGTGAAGATGTCATGACTAAAGAGTTAGAAGGATTTATGATAGACGATATACAGGTTTTAGTGTCAGGAGTTTGCCCAGATTGCGAATAAAATAATTCCTACTAATTTAGTATAAATTTGTTTATTATTTTTCTTCCTAGGGTATATTAGTGCTACGACGATAATTTACTAATATATAGGAGGAATATTTGATGGATAAAGTTAAATTAGCAGTTATATTTTATAGTGGGTATGGCACAAATTTCAAGATGGCTCAATGGGCAAAGGATGAAGCAGAAAAATCAGGTGCAGAAGTTAGACTTTTAAAAGTTCAAGAGCTAATTCCTGATGAAGTAATAAATGCAAACGAAGGCTTAAAAGCTATGAAAGAAGCCACAAAAGACATACCTGTTGCAAAGTCTGATGACTTAGTGTGGGCAGATGCTCTTATATTTAGTGCAGGCAGCAGATTTGGAAATATCCCATCTCAACTAAAGAACTTTTTAGATATGCAAGGTGGACTTTGGGCTCAAGGCAAGTTAGCAAATAAAGTTGTTTCTGCGATGTCATCAGCACAAAATCCTCATGGGGGACAAGAAGGTACAGTTAAAACTATTCTTTCGACTATGATGCATTGGGGAGCAATAATAGTAACACCGGGATTCATAGATGAAGCAGTCTATGGGGCAGGTGGCAACCCTTATGGAACATCAGCTACAGTAGCTATGGATGGAAGTATAGTTGATAATGTAGAACCAGCTGTAAGATTTCAAGCAAGAAGAACTGTAGAAGTTGCAAGTTGGATAAAAAAGGGAAGAGAATAAATAAATCCTAAGGCTTAAGCCTTAGGATTTATTGTTATCTGAGTCATTTTTAGGAGGATAATTTATTCTTTTCTTATTTCTTCTTATACCGAATTTAACTATAACATAAATAATTACAGCAATAAGGAGAAGAAAGAAAATATTTGAAACAATAAATAATACTAGTTGTTCAACAAAAATGTAGAAATTATTTATAGCTTGACTAAAAGCAGCTTTCAATTTAGTAAAAAATCCAGCGTTAACTCCTGCAGAACTAGACAATTTATTGACTTCATGGATCGATATACTAAAGGTCGTAAAATCAACTCTCTCATCAAGTCCTTGTAGCTCAGCTTTTAGTGATTCTTTCTGAGATATAACATCGCTTAATTGATTCTCTATAGCAAGTATATCCTCTATTTTTTCTGCTTTTTCTAACAGACTCAATAGTCTTTCTTCTTTTGTCTCTAAGACTTTTATTCTTGATTCAGTGTCTTTATAATATTTAGTAACATCTTGTTTAGAAGTATATTCATTAGTTATATTCCCAATATCTGGGATAGATTTTTTAAAGTTCGATACATTAGCTTTGGGTATCCTTATCTCTAGATATGCATATCTATCATATTCGCTGTATCTATCGCTTATCCTATTATCATATGATATTTCAGAATTTACAACATAGCCATCATTTACTTCTATTAATTGATTTAGTTTATCTAGCGTTTTTTCATATTCAATAGTTTCAATGTTCATGTTAATTACTGTAATAACTTTTTCTGGTTCAATAGAACTGCCCTTTTCACCAGTAAACTCTGGGCTTTCGCTCGGTGATTCTTGGGAAGTAACTACAGAGTTATCATTTGTGCTACTTTCATTGTTGCTACAACCTGTCGCTAATGAAAGAATAATTATGAGAGAGAAAAATATTATACTCAATCTTTTAAAATATTTCATAAAAACTCATCTCCTTTTAGCCATTATAACATTAAAATGGGAAAAAGTAGTTACAATATAATTACGCTCAAATTATTTTCATACAATGTTTTTAATATTCTAAAAGAACTCAAATTCTAATTGAAAATTCCTCTAGAGGAAATATGTAATAACCCTATAACGATTCATATGGAGGCTAGGTAAGGATAAGTCTAATAGATAAAATAAATTTTTATCTAGATATATATTTATTCATATTCCTTGTTTTACTTGGCGTTTATCCATATATTATATTTGTATTTAATTCCATATTGTTTTGCGGAGAAAAGCCTTTTTAATGTCCCATGCTTTTTTTGATAATTTTCAAAGCTGCTCACACCGCAATTGGCTCTATCTAGATTATTAAAATTATGAAAAGGACAAATTGACGATTCGAATATACATAGGTATTTTTAGTCAATCACCCTTTTTTTCTATTTATGTTCAGTATTTTCGTATAATTTGTATAACTTATCCAATAAATAAAACTCTAAGGAACATAATATAGTTACACTACCAGCAATTAATGCTTTTATTCCTACATAATTAAGGTCAACCATGTATATGAAGACAATAACTATAACAGGATTTACGACTGCTAAAAATTTAATTTTATTTATTATTTTTTTCATATTATTTACCTCGCGCTACTCCAATAGATAGTTGTTTCTTCAGTGGTAGTTATTTGTGAATTAACAGAAGTTCCATTTCTTGAACGAATTGACTTTCCATTCCAATCTGAAACATATCTCACTTTTCCAACATTACTTTTTGAAATACTAATCATAACAGGTTTTTCATTCGTTGAACGTTGAGCTATTTGATAGTAGAAATTATCATCCAATATACTTGCTATAGTTATTCCTAATTCATATGCTGCCGCAGCTGGGGGAACATTAAGAAGTGTAAGACCTAAAAGATACTTTATTGCAGTGGTTTGACCAGAACTTTGATTTTTAGCTATATACAGGTTAGCTGTATTAGGAGTAAGATACATTGTTGTCGTTTGTTGACCATAACCTCTAGTAGCTACTGTCCAATAAGTCGTAGCAGTGTATTTTCCAGAAGGAAGAGGTACATACTCTTCAGTTATAGCATATGTTTGAATATCTCCCTCTTGAGTTGGTTCGAGAAGCATATTATCTTCATTTAATGAACATATGTTAATAGTAAAATCTTTATTAATATTTTTTTTCATTATTATAAAATCTTGAACAATGAACATTATTTGATCATCTTTAAATTTATTAAAATTTTCTATATTGTAAGGTTCAAAAGTAGTATTCATAAGAAGGTTTTTTTCATAATCAGAAAGATTTAAATTCATAGGTTTACAAGGAATACCATTCATAGCAGAAGCAGAAATACTCATTGTAATTATTATTACAATTGTTAAAAATACTGATATAATTCTTTTCATATATCCCCCTCATTTTAATTTCGTAGTGTCAAATAGTATAACGTTTTTGTATGTCCATACCTGAGTACATTAGCAAAATTACATTTCTATTTCAATCACCTCCGTTTATCCTAGATAAACTCGACTCTCTTAAATAGCGTAGTTTGACTTTATCCTTTATAATATGTATGTATCAATATGCAAAAAAAGGGACAAACTATTTAAGAATTCCAAAAATTTCTTTTATACTGACTTAAATAAAAGAAATGGATCCAGTAAATGCTAAGCACTAAGCGTGAAAATTTGTCAAATTAATTAGAACGATAAATTATTTGACTTAAGAATGCCGTCAATCATGTTATAGATCTACCTTACATCGCATAGAAAGTTCAACAATTGCTCATGCAGATACTTCTTATATATGTTAAATTACCTTTTCGGATGTTAGTGTAAAATAATTGTTGGACTAAGAACAAAAAAATATAGAGAATAATTCTCCTTTTGATATAATGTAATTGCAAAAACACAATAAAGAAAGGAGAATATTCTCTATGAATAATATTATACAGTTAATAGCTGAAAAAGTTAAGAGGGAAATAGAAGAAAGTGTAATTAAAGTTATTGAAGGTGAGTTAACCCTTGATAATATCGTAGATTCAGTAGGAGCAATGGTTAATGATATTGGAACAAAAACTATGCTAGCAATAATTGATGAACTAAATGATATTATTAAAAAATCTCCAGAAAGAAGTAAGAAATATCATATTCATAAAAGTAAAGTAAATAGAACACTAATTACTAGATTTGGAGAATTAGAATTTGAAAGGGCATACTATAAAAACATAGAAAAAAAATAATTATGTATATATACTCGATGAATTACTAGACATAGAGAAATATGAAAGAATAGAAGCTAATCTAAAAGTAGAAATCTTAGATAAAACTACAAATATAGTTATGAAAAAGCAGTAAAATTATCCACATCTGTACCCATAACTAGAGAAACAGTAAAGAAAATAATAAGGGAAAATGGAGTAATAGACAACCTAGAACTTGGAATAAAAAAAGCTCAATTGAAATCATAAATTTGGCAATAGAAGAAACACCAATGGGAAGTAAAAAAGAAAGCATGAAAAAAGCTAAAAGATATATATTAAATAATTGGGAAGGAATCAAAAAATTATTTGGAGAAGAAAAATATAGATGTAGTGCAGAAGGCCATATCAGCCATATACTATCTGATAGGTTAAGTTGAAGACCAATGGGATGGAGTGTAGTAGGAGCAGATGAAATAGCATGAATGAGAACCTACAAAGCAAATGGAGGAAGTATAAAAGAGTATTATAGAAAACTTAGGACTGAAAGAAAAAAGGAAGAAAAAAGATTAAAACAAGATGAAAAAATAATAAATAGCATAAAAAGAACATATAACAATATAGATCCAGATATAATGATAGATATGCCATATATATCAACGACAGAAGGCAGATGGCTTAAAGATATGCTTAAAAGTTCAAGTTTTTAAAGTTTAATGTAATATAAATACAATATAAATAAGTACAAAATAGCTTATTACCTTAGGTTTATTAAGGTAAAGCAAAATTAAAATTACAAATTATTACAATATATGATTATGGAGTTATTATTCTACTATTATTTAGAAAATTATTATTTAGTTGTTTTCCAACAATTAATTGACACTATCCATCATCGGGGGGTGTTGAAAAGATGGGTCTTGATGATAATCAACAATGGTTTATAGAAAAGTTATATAAAGAAATGTATTATTCCTTGTCTACTTATGCTCTAAGTGCATTGAATGATCGTTCACTAGCTGAAGAAGCCGTTCAAGATACATTTAGAATTGCTTGTGCTAAAGTTGACAATTTTCAAGCTAGTGCAAATCCAAAAGGATGGCTATTTAATACGCTGAAATATGTTATTAAAAACATGATTCGTAGCAGGGCTCGTCTCAATAATATGATAGTATCTTCATTTGACTTTGATGAAAACAGTTATGTTAAGGATTTAGATACATCAAATATTGACCTTCTTTATTCTGACATAGTCGATAGTCCAGAATATAAATTACTGAAAAGGATTGCTCTAGACAAGTATACAATGTTAGAGGCAGCACAAGAACTTGGAATATCCCTAGAAGCATGTAAAAAACGTGTACAACGAGCAAAGAAGAAATTAAAAAGTCATCTTGTAGAAAATAAATGACTTCAAATGTCCCAAAAACCTTAAACAGCTACATATATAAAAAGAAAGGATTTGTGGTGATGTCTGAATCTAATAAAAATAATCATCGAAAGTACTCAATATCCCTATGTGGTAGGATAGTTGTCGTAAGGTGAAAATAACAGCATACGCATCTTCTGATATTGATAAAGGTGAAGTATTGGGAAGAGGTCCATATACAGCAATAAAAAATGGAAATACACTATAATATTCAGAAAGTGATTTGGATAAAATAATTAAAACTTCTTTCAATAGATTATAATCCTAATAAAAACAACTTTTCAGAAACAAAGAAGCAAAAGGATAAATAAATAATTTGACCTGAAACCATTTATGTTGACAATCGAAATAATAATAGCTATAGAGAAGTAGGATTGGAAGAACCTACTTCTCTTATATGTGCGCCCCTGCTGGGCACACATAAAAAAAGACATAGCTTTAAGCCATGCCTTTTATGATTTCATCTGCTAACTCTACATACATATTTATTTCTTGTTCAATTAATTTTAATGAGCTTGTAAAGAAATTCTTGTCATGAACATCTACATCCATCATCTTTGCTACATGGTATATATCATTTTTACCTGTTTCTCTTAAAAGAGCATCGTATTGTTTGACAAAATTTTCTTTATCATTTAGATATTTTGCATACAGTCCTTTTGAAAACAAAAGTCCGAAAGCATAAGGGAAATTGTAAAAGCTCAAATTAGCTGAATAATAATGGGATTTATTTATCCACATATAAGGATGGAGATAATTTTCATCTAAGCTATCACCATAAGCTTTTTTCTGTGAATCGATCATTATTTCATTTAACTCATTTACGGTCAAAGGATGATCCTTTCTTCTTTCGAATACCTCTGATTCGAATAAAAATCTGCTCAAAATATCAACTATTACTTGACCAGAACCAGATATTGATTCTTCCAATATAGCAATTTTCTCATCTATGGTTTTAGCCTCTCTTAAGCTTGCATTCACTACAATTGTTTCGCAAAATATCGAAGCGGTTTCAGCGATAGGCATTGGATATGAACTATTTAATATTGATTCGTCTTTTAAGTTAAATCCATGATAAGCATGCCCAAGCTCATGAGCTAAAGTAGTCATATTTGAAAAACTGCCATTGAAATTTGCCATAACTCTACTTTGTCCTATGCAATGAAGATTGGAGCAAAATGCTCCGCCTCTTTTTCCTTTTCGAGGTTCAACATCCAGCCAGTTATTTTCAAAAGCATTTTTAACAAAATCAGCTAATCTATCACTAAAGGTTCTAAAATTATCTATTACATAATTTATGGCTTCTTCATATGAAAAAGTTCTATCGTTTTTGCCGACTGGAGCAAATAGATCATAGAATGGAAGGCTTTTTTTATGTCCTAGTAATTCTGCTTTCTTTTTATAGTATTTATGGAATATATCAAGATTTTCATTCATCGCTTCAAGCATTGCATTTAAAGTTTCTTCATCCATTCTTGACTTTATAAGAGTTTCATGAAGTGGGGACTTATATCCTCTTAAATCGCACAAAGTAATTACTTCACCTTTTATGCCATTTAAAGCAGCACTTGATGCATCTTCGATTTTTTTGTAAGACTCTAGTTCTGCGAAATATGCACTTTTTCTCAAATCTGGATTTGCATCATAAGCTAGATTTCTAACTACTGGTAGTGGAAGAGTTTCTTTTTTTCCGTCTATGGTCATATCTACTTCAAGAGTTGATACAACTTTGTTTTGTAGCCCTTCCCAAGCTGAAGAACCAGTATTTGTAAGCTTTGATATAATAACCTCTTGATCTTTTGGGAGCAGATATTTTGCTCTCTCTTTATTTGACATAATAAAATAGTTATGTTCTTTTAAAACATCAGATGAAGAAATAATTTCTTCTAAATCATCTATTTTGAGTAAAAAATTTTGAAATTCGACAATTGAGGGAGTTATTTCATTAGCAATTACCTCAATTTTATCGAGATATTTAAAAGCATCTTCATCGTTTGCGTCAACAGCGTTCGTTAAATGTGCAAATGCTGCTAATCTAGAAACATAGTATCTGTACTGTTTCAAATAATCAATATAAATTTCTAACTTTTGCTTTGAATTAGCTACGTTTGAAAAAGCCTCACTAGTCCAAGTATTTATATCCTTAACTAGTTTTTTAAAAATAACTAAATCTGATTGAAATTCTTCGCTGTCAAATGATGGGTATAATTCTTTTAAACTCCAACGCAAATCATATCACCTCTCTATTTATTTCGACACACTAATATTATAACACAGACTAATAAAGTAGCAACAGCAACAATAGTTAAAATTATAACAATAAAATTCATTCAATGAAATATTCGAGAATTAATAAATACATATCAACAAGAAAATTGCAATAAAAATTTCATAATATTTTACGGCCATAAAGTTGATTTTAGAAATATTTTCAATAATCATACAATAAAACATAAGAATAAGCGATTATCTAATTGTAAATATATTACTGAAAAATCAGAAAAGAATTATAATATGCAAGCGTATTGCTTTTTTTAACAAATCGTATATAATCAATAATGTAATTTTTATGACATAAAATTAACTATTAAGGAGGATAATATGGCTAAAGATGTATCGAAATCTAAATTAACACTAGTTTCATTGATTTTAATGATTTTTACTTCTGTATATGGCTTTAATAACATTCCTAGGTCATTTTACAAGATGGGATATGCTGCGATCCCTTGGTTTATAATATCTGGAATTTTATTTTTTATACCATTTGCATTTATGATGTCTGAATATGGAGCGGCTTTCAAGGATGAAAAAGGTGGTATATATTCATGGATGGAAAAATCAGTAGGGCCTAGATATGCATTTGTCGCAACATTTATGTGGTATGCTTCTTATATAATCTGGATGGTAAATGTTTCATCTGGACTATGGGTACCATTGTCTAATGCAATTTTTGGCCAAGATAATACTCAGACTTGGTCGTTTTTAGGATTAAATGCAACACAAGTCCTTGGAGTTTTAGGTATAATATGGATTATGTTTGTTACGTTTGTTTCAACAAAAGGACTAGATAAAATAAAGAAAATCACATCTGTTGGAGGAATAGCAGTAACAGGATTAAATATTTTATTATGGGTTGGAGCAATAACTGTATTAATTTTAAATAAAGGAAGTTTTGCAGAGCCAATAGTTGGATTGAAGTCATTTACTCAGCCAATTAACCCAGAGTATCAAGGAAGTATGATTGCTTCTTTGTCATTTGTTGTATATGCGATATTTGCATATGGTGGAATTGAAGCAGTAGGTGGATTGGTTGATCAAACTGAGAACCCAGAAAAGACATTTCCAAAAGGAGTTGCAATCTCTGCAGCAGTAATTTCAATCGGATATGCTCTTGGGATACTACTTGTTGGGGCATTTACAAATTGGGATAATGTTATAAATTCATCTAATGTTCATATAGGAAATGCAAGCTATGTTATAATGAATAACCTCGGTGTGGCAGTAGGTCAAGCGATGGGTGTGGCTGAACAAACAGCTCTTTTATTCGGAAGAGTAATTGCAAGAGTATTTGGTTTTTCGACTTTCTTAGCTTTAATGGGTGCATTTTTTACATTGACATATTCACCATTAAAACAATTGATTGAAGGTACACCAAAAGAGTTATGGCCGGGTAAATTTAGCAAAATTGATGAAAAAAATGGCATGCCTGTAAACGCAATGGTTGTTCAAGCAGTTGTTGTAAGCGGAATTATTGCTTTAGTTTCTTTCGGTGGAGAGTCAGTTTCAAAGTTTTTCGACATATTGGTAATTATGACAAATGTAGCAATGACAATACCATATATGTTCTTAGCAGGAGCATTTCCTGCATTTAAGAAAAATCAAGATATTGTGAAACCATTTGAGGTTTATAAAAACTACAAAACATCCTTTGCTGCCACTGTAATTGTCGTTCTGACAGTTGGCTTTGCTAATTTCTTTACAATTCTAGAACCTGCTTTAAATGGAGATTTAAAGAGTGCTATATGGTCGATAGCTGGACCAATACTATTTTCATTAATCGCTTTGTTAATGTTTAATAATTATGAGAAAAAAGTAAGCAATATAAAAGTTATAAATAAAGTAGAGACGCAAAATTAATGAATTGCCCTTTGGTTAGATTCCAAAGGGCAATATTGTTTTAAATATTAATTTTTGGATATAATTATTAAAGGTGATGATTATGAAAGAAGAAAAAAATAATTTAAGAGAAAAGCTAAATACTATTTCATACAAAGTAACACAAGAGAACGCAACAGAAAAACCATTTTCGAGTCCGCTAAATAACAATTTCGAGGAAGGAATTTACGTTGATATAGTCTCAGGAGAAGTACTCTTTTCTTCAAAAGACAAATTTGACGCAGGTTGTGGATGGCCAAGTTTTGCTAAACCTATTGAGGAGGACAACATTGTTGAGAAAAAAGATTTATCTCATGGGATGATTAGAACTGAAGTAAGATCAAAAGGAGCTGATTCTCATTTAGGACATGTTTTCAATGATGGACCTAGGGATAAAGGTGGACTTAGGTATTGCATAAATGGTGCAAGTCTCAGGTTTATTAAGAAAGAGGACATGGAGAAGGAAGGATATGGAGATTATTTAGATAAAGTTTAGAGAATTTTCTAAACTTTTGATATAAGATAATACATTTGTTACAAGAAAAATAAAAAAAAAAAAGGCCTCTGATATAATGTTTTTCGTGAAAACAAAAAATCGGAGGGATCCTTTCTTATGAAAACAATTATTAGCAATTTATTAAAACCATAGCATTATTCAGAGACAATTTTTCAGAGGGCTGTGTCACATATGTTTGACTTCTCTACAAAAAAACAGATTAAACTATTCTCTATTGCTTTAGTTTGTGATTGAAAATACATACTATCTTTTAGGAGAGATTTTATGAAATTCAAAAGAATTATTGCAATACTTATGATGTTAAGTATAGTACTTATTAGTTGCACCTCTGAAGAATTAGAAGTAGAGGGCTTGACAATGGAAGAAAAATTAGAGGATTTTGATTATCTATATGAACTAATTGCTAACAATTATCCTCTTCTTAAAGTTAATGAGCGTCAAAATGGAATCAACTGGTTGGATGAGAGAGTTGAATTTGAAGAAAAAATTAAAAAGACTACTACAAATCAAGAATTTCTAATAGAAGTCAAAAACATTGTAAGAAGACTTAACAACAATCATACCCATGTAGTTGATAGAAACTACTTGCTTGAACTCTATGAATTTTATGGTGATGATGAATTAGGGGATGTGTTTAAGGAGTGGACTGACATAATTGAAGATGATACTGTTATGGAGTGGTATAATATAAATTCGGATGATTTAGCTATTACTTCAGAGTCAAATACTAATCATAGACCTTTAAATCGACAAACATATAGTACTAGTATAATTGTACCTGACGAAGTAGCTTATTTGAAAATTGAAGATATGATGATAGGATTTGAGGAACTGGAAAATATAGCAGAGGATTTAAGAAGTTTTTTTAATGAAGTATCTGAATATGATAAGTTAATTATTGACATTAGAGGGAACCCTGGTGGAAATGATTTATACTGGAGATATTGTGTCGTCCCCCCACTTATTAAAGATAGAATTACTGTGGAAAACTACTATTTTGTAAGAGGTTCTTACGCTAAGAAATTCTATGAATCAGGTGGTGCGGGTAATTTATATCCATTGTCACAGTTAGATGCTAATATAATGGAAAAACTACCAGAGGAAGTTAAAATAGATTTTCAATACTATGGTATTAGAAACATGACTATAGAACCTTTAGAACCAGTTGGATTTGAAGGAAAGATATTTTTATTAATAGATGACAAAGTTTTTTCATCTGCAGATGGCTTTGCAGCCTTTGCAAAAGATAGTGGTTTTGCAACATTAATAGGAGTGCCTACAATGGGAGATGGATTGTCATGGAATCCACTTTTAGCATCTCTACCAAATAGTGGAATTGTAATTCGTTTTAGTGGAGCACTAGCAATTAACAGAGATGGAACAATAAATGCTGAAGTTGGAACAACCCCCCATATTGAAATGCCAAATCATGCGTTCCGAATAGGTGAATGGGATGAGGCTATTCAATACGTAGTTAATTATAATGAAGTAGAGTAAATAAATATTCTCAAAAAATATAGACATGTTCATAAGTAAATTATATGGCTATAAAGACCGTGAATAATGAATTACATATAGAAGGAGAGACTGTGAAATAATTTGTGTATGGTAATTCTCCAAGTTAAGGTAAATTAAAAATATCTTGATAAGGTGAATTTACTAAAAGAGGCTCTTACTACTGTTAAAGATACTGTTAAAGAGCGAATAATTATATAAAATATTAGATATAAATTAAAATTATATAGGTCTTGAAAAATACTAAAAAATAATACATTTTAACAGAGATAAAAAGTGTTTCATTTTAACTTGCATTTGGCGTTTAGAGAATTCTCTAAACTTTTTTCTTGCTTTTATGTCTACTTAAGTATATACTTAATTAGTTAAAGACAAGGAGGAAATTTTTTTATATGGAGAAATTAAGATTTGATGAAATGGAATTTAGTGAGGCTGTGAAGAAAGGCATAAGGGATATGGGTTTTGAAGAGATGTCCCCTATTCAATCACAAGCAATACCTATTCTTTTACAAGGTATAGATGTAATCGGCCAAGCACAAACAGGAACCGGTAAAACAGCTGCTTTTGGCATACCTTTGTTAGAAATGGTAGATGTAAGTGTAAAAAAGACTCAAGCGCTCATACTATGTCCAACTAGAGAGCTTTCTGTACAGGTAGCTGAAGAACTTACAAATTTAGCTAAGCACGTAAAAGGGCTTAACATATTACCAGTTTACGGCGGACAACCAATAGAAAGACAATTAAAGGGTTTAAAAGCAGGAGTGCAAATAGTTGTAGGCACACCTGGTAGAGTCATTGATCACATTAGAAGAAAAACTATAAAGACTGACAGCATAAAATACATGGTGCTCGATGAAGCTGACGAGATGTTTGACATGGGATTTAGAGATGATATTGAATTGGTTATGAATACATTGCCAAAAGAAAGGCAGACAATATTTTTCTCAGCGACTATGCCAGATGAAATAAGACAATTTGCAAAGAAGTTCCAAAAAGACCCACAGTATATAAAAGTAGTTCATAAAGAACTTACTGTACCTAAAGTAGAACAATCGTATTACGAAGTAAGATCACAGATGAAAACTGAGATACTCAGTAGACTAATAGATATATACAACCCAAAATTGACATTGGTATTTTGCAACACCAAAAAGAAAGTAGATGAGTTGACTACAGAACTTCAATCTAGAGGCTATTTAGCTGATGGGCTGCATGGAGACTTAAAGCAAAATCAAAGAGATATGGTAATGAACAAATTCAGGAAATCAACAATTGATATCTTAGTAGCTACCGATGTAGCCGCTAGAGGATTAGATGTTGATGATATTGATTTGGTAGTAAATTATGATTTGCCACAAGACGAAGAAAACTATGTTCATAGGATAGGCAGGACAGCAAGAGCAGGACGAAGTGGAAGAGCTTTTAGTTTCGTATCAGGAAGAGAGATATATAAACTTAAAGACATACAAAAGTACACTAAGACAACTATAGAGAGAAGAGAAATACCAACTTTAAAGGATATACAAGCTAAATACACTGAAAGCGTTCAAGATAAGATAAAGCAAGAAATTGAGGCAATTGAAGAAAATGACTTAACTAAATACAATTCAATATTAGATGCATTGTTATTAGAAGAGTACAGCTCATTTGACATAGCTCTTGCACTATTGAAGATGTATTTAGATGAGAAAAAAATATTTGAAGGTCATGAAGAAATAGAGCAGATAGATACAAAGAGAAAATACAATCCAAATGGAATGTATACAAGACTTCACATAAATGCAGGAAAGACTTTAGGCATCAGCCCAAGACATATATTATCTGCAATATTTGAAGAGACTGGTTTAAATAAAAAAATCATTGGAAATATAGATCTATATGACGATTTTACTTTTATTGAAGTACCTTCTGAATACGATGAAGTAATTATAAATAGTTTAAATGGCAAGAAAATAAGAGGGATAAAAGTAAGAGTTGAAAGAGCAAATGCTAAGAAGAAAATAAGCAGGTAATAATTTTTAATCTGGAGGCGATAGTGTTGAAAATGTTTAAAAGCGACAACACATCTGGGGTTCATCCTAAAGTATTAAAAGCTATTGAGGAAGTTAATTTTGAACATGAAAGTGCTTATGGTGAAGATTCGGTAACAAAGAAAGCTATAGAAAAATTCAGATCTGTATTTGAAAAAGATGTTGATGTCTTTTTCGTAACTACAGGTACATCTGCAAATGTTATAGGGTTATCAGGAGCTTTGTTGCCATACGAAGGAGTGATTGCTCCAGTAACTGCACATATAAATGTTGATGAATGTGGAGCTTTAGAAAGATATGCAGGCAATAAGATAATACAAATACAAACTGAAGATGGCAAAATAAATCCTGAAATGATAGTAGATACTTTAATAGTTTTAGGGGATGAGCATGCTGTTCAACCTAAAATCATCTCTATATCTCAAGTTACAGAACTGGGAACTTTATATGAAGTTGATGAAATAAAAGCACTAGCGGATTTTGCTCATAAAAATGGGTTATATCTACACGTTGATGGAGCTAGGATTGCAAATGCAGTATGTGCATTAAATTCGTCTTTCAAAGAGATGTTAACAGATACAGGAGTTGATTTGGTTAGCTTTGGGGGAACTAAAAATGGAATGATGATTGGTGAAGCAATTGTTGTTTTGAATGATAACCTCAAAGGCAGATATCATTTTTATAGAAAACAAGGTATGCAACTAGTTTCAAAGATGAGATTTATTTCTGCCCAGTTTTTAGCTTATTTAGATGGAGTATGGGAAGAAAATGCTAAAAATTCAAATGAGATGGCAAGATATTTTGCTAATGAATTAGAGAAATTTGACCAGATTAAGTTAAAATCAAAAGTTAGAGCTAATATGATATTCGCTTATATGCCAAAAGATTTGATAAATGTACTTCATGAAAAATTTGCATTTTATGTAAACGATGAAAAAGAGGGTTTAATAAGATTGGTAACCTCCTTTGACACTACTAAAGAAGATATAGACTTGTTTATAAATGAAATTAAAAATTATTACAATAAATAAACCTTGACTTAAGTCAAGGTTTTCTCATATGAGAAAATCAGAAAAATACTAGGTTATAAATAAACCGCTTTGGGTATAATCAAACTATATAAATACAGGAGAAAGCGGGAGCTCAAATGAAAGTAATAATTGCACCATGTGAAATAAGAAATATCATAGATGCCAATGATATGGCCATATACATGGAAGATGGAGTAAGAAATATAATTAAAAATGCCCAAATATATAAGTACCCTTTATTAGATGGAGATTCTCCTATTGAACAGACAAGAGCATTAGGAGGCAAAATTTATGAAAAAGAGACTCTTGACCCATTGGGAAGAAAAATCAACTCAAAATACGCTGTGCTAAATGATAAGGTTATCATAGATTTGAAAGAAAGTTCAGGTTTGAGACACTTAAGCATAGAGGAAAGAAATCCCTTACTAACATCAACTTTTGGCACGGGTTTATTGATTTTAGATGCATTAAATAAAGGGTACCGAGATTTTTATATTTACACTCGTGGAAGTGCCACAAATGATGCTGGAATAGGAATATTAAAAAGTTTAGGACTTAAGTTTCTAGATTCAAATAAAAATGAAGTAGATTTAAATGCAAAAGGGCTGTATATGATAAGAGATGTTGATGTTTCAATGAAAGATAAACGCCTTGATGAAACTTCATTTACTGTGGTTACTGATTATACTGAGGAATATTCTGGGCTTCATGGTATCGCCTACACATATGGTCCGTTAAAGGGAGCGACCCCTTTAATGATAGAATCATTAGATAGAGGCCTTAGAAATTTTGCATTGATAGTTGAGAAAAAAATGGGAATAAATATAGAAAAAGTAAATGGTTCAGGAGCAGGTGGAGGAGTTGCAGCAGGGTTGTATAGTTTTTTAGATGCTGATATAATACCTACTACAGATGCGTTTTATGAGATAAGCAATTTAAAAAACAATCTTTTTGATGCAGACTTAGTCTTAACTGGCTCAACTGAAGTTATAAAATGGGAAAAGTTAAATAGCTTAATGATGGATATTGTAGATAAAGCACATAAAAATCATGTGCCTGTAGTTGGAATCTTTGGATATATAGAAAATGATCTAGATAAACTTTATTCAAATGGCTTTACTGGGATTTATTCACTTTATAAAAATAGGCTCCATATGAACAATTCTTTTATGGAACCTCAAGAAACGCTTCTAAAGACAGTTGAGTCGATAATAAGCCTAATGAACGATGAACAATATGAGGGGTAAGATGTTAAGCGGAAAGAGATATAATACATTAAATGATGAACTTTTTCGAAAATTTGGCGAAAAAGTGTCTAAAATAGCTATAGATGGTGGCTTTACTTGCCCAAATAGAGATGGCACTATAAGTTCTTATGGGTGCCTTTTTTGCAATGAAAAAGGCTCTGGTGATTTTAGCAGTGCACTTTATGACATTGATAAAGAAATAAATAATCAAATTAAAATCAACCAAAGAAAATGGAATACTAACAAATTTATTGCATATTTTCAAGCTTTCACT
This sequence comes from Soehngenia longivitae, assembly GCF_004684055.1. Taxonomy (GTDB): domain Bacteria; phylum Bacillota; class Clostridia; order Tissierellales; family Tissierellaceae; genus Soehngenia; species Soehngenia longivitae. The sequence continues at coordinate 16,728 of NZ_SRIB01000017.1, forward strand.
AATACTTACGCAGATGTAGAGACTTTAAAGAAAAAGTACGAAATCTGTATAACAAGAGAAAATGTAGTGGGGTTAGCAGTGGCGACAAGACCAGATTCTTTTACTGAAGAAATCTACGATTATCTTGAAGAATTAAACGACAGGACATTTCTTTGGGTGGAGCTAGGCTTACAAACTGTAAATGAGGATACATCTAAACTCATAAATAGAGGGTACAATCTAGATGTTTATGAGGAGTGTATCTCTGAATTAAAAAAACGGAATATAAAAGTTGTAACACATCTCATATTTGGATTACCATATGAAGATAAAACTGACATGCTAAATTCCGTTAAATTTGTTGCTAATACAAATACCTGGGGAATTAAATTTCATTCGCTTTACATTCAAACTGATTCTAGATTATATGATTATTACATTGCAAATCAATTTAAATTATTGACCAAAGAAGAGTATGTAGATATTGTAGCTTTGGCAATTTCTTATTTACCAAAGGAAATGGTAATTCACAGACTCACTGGAGATGCGAACAAAAAACTGCTCTTTAAACCTGAGTGGTGCAGCGACAAACTTTCAGTGATCTCTTCTATAGATAAAAGATTAAAAGAGCTCGATTTATATCAAGGTTTCAATTATAATAATAATATGGAATAAAAAAGGGGTTGATATGATGAATAAAGTCCTGATTATGCTTGCTGATGGATTTGAAGAAGTTGAGGCATTAACTTGTGCTGATTATCTTCAAAGGGCTAGTATAGAGGCTGTATTAGTGTCTACAAATAACAATCAAATTGTTGAGGGGTCTCACAAAATAAAAGTAGTTGCAAATAAACTATTGGAAGATATAGTTTCTGCAGTTAATTATTCTGCTATTGTAATTCCTGGAGGGCAGCCTGGAGCGACGAATTTAAAGAACAATATGAGAGTTTTAGAATTTGTAAAAGAATTTTATGACGAAGAAAAAATAGTCGCTTCAATATGTGCAGGACCTACTGTACTTCATGAGGCTGGCATATTAGACGGAAAGAAAGTCACATGTTTTCCTGGATATGGGGATAAATTAACTGGAGCAAAAGTTGTAAATGATATCGTTGTAAAAGATGGCAATATAATAACGGCAATGGGACCGGCAGCTGCTAATTATTTTGCAATAAAAATTGTTGAAACTTTAAGAGGTAGCGAAAAGGCTAAAGAGCTTAGAAAAAGTATATTATTAGATGTAGTTGAAAATCAAAGATGAGTTAAACTCATCTTTCTCTTTGTGTGCCCGGCATGGGAGACAGCTTAGCGGTGGAAGTCCGCCATGGGCTTGGTAGTGGGAACCATTAGCCAATGACAAGGGTGTCCATCGTGAGGTGGAATCTGAAGGAAGTCGGAGGCAAAATCCCGGCTCGATGAACAAGAACCG
>NZ_SRIB01000018.1 GCF_004684055.1 Soehngenia longivitae
TGATTATGGAGCTATTATTCTAAATATTATTTAGAAAATTATTATTAGTTGTTTTCCAACAATTAATTGACACTATCATAATTTTACACTATAGTTGTTAAAAACACAATCAATATGATATGATATGAATATTAGCAAATACATAAGTTTGATTATATAAAATTCAAATGGGTATTAATTAGCTAGAAATTTAAAAGGGGGTAAAATTCGTGAAATTGAATAAAATTATTGAAGAAAAGAAAAAACAAGTAGAAAGAGAAAAAAAGAAAGAAACTGCTAAAAATATTGCAGTTGGTACAGCTATTGGGACAGCACTCGGTGCAGTTGCTGGTTTATTGTTTGCTCCAAAATCTGGTAAAGAAACAAGAGAAGATATTGCAAACGTAAGCAAAGAAGTAGTTGGAAATGTAAAAGAAAAAGTAGAAGAAGGAATTGATTTGACAAAAGAACAATATGAAAAAGTAAAATTAAATATTCAAAAAAACACAGAAGAGGCCAAAGCAAAAGTTGAAGAAAAGAAAATAAAAGCAGAGGAAGAAGCAAAAAAAATTGAAGAAAAATCTAAAGAAGTAGTAAAAGAAATTGATGAATCCTTAGATGAAACTAAAAAAATTGTTGAAGATAAGAAAGAAAACATTGAAAAAACAATAAAAGAATAAAAGGAGAGGATAGGGTATGAATATCACTTTTACCCTAAGAGATCTTCTCCAGTTAATACTTTTCTTACTTGGAATAGGTGTCTTAGGATATTTAATAGCAATATTAAACAATGTCTATAAGATTGTTAAAAACACTAGTAATATTGTTGAGTCGAATTCTGTGGAATTAGATACAACAATAAAAAGACTACCTGAGATTACTGAAAATGTCGATAATATAACTAAAAAAGTAGATGAGATTATTTTTGACATAAAGGATGACTTAAGCGATGTAGTGAAGAACGCAAGTGATATAACTAGTAAAATTGATGATGTGACAAATGTAATTGATGATACAACTAAAAAGATAGGGGAAACAGTTGACGTTGTAGTAGATTCTATTGCTGAAACAACTGTTGGCATAACAGATACTTTAAAAGATGTTACTATGTACATTGAGATATTAAAAGAGATTTTAAATGTAGTAAAATCAGCTTTAAAGAAGTAAATTTATCTAATAAATAGCTTCCAAGTAAGCAATTCAATAAATACTTTAGATTGCTTACTTGGAGGTTTTTTTAAATATATTTAAATATATTGTTGATTAGTGTAATAAAATTGATATACTAACAATATGAATTAAAAATTTGTATTATTAAATGCATGTACAGGAGAAGAACAATGGAGAGAATAAAATTTATTATTAATCCATCATCTGGAAGACAATCAATGGATAGAAAAGTTGATTCTTTAATTAAAAAACTATTAAATAATGGTTATATTGTAGGTAAATATTATACTAAGGGGAAAGATGATGCAACACGTGAAACAATAAAAACTTGTAAATCTGGATATGACCTAATAGTAGTTTGCGGCGGAGATGGCACAGTTAATGAAGTAGTTAGGGGATTAATGGCAAGTGAAAAAAAGATACCACTTACAATTATTTCGTGTGGTACTGTAAATGATTTTGCTAGATATTTGAATTTGCCAAGAACAATTAATGGTATTTATGAATTAATAAAGCGTGAAAAAATAATGTCTATAGATGTCGGAAAACTTGATGATAAATATTTTGTAAATGTCGCTGCTGGAGGGTTATTGACAAATGTAGCTCACACAGCTCAGCCTGAGATGAAAGCAATTTTAGGAAGAGTTGCCTATTATTTAGAAGGACTAAGAGAGTTGATGGTTGATAAATTGGAACCAATTGAAGTAGAAATAAAAACTTCAGAGGTTTTTTTAAAAGAAGATATTTTGCTTTTTTTAATATCAAATAGTTCATCAATAGGAGGCTTTAAGAAATTAGCCCCCACAGCTGAGATAGTAGATGGATTATTAGATGTTGTAATCGTTAAAAAAGCTGAAATTGGAGAATTGGCTAATATTTTTATTAGTATTTTCAAAGGTAAACACATAAATCATCCTAAAGTCATTTATTTTAAGACTGATAGCATTGAAATAAATTCGAAAAACAGTATAGCCATTGATATTGATGGTGAATATGGTGGAAGATTACCAGCTAAATTCGATGTAATCAAAAATGCAATAGAGATTTTAGTTTAATTTAGGAGGTTAATAGTTTGAAAAGTAATCATGTTGAATCAATTGAGAAATATTTAAGAAAAATTGATTATATTGTAAGGAAAAATGGTCGGATGATATTAAAAGACTACAATTTAACGGCTCCTCAATTTACCGCTTTGCAAATTTTAATTAATTCAGGAGGAATGACTATTAGTGAACTAAGCCAAGAAATGGATTTAGCTTGTAGTACAATCACTGATTTAATTGACAGAATGGAAAAAAGTGAGTTAGTTAAAAGAACGCGAGACGATAAAGATAAGAGAGTTGTGAGGGTAACAACACTAGAAAAAGGAACAGAAGTTTTAAATAAGGTCATGGAAAGAAGAGTCCAATTTCTAGATAATAAGCTTGAAGATTTAAGTATTGAAGAAAAAGAAAATTTAATGAATGCATTGGAAAAATTGTATAAAAATATGAGTGAAGAATACAATTAAACTTGACGAAGGAGTTTTTTTATGTATTTAATAAATAATTATCGAATTGTGGCTAAGTATAGTAGAAATATAAATGACGAATCGTATGTTGCAGAATCTTTGAATCTTGCGGATGATTTTAAATTTATTAAAATCAAAAATAAACATCTTGACAAGCGTTTATTGGACGATTATATTGCAAACTTTCCTAAATACATCGGCATAAAACATAAAAATTTATTAGATACGTATGAATTTGATGTAGTTAAGACGATTGATCTGAAATTGATAAATGCTCCATTATATTTAATATCTTCAGAGTATTGCAATTGGAAAAGAATGTCTGAAATTGGAGAATTTACTTTAAAAGAATATGCGCAGATAATAATAAAAATATTAGAAATAGTTGATTTCTTACACTTTAGGGGATTTTGTATTAAAGTATTGAATCCTGACATAATATTCATATCGGAAGATCTAGAAGTTAAACTTTTAAACATATCAAGCATTATTGATTTGCAATATAACTATCAAAAGTATGAGGATTATTTTGAGTACATTGCTCCAGAAGTTTTATCTGATAGCAATGAAGTAAGTATAATGGCGGACTATTATTCTTTAGGGTTCTTAATTAAAAACTACTTGTTAAAACATTTAGATGATAACGATGAGAATTATTTTTCATTGAAAAAAAATGCGTACAAATTAATAAACTCAAATCCAATAAATAGAGATATTTCTTTATTCGAATTAATAAATTATATAAAATCCGCATTTGATATTGACTATGTGATAGATTATGTAAAAGAGAGAGGCTATTTAAATTTTGATCGTTCAATAGTTGGGTTAGAGAATTATATAAAAATTTATTATGACGTAGATAGTAATTTACAAAATAACATAATAAAAGAAAAATCAATTATTTATTCTGGGAAAAAAGGCACAGGTAAGAGTATATTATTAAATGAATGGGTAAGATTATCTAGATTAAACCTTCGAGATTCAATTTATTTTGATTTCTCAAGTTATGATCCGCTTAATAATAATCTAAATGATTTGATTATCAAGTTATTAGATTCTCAAGACATATTGTATGACATTATAAGCATTAGCAATACTATAAAAATATCAACAGAAAAAGGGTTTGGAGCATATAATTTAGAGAAAGCGAATGAAAGACATGACGTATTTTCTATTTTGGCAGAAGCTATTATAAAACAATATAAAAATAGAGTTTTATTTATGGTAATAAATGATTTAGACAATGTTGGAAAAGAGGCTTTGGAGCTTATAGATTATTTACTTGTAAGATTTAAAGAACAAAAAGTGTTTTTTGTATTTTCATCCAGTGAATCAACTACATTTACTGATTTTAATAATTATGTTGATTATTGGATCGATAATAAATTTATGATTAAATATCAGTTAAATAATTTGAATAAAGAAAACACGGAAAAGTTTGTTCAAAAAATTCTTGGAATGGGTTATCCACCATATACTTTTGCTGAAAAAATTTATAAAGAATCTAAAGGAAATCCTAGGTATATAGAGATTCTTCTTAGATATTTATATGATTCTAACATTATTTATATGAACAACAATGGAAATTGGACATTAAGAATTGATAACTATGATGAGTTAGTTTTCCCCAAAAATGTTGAGGAAAGATTTAAGGTTATCTTAGATAGCTTATCTGATGAAGAAATGAATTTACTCTACTTAGTTTCATGTATAGATGGGAACATTTATATTGATTATTTAGATGTGTTTAGTGAGAATATAAGCGAAGTAAAAGAAACGCTTGAATCACTTTTAAAAAAACGAATAATATATTTAGTTAAAAGTAATAATGTTGAATTGATCGAATTTGTAGATGAAGAATTAAAATGGGCATTATATTCTACTTTAGATCAAGAGAAAAAAGATGAAAATCATAGAAATATTGCAAATATTATAATAAACAAAAAAAATGCTGGTAAAAACTATAATTTTTTAGAACTAATGCATCAATTAAGTTGTTCATCTCAATTTAACACACTGATAAATTTTGTTTATGAAAAAAGAGAAGATGATAACAATAAATATTCGGATTCCTTTATAAAAATATTAGAGTTATGTTATTCGATGATTCAAAACAAAGACGTATTAAAAGAACTAGATGTCTTAATCACTCTTATAGATACGTACAATACAAGAGGGGAATATAAAAAATCAAAAAAAATTATTGACCATATAAATAGTTCATCATATTTATCTGAAGGGATGTCAATAAGTACTGCTACTATTCTAAATATTTTATTATTAGAGATATATATAAGGACAGACAAATCTCACATGGCGACCGTATTACTTGAGGAGATTGAACCGTATTTAAGTGAAATAGATGCTGACAATTTAATGAGATATTATTACATAAAATCTGTATATTACATGGGAATTGGAGAAAATGAAAATGCGAAGTTAACTGCTAATTATTCCATAGATTTATCATCTAAAATGAATGCAAGCAAATATTTAGCGGATCTATATAATATTAGAGGCATATGTAAATTCACAGAAGGTGATTCAATCGAAGCTATCGAAGACTATGAAAAAAGTATTGAGCATTTTAATAATTCTGACAGACCTTTTGATGTAGTTAAACCTTTAAATAATATTGCCAATGAATATGGAGACAATTATGGCAGAATTGACATAGCTATTAAATATTATTTAAAATGCATTGATATACTAAAAGAATACAGATTAAACAATAAGATTGGTAATTTCTTAAACAATTTAGCTGAGTCATATATAACAACAAGAGAATATGAAAAGGCTGAGCGTTATTTAGAGGAAGCTTTTAAGATATGTCAACAAACAAAAGATAGAAGCTTATATTTTTATGTGATGATAAACGCTGGGTTTGTTATGCTTTACACAAAAAAATTAAATAAAGCATACGATATATACATGGATTTGCGTCAGATGAATAAGTTGCAACCAATATTAGATAAAGAAATATTAGTGAATTACTCAGAATTCCTATCCCTTTTCTATTATGAATTTGGCAATATCAAAATGGCGATTAAGTTTTGTGATATATCAATTCAGAGATCAAAAAAAATAAGTTTAAAAATATTCTCTAGAGCTAGAGTTAGAAGATTTTATTTAGATATTATCACAAGTAATAGATTTGATAAATTGTATGCTATAAATATAATAGAAGAATTATCTGAAAAAGCTAATAAATATGATCAAGCAGATTTTATTTTAAAAACAGCATTCTTTGCGTTATATTTTGGGGAGTTAGATTTTTTCAACGAATTGTTAGTCCGTTATAAAAATATTGACCAATTAGAGGTGACTGACAAATTTTACTATGATTTTTCTATGTTGAAAAAATTAGGGAGCGCTAAATCAACAAACCAATTTGAAATTTTAAGTTTAATAATTGAGAGAAAAAATGATTTTATATTATCCGAAATACTTTATTTTATTCTTGTAGCAAAATTTTCGAATGCATCAAAGAACTATCTTGCTTTATTAAAATCATCTCTGTTTATCCTTGATTTTTTATCAAAAGCAACTAGTGGTCTAGAAAATGGAGATTTTAAAAAATACGTATACGAATTATATAAAACAGATAGAATGGTAGAAACAATAAACGATGTATTAAAAAATGAATTTAGCATAGAGCAGGATTCACTAGCAATTAAGTTGATTCATGAAGATATCAATCAATTTATTAGTTGTTTACCAGATGAAATATTTGAAAAGATTTTTTACACACCGGAAGCAATTAGGAAATTTGCCACAATTGAAACTCTTTTATCAAATTTTACTGACAAAAATGAAGACAATCTATCTTTAGTAATGAGATATATAGCAGCTATAACTAATGCTGAGAGAGTGTTTGTAAAAATATTTGCTAATGAAGAAAATGAAGAGGATGAATTTATATCATATAATAATAAAATGATTATAGACAAATCTAACAGTATGATAGAAAATTATATATTACAAGGTAACGAAATTTTTTATAATCGTAATATGAATGTAAATCTAGAAGCAATCTATGAACAATATATAGATAATAATGTACAAGCACTTATTGCAATTCCACTATTCAATGATCTTTCAGGACAAGTCACAAAATATGAAAAAAGGAAATATTCAAACCCACAAAATAAAAAAATATTAGGATATTTATACATTGAATCAAGAAGTAAGTTAAATAGAATAGATAATGCCAGATATTATTCGATTAAAGGCATTTCAAATATTCTATATCTTACCATACAAAATAAGATGTTATTTATTAAAACAAATATTGATATTTTAACAAAAGCTTATACAAGAGATAAAGTTATGGATATAGCTGAAGATTTAATTAGTGAATACAACAATATTAATATTGAATTTGCTTTACTAATGATTGATATAGATAAATTTAAGAATGTCAATGACAGTTATGGGCATCAATTTGGTGATGAAGTTTTGAGGAAAATTGTGGAAATTACAAAGAAAAATGTCAGAGAGACCGATATAGTAGGCAGATATGGAGGCGAAGAATTTTTAATTTTACTACAAGGAGTAGATTCTCATAATGCTGTAAGTGTTGCGGAAAAAATCAGAAAATCTATTGAAGAATATGTATTTCCTAAAAACGATAATTCTGTTACTATTAGTATAGGAATATCTCATTTTCCAACAAATGGATACTTATTAGATGATCTAATTTTTAAAGCTGATCAAGCTTTATATTTTGCTAAGGAAGTAAAAGGGAGAAATTCTGTCGTTAATTGGAATGAAGAAATCGTTGAAATAAAGGATTTAAAAAATTTCAATCTGGAAGTCAATATTGACAATATATTCCAAGATTTTGATACCATTACAAATATATTAGAAACTTTAAAATTATATAAAACCAATAAGAACTTAGAAGAAAAAATATCAGTTTATTTAACAAAATTAATTGCGGGGACTGATGCGGATTACGCTTCTTTAGTATTGTTTATAGATGATGAAATTAAAAAATACGCTAAATTGAAAGAAAATGATAAGATAGTAAAAAATGTTTTAATTGACGAAGATATAATATATAGAGTAAGATCAAATAAAACAATTGAATGTTTTATTAATTGGGATAAAGATATTTTAAATAATGGAAGGTTTGACAAAAAAATATACTCAGTATTATCAGTACCGATAATTATTAAAGATGAGGTTAAAGCAGTAGCATATCTAAAAGCATCTTTAAAAAACAAAGAATTTGATAAGCGAGATATATATTATGTGGACTTAATTAGTGGAATATTTTCGGGAAATATTTTAATAAATTAATTGTGAAATGAGGTGGGTAAATGGCTGTAACCATAAAAGATGTTGCAAGAAAAGCTGGGGTGTCGATTTCCACAGTTTCAAGAGTAATAAATGAATCTAAACCTGTAAGCCCAGAAGCAAGGAGAAAAGTCATTAAAGCAATAGATGAACTTGGATATAGGCCAAATGAAATAGCAAGGAGCTTAGTTACTAAAAAATCCAATGTAATCGGTGTAATTGTAGATGATATTGGGAGTTCATACGTTGCACAAATAGTTAGAGGAATAGAAGAAGTGGGTCATATGTATAATTATGACATCTTACTTTGCAGCACTTATGGGGATAAAGAAGCAGAAGAGAGATTTACCCAACTATTGTTGCAGAAACAAGTTGCTGCAATTATTTTATTATCAGAAATATACAACGAAGAGGTGATATCTTATTTGAAATATGCTTCAATTCCGTTTGTATATTTAAACAAATATTACAATGTGCTTGAAAGTCCTACTGTGAGGATAAATAATTATTTGGCTAGTAAAAAAGTTATGGATTATTTAATTAAGTGTGGTCATAAGAATATTGCTTATGTTACACAAGAAAAAGATATTGAATTAACTGTCGAAAAACACAAATTACAAGCATATAAAGACTCAATGAATGAGTTAAAACAACCTCAAACTATATACAAAATAGATGGCCATACAATCACTAAAGGCTATGAATTTGGTAAAAAAATTGAAAAGGACATAAGAACGAATAAGATTACAGCTGTATTTTGCTGTGATGATGAGATAGCAATAGGTTTGATCAATTATTGTTATGATAATGATATTAAAGTACCAGACGCAGTATCTATCGTGGGGTATGGAAATATATCAATTGCTTCATATATTAGGCCAAAACTTACAACTATTATGGAACCTTATTATGACATAGGTGCAGTTTCTGTAAGAAAATTGTCAAAAATACTAAATAATGAAAAGCCAGAAGAAGAAACAATTGAATTGCCTGTACAACTAATAGTTAGGGATTCTGTAAAAGATCTGGATATTTAAATTAAAAACGCATAAGCTAAATAATAAGAAGAAGCTGGGATTTATATGAAAATGTATGATAATAAAGCTAATAAAAAACACCACATGATCATGTGGTGTTTTTTATTAGCTTTATTATATTATCATAGTAAACTAAAAGGGGGATATTGAAATGATAATTATTGATGGCAATCATCTAAATTTGGAATCATTTGTTAGAGTGGTAAAACATGGGGAAAAAATAGAGATATCGCAAGAAGCAACTGAAAGAGTAATCAAATCGAGATTGTATGTAGAAAAAATCGTCAGTGATGAAAAAGTAGTTTATGGCATAACTACTGGTTTTGGGAAATTTAGCGATGTTTTAATAACCCATGATGAAACAGTGGATTTACAAAGGAATTTAATTATCAGCCATTCTTGTGGGGTTGGAGATGCCCTCAGTGAGGAAGCTGTACGAGGAATAATGTTATTAAGAATTAATGCTCTTTCTAAGGGATATTCTGGTATTAGATTAGAAACATTAAATACTCTTGTTGATATGTTAAATAAAGGAGTTCACCCAATCATCCCCGAAAAAGGGTCTTTAGGTGCAAGTGGAGATCTAGCTCCATTGGCTCATATGGTATTAGTAATGATTGGTGAAGGTGAAGCAATTTATAAAGGACGTAAAATGTCAGGCATAGAAGCAATGAAAAAAGCCAATATTGATATCATAAAACTTCAAGCTAAAGAAGGATTAGCTTTAATCAATGGGACTCAAGTAATGACATCGATAGGTTCTATTGCACTTTTTGAAACATTAAATATTTTAAAACTAGCAGATATATCATGCGCTTTAACTATTGAAGCATTAAATGGTATCATTGATGCTTTTGATTCAAAGATCCAAGAAGTAAGAGGGCACAATGGGCAAATAAAGACTGCTTTGAATTTAATAAGACTTCTAAATAACAGTAAGATGACTACAAGACAAGGAGAATTTAGAGTACAAGATCCGTACTCTATTAGATGTGTGCCGCAAGTACATGGTGCTTCGAAAGATGCTTTTAATTATGTAAAAAATGTATTAGAGACTGAAATGAATGCTGCCACAGACAATCCATTAATATTTGCTGATGAAGATGAAGTATTTTCTGGAGGAAATTTCCATGGACAGCCAGTAGCTTTGGCTATGGATTTTCTTGGCATTGCACTATCCGAAATAGCAAATATATCCGAGAGAAGATTAGAAAGACTTGTAAACCCATCTTTGAGCAATGGACTACCAGCATTCTTAACAACTAATGGCGGAGTGAATTCGGGATTTATGATTGTTCAGTATGCGGCCGCAGCATTAGTTTCTGAAAATAAAATTTTAGCTCATCCAGCAAGCGTCGACTCAATACCTTCGTCAGGGAATCAAGAAGATCACGTGTCCATGGGAACAATTGCTGCAAGAAAAGCACTAGAGATATCTCAAAATGTAAGGAAAGTGTTAGCTATGGAGATATTAACTGCTTGCCAAGCTATTGATTTAAGAGGAAACAAAGGATTAGGAGAAGGCACAAGTTTAGCATATAGTGTAATAAGAAATAAGATTCCTAAATTAGAAAAAGATAGAATAATGTATATTGACATAAATAAAGTTGAAGAAATTATTTCTGAAAATACTTTATTAAAAGAAATAGAGAACAATGTTATAATAGAGATATAATGTAAAATTTGATTAAATATTTGTGAAACGAGATGTTTTTATGACTAAAAAGAATATTATCTTAATTGACCCACAAGAAGTATTTTTATGTGGGTTAATTAAGATATTAGAAGAAGAAGGAAACTTAGATGTTTTAGATTATACAAACATGTATGACAAGATTTCAGCGATTTTAAATAAAAACGCTGACTATTATTTGATATGTCCAGAATTTGAAGAAGATGAAGAAAACAACATTATCAGAATGGTAATAGATAAAAATATAAACCATGTGACTATTTTCATGATTAATGAGTTGTCAATAACTCATAATTTTTACATGAAAAATAAAATATTTAGAGGTTATATTCATAAAAAATCTGCAAAGGCAGAATATATAGACATGATTGACAATATTAGTAAAAATAATTTTTATATTGATCCTAAATTAGCAAACAAATTAGATCAAAAATCCTATGATAATGATTATTGTATTGATGATATTAGGAAAGTATATCATTTAACATATAGAGAATACGAAGTATTTTGTTTGCTTTCTAATGGGCTTTCTAACATTGAAATAGCAGATAAACTATGTATAAGTGAGAAAACTGTAAGGAATAATTTAACTGCTGTATACAAGAAGTTAAATGTAAATACTAGAGCGGAAGCTATGCTTTTCTTCCATAAAATCAATAAAAAATAGATTTTTCTAGTAAAAAATCAATAAATTTATTACTTAAAGGGCTTAGAGTTCTGATCTTATGTGATGCTAAATAAAAGAAACGTTCCAATGGCAGATTATTTATTTTGTGCATTCTATAAGTTTGATTTAAATTGTTGTCAATTTCATATTTGGAGATAAACCCTAAACCTAATCCACATTCAACAAATTTTTTTATTGTTTCATTATCTTCTAAATAAGCGATTACATTTAACGAATCGAAATTATATGGGGTTGAAGATAAAGCCTTTTCGATAATTTCTCTAGTTCCAGAACCCTTTTCTCTTATTATAAAATTATAGTTAATTATTTCATTTAAATCTAGTGTTGGAGAACAGATACCATAAGAAACTGGAGATATGAGAACTAATTCGTCATTCATCAATGGAATAAAACTAATATTAGCAACATCATATTTATTTCCAACTATACCAAAATCATAGTAGCCATCAATTATATTATCGATCACTTTCATTGAATCTAATTCACTTATTCTATATTTTACATCTTTATTTTGTAAACTAAATTCGCTTATCACCTTGGGTAAAAAATGTTTTCTTGGGACACTGCTACAAGTAATATCTAATGTACCAACAATAGATTTATTGTATTCATCTATCTCGAATTTTAAATTATCATATGTGTTGATGATTTCGATAGCATTATTATAAAATATTTGTCCAGCTTGAGTTAGAGATATATTCTTTCCTACTCTATCAAATAATCTGCATCCTAATTCTTCTTCTAAATTTAAAATTTGACTACTTACTGTGGGTTGTGTAAGAAACAATTTTTGTGCTGCTTTTGAAAAACTTTTTAGTTTAGCAACTTCTATAAAGGTTCTTAATTGTCTAAAGTCCATAAAATCATCTCACTTATCTAGATATTTTCATATGAATTATATCAATTATGAGAAATAATATCCAGTATATTTAAACTAGTAAATTTAAATTGAAAATGGATTTAAGATTATTGACATATAAAAGTAAATATTGTATCATTATTAATGTTAGCATCTTTCGATGAATAAATTTTATTAATTTGTTTAAGAAATAATTAATAAAAAAGGTATTGACACAAGACATTGAAAGATGTTATACTAACAAAGTCGCTGAAAGAGCGGCAATGAACCAAGAAAACTAAACAGTGTGAAACTTTGA
>NZ_SRIB01000019.1 GCF_004684055.1 Soehngenia longivitae
ATATTACTGCAACCTGTCATAAATATTACTATGTAGATAAAAAATATAGCAAATAAATTAAGCTTTTTCATAATATCACTCCTACTATTTTTAATCTCAATCACTGTAAATTTCAAAACTTACCTGTGCCTAGATTTAATAAATTGGGTGTTCTTCTTTGCCCAAATAACTCTTCTTTGCCAATGGTTTATTATGGTATTTGTAAGGAAAATATAATTAATTGATTAATCGCAAAATCTATTAATTTTTAATTTTAGCTATAAATAACTCTATATAATTTTTTTAATGAGCATTTTCCCTTTATAAGTTTCTTCTAGTTCTTCTATTAGACTATCATAATATAACTGAGCAATTTTCATTCTCTTTGAAGCAATTTCTTTAGCTTTTTTAGTGTATAGTTTTTCAGCTACCTTTTCTATCTTATATTTATATTCATGCAAAAAAGAATTATTTTTATCATCTTCTCCATGAATTAAATTACCTTCTTCATCTAAATTATATAAATTAGAATGGGTTTGGGTCTGGTACATTATAGTCCTAGCTATCCCAATCGCCCCTAAGACATCTAATTTATCTGCATCAAATAATATTTTCTCTTCAAGAGTTATAGGAGGATTATCAGATCGAAAGCTGTGCTTTTTTATACAGTTTGAAACTTTCTTAGCAAATTCTTCGCTATAATCATTATCTAATAAAAACTTTTTTGCCATTCTAGCACCTTTTTTAGCATGATCTATATTTTTGTTTTTTAATTGAGCTTTTCTACCAATATCATGAAGGAGGCTTGCAGCTATCAGTACATCCATATCTACATTTTCTTCATCGTTGGCTATTTCAATTGCTAAATATAAAACTCTAAATATATGATCTATATCATGTGCTTGATCAGAATTATGTTTTCTCATATATTTTACAATGCGGTTAAATTCTTTTTCGTTCAATCTACATCTCCACCTTTAAATAATTTAAAGAAAAAATGAAATCTACTTTTTAAAGGACGATTTTCATTTTGGCTTAGAGCTAAATCAAGTAGATATTCTTGACTGTTTAATTTTTCATTTTGTACTTCTTTTTTTACATAATCTCCACTGCTAGTCATTATTCTTGATTTTTGATTATCTTTTAAATTTAGATCTAAAAATTTTTTGATTTTTTCTTTTATAGCATTGTCATAAACTGGGGCTGCTATTTCTACTCTTCTATTTAAGTTTCTAGTCATTAAGTCAGCTGAAGATATATATATACTACATTTATCACCTTCACCAAACAAATAAATTCTGGAGTGTTCTAAAAATCTACCGACGATATTGGTAACAGTTATATTTTCAGTTTTGCCTTTGATATTTGGCAAAATACAACATATCCCTCTTATGATTAAATCAATTTTTACACCAGCACATGAAGCTTCCATCAGTTTATCGATTAAATCTCTTTCAGTGATAGAATTTGCTTTGATGATTATTCTTGAAGGATTATCGTGTTTTGCATTCTCAATTTGTTTATCAATTTCAAATATCAATCTATTTTTAAGTGAAAAGGGGGCAACAGCTAAATTTTTATAATCTCCATCTAAGTAACTTATTGCCATATTTTTAAAAAATTCCAATGCATCTAATCCAATTTCTTTATTTCCGGTAATTAAAGATAGGTCAGAGTATAATTTAGCGGTTTTTTCGTTATAATTACCCGTTCCAATTTGGGTTATATAGCTGATTTTATCTTTTTCCACACAAGTGATCAAACAGATTTTTGAATGTACTTTATAGTCTTCAATACCATATATAACATTGCAGCCAGCTTCTTCAAGTTTTTCTGCCCATTCTATGTTGTTTTCTTCATCAAATCTTGCTCTGAGCTCTATTAATACCGTAACATCTTTTCCGTTTTCCCTAGCTTCACACAAATATTCAACTATTTTTGATTTGTTTGCTAATCTATATAATGAGATTTTTATTGATTTAACTTTTTTAGATTGAGAAGCCTCTTTTAATAAATCAAGAAATACTTTAATATCTTCGTAAGGATATATAGTCAATATATCTCTTTTTTGAATTTGTGAAATAATGCTTTTCCCTGGATTTATTTCCGGTGGATAAAGGGAATCAAAGTGATGATAAGTTAATTTTGCTTTTAACATTGGGCTTAGTTTGTCCTCAAGTGCTAATACATAGTCTAGTATAATTGGACTTTGGGTTTTAAAAATCTGGTTTTGAGATATATTTAATTTTTGAATGAGATAATTTTTTAAGTCTTTATCTAATTCTTCATAGATCTCTAAACGAACCGGTGCGAGTCTAGACCTTTTTTTAAGTATCTGTTTCATGTGAATCTTAAAGTCTTCTTCATCAAAGTCAAAAGCTTCATCTTTTGGATTTATATCAGCATTTCTTGTTACAGACACTATCGACTTTGTTGAAACTTTATAATAACTAAAAACAGTATTAAAGAAATGAAAGACTATTTTTTCTATCAAAATATATCTTAAATTGTCATTGCCTAAATACAAGACTCTAGGAATCGATTTTGGGATTTCGATTATGCCAATTAGATTGGTTTTTTCTTTTGAACCTAGAGAACCTATTACATATAGATTTTTATTCCAAAGATGAGGGAAAGGATGATGTGAATCAATTATTTGGGGAGATAATAATGGCATTATATTTTTTTTAAAATAATCTTCCACATAGCGGAATTCACTATCTGTAAGTTCATTCACATCAAGATTATAAATATCATATCCTCTAAGTAGATTTTCAACTTTAAAAAACAAATCATCCTTTTTCTTATATAATGGTTTCACGTTTTCAAAGACTTTGTCAAGTTGAGCCTGTGGTGTTAAACCGGTTTTATTATCTATGGGTGGATTTTTAAGTCTTGATAAATCTAATAGACTACCAACTCTTATCATAAAGAACTCATCGAGATTACTTGAAAAAATAGATATGAATTTTAGCCTTTCAAAAACTGGTACATTTTCATCTAATGCTTCTTCCAAGACTCTTTCATTAAATTTGAGCCAAGATAATTCCCTATTTTGAGTGTAGCTAGTATCATATGAAAGTTGAGTTTCTGCCATATTATCTTACTCCTTCAGAACTTTATCAAATAAATAGCCTTCTCTTACACCATAATCACTGACGATAATTTCTTCTGAATTATATTTTTTAACTATTTCATTTAATATGATCATACCTGGCAAAATTGTATGAATTCTATCAGGAGATACTTGTAAAATAGTATCTATAGCCTCTTTTGAACCCTTACTTAAAAATTTGACCATAGATTTTAGATTTTTCGAAGAAATTATATTGTTATCAGATGGAGTCTCATAAATCCAGTTGTTTAGCTTTCTTGTAGCTCTTATACTACCTCCAACACCACATAAGACTTTGTAATTTCCTTCTTCTATTTCAGAAAGACCGCTCAACTCTTTTGCTAAATGATTTTTTATTTCCTTAATTTCTTTTTTATTTGGTAAAATCTCTTTTACATACATTTTATAGCTGTTTAATGAACCTAAGGGAAAGCTTATTGCGTTAATTATATTTTGATTTTTAAAAGTTACTATTTCTGTACTTCCTCCGCCGATATCAACTAAAATTCCCTCTTTTAAATCAAGGAGTTTTGTGGCACCAATGAAGTCTAATCTCGCCTCTTGCTCACCAGATATTACGTCTATATCTAGCCCTGTTTTATTTTCTATTTCAGATACTGCTGATTCACTGTTGTAGATATTTCTAAGAGCGGCAGTCGCAAAGACATGCATTTTATCTACTTCAAAGTGATTTACAATCTCTAGGAAACTTCTCAGAGCATCTGTAGCCTTTTTTATACCTTTTTTTGACATAATCCCGTTTTCCACATAACCTGCTAAACCTGCTGATTGTTTTGATGTAAACAATAAACTAATATCTTTATTTTCACACTTGTAAATGTTCATTCTCATTGTATTTGATCCAATATCTACTACTGCATAAATCATAATTATCCTCCCTTTATAAATTATTCGTATTTAAATCACCAATGGCTGCCTTCATATTTTCTAAAATTTCTTTTGATGTAGCTAATTCATTATACAAATATCCCTCAAATAATCCTCTGCTATAACTCTTGTGATAAGCATCAAAAACATCTGGATAGGCTGACAAGATATTTAGAATTGAGTACTTATCAAGTAGGAAGCCTAACAAGTCAGAATATTCATTAGTTAAATCTTCTGGTAAAAGTGTGTAATCTTTGATATAATCAGGCAAATATTTAAGAGCATATTTTAATTTTTTAAGTTCAATTCTCAAATCGTGAATTTCTTCTATGTCATTAAATTCAATTTCATTTATTTTTTTTGAAATTTTTTTAGACATAGTTTTTATTCTCTTTTTCGAAAATGATTTCAAATTCTCATCAGAATCTAATCGCTTGACCAGTGAATAAAGTGTCATTTTGTTGTCTTCAAGTTCTTTTTGAGGGATTAAATTTCTCTTTAAGTCAGACACTATGGCTTCTTCGATGGTAATTAAAATTTCTGAGAATTCATTTGGATAGGAGATATCTTTTTTTACACAATAATCATGATAGACCTCTTTTCCTATTTGAATTTCCCTGAGTTTAGAAAACTGACCACTTAAATTTTTTAGAAAGTCATTAAAAGAGTTGTATTTTTTCTGTTTTAGTATTGGCTTATAAAAATAGAGTAAAGACCTCAGTTCTCTTATGTTTACTCTTAACTTATGGATAAATTCTACATCATATAGCATATTTTCTATATCAACATAACTTTCTAAAATGCTTTTATATTTTGATTTTATCAATTTTGAAGCTTTCATAATAGACACCTCCCAATATATTATATAGATACCTTTTTTTATTTGCATAAAACAAATTTAGTCATAATTAAATCATATTTATATTCTACAATAACAATGTAAAATAAATTAAATGAAAAGGAGAAGATAATATGAAAAATTTATTTAAGAAAACATCAGTAGCAATGGCATTGGTATCTATGTTAAGCATTGGAATGGGGGCGGCTAATTTTAGTTATGCAGAAAATCCTTCGATTGGGGCACAAGCAGCATTAAACGACAAAAGCTATACTCAAGAGGAAATGATTACTTATGCATTACAAGATGAATATTTAGCTAAGGCAGAATATGAAGAAATTATAAGCACATTCAACATAACTAGACCTTTTAGCAATATTTTACGAGCAGAAGAAACCCATATTGATCTAATAGAACCATTATTAGAGGAATATGATATTGAATTTACAGTACCAGATGTTGAGAATTATGTAGTAACGCCAGCTGATTTACTTGAAGCTTACAATGCAGGGATAGAAGCAGAAAAGTTAAATATTCAAATGTATGAAAATTTCCTAAAAGAAGATCTGGATGAAGACGTCAAATTAGTATTTGAAAGACTTCTAAATGCTTCTAAAAATCATCTACAAGCATTTGAAAGACAAGTAGATAGATACAATGGAGAATATACAAATCCAGGATTCCAAGGGAATGGCAGAACAAATAAAAATGCAAATGCTGCTAATCAAAGAGTAAATACTGCTAATCAAAGAGCAAATAGATTATATAGAGATGGCAGCTGTTTGTTAGGTAATTAATAATTAGATGATTGATTGTTTAAATGTTAAATAATCGATGAATAAGTGTTTAGGACTTAGAAGAAAAGTCATAACAGTAAAAATCATACATTTAGCCCGGTTGTAATTATACAGCCGGGCTTTCTGTTTTCTTTATAAATTTCTTTAAAAAATTACTTTTCAATATCAATTATTGATGTATCAAAGTCATATGATAAATCTTCTGATTTAAACCAAAGATCAGATTCCTGCATAGGCATGGACATCCTTACCCAGTCTTCTTTTCGCTCTAATATTGTTCCTACTCCATCTTGTAAACCTTTTTCATTCCCATCAACTTCATCATAGCTCATTGCATTTTTTACAACGGCTTGGTTAGCATTATTGGAAAAAAGTGACTCGTCATAACTGAGATTACTTTTATCAATTGTTCCTCGAATACGTGGAATATCTCCAAATGCTTGAACAACTCTGCATTTATTACCATTTTCTTCAATTACTATTACCATATCATTTTTATTTAATTGAAATTCCTCATTTTCTAATGTTTGATAAACATTATTATCGTTAGTATCTACTGTAATTACATATGGGTCTTTTAAAACTACATCTTCAGTGATTATAGCTACCTTACCTTCATATTGAACTAGTTGATCATCAGATAATATTTGTTGCTCTGTATCTTCTGGTAATTCTGTATTTTCATCAGGAGGATTTTGATTAGTACAGCCTACTACAAGAAAACATGTTAATACTACTACAATACTTAAAATAAAGTTTTTCACAATATCACCTCTTCGTAATTTATTATATTACTTAAAACATTAAGAAAGTCATTTCTCTTTGATATTAAGAGCTAGGCTTAGTTATTAACTATGTAGTTTATGTTAATTATATAACTATGTAGTTTATGTTAATTATATAACTATGAATAGAATTAATCAAACATCTTAATAATTCATACTGATTTATAAGTACCTTTTCCAACACTTTTTCTTTGTTATTTTGTACAAATCATTGTTTTGAGTTATACACATTTTGACATTTTATATATAACAAAATGTGGGAATCTAGCTATTTTCGTATTTTTCATTGGGTTAGTTTTATTAATTATGTTTTTTACAACTTGAAAACAATGATATAATAACCTAAAGGATTATTAGTAAAAAATAATTAATAAAAATTTATATTATTAGTAATGGTAACGATTATTAGAAATTTTTTAAAACGACAGCATTATTCAGAGATATCTTTCAGAGGATTGTATAGCATGTGTTTGACTTTTCTAGATTGTTAATGCATAGGAGATAATAACAAAGGATTATAAAGAGACTATAATATTTGTAATTTATGATAATACATTAATTAAAAATGTAGCGAATATTAATTATATAAGAAGGTAAATAATAGATGACATTAAAAATAAATTTATTTTAATCGTAAATTATTGAAATAAGTCTATTTTTTCATAGAGTTTAATAAAGAACCATAGCTAAATTAAAGTTCTGAAAAATCAAGAGAATATTTATCCTTTATTAAATTAACCATATAATTATAATGTTTCATATTACCTTCTATTTTTAAAATATATAGGCATTTTTTAAAAGAATCTAAGTAAGTTTCATTACCAAGATTTAACTTAGCGACTGCCTCTCTTAAAAATAGGAAATGAAGCATATCTATGTGTCCTTTATTTAATGACAATTCAATACCTTTTTTAGCATATTTAAGTGCTTCTAAGTGATTATCCAGTCGTCATAAGATTCAAACATTGTAACTCCTTCTTACCCCCCCGATTTCAATCGGGTATTTTATTTTCTCTAAATAGTATAACATAAAAATATATAATTTAATATTTAATGAATATAGGTATAACAATGGTTATTAGGAGGGATATTATGAAAAAGCTTAATTTATTTGCTATATTTTTTATCTACATAGTAATATTTATGACAGGTTGCAGTAATAT
>NZ_SRIB01000002.1 GCF_004684055.1 Soehngenia longivitae
TGTTAGGCACGCCGCCAGCGTTCGTCCTGAGCCAGGATCAAACTCTCATTTAATAGTTTGATTTAGCTCAATTACTTATTTTTGTTTCTTTTTTAAAATTAACTTTGTAGTTTATTCAAAGTTTCACACTGTTTAGTTTTCTTGGTTCATTGCCGCTCTTTCAGCGACTTTGTTAGTATAACATCTTTCAATATCTTGTGTCAATACCTTTTTTAAATTTTTTATTATTTTTCTTTATTCGTGAATATCAGTATTTTTGAACATATTTATTCAATTAAATCTTTTTAACTGATCTAATTCAAAGGTCCATTGTGGTGTGACTAGTTTATCATATCCTTTTAATGAATACCATGGATTTATTTTATCATCATTTGGATTTAACAAAATTTGAGTTTGTTGAGCCGGCATATATGATTGTGCTAATAAAAATATCTTTTCTCCCTTTTCGTTTTCTGCCACATCTACTATGATTATTGCATGCCCAGGGCTTCCTCCTTCGATAAATACATCTCCTATTGACATTTCATCTATGTCTATACTTTCTAATTCTTTTTCTAATGATAGAGTACTTGAGTATGCAAATACAATGTCCATAAACTTTCTAAAATCTTCATACGTGTTTGAAGGCTCAGTTGCGTTATAGTAACTTACATTTTCTCCGTCTATTTTTATTCTTGCGCCATTCATCCACTCACTGTATTTGGCCTCAAACCCTGACACAAAATTAAACTTTATTTTTTCATATTGTCCCGTAGAATAAAAGTATTCTGCTCTTAGAAGCATGATAGCATCGGCACATTGGTGAAGATCTCTATCTCCTATCTCTACATCTAAAACACTGTCATAGACGTTTCCAAAAGGTTTCTCTCTGCCGTCATAATACAATACTTTTTCTCCATAAGGTTTTAATTTTTGTTTTCTTAAAAATTCTCCAAAGCTACCATCTTCGACATCTATTCTTTGAAATCCTTCAGGGGTATTGTATCTTTCTAATATGATATTAGCCTCTTTATTTACCAATTCAACAGCCTTTTCATCGATGATTATTTTATTTTCTGTCTCTTTTATTTTAACATTGTTATCTACACTATCACAGCTAGTTAAAACAAACATTACCAAAATTAAAAGCAGGATTCTTTTTCTCATTTTAGAGTCACCTCTTATATGTATAGCCAAATACCCCGTGGTCTGCTCTTTTTTTTATGCTTTCGATTACTTCTTTGGGTGCTTTGAAATCAGTGTCAGCTACCCACATAGGTATGATGTCATCTCTTCCAAAAACCTCTTTGCAATTGTCCCATTTTGTAGAATTGGTATCTTTTCTATTTATCTCTTCATCAAAATCGTACATCTTTATCCTCCTTTACCTTTTGTTATCAAATAATATACCCTAAATAACAAAGGCAACCACAGAGTAATAACAACTGTAGCTGCCTTTATTTAATTCATTGTTTTTTCGATTTCTTTTTTTAATTTTTCCAATACTCTTTTTTCAATTCTCGAAACGGTCATTTGAGAAATATTCATGCTTTTTGCGATGCTTACTTGAGTTTTTTTATTGAAATATCTCTCTACCAATATCTCTTTTTCCATGTCGTTTAATTTTTCCATACTTCTCATGAGAAAATCATTGTTTTCAATTCTATCAAAATAATAGTCTTCTTCTCCAATCAATTCAGCTAGATTGACCTCTTTGTCTTCGCTTTGAGAGTCATAAGTTACATCTAAAGACTGAGGTGTATAAACTTTACTTGCTTCCATAGTCTCTAAAACTTCTTCTTCTGTGATGCCTAAATACTTTGCTATATCCTCAATTGTTGGAACTCTTTGCAATTCTTGGCTTAACTCATTTTTTGCTAAGTTTATTTTTTTAGATAGTTCCTGTATTCTTCTGGGTACTCTAATCGTCCAGCCTTTATCACGAAAGTACTTTTTTATCTCTCCAATTATCGTTGGAGTTGCAAAACTTGAAAATTCATATCCCTTGTCAATATCGTATCTATCTATTGCATAGATTAAACCAATGCTTGCTACTTGAAATATGTCATCGTATTCTATGCCGCGATTTGCATATTTCTTTGCTAGAATTTCAGCTATATATAGATGCTCTTCTATGAGAGTGTCCCTAATCTCTTTAGTTGGATTTTCTTTGTAGCGCCTAAATAATTCTTTAGTGTCCTCTTTATTATGATTTTTATATTTTTTTGATCCATTATGGTTCATAGGATACCATCCTTGCTAATTAATTAATTTAGTTAATCTTATAGAACTCTTAGAGTATTCTACTTCATCTGCTAGAGATTCGATTATCATCTTACTCATAACCACTTCTTTTTTATCTAAAATTTCTTTATTTATTTCACCATCTAATTCTATTAGTATTTCTAAAGCTTTTTCTTTGATATTAAATTCTATTTCAAGTTGATTAGTGTTATCAGAGCAGAGTGTTATTATGTTAGCCTCTCCCATCAATACCTTTACGTCCTCTACTTCTTCAATGTTAAATCCCAATTTACTAGCGATGGCAGATGCTGTAAGTCTAATTATGCTTAAATAGTCTTTTTTATTTGGTACGATTAGTTTTAAAGTATCATTGTTCATCACTTTCACCTCTAAAGATAAACAAGCTGTCCAATTTTGTGATGTCAAATAATTTTCGAATATTTGGTTTTATGTTCTCAATATATATTTTATAGGGAGTATCTTGCATGATCTTCAATAATCCTATCAGTGCTCCAAGTCCTGTAGAATCGATATACTCTAAATGTTCTCCATCTATCACTAAATCTGCATTCTTTTTTTCATAAGCTTTTAATACATTGTCTCTAAATTCATTAGATGTGTAAATATCAATCTCTCCAATAGGCTTGAATACCCACTTTTCTTCATCATAGTTGTATTCTACTTTGGTTTGCAAAGCCATTTATTTACCCTCCTTGTCTTTATCCTTCGACATATTTTGCTAATGCTACTACTCTATCGTCGTTCATCTTCATCAGTGTAACTCCTTGAGTGCTTCTTCCCATGATCGATATATCATCTATTTGCAATCTTATAATTGTTCCTTTTAATGAAATAATCATTATCTCATCTTGACTGTTTACTACTTTTGCGGATACTATATCTCCAGTTTTTGCTTTTATGGAATAAGTTTTTATCCCTTTGCCTCCTCTTCTTTGAGTTTTATATTCAGTTAAAGGAGTCCTTTTCCCATATCCTTTTTCTGTGATTACTAATAGATATTTACTATCTTCTGCAATTTCCATTGATACTACTTCATCATTTTCATTTAAGGTTACTGCTTTTACTCCCATTGCATTTCTGCCCATTGTTCTTACATCTTTTTGACTAAATCTTATAGCAATGCCTTTTTTAGTGACTACTATGACTTCGTCTTCTTCTTTTGGAAGTTTTACACTTATTAAATCATCTTCATCTTTTAATGATATAGCTATCATACCACTTTTTCTAATATTGTTAAATTGTACAAGATCAGTTTTTTTGATAATTCCTTTTTTAGTTATCATCATGAGTTTTAAATCTTTTCTAAACTCTTCTATCGGTATGACGGCTGTAATTTTTTCATCTTGATTTATGTCTAACAGATTTACTATTGCAGTTCCTTTTGCTTGTCTGCTAGCTTCAGGAATTTCATATGCCTTTAAAGAATACACTCTCCCCTTATTTGTGAAGAACAACAATGTGCTGTGAGTCGAAGTTATAAATAGGTCTTCAACAAAATCTTCATCTTTCTTTGTAAGCGCTATTACTCCTCTTCCTCCTCTTTTTTGAGGTTTATAGGTGCCTTCAGGCATCCTCTTGACATACCCTAAGTGAGTGAGTGTTATTACTACATCTTCATCGGGTATCATATCTTCCATGCTTATCTCTTCTTTAGATGCCATAATTCTAGTTCTTCTATGATCAGAATACTTATCTCGTATTTCAATGAGTTCCTTTTTAATTATTTCTAACACTAATCTCTCATTAGCTAATATCTCTTTATATGAATTTATCTTCTTTATTAAATCTTCATATTCTTCTTCTAATTTTTCTCTTTCAAGACCAGTAAGTCTTCTAAGCCTCATGTCCAAAATAGCTTGAGCTTGGATTTCTGAAAGAGAAAATTTATTCATTAAACTTTCTTTGGCTTTCTGATCGTTTGCTGAATTTCTTATCGTCTTAATTATCTCATCAATGTGATCTAATGCAATTCTCAAACCCTCAACAATATGCGCTCTCTCTTCTGCTTTTCTCAAATCATAACGGGTTCGTCTTCTTATGATTTCTTCTTGGTGTTTGATATAGTATTTTAATATTTCTTTTATATTTAATACTCTAGGCTCTCCATTTACTAATGCAAGCATTATAGTTCCAAAAGTTATTTGCATTTGAGTGTGTTTATACAGATTGTTCAGTACTACATTTGGATTAGCATCTCTTTTAAGTTCTATGACAATTCTCATGCCTTCTCTATCTGATTCGTCTCTTAAATCTGAAATGCCTTCTATTTTTTTATCTCTAGCTAATTCTGCTATTTTTTCAATCAGATTTGACTTATTAACTTGATAAGGTATTTCTGTTACAATTATGCTTCTTTTACCTTTAGAGTTTTCTTCTATTTCAGCTACAGCCCTTATAGTTAACTTTCCTCTACCTGTTTTGAAAGATCTCTTTATTCCCTCTTTGCCCATGATTATCCCACCAGTAGGAAAATCGGGTCCTTTTATGACTTTCATCAAGTCATCAATACTTATTTCTTCATCGTCGATGAGCATAATCAATCCATCTATTACTTCTTTTAAATTGTGGGGTGGTATGTTTGTTGCCATTCCTACTGCAATTCCCGATGAACCATTTACTAGTAGATTTGGAAATTTACTTGGCAATACAACTGGTTCTTTTAATGTTTCGTCAAAATTTGGCATGAAATCTACAGTCTCTTTTTCTATATCCTTTAACATCTCCATAGCTAAAGGTGTCATTCTTACTTCGGTATATCTCATTGCTGCCGCTCCATCTCCATCTACACTTCCGAAGTTACCATGGCCATCTACTAAAGGATATCTTGTGTTAAAATCTTGAGCTAGTCTAACCATTGCACCATATACTGAAGAATCCCCATGTGGATGGTATTTACCAAGTACATCCCCTACTACTCTGGCTGATTTTCTGTACTGTTTGTCAGATGAAAGATTGAGTTCGCTCATTGCGTAGAGTATCCTTCTGTGAACAGGTTTTAGTCCATCTCTTACATCAGGTAACGCTCTACTTACTATTACGCTCATAGCATAATCTAGATAAGAGTTTTTCATCTCATCTTCTATATTTATATCAATTAAGTTCTCTTTGTTTTCTTCCATATTTACCTCCTATATGTCAAGATTTTTGACATATTTAGCGTTTTGTTCGATGAATTCTCTTCTTGGTTCGACTTTATCTCCCATGAGTGTTGTAAAAATCTCATCTGCAGCTACTGCATCTTCTATCGAAACTCTGTAAAGAATCCTGTTATTAGGATCCATTGTAGTGTCATAGAGCTGATCTGCATTCATTTCCCCAAGACCTTTGTATCTTTGTATTGTGTAATTTCCTCTTCCAATTTCATTTAGATATTTTTCTAACTCTTTATCTGAATAACAATAATGCTCAGTCTTTCCTTTGCTAACTTTATACAAAGGAGGTTGTGCTATATAAACATGACCTTTTTCGATTAGGTCTTTCATGTATCTGTAAAAGAAAGTCAATAAAAGTGTTCTAATATGAGCACCGTCTACATCGGCATCTGTCATTATGATTATTTTACCATATCTTAATTTTTCTATGTTGAAATCTTCGCCGATACCAGTTCCAAAAGCAGTTATCATCGCTTTTATCTCTTCATATCCGAGTATCTTGTCGAGTCTTGCTTTTTCGACATTCATTATCTTACCTTTCAATGGAAGTATCGCTTGGAATTTCTTATCTCTTCCTTGTTTTGCACTTCCTCCAGCAGAATCCCCCTCTACTAAAAATACTTCTGTTTCATTTAGGTCATTAGATTGGCAATCAGCTAATTTTCCAGGTAAAGTTGTGTTATCTAACACACTTCTTTTTCGTGTTAAATCTCTTGCTTTTCTGGCTGCTTCTCTTGCTCTTTGAGAATTTATAGCTTTTTCTAATATGATTTTAGCTGTCTTAGGATTTTCTTCAAAATAGCTTGATATATGTTCATATGTTAAAGTATCTACTATCCCTCTCACTTCAGTATTTCCAAGTTTAGCTTTTGTTTGCCCTTCGAACTGTGGCTCTGGTAGTTTTACTGATAAAACTGCACTCAATCCTTCTCTTACATCATCACCTGAAAGATTTTCATCTTTTTCCTTTAAATAGTTAAACTTTCTTGCGTAGTCATTTATGCTTCTAGTTAATGCGGATCTAAAGCCAGCAAGGTGAGTTCCACCTTCTATTGTGTTGATGTTATTTGCAAATGTCAACATGGTTTCTGAATATGAGTCTGTGTATTGCATCGCTAATTCCACTGTCACTAAATCTTTTTCTTCTTCAAAATAAATGACTTCTTTGTGTAGAGGATTTTTATTTTTATTGATGTATTCCACAAATGACTTTATTCCACCTGTGTAATGAAATTCTTTTTTAAAATCATTTCTTTTATCTTCTAAAGTTATTTTTATTCCTCTGTTTAGAAAAGCCATTTCCCTAAATCTGTGTTCCAATGTTTCAAAATTGAATTCTACAGTTTCAAATATTTCGTCATCTGGCAAAAAATGTATAGTTGTACCAGTCTCATCACTTTCACCAATTTCAGTAAGTTCTGTTACAGCTATACCTCTTTCGAATTTTTGCATGTATTCTTTTCCATTTCTTCTGACTTTTGCAATCAGCCACTTTGAAAGTGCATTTACTACTGATACTCCTACTCCGTGTAATCCTCCTGATACTTTATAGGCTGAGTTATTGAATTTACCTCCTGCATGAAGTATAGTTAAAACTGTTTCTACTGTTGATTTCCCTGTTTGTGGGTGTGTTTCTACGGGTATTCCACTTCCGTTGTCTCTTACAGAAACTGATCCATCTTCATGAATTATCACTTCTATAGTGTCGCAAATTCCAGCTAATGCCTCATCTATGCTGTTATCTACTACTTCATAGACAAGATGATGAAGTCCCTTTGGACCAGTAGAGCCTATATACATACCAGGTCTTTTTCTTACAGGCTCAAGTCCTGTTAAAACCTGTATTTCATTGGCGGTATAATGCCTATTATTTCCGTTATTATCTATCGTCATGTATTTCCCTCCATACTATCTTTTAACATATTTCCCATCTTTAATCTGTATCTTTACTATGTCTAAGTTTGATAAATCTCCAATGCTATCTACATCAGTCGTGGTTATAAAAGTTTGGACATTTTTAAACAGCCTGCTTAAATAATTTTTTCGATTTTGGTCTAATTCAGAATAAACATCATCTAATAAGAGTATTGGGTAATGATTAGTTTCATTCTTTATCAATTCTACTTCAGAAAGTTTCATAGTAAGCACTGCTGACCTCTTTTGACCCTGTGAACCAAATGCCCTTATCTCTTTATCATTTATCTTTATTAAGATATCATCTCTATGAGGACCAATTTGAGTTGTCTTTGCTTCTATGTCCTTTTTTTCATTTTCTCTCAACATATTTAATGTACTTTCCTGTATTTCTTTTGCATCTTCTTTATTGAATTCGACAGTAGAATTGTATTGAAAACATATTTCTTCGGCATTTGCTGTAAAATTAGAATGAATTACCTTAGAAATTTTATCTATTTTCTTTAAAATTGAAATTCTCTCTAAAATTATAAGACTTGCCAATTTAGATAATTGTAAATTGAATATATCTATTAAGTTTTTATCTAAATTTAAATAATTAGATTTTAATAAATTGTTTCTTTGAAATATTATTTTATTATATCTGTTCAAATTGTACTGATAAGTTGGTTTAAGATTTATTATTAAATTATCAATATAATTTCTTCTTATATTCGGTCCATCTTTGATTAGATTTATGTCATCTGGAGAAAATATAACAGCTTTAAAGCTGTCATATAATTCTTTTTGGCTTTTTACTTCTTTTCCATTTATTCTCTGTTTTTTTACCTCATTTTTGTCTAATTTTATTTCTATTAATTTTTCGAAATTTTCTCCAAATACTTTTGCACCAACATATGCTTTGTCTTTATTGAAGTTGATCATCTCTTTTTCTCTATTTGTCCTAAAGGACTTTCCTGTAGAAATTAAATTTATAGCTTCTAAAAGGTTAGTCTTTCCTTGAGCATTGTCTCCATAAATAATATTTATACCTGGGAAAAATTCAATTTTTAAGTCGTAGTAATTTCTAAAATTTATTAACTTAAGCTCGTATATATTCAAAAAATACACTCCCTATTTATAAGCACAATTAATTATACCACAACATATATTTTACCATTTACTTCTATTTTGTCGTTAATTCTTAATTTTTTTCCTCTTTGAGTGCAAACTTCTCCATTTACTTTAACTAAGCCCTCTTTTATCATTAACTTCGCTTCCCCACCAGTTTGAGTTACACTTGCTAATTTTAATAATTGCTCTAATTTAATGTATTCTGTATTTATACTTACTTTCTCCATATTTTCACCTCTTAAAAGTCATCTTGCGCTAGTCTTACTGGTAGTACTAAGTAAATGTATTTTTCATCATCTTTTGCTCTCATGATGCATGGATTTAGACTTGACACAAAATTGAGTTCTATTTCATCACTGTCGATAACTCTTATTCCATCCATTAAATATCTAGAGTTAAAAGCTATGTTCACATCTTCTCCATCTTTTTTTATCAATTCTATTTCCTCAAAGACATCTCCAATTTCTGAATTTGATTTGATTGATAAATAGTCGTCTGTAATGGATAATTTAACCAAGTTCGCTCTCTGTTCTCTAGCTAATAAACTTGCCCTTTCTAAAGAATCAAGTAAATTTTTTCTATTTACCAATACTGTAGTATTGTGATTTGTTCTAACTATATCTTTATAATTGAAAAATTGTCCTTCTAATAATTTTGAGTATATTACAGTATCTTTTAATGTAAATATGATTTGTCCATTTGCTATTGCTAGTGAAATAGGTTCATCATTGTCTTCAATAATTTTATTTAATTCATTTAATACTCTTGCAGGTACAATTAATTTTAAGCTTTCTTTTACACCTATATTTTCTTTTCTCATAGACAGTCTATATCCATCAAGTGATACAAATGTAAGTATTCCATCTTCTATTTCAAACAGCACTCCTGTTAAAACAGCTCTGCTTTCATCTTGAGAAGTGGTAAACGAAGTCTGTCTTATAGCAGTTTTTAATATATTTTGAGGAATATCAAATTTAGAAGTTTCAATGACAATAGGTAATTCAGGATAATCATCCCCAGGATTTGAAATTATATTAAAATCGGATTTTTGACATTTTATATTTACTTTGTTGTTTACTATATCAAAAAACACTTCATCATTCGGTAATTTTTTAACAATATCTCCGATTATTCTTGAGTTTATTACGACTTTCCCTTCTTCTATTACATTAGCATCTAATGTAGTTTCTATACTTATTTCTAAGTCTGTTGATGTCAATTTTAGTTTATTGTCTTTTGCTTCTATAAGTATTCCTTCTAGAATTTGTAAAGTTGATCTATTTGAGATCCCTCTTTGTGCTATGTTTAAGTGTTTATTTAATTCATTTTGTTGCACTCTAAATTTCAAAGTACTTCCTCCTTTTAGTATATTAGAATTAATAACATTAGTAGTAATAGTAGTAGTACATGTTGATATGTGGATAAGTCATTTTTCAATTGAAATCTTATAAAAAACACAATCTAATAACATGTGGATAAAGTTAAAAGATATTGTAAACTATCAACAAGTTATTTTTTTAATTCTTCTATTATTTTTTCGATTTTTATCTTTAGGCTCATGTCGTTTTTCATATCATTTGTTATTTTATCATAAGCGTGAATTACTGTGGTGTGATCTCTTCCACCAAATTCATCACCAATTTTAGGCAAAGATAAATCTGTAAGTTCTCTGGTTAAATACATTGCTACCTGTCTAGGGAAAGCTATTTCCCTTGTTCTTTTTTTAGAATCAAAATCATCAATTCTAATGTTAAATTCTTTTGATACCATGTCTTTGATTAAGTCAACAGTAATTTCTTTCTTTTTATTTGTGTTCACGAGATCTTTAAGAGCCTCTTCAGCTAATTCTTCAGTTATAGATTTACCTGTTAGTGAAGAATAAGCAACTATTTTTATGAGTGCTCCTTCTAATTCTCTTATATTTGATTGAATGTTATTTGCAATTAAATGAAAAACTTCATCTGGTATTGTGAGATTTTCAATATTTGCTTTCTTTTTTAATATGGCAATTCGCGTTTCAAAATCAGGAGGTTGGATATCTGTTATTAAACCCCACTCAAATCTTGATCTAAGTCTATCTTCTAATGTAGGTATTTCTTTAGGAGGACGATCACTTGAGATTATAATCTGCTTATTGGCTTCATGTAGAGCATTGAAAGTATGGAAAAATTCTTCTTGCGTCCCTTCTTTCCCTGCTATAAATTGAATGTCATCTACTAATAATACATCTACATTTCGATACTTGTTTCTGAATTCTTCGTTTCTATACTCTCTTATTGAATTTATCAACTCATTTGTAAATTTTTCACTTGATACATATACTACTTTAGATTTTGGATTTTGAGTTAATATGTAATGTCCGATTGCATGCATTAAATGGGTTTTGCCTAAACCTACTCCACCGTATATAAATAGAGGATTGTAGGCTTGTGCCGGAGCCTCTGCTACAGCAAGAGAAGCAGCATGAGCAAATTCATTGCTTTTACCAGTGACAAAAGTAGAAAAAGTATACTTTGGATTTAATTGAGTTTTAAATTCAGATTCCACTACTTTTTTTTCATTTGAAGATATTTTTATATTTATTTCTTCTCCAGGTACTATAAAATTTATTTTATAATCTTTTTTGCATACTTCTTTAATTGCATTTTTAATTAAATTTAAGTATCTTCCCTCCAATATGCCTTTTGTAAAATCATTTGGAGCAGCTAAAGTTATTTCATCATCACTAAGAGAAATAGGATTTATCGTTTTAAGCCAAGTGTTAAAGCTAACTTCAGTCAATTCTACTTTTATTAGACTCAGCACCTCTTCCCATAGATCAGTCAATGATAAATTCATCGATTATTACCTCCTAAATTTTGCATTATCAACAACACATTTAAAAACTATTCTCTTTGTGGATAATGTTGATAAAACATCAACATCTTGTGGATAAAAGACAATTTATGAATAAAAATTAAATTGTCCACATAATTAACAAAGAATATCTGTGGATAACTTAGTTTAAAAATTAAAGATTTGAAATAAAAATTAGATGAATTATTTAAAGTTATGCACAAACTATCCACAAAATGTGTATAACTTTAAATAATCCACAAATTTATAAAATTATTAACACTAAATATATAATATCAAAAATAAGACCCACATTCAATAAAATTATCCACAGGATGTTAAAAATTATCTACAGCATTGTGGATTATTATTTATAAATAATCGTTTTTTTAGTTGAAAAGGTGTATAATAGTTTTAGATAATTATATTTCTTGACATGCCCCTACCTTATACATATAATTTAAGGTAGTGTTTTATGCTATGAAATAAATAGTGTAATTTAATATATTTGTTATAGTACATAAAGGAGGTGTTTTATATGAAAAGAACATATCAACCTAAGAAAAGACAAAGAAGTAAAGAACATGGTTTTAGAAAGAGAATGAAGACCAGATCAGGTAGAGCAGTATTAAAAGCTAGACGAAGAAAAGGAAGAAAGGTGCTTTCCGCTTAGGCCGCTAATTAGTGGCCTTTTATTAAAGGCCAAAGGTGATTCATTTTTATGGAAAAAAAACACAGAATTAGAAGAAGTACAGAATTCAAAAAGGCTTATTCAAGGGGTAAAAACTACTGGAATAGAAATTTCACATTGTATGTAAAGAAAAACGATTTAAATTACACAAGGTTTGGAATAGTTGTAACTAAAAAACTTGGGAAAGCAGTTGTTAGAAATAAAATAAAACGAAGAGTAAGAGAAATCAACAAAGAATTGTTATCTTATATACATGAGGGCTATGATATCGTTTTGATACCTAAAAAAAACACAGTAGATTTATCTTTTGAAGAATTAAAAAAATCGGTAGAGCACATTTACAATTTAGCAGGTATATTAAAAAGGTGATTTTGTGAAAAAAATAATGATTTACCTTATCAAATTTTATCAAAACTATATATCTAAATATATATTAGTTGGCAGCCACTGCAGGTTTTATCCTACTTGTTCTGAGTATTCACTTTTAGCTTATCAAAAATATGGATTTTTTAAAGCTAGTTATCTTAGCATAAAAAGAATACTAAAGTGCAATCCATTTCATGAAGGAGGATATGACCCGCTTAAATGAACAGGGGGTTTATTGAATAAATGATTAATTTTCTTGGAAATATCATGGGATCTATTCTAAGATATGTATATACGTTTGTAAGTAGCGTATTACCTAGTGAACCATCATATATATCTTATTACGCAATCGCTATTATAATAACTTCTATTATATTTAAACTTATATTATTGCCTATAA
This sequence comes from Soehngenia longivitae, assembly GCF_004684055.1. GTDB lineage: Bacteria > Bacillota > Clostridia > Tissierellales > Tissierellaceae > Soehngenia > Soehngenia longivitae. Next base: position 12,716 of record NZ_SRIB01000002.1, read on the forward strand.
GTCTTAAACAGATTAATTCGAGTAGAAGAATGACTGAACTTCAGCCATTAATAAAAGAAATACAAACAAAATACAAGAGTGATCCTAAAACAATGCAGGTAAAAATGCAGGAACTATATAAAGAGCATCAGTACAATCCTGCTTCAGGGTGTTTAGTTTTGATAATTCAAATGCCAATCATTTTCGCTTTTTTTGCAGTATTTAGAGATCCAGCTACATATGCTTTTACTGATCCTGGAATGTATGAAAGCATGGCAAAGAACTTTTTTTGGATTAGTAATCTAGACTTGTCTGATCCTTATTTATGGGGATTGCCACTTTTGGCAGGATTAACAACGTATGTTCAAAGCATAACTATGATGTCAGCTAATCCTAACGCTGATCCATCTACACAATCTACGCAAAAGATAATGAATATCATGTTGCCATTTATCATATTTATTTCAGCAAGAGGTTTTGCAGCTGGACTTGCTCTTTATTGGGTAATAAGTAATATATTTAGCATCATTCAGCAGCTTATAGTCAACAGATCTGTTAAAAAAGCAGGGGGGCAAAAAAAATGAGATTTGTTATAAAAACATCCAAAACCATAGAAGATGCCCTAAAAGAAGCACTAATTGAGTTAGATGCTACAAAAGATGAGGTTGAAGTAGAAATACTTGAGGAACCTACAAAGGGTTTATTCGGAATTATTGGTGGAAAAGAAGCAAAAATCAAAGTGACAAAGAAAGATGATCCTAAGGAAATAGCCCGAAATTTTATTGACAATCTTTTAAAAAGGATGGGGTTTGTTGCCGATTGTATCGTGACTTTAGACGATGATATTATAAAAGTAGATATTGTTGACTTATCTGAAGACGATATAGGAGTTTTAATCGGTAAAAGAGGCAGTGGACTTGATGCTATCCAATACCTTCTTAATTTAGCAGTAAATAAGAATGGAGATAATTTTTATAAGACCGTAGTAGATGCAAATAATTATCGTAAGAAAAGGGAAGAAACATTAGTAAATGTCGCAAATAAAATGGCAAAGAAAGTGTTGACTTATAAAAAACCAATAAAGCTTGAACCCATGAACCCTTATGAAAGAAGGATAATTCACGAAACTCTTCAAAATTTTGATGGAGTTACTACTTATTCAGAGGGTAGTGAGCCTTATAGGAGAGTTGTAATAACTTATAAAAAATAAAGTCCTGTTGGACTTTATTTTTTTACTTTAATCTCTAAAAAATGTATAATGATAACAATAAAATAAGTATATAATTTTTGAGGTGATTTTATGGAATATACAATTGCTGCAATATCAACAGCAGTTGGAGAAGCAGGGATAGGCATCGTCAGAATGAGTGGCAAAGATGCTTTATATATAGGAAAACAAATTTTTAAAAGCACAAGAGAAAACTTTCAATTTGAAAATAAAAAGCTTCATTATGGACATATTGTTGATGATGGAAAAGTCTTAGATGAGGTTTTAATAGCGTTTATGAAAGCACCAAACACATATACAAGAGAGGACATGGTTGAGATTTATTCACACGGAGGAATAATTCCAGTTAAGAAAATTCTTGAACTGTGTTTAAAAAAAGGTGCAAGCCTTGCTGAAAAAGGGGAATTCACAAAAAGAGCTTTTTTGAATGGGAGATTGGATTTAACTCAAGCAGAGGCAGTCATAGATATTATTAAGGCAAAATCTGAAAAAAGCTATGAAGTATCTCTAAGACAACTTGAAGGAAGTATAACACAACAAGTTTTAGAAATACAAGATATATTGATGAGGATGATGGCATTTATAGAAGCTAATATTGATTTTCCCGAAGATGAGGTAGAAGAGATATCGCATAAGACTTTGTTAGAAGATTCAAAAAAGGCAGAAGAGAGGATAAAAAAACTCATTGATAGCTTTGACAGGGGGAAGATCTTAAGAGATGGTTTAAATACAGTGATACTAGGCAAGCCAAATGTGGGAAAATCTTCTTTATTAAATGCTATATTAAAGGAGAATAGGGCTATAGTTACAGATATTCCCGGAACTACAAGAGATATAATTGAGGAATATATAAATATCGACGGAATACCACTAAAGCTCATAGACACTGCAGGAATTAGGGAAACCGAAGATTATGTAGAAAAGATTGGGGTTCTTAAGACAAAAGAGACGATAAATAAAGCAGACTTAGTCATATCATTGTTTGATGTATCATCTGATATAACTGATGAAGACAAGAAAATAATGGAATTGGTAAGAGATAAAAAAATCATAATCATGTTAAATAAATCTGATTTAGAAAAAAAACTTGATGAAAATTATTTCATAGAAAATTTTCCAAATGCACGAATTATCAATTCTTCAATAACCACAGGAGTAGGTATAGAAGAGTTAATAGAGACTATAAAAGATATGTTCTACAAAGAGGACATAAAGATTGAATCTGAAGTTGTTTTAACTAATATAAGGCATAAAGATATGCTATTGAAAGCATACAAAAGCATATTGGAATTAGAAGAGGAAATAGCTCTTAATGAGCCAATAGATTGCTTGGAAGTTGACATAAAAGACGCATGGGAGAGCTTAGGTCAAATTACAGGACAATCAATAACTGAGGATATCCTAGATAAGATTTTTAGTGAATTTTGTATTGGAAAGTAAAGGTTGGGGAGAAAATGCAAGAAGATATTAGATATAATGCAGGAGAATATGATTGTGTTGTAGTAGGAGCAGGACATGCGGGAGTTGAGGCTGCTTTAGCTAGTGCAAGAATGGGGCTTAAAACTCTCATATTGACTATTAGCTTAGATGCTATATCAGCACTATCGTGCAATCCAAATATTGGAGGCACTGGAAAAGGGCATCTAGTAAGAGAAATAGATGCTTTAGGCGGACAAATGGCTTTAAATATTGACAAGTCTTTTATTCAAAGTAGAATGTTAAATCTATCTAAAGGACCTGCTGTGCACTCATTGAGGGTTCAAGCGGATAAGAAGAAGTATCATACCGAAATGAAGAAAACCCTTGAAAATGAACCGAACTTGACATTGAGACAGGCAGAGGTAGTAGATTTAATCATTGAAAATAATGAGATCAGAGGAGTAGTAACGAGAACCGGAGCAGTTTATTATACAAAATCATGTGTAATAGCAACTGGAACATATTTAGGAGGAAGAGTTTATATAGGAGAAGTTAATTTTGAATCAGGTCCAGATGGGAGATTTCCTTCGATAATACTTTCAAAAGCTATGAAAGAAAAGGGATTTTTCTTAAGGAGAATGAAGACAGGTACACCTGCAAGAGTTGATAGAGACAGTATAGACTTTAGTGTGATGGAGGAACAACCTGGGGATGAGGAGATCATTCCATTTAGTTTTATGAACATGGGTAAAGATTTTAACGTCAAGCAAGTATCCTGCTATTTAACTTATACAAGTGAAAGAGCACACGAAATAATAAGAGAAAATATAGATAGATCCCCTATGTTTTCTGGACTTATTGAAGGAGTTGGCCCTAGGTATTGTCCTTCTATAGAGGATAAAGTAGTGAGATTTCCTGATAAAGAGAAGCACCAAGTCTTTATAGAGCCAGAGGGACTTGATACTAAAGAGATGTATGTGCAGGGTGTGAGCTCTTCTCTTCCAGAGGAAGTGCAAATAGAAGTGTATAAAAACATAAAGGGGCTAGAAAAAGTCGAATTTATGAGAACTGCATATGCAATAGAATATGATGCAATCGATTCAACTATGTTAAAGAGGACTTTAGAGCATAAAGAAATCAAAAATTTATTTTTCGCAGGTCAAATAAATGGATCAAGTGGCTATGAAGAGGCAGCAGCTCAAGGGCTTATGGCAGGGATAAATGCAAGTTTAAACGTATTGGGTAGAGAACCCTTTATACTTGATAGATCTGAAGCCTATATAGGTGTATTAATAGATGATTTAGTAACTAAAGGAACTAATGAACCTTATAGAATGATGACTTCAAGAGCGGAGTATAGGCTAACTCTAAGACAAGACAATGCCGATTTGAGATTGACAAAAAAAGGTTATGAGTTAGGATTAGTTTCAAGAGAAAGATATGAGAAGACCTTAGAAAAAGAGAGACTTGTGAATGAAGAATTAGATAGATTGAAAAAAGTAATTGTAACACCTACAAAGGAAGTAAATGAATTTTTATACCAACTCACAAATAACACTATAAAGACAGGTGTGAGCTTATATGATCTTCTAAAAAGGCCAGAGTTGAGTTACGATTCCATAAAAGAATTAGACCCAGATAGACCAGATTTGCCTAAAGAAATCAGAATTCAAGTTGAAATTGAGATAAAGTACGAAGGGTACATTAAAAAGCAAATGTCACAAATTGAGCAGTTTAAAAGAATGGAAAACAAGGCAATACCTGAGGACATAGACTATAAACAAGTAAAAAGCTTAAGCACAGAAGCACTACAAAAACTTGAAAAAATCAGACCAGAGTCGATAGGACAAGCATCAAGGATTTCTGGTGTATCTCCTTCGGACATAAATGTTTTGTTAATTCATTTAGAACAACTTAAAAGGAGGGGAAGACTTGACAAATAGTGTATTTACTGATTCTCTAAAAGAATTAGGTGTTATTTTAGATTGTGATACTTTACAAAAATATGAAATATATAAAGATATGTTAGTTGAATGGAACGAGAAGTTTAACATTACTACAATCACTGAAGAAGACGAGATATATATAAAGCATTTTTGCGATAGCTTAAGCCTAATCAATACAAAATTATTTGATGATAAAAAAAGAGTAATTGATGTAGGCACTGGTGGAGGATTCCCTGGACTTGTACTGAAGATATACAATGAAGAGTTAGATATGACTCTGATGGATAGCTTAAACAAGAGGATCATATTTTTAAATGAAGTTATAAAAAACTTAAATTTATCAGATGTGAAAACAATACACAAAAGAGCAGAGGAACTTGGAATAGCAAACGAACACAGAGAAAAATATGATATAGCAGTGTCTAGAGCGGTAGCAAGTTTAAATACACTCTCTGAATATTGTTTGCCATTTGTAAAAGTTGGCGGTTATTTTATAGCGATGAAAGGACCAGATGTCAAAGAAGAAGTAGAAGAATCCAAAAATGCAATTGATATACTAGGAGGAGAACTTGAAAGCATAAAAGAAATAAAACTACCATATCTGGATATAACTCATACATTGATAATGATAAAAAAAGTTAAGCAAACTCCAAATAAATACCCAAGACAACAAGGAAAACCAAAGAAAAATCCGTTGTAAAATAAATAAACAAGACAAAAATGTTCCACGTGGAACATTTTTTGTTTATTTATTTTTTTAGTATGATATCATATAAGTAAATAGAATTTGAGGTGAGTTTCGTATGGGTAAAACAATCGCCATATTTAATCAGAAAGGTGGGGTAGGCAAAACCACAACCAGCATTAATTTGTCAGCAGGTCTAGGTAAACTCGGAAAAAAAGTGCTGCTTGTAGATTTAGATCCACAAGGGAACTCTTCAAGTGGATTAGGGATAGATAAGGACAATGTAGATGTTCAAATCTACGACTGCCTTACTGGAAAAGTGAGCATAGCCGAAGCTGTAAAAGCCACATCTGCCGAAAATGTGAGCATTATACCTTCCAACAGTGAACTCGCAGGAGTGGAAATTGAATTGGCTAGAGTCGATGATTGGGAGAACACATTAAAAAATGTATTAGTGAGTATTAAAGAAGAGTTCGATTTCTGCTTTATAGATTGCCCACCTTCATTGGGCATATTGAGCGTTATTGGCTTGATTGCTGCTGATAGCGTAATCATTCCAATTCAATGTGAGTATTATGCGCTTGAAGGAGTAAGCCAACTTTTTAAAACAATTGAGCTGGTTAGAAAAAATCAAAATCCTAATCTAGAATTAGAAGGCGTTGTTTTAAACATGTTTGACGGCAGAACAAACCTATCAATTCAAGTAGTAGAAGAAGTAAAGAAATTTTTCAAAGGGAAAGTATTCACTAGTATCATACCGAGAAATGTAAGACTTGCTGAATCTCCATCATATGGAATTAGTGTTCACGACTATGACGCTAAATCAAAGGGCGCTGAATCTTATTTAGAGTTAGCAAATGAGTTTCTTGATATGCAAGATGAAAGATAGAGGTGATACTAATGGTTCAAAAAAGGACTGGACTTGGGAAAGGACTTTCTGCACTTATACAAGACAAAGAAAGAGTTGACAATTTAATCAATGACATATCAAGAAATGACACTAAAATTTTAGAACTCGATATCGATAAGATAAGACCAAAAGAGGATCAGCCAAGGAAGAAATTCGATAAAGAGAGTTTAGAAAGCTTAGCAAAATCAATTGAAGAAAATGGTGTACTTCAACCTTTGCTGGTTGCAAAGAAAAATGAATATTATGAGATTGTAGCTGGAGAAAGAAGATATCGTGCTTCTAAGATAGCCAATTTAAAAAAGATACCTTGCATTGTGAGAGAAATAGATGAAATTACTGCCTCTAAAATAGCTTTAATTGAAAATATTCAAAGAGAGGATCTAAATCCTATAGAAGAGGCATACGGCTATAAAAGGATAATTGATGAGTACAATTTAACTCAAGAAGAATTAGCTAAAGCGATCGGGAAAAGTAGGTCTTATGTGGCGAACACTATAAGGCTATTAAACCTAGACGAAAGAGTAATAGAATTTATTAAAAATGACGATTTAACGACAGGACATGGGAAGGTTTTACTAGGGATAAAAGACAAAGATGCTCAATATAAAAAGGCTCTTAATATAGTTAAGACTAATTCATCAGTTAGAAAGACTGAGGAACTAATAGATAAAAAAAAGAAAATCAAAAAAAACAAAGATAAAGACCTTTATATAAAAGAAGTTGAAGAAAGGCTCATCACAAACTTAGGAACTAAAGTAACTATCAACAAAACCAAAGCTAAAGGAACTATTGAAATAGAATTTTATAATGAAGATGATCTAGATAGGCTTGTAGACTTGATTATAAAGTAATGTTCCACGTGGAACATTTTGGAGGTGATGATATGGAACTAAATATATTTCAAATTGATGCATTTACAGACAGAGCTTTTGGGGGAAACCCTGCCGGAGTAGTCATATCAAATAAAAAGCTATCAGACAGTATAATGCAACAGATTGCTAAAGAAATGAATCTTTCCGAAACTGTATTTGTAACTGAAGTTGAAAAAGAGAAATATAAAGTAAGGTATTTCACTCCCGAGTGTGAAGTGGACCTCTGTGGTCATGCTACAATAGGAGCGGTGTTTTTATTGGCTTGCGAGGGCTACATTGCTAACATAAAAGAGGGAACAAAATCAATCCTTTTTAATACTAAGATAGGCGATATTTTAGTTGATATAATGTATGATAATTTTCTCCCAATCTCAGTAGTTATGGAGCAAAAAAAACCTGAAAGCTTTGGGGTTATAAATGACATATCAAAGCTATCTGAAATTTTGAACATTAATGAAGAAGATATTGGAATCAATGGAGAAACTGCCATACCAGAGATCATTTCAACGGGTTTAAAAGACATAATATGCCCTATAAGGAGTAAAGTTATATTAGATAATATGAATGTAGATTTAAGAAAATTAAAAGATTATTCATTAGAACTTGGAGTAGTTGGATTGCATGCATTTACTTTAGATGAAAAAGATAATTCAAAAGCCTATGCTAGAAACTTTGGACCTGCAGTAGGTATAGATGAAGAAGCTGCTACAGGAACTGCGAATGGAGCACTTATATATTATTTGAAGAAAAATGGATTTTTAAAAGGAAATACTTTAAAAGTTAGTCAAGGTTATATTTTGGACAGGCCAAGTATAATAGAATGTTTTATTGAAGAAAGCAAAGAAGGTTTTAGAGTAAAAGTAGGAGGAAGTGCTGTAAAAGTAATAGAGGGAATTATTAAATTTTAATACGGAGGGATAATATGTTGATTGAAAAAAGTGTTAAAGATTTTATCTATGAGGTGAAAAGTGACAATCCGACACCAGGCGGAGGTAGTGTTTCTGCCCTTGCTGGTAGTTTAGGCGCAGCTTTGTCAAATATGGTTGGGAATCTAACGATAGGAAAAGGGAAATATGAGGAAATTCCAGAAGAAAAAAGAACTTTGTTAGAAATAAATCAAGAAAAATTAAGTTTTTTAATAGATGATCTTCTCTCAATAATAGATGAGGACTCCACTGCATTTGATGATGTAATGAAAGCATTTAAACTTCCAAAATCTACAGAAGAAGAGAAACAAATAAGATCAGAAAAAATACAATTAGGTTATAAAAAAGCTCTAGAAGTGCCACTTAAATGTGCTCAAAAATGTTTAGAAACTTTAAATTTACAAAAGGTCTTTGCAGAATACGGAAATGTAAATGCAATAACCGATGTAGGAGTCGGTACTTTACTCGCATATTCAGGATTAGAAGGCGCACTTTTCAACGTTACTATAAACTTAAAAAGTATAAAAGATGAAGAATATAGAGAAAAAATTGAAAAAGCAGTTAAAGAGAGCTTGGAAAAAGGAAAAGAACTAAAGGAAGAAATTCTTGGAATTGTATATAAAAGATTGAGTTAAGTTAATACCTCTAGTCGATGAATTTCGATTAGAGGTAGTTTTATGTTGTTTATAGGAGAAAAGGGTGTTAGAATAAAATAAAGATATTCTCTCATAGGAGTGAAGAAAATGTACTATTTTGATAATGCAGCAACAACTTTTCCAAAACCAGATAGAGTTTACGATAAAGTCTACGAAGCAATGAAAGAATATGCAGCAAATCCCGGAAGATCTGGACATAAAATGGCACTTAAAGCAAATAGGGAGGTTTATGATGCTAGGGTTTTGATTTCCAAGTTCTTTCATATTGAGGATTGCTTTAATTTAATTTTTACGCCCAATTGCACTACAGCACTTAACATGGCCATACAAGGAACTTTAAAAGAAGGAGACCATGTAATAACTACATCTATGGAGCATAACTCAGTGCTTCGACCAATAAAACATTTAGAACTACTCGGTGTAGAAAATACAATAGTATATGCAGATGAAAATGGATCTATATCAACAGATAGTATAAAAAAAGCCATAAGGACAAATACTAAGATGATTGCAATGACACATGTATCAAACCTTACAGGTACGATAATGCCCATTGAAGAAGTAGGAGAATTAGCTAAATCAAAAGGTATACTTTTTCTTGTTGATGCAAGCCAATCAGCTGGTGTTATTCCAATAGATGTAAATAAAACCAATATTGATTTCCTTGCTTTTCCCGGCCACAAAGGTCTATTGGGTCCACAGGGGACAGGGGGATTATTCATAAGAGACGGCTTGAGAACAGATACAATCATACAAGGTGGCACAGGGAGTGAATCTTATTCAATTTACCAACCTGAGATAATGCCAGATAAATTTGAAAGTGGCACATTGAATATGCCAGGTATCGTAGGGCTTAAAGAAGGCTTAAATTATATATTAGAAACAGGTATAGAAAACATAAGAAAAAAGGAAGAAGAACTTTCAAAATTTTTCATCGAAGAATTGAGGAAAATAGAAGTGGTTAAAATATATGGTCCTACTGATATAAAACAAAGGGTAGGTGTCGTTCCAATTAATATAATGGATATGGACTCATCTGAAATATCATATATATTAGATGATAGATACGATATATATGTAAGACCAGGGCTTCACTGTTCACCACTTGCACATGAAACTATAGGCACAATGGAGCAAGGAGCAGTTCGATTTAGTTTTGGTCCTTTTAATACAGAAGAAGAAGTAGAATATTTAATAAGGGCAATATTCGAAATTACTAAACAAATATAAGGGTGATAGAATGGAACAATTTTTAAAACTAGTTGAAGATTATACAACATATATTATATTAGGAATAACTTTTTTTACAGCCGTATTATTTATCATTGTCTTAGTACAAAACAATAGGATAAAAAAAGAGAGGGAAAAGTATCAATCCCTCACAAAAGGGCTAACTGGAGTAAATTTTGAAGAGCTTTTCATACATATCAATTCTGATATAAATGACATAAATTCAAAATTAAAGGAACTTGAAAATAATTTACTTACTGTAGAGACAAATTTAACATTTGCACTTCAAAAGATTGGGTTTTTAAGATACAATGCTTTTGCTGACATGGGAAGTGAACTTAGTTTTTCAATTGCGTTATTAGATAAATACAACAATGGGTTTGTTTTGACAAGTATATATGGGAGAGAAAAGTCTGTTAGTTTTGCAAAACCGATAAAAAATGGTGAATCGAATGTTCCGTTATCTCCTGAAGAGATGATAGCAATAGATAGAGCAATAAGAGGAGAGAAAGAAATCGGATTTAAATAATTCAGAAACATATCAGGCGATGAAGATATAAAGAGGTAAAATAAACCAAAAAACAAGATAAAAAACTAAAAATAAAATATTAAATTTTTGTAACATTTAATTATAATTATAAAGCCATAAATTGACAATGATGTAAACGTTAATATAACTGATATAGAAAAGAAAATATCAGATATATTTTGGTTTACATTTTTTTTATGTTTTTTATTAAGAAGTTGTCAATAAAAGTTCATATTGGTATAATTAACTAGTAATTGTTACAAAACAGTTACAAAAATTTTCACATTAGGTGTTCAATGGAGGTAGAGATGAAAAAGGAGCCGATTAAAACCTATTGGAATAGATTTAAAACAAAAGTAATAGATTTAAAAAACGATACTAAAAACTTTCATAAAATCATAATTTCTTTTACGGCTGTTGCTGTAATTATTGTAAGCTTTTCAATAGTAAATACTGTTACTAAAGCTTATTCTGTTTCAATAGGAGAAAATGTAGTGGGGGTAGTAAAAGAAAAGCAGGAAGCACTAATTATTTACGATGAAATTAAAAAAGAGTTAGAAGATACATATGATGCTAAAATCGAGCTAGAAGATGAGATTATTTTTAAAGAAACTAATATTTTTGGAGACAAATATACAGATAAAGAAGATCTAAAGAAGAATGTTGAAAGAGAGATTGATTTCAAGGTAGATGGATTCGCATTAGTAATCGATGGAGAGACTATAGGGGTATTTAAGAATAGCTCAGAGATAGAGAAAATTTTAGAAGATGTCAAAAAACCATACACAGAAATAAAAGATAGAGAAAGTACATTAAAAGAGGTCAAGTTCTTAGAGAATATTGATATACAAAAAGTAAAAGTAAATGTAGCTGACATAGCGAATGCAGAAGAAGTACTTCAAAAGATAAAAGATGGAAAAGAAGCAAAGAAAACTCATATTGTTGAGGTCGGCGAAAGTTTATGGACTATATCCTTGATGTATGACACAGATGTTGAGAAGCTTATAGCAGCAAATCCCGACGTAGTACCAGAAGACTTAAAACCCGGAGACGAAGTAAATCTGATTGTACCTCAACCTCTCTTAACTGTAGTAACTGTCGAAGAAGTTGAGTATACTAAAGAATTAGATTATGAAGTAACTGTTAAAGAAGACGATTCAATGTACAACACCCAAAAGAAGATCATAACTAAAGGAACTAAAGGGGAAGCAGAAGTTACTGCAAATGAAATAAGACACAATGGAATATTAGTTGAAACGAAAGTAGTTAATGAAACAGTAATTACAGAACCGAGAACAGAAGTGGTGGCTAAAGGTACAAAAGAGCCGCCAAAGACAATGGCAACAGGAACTTTCATGATGCCAACTAGAGGAAGATTATCATCACCTTATGGAAATAGAGGATCTAGGATGCACTTAGGAATAGATATTGCAAATAGTGTAGGAACTAGTATTTATGCCGCAGATGGGGGAAAAGTTGTATACACAGGATATCAAGGAAGTTATGGCTATATGATAGAGATAGACCATGAAAATGGGTACACTACACGATATGCTCACTTAAGTAAAATACTCGTAAGTTCTGGCACGAGAGTATATAAAGGACAAGTTATAGGGAAAATGGGTTCCACTGGAAATTCGACAGGTTCTCACCTTCATTTTGAAGTGTTAAAAAATGGAGTAAATAAAAATCCTGCTTCATATATTTATTAGTTATCAATGATAGGTATTGATATAAAATAAAGCTCTGGCAAATTTGCCAGAGCTTTTAATCTGCGATTATTTATGAAATCTAGATAGAACTATTTTTGACAATTCACCGACTATTAAAGGTATGAAAGCTAAAGGAATTATTACTTTCCATTCATTAAAAGTGAGTGCTTGTGTATAGAAAATATCTTGTAAAAATGGTACATAAAGTACAACTAACAACAAAGCAAATGCTCCGAGAGTTGCTAACACCATTTGCCTGTTTGAGAAAAATCCTATTTTAAATAGAGTGTATTTTTGCGATCTACTAGAATAAGCTCTCAACAACTCTGCAGTTATCAATGTTGTAAATACTATTGTTCTAACAAGAGCTAAATTTTCACTACCATAAGAATTTTGTGCCCACCAGAATGATAACAGCGATGCTGCTGCTATAGCTAAACTTTGGAATGATACTCCCAAAAGCATTTTTCTATCGAGAATTGCTTCATCTGTATTTCTTGGAGGATGACTCATTATATCTGGTTCGCCTTTTTCCACACCTAATGCGAGAGCAGGGAAACTATCAGTTACTAAGTTTAACCACAAGAGCTGAATAGGCAACAATGGTATTGGCCAGTTGAATACTGCAATACTTGAAAATACTAATAAAATCTCACCAATATTACAGGATAACAGGAAGAAAACAAATTTCTTTATATTGCTAAATATTATTCTTCCTTCCTCAACTGCAGACACTATACTCGCAAAGTTATCATCGGTTAAAATCATATCAGCTGTATTTTTTGCAACGTCGGTTCCAGTTATACCCATTGAAATACCTATATCTGCTTTCTTAATAGCTAGAGCGTCGTTAACTCCGTCGCCAGTCATTGCTGTGATTTCACCATTTTCTTTTAGTGCAGTTACAATTCTTACTTTATGTTCAGGAGAAACTCTTGCAAATACTTTTACTCTTTTTACAACTTCTCTTAATTCTTCATCGGAAATTTTATTTAATTCTTCTCCCATCATAGCTTCATCTTCAGATTCTACTAAACCCAAATCTTTTGCTATGGCAAATGCAGTTTCTTTATAATCTCCAGTTATAACTTTGATATCAATGCCAGCTTTTTTACACAATTTGATTGCTTCTTTTGCTTCTGGTCTTAGAGGGTCTATCATACCCGATAATCCAACAAATATCATGTCTTTTTCTATATTCTCTGGATCTAGATTATCAGGGAGTTTGTCAAACACCTTATAAGCAACTGCCAGTACTCTCAATGCCTGTTTTGAAAAGTTTATATTAGTATCTGAAACTTTCTTTTTAAGTTCCTCAGTAAATGGAACCACTTCGCCATTTAAAAGAATATGAGAACATTTTTGAATCAATAAATCAGGTGCGCCTTTTGTAATAGCTGTTATTTTATTTTCAATATAACCTTCATGAAATGTAGTCATCATTTTTCTTGACGCATCAAAAGGTATCTCTTGAATTCTAGGGTATTTCTCATCTAAAGAATCTAGCTCGATGCCGCCCTTAGCTGCCAATGTAACCAATGCACCTTCAGTAGGATCTCCAACGATTTTATACTGACCGCCATTTTCGACAAGCTCTGCATCATTTACCAATGTACCCATCAACAATAAGCTTTGAACATTTTTATCTTCGAGTGGAGAGATTTTTTCATCACCTAATTTGAAATCCCCTTTAGGCTCATATCCAACTCCCTCGATATCAATTATTTTATCATTGGTGTATACCTTTACTACTGTCATTTCATTTTGTGTTAAAGTACCAGTTTTATCTGTACATATAACAGAAGTAGCACCAAGGGTTTCAACTGCTAGCAATTTTTTTACAATAGCATTTCTCTTGACCATTTTGTTCATTCCAATAGCAAGTACTATTGTTACAATTGCGGGCAATCCTTCAGGTATAGCTGCTACTGCAAGGCTTACAGATACCATAAACATCTCCAATGGATCTCTGTTTTGGATTAGACCATCAGCAAATACGACAATACAAATTAAAATAGTTGCTATTCCTAGTATTTTTCCCAGCTGATTTAATTTCTTTTGAAGGGGTGTAGCTTCATCTTCATAAGTTTGAATCATAGTAGCGATTTTACCTATTTCAGTATCAGCAGCTGTCCCAACTACAACACCTTTACCTCTTCCATAAGTAACTATAGTGCTCATATATGCCATATTTACTCTGTCACCTAAAGCAACTTCACCTTCTAAAACTTTTGATGAATCTTTTTCGACAGCTACAGATTCACCAGTTAAAGATGCTTCTTCAATTTTTAAATTTTTTGAATCAATGATCCTCAAATCTGCAGGAACGATGTCGCCTGTTTCTAAAATTACTATATCCCCAGGTACAAGTTCTCTTGAACCTATCTCTACAGTTTTTCCATCTCTTACTACTTTTGCAGTAGGTGAGGCCATCTTTTTTAAAGCGTCTAATGCTTTCTCAGCTTTTCCCTCTTGATAAAGACCTAACATCGCATTAACAATTACAATCGCAATTATAACTATTGAATCTTGCGTTTCTCCTATAAAAAAAGAAACTAAAGCAGCTGCGATTAAAATTAAGACAAGAAAATCACTGAATTGTGCCAATAACTTTTTAAAGAAACTTTTACCTTTCTCTTCCTTTAGCTCATTTGCACCGTATTTTTCAAGTCTTTCTTTTGCACTTGCGGTGTCTAAGCCCTTAGTAGGATCGACATTAAGCTCTTTGAGAGCTTCATCGGCACTTTTGTTATACCAATTCATCAAATAACACCTCTTTCATTTAGTAATATTTATGAGCTAATAGAAAAAAAGACTCTTGCCCATAAACATGAACAAAAGTCTTGCTACCTAAATAGGTGATAGCCGGGTTTAAACCGTATTGACGACTATCTTTTTCTAGCTACTCCCTTTTGATATACTCTATTATAGTAGAAAGACTCCCTAAATTCAATACATATTTATATTACCCAAATTAAGTTTTGGTTAACATTGACTTATTGACCAATATAAGTAATAATTTAATTATCAATTTATCATGGGGTGATCAAATGATAGCAAAGATATTGGTAGCTGATGATGAAAAAGCTATTGGAGATATAGTCAAATTTAATTTGGAAAAAGAAGGATTTGAAGCTGAACTTTGTTTTGACGGTGAAGAATGTATTAAATTAATTAAAGAAAACAGTTATCAACTGATACTTTTAGATATTATGATGCCTAAAAAAGATGGATTCGAAGTGTTAAAGGAAATTAGGCCAGATTATAAAATGCCAATAATCATATTGACAGCGAAGGAAGACGAAGAAGATAAGATAACAGGGTTAGAATTGGGGGCTGATGATTATATAATAAAGCCTTTTAGCATGAGAGAATTGATTGCCAGAGTAAAAGCGAATTTAAGGAGAATAGATTTTAATGGCGAGCAGGATTTAAATGAAATCATAGAAACCGATGGACTTAGTATAGATCTGTCTAAATACGAAGTTAGAAAGAATGGAGAAATCATAAATTTAACCCTTAGAGAATTTGAACTTTTAAAACACTTAGCTTTAAATAGTGGGCAAGTATTTACTAGAGAGCATCTGTTGGAAAATGTGTGGGGTTATGAATATTTCGGAGATATAAGAACAGTTGATGTTACAGTGAGAAGGCTTAGAGAGAAAATAGAAACACCTGATGAAGATTTTAAGTATATATTGACTAAAAGAGGAGTAGGCTACTACTTTAGGAGGGAATGACATGTTTTCAAGCATAAAATGGAGATTTATTGTAGTGTATTTTCTCTTAGTGTTCATAGCAATGGCTATAGTTGGAGCGTTCATTGTAAATAGATTGGAAGCCCAGCAGCTCGAAAATGTAACTGTATCTATGAAAAATAACATCGAAGCAATATCTTATACTTCTAGCTATTTTACAAGTGACAATTGGCTTGAAAACCAAGAGCAGATACAAAACACTCTAAACGATTGGAGGCTTGCTCAAGGAGAGACAATATATGCTATTTACGATGAAGATGTGCCCAAAATAATTGCTACATCATCAAGAGAAGATATCTACTTAATCGGAAAAGGTGCTCTTTCAAATAAATTCATCGACCCTAAGCTTGTCATTGATACATTTTCCGGTGTCATTTCAGAAGCCGTGTTAACAGATGAATTAGATGGAAAGATTCTTAAACACATAGCATATCCAATTTATTCAACTAGCGGAAAAATATCAGGAGTACTATACATGACATCTGATCTATCAACTGTGGAAAGTACTTTAAGCTATACTCGCTCTGTGTTAACCAGAGCGACTATGATCGCGCTTTCTACTACTATACTTTTGGGGTTTTTGATAGCAAACAGCATAACTGAACCAATAAGAGACGTAACTAGAAAAGCTTTTGAGATGACCCAAGGAAATTTCAATCAATATGTTTCAGTTAAATCCAATGACGAAATAGGTCAATTAGCTAATATGTTTAATCAGCTAACTTTAAAGCTCAATGAAACATTGAATGAAATGGAACTAGAAAAAAATAAATTGGACACAATTTTTAGTTATATGGCAGAAGGCGTAATAGCAATAGATAAAAACGGAGAATTAATTCATGCCAATCCAATTGGGAAAAAACTGCTAAGCATAGAAAACATTGAAATCGATAATGGAAAAAACATTTTGGATTTAAGCAAGTTAGGGTTATTGGGGATTAGTTATAAAGATGAGACCACGTTAAATGGAGAAAAGCTAATTGAGATAAGCGGAAATGTCTACAAAGTTAAATATGCACCTTATAGAAACGAAAATCAGTCAATAGAAGGTCTTATCATAGTATATCAAGATATCACTCAAGAGCACAATCTAGACAAGATGAGAAAAGAATTTGTCGCAAATGTCAGCCATGAGCTCAAAACACCTATAACTACCATTAAAAGTTACACTGAAACGCTTATGATTGATGATGTAGATGAGGCTTATAAAAAGAAATTTTTAACTGTAATAGATGAAGAGTGTGATAGAATGAGTAGACTCGTAAGTGATCTCTTGCAGCTTTCAAATATAGACTACAAAAAAACTAAGTGGAATAAAGAGAAACTTTATATAAATGAAATAATAGAAGACATAATATCAAAATTAAAGATCATGGCAAATGAAAAAAACATTTCAATGACTTTTAACTCAGATAAGAACTACTATACTTATGCTGACAAAGATGGACTTATACAAGTTTTTCAAAATATAATTATCAATTCAATAAAATATACTGAAAACAATGGATATGTAAAAGTAAATATGACTAAAGAAGACCCTTATGTTGTCGTTGAAATAATTGACAATGGAATAGGGATACCAAAAGAAGATATAGACAGAGTGTTTGATAGATTTTATAGAGTAGAAAAAGGACGAAGTAGAGATCTAGGTGGTACTGGTTTAGGTCTATCAATAGCTAAAGAGATAATTGAAGCTTTCGATGGTAAAATTCAGATAGAAAGTGAAAATTTAACTGGAACTATCGTTAAAATTAAGTTGCCGTTGTTAGAAGAAATAATACAGGAATCAGATAACATCTAAAGAGGGAAGTATAATAAAATGAAAGAAAAACTAAAGACACTCCTTATAATCATACTTGTGTTAAATAGTATAGTGCTTATATATAAATTTTCTACCGCAAATAAAATCGAACAGAAAAACACAGAAAATCTTGCTATTACACAAGACTATACTTACACTCCCCTAGATATATTAGTACCAAACAAAGCTTATTTAAAGACTTCAGACAGCAAAATTTTTACAATTTATGATGTAACAAGTGAAAAATTTTTTGATACTGCAATGAATACTTTGTCTGAGATACTTTCTAAGAGTACTTTAAAAATTAATGAAGTAGATGAGGATAATAAAGAACTAAAATTTCCTGACATTGTGTTTTGCTATCCATATGAGATCAACTTGAACTTGCTTTTAAAGGCGTATGATATTGAAGAAGTTAATCCCAAAATAGACACAATAAAAAGTATTAGTAGTTTTGGCATATATTTATATGATGGCGAATATTCTCTACTTTTATCTAACAAAGATAAGGATTATTTAATTCAAGATGATGATTTTGATATGTCAAATATGATAGTGAGATTTAAGAAAGTTATAGATAAAAATAATTTAAATGAAGTAAATTTGACAAATTTGGATTTAAGTCAAATGAAAAAAAATTTATTGGTTCATGACGAAATAATGATGAAGATGCCTATAACTTATGTATCAAACGAAGTTGTTTTAATCAATATGGAAGAGAAAGATAAATTAGCTGAAAGATTTTTCGGAGTGGACAAATATTATATTAGACAAATAAAAGAAGACAATGGTTCGGTTATATACTTTTATAATTCAAATGTTTTAAAGATAAATCCAAATGGACTCGTGTCTTATTATAGCCCATTGAAAAATGATGAAAATGAAAGAAACTTGTTTTTAAGTTTGAACACAGCTGTGAATTTCATAACGAAAAATTCCCTCTTCCCATATGAATTTACACTAGACGAGATAATACCAATAGAAGCAGGCAAAAATAAAGGATATAAATTTATTTTAAGCTATAAGGACAATGGTATAAAAACATTTGTAAAGAACAAAGAAAGCTCTCATGATATCGTGATAGAAGTATTTAACAATGAAGTAAGGAATTTTAAACAAATATTTAAATTAAAGGAACAATTAAGCTATACCTCGTATGAAGATAATTCTTCAATGCTAAGTTACTCGGAAATCATTGATAAAAATTATGATTATTTAAAAGCACAATTTATAGAAAATAAGGAGATAAATGATAAAGACAAAATAACAAAACAAGAGGTAATAAGCGAAATAACAGATGCTTATCCAGCTTATTTTGATCCCAATTTGAAATTAAAAAATGAAAGGCTCATACCTGTCTGGGCAATAGAAGCATTTGGTAAAAATTACTTATTTAATGTATATAATGGTGTATTGATGTATGTCGATTAGGAGGGTTTTTTTTGGATTGGTCAAAAGCTAAGACAATTTTACTTATAGCACTTATTATCGTAAATTTGTTGATAGGAAGTATTTTTTTAATTGAAAGAATGGAAGCAAAGTCACATGAATTTGATGAAGCAGAAGTGATTAACAAATTAAATGAAAAGGGAATATTATTAGATGTTAAAATACCCACTGGAAATAATGAGTTAAATGGACTTGTAGTAGAATATGAAATATATGATGCTAATGATATAAATGAAAGATTCTTTGATGGAGAAGGTTCTATAAACTATATAAATGAGGATATATATGAAGTATCACATGAAAATGAAATAGTAACAGTGATAAACGGAAAACTTCTCATCTATGAAGTAGAAACTGAAACAGAAGAAAATTTAGATTATGAAATTATGGATTCACCAAATTCATCAGGGAGAGCAAATGAAATTGCTATGGAATTTATGAAGAACAGAGGATTTTCAACTGATGATATGAAACTCACTTTTTTAAGTCTAACAGCAGAAGAATGTTATCTGTCATATTCAAATATTTTTGATGAAAATTATCTAGAAACTTCTTTTACAACTGTTGAAACTAGAAATGGAAAAGTATTTAAGATGGAGAGAACATGGCTTGATGTAAATAAAATCGAAGATGTTGTATTAAAGACTATACCGGCAAAAAAAGCACTAATGGAACTTTTAATGAGAGAAGAAGTGTATGGTAAGACAATTACAGATATATCCATATGCTATTATTTTGATCCTGAGAAACAAGATTATTTTTCAAGATACAAAGAAATAGTTGAGGGTAGAACTATTCCAGCATGGAGAATTCAATTTAGCGATGGGTATAAGATAATACTTGACTTCGAATAGAATAACTAGGAGGATTAATATGTCATTTTCATTTTGCTCGCTTTCAAGTGGGAGTAGCGGTAACTGTCAATATATAGAAACTAAAAACGCTAAAATATTAGTAGATGCTGGATTTACTGGAAAAAGAGTAATAGAGCTTTTAAATAATATCGATGTGGATCCAAAAGAAATAGATGCAATACTTGTGACACATGAACATATAGATCATGCTAAAGGCGTGGGGATATTGTCGCGAAAATACAATATACCCATATATGCAAATGAAAAAACATGGATAGCGATGGAACCAATCATAAAGACAGTAAAATCAGAAAACATTAAAATAATTAATGCAAATAAAAACTTTGAGATTAAAGACATTCTCGTACATCCATTCAATGTGAGTCACGACGCCTTAGATCCATTAGGATATTTATTGTTTAATGAAATGAAAAAAATCACTATATTAACAGATACAGGATGCGTAAATGAGGGTATAAAATCAAAAATAAGAGGATCTCATTTATTTTTTATTGAGGCAAATCATGATGTAGAAATGCTAAGAAATGGTTCATATCCTATATATTTAAAGGAAAGGATATTAAGTCAAAAAGGCCATCTATCAAATGATGCTTGCCTCGAAATATTAAATGAAGTATTAGTTGGAGAAAACGAACGGGTACTATTAGCTCATTTAAGCAAAGAAAACAATCTTCCTCAATTAGCATATAAGATCATTCATGATGGGCTTAAAAGAAGTGGATATGATGTTGATAAGGAAGTAAATATCTATTTAACAAATAGGGACAATCACACTGAAATTTTTCACATTTAGGAGGAAAGCAAATGGACAATTATGGAAATTACTATCAAAAACCAAAAAAACCCAGTAAATTTTCATATTTTTTAGTTGCGATAATTGGCGCTATAATAGGTGGAATAATAACTGCATATGTTGCACCAACTTATCTGTATGGGAATATAATACCTTTACCTGAGATATATCAGTATAATTCTGAAGCGCCGATAATAAACACAATAGACATAAAACCAACAGATGAAATAAACACTGTTTCAGCTGTGGCAAAAAAAGGGATGAGCTCCGTTGTAGGTATTACTACAATTCAAGTACAACAGGAATTTATTTGGTCTAGAACAGTCGAAGGTGTTGGCTCAGGGGTAATAGTCGATAGCAATGGTTATATATTGACAAATTCTCACGTAATAGCAGATGGGAAAGCAAGAGAAATAAATGTGTTATTTGAAAATGGAGATTCAAAGGAAGCGGAAGTTATATGGTATGATCCTACTTTGGATTTAGCAATTATAAAAGTAAATGCAAGAAATCTAATAGCTGCTGAATTGGGAGATTCAGATAAGTTAGAAGTCGGAGAAATTGCAATAGCAATTGGTAATCCACTTGGGCTTGAATTTCAAAGAACTGTTACCGCAGGAGTGATAAGCGGACTTCATAGGTCTATCCAGGTTACTAGATACAATGTAATGGAAGATTTAATTCAAACTGATGCTTCTATAAATCCTGGAAACAGCGGAGGGCCACTGTTAAATGCTAAAGGGCAAGTAATCGGAATAAACACTGCTAAAATTCAAACAGGTGAAGGGTTAGGATTTTCTATCCCTATAAATACGGTCAAGCCTATTATAGAAAGTGTAATAAGAGATAAAAATATAGAGCCTGTTTCATTAGGAATTTCTGGTAGCGACATAGACCTATATGAAAGGCAAATGGGTGCAGAGATAAAAGCAGAAAAAGGAGTATTGGTTGTTGAAGTGATACCAGATTCACCAGCTGATAAAGCAGGTATAAAACCGATGGATGTCATAACTAAGCTTGGAGATAAAGAAATAAGCAGTTTATCTGCATTAAGAAAAGAACTCTATAACTATCAATCGGGGGATAAAGTAGAAATAGAAATCAACCGAAATGGTGAGATATTGAATTTAACAATAGAATTTGAGTAATGGGGGAAAATAATGAGAATTTTGTTAACAAATGACGACGGGATATTTGCAAAAGGCTTATACACCATGGCTAAAAAACTGTCAAAAGAGCATGAAATAATGATAGTAGCACCAGATGTTGAAAGAAGCGGACAAAGCCATACTATAACTTTTTTAGATTCTTTAATTATAAAAGAAGTAAAACTGGAAGATTTAGAGACTAAAGCATATAGCACATCGGGGACACCTGCAGATTGTGTTAGGATAGGAATGCAACTCTTTAAAAAAGAAAACATCGATTTAGTCATTTCTGGAATAAACATGGGCGCAAATACTGGCACAGATATATTGTATTCTGGTACAGTATCTGCTGCGATAGAAGCGAATTTATTTGGCATACCTAGTATAGCTGTATCAGCTGAGTGGACAGAAGGAAAAGTGAATTATGAAATAGCCGCAGAGTATGCTTTGAAACTTGTTGAGAAACTAAAACAATTTTCATTTGCACCTATGGTCTTAAATCTAAACACTCCATTCAAGCTCAAAGAAGATTTAGCTCAAATGAAAATATGTAAAATTGGTGGACCTATTTATGACTTTTATAGCACACATCACAATGGGAATGGAGAAATAATATATAAAGCAATTGGCAGAGATGATAGCGAAAAAGTAATGGGAACTGATAGATATTATCTTCATAATGGTTATCCAACTCTAACCCCATTAAAGTATGATTTTACAAATTTTGATGCAATCAAGCAATTGGAAGAATTGATTGTAAATTCAATCTAAAAATGAAATGAATATAAAAATGAAACTTGGGTATCAATTGATTAGAATAAACAAAGGAGTGATTGATACAATGGATAACATCGAAAGAAGAGAAGGCGCAATAACTTTTGGACAAAAACCAGTAACCCTTTTGGGCAAAGAGATAAAAGTAGGAGATAAAGCACCAGATTTCACT
Organism: Soehngenia longivitae; assembly: GCF_004684055.1. GTDB lineage: Bacteria > Bacillota > Clostridia > Tissierellales > Tissierellaceae > Soehngenia > Soehngenia longivitae. Next base: position 35,578 of record NZ_SRIB01000002.1, read on the forward strand.
GTTTTAAAGGGAGATCTAACACCATATTCATTAAAAGATGCTGGAGATAAAGTAAAGATAATTTCAGTAGTACCTTCATTAGACACAGGAGTATGTGAATTGCAAACAATTAGGTTTAATGAGGAAGCTGCAAAACTAGATGATGTGATTGTGCTTACAATATCTGTGGATCTTCCATTTGCACAAAAGAGATTCTGTTCAGCTCATGATATAGATAAAGTTTTAACTTTATCAGACCACAAAGATTTAGATTTTGGTCTTAAGTACGGCTTTGTGATGGAAGAAAATAGACTTTTAGCTAGAGGAGTTATAGTATTAGATAAAGACAACACTGTAAAGTATGTTGAATATGTAAAAGAAGGGACAAATCACCCTGACTATGATAAACCAATAGAAGTAGCAAAAGAACTATTATAAGCCTTCCTTTTGGAAGGCTTTTTTTATAGGAGGAACAATGGAGATAAATATAATTGCAGTGGGTAAATTAAAAGAAAAGTACTTACAAGATGGCATAGATGAGTACATAAAAAGACTTTCAAAATTTGCTAAAGTAAATATAATAGAAATACAAGATGAAAAATTAAAAGAAAATATATCATTCAAAGAAATAGAGAAAATAAAGCAAATAGAAGGCAACAAGATACTTTCACATATTAAATCTAAAGATTATATAATTAGTTTAGCATTAAATGGAAAAACTTTAGATTCTGTTGAATTTTCAGAAACATTGTCTAAGATTATGATAGATGGATATTCTTCTATTACATTTATTATAGGTGCAAGTTTAGGACTATCCCAAGATGTTCTAGACAAAAGCGATTTGAAATTATCTTTTTCAAAATTTACATTTCCTCATCAGCTAATGAGATTAATTTTGATTGAACAAATCTATAGAGCTTTTAAGATAATAAACAATGAAACTTATCACAAATAATAAATTAAAAAAAACCATTTAGAAGGTATTAAATATGAATAACATTAAGGAATTGAGGATTAAAAAAGTGAAGATTTTTTTATTATTAGTAATAATAGGAATATATTTATTTTCGCAGAATAATTGGTTAGATAAAGAAGAAATCATAATAGAAATGAATAATTTACCAATCGAATTGGATGGATTTAAAATTGTCCAAATATCTGATTTACATATACCACAAAATGAAATAGAAATAGGTAAATTGACTGATTTAGTGAAGAAAGAAAATCCGGATGTAATAGTTTTGACTGGAGATACTATAAGCAGAGGAACAAATTTAGACTATAGTCAATTAGAATTACTGCTTGATGATTTGTCAGAAATAACAAAAGTTTATGCTGTATTAGGTAATCATGAAACTGGGAATAAATATATTGAGAAATATAAAGAGCTGCTAAAAACACACAACATAAATCTACTCGAGAATGAATTTGATATATATGCTAAAGGTGGAAAAGAAATTGCTTTTATAGGATTGAAAGATAATGTAAAATTCAGTCAAGAAAAGATAAAAAACATAGAAAAAATCAAAGGCAAACCAATAGTGATGTTAGCACATAGACCTGAATTATTTGATGAGTACTTCCGAGAAACAAATATTATTATACCATCACTCGTACTGACAGGGCATGCACATGGAGGTCAATTTAGATTACCATTTACTAAAAGAGGATTTATTGCACCTAATCAAGGGTTTTTTCCTAAATATACTTCAGGAACATACAAATCAAACAATGGTGGAGTAATGATAGTAAGCAGAGGATTGGGGCGAAGTGTGATACCTTTTAGGATAAACAACAGAATTCATTTGCCTGTTATAGAATTAAAGGCAAAATAATAAGCAATAAAAGATAATTAAATTTAAAGAAACATAAATTTTTTACAGATTTATTTTTTAGTCATAATTTAGCAACAATTTAAACACATAATAGTACTAAAAGGAGGGAGTATTAGTGATATTATTAATTGTGATTTTAATACTATTTGTATTGTATAAAAACGGTCAACTTGATTTTAAACACCAAGAAGATGAGAGTTTAAGAAAATTGAAAGAAAAATATGTAAACGGAGAGATTGATGAAGAAACATATTTGAGAATGAAGAAAAACATTGAAAGCTAGGAGGTGTAAAAAATGATGCACTTAAGGGGATATAACGGATTTGATAGATTTTTTGGAGAAAATGGATATAGATACTTTGAAGATGGTGTAAATAGAGGTTTTGATTTTTTCCATCCTGCTATGATATTCATGGCATTTATGGCATTTGTAGTATTTGTTGCAGTTGTTGTATTGGTAGTGTTGTTCGTCAAAAAGAGTAACAATAGAAAGTTTGAATCCAATGAATTCGTTCAAATTTTAAATCAAAAATACATCAATGGTGAGATATCAGATGAAGAATATTTAGCTAAGAAAAAAGCACTAAGAGGGAAATAACACAGAGTATCTTGGGAGAAAACAAATGATAAGATGAAGGTGAAAATATGAAAATATTAGTTGTTGAAGATCAAAAAGACATAAGTGATATTGTCGCTAAATATCTTGAAAAAGAAGGCTATGAAGTAGAATGCGTCTATGATGGACTAAGTGCATTAGATTATATAGCCAGTGACACCTTTCATCTTATCATTTTAGATATAATGCTTCCTTTTATTGATGGATTTCAGATATTAGAAGAAATAAGAAAATTTTCAAATACACCTGTAATTATGCTTACAGCAAGGGAATTAGAAGTTGATAGGCTAAAAGGATTTGATCTAGGTGCGGATGATTATGTGGTCAAACCCTTTAGCCCTAGAGAATTAGTTAAAAGAGTAAAAGTTATATTCAGAAGACTTTACAACGAAAGCAATGAAAGTATAATAGAATATAAAGAATTAAAACTTTACTTAAAAAGCATGAAATTGGTAAAAAATGATGAAGAAGTAGATCTTACTACTACTGAGTTTAACTTATTGAAAGTTTTTATGGAAAATAGAGGTATAATATTAAATAGAGATCAAATCATAGCTTTGAGTTTTGGAAACGATTATGAAGGATTTGACAGAAACATTGATAGCTACATAAGAAGAATAAGGAAAAAAATAGAAGATGATCCAGCAAATCCTAAATATTTAGTAACTAAATACGGAGCAGGTTATATGTTTGGAGGAGAAAATGATGAGCATTAGAAAACTACTATTAATACTACTCTTGGGAGTATGTTTAATAACTGTCATCATCAACTCCTCTATATTTGCGTCTTTAACTGATAGGTATTTTTTAGATTATTTAGATAAAGCCTATGAGAAACATTTAGAGCAGATATCTACTTATCTTTCTTCTGCTTTGACCTCAAAAGATTTGAATTACGATAAGCTCGAAGCAGAACTTGAAACACATCTATTGGATCCTATAGTAAGAATTAGGGTTTTTAAGGACGATACCCTATTAGCTGATGTTGAAACTATAGCTAATATTCCTAGTGGAAACATGAATGGCAGGATGAATATGCGAATGCCTTTTAGAAGAGTCTCTACAGAAACAACAACTGATGTGTTTGAAATAAAAAATGACAATGAAATAATTGGTACTGTTTATATAACAAGATTTGAGGACTATGATAGTTCAATAATTGCCAATATGTTTAGAAGTACACTTTTTATAAATAGTTTAATATCAATTGGAATAGCAATGCTCATTTCAGTGTTTATTGCATTGATAACAAGCCGAAAAATAAGCACTGATTTACGATACACATCAAATCTAGCGACAGAGATCCAACAAGGAAAAGTTGTAAAAGCAAAGAACACAAAGATAAAAGAGATAAATAATTTAAGAAACAGTCTTGAAGATCTATCCGTTAAGCTAAAATTGAAACAAAAGGCAAAAAAAGAATTATTAGATCAATTAATTCACGAAACAAGAACCCCTTTAACAGTTTTAAATTCTCATTTTGAGGCTATTGAAGATGGAATTGTTGAATCAAATCATGAAGAAATAGAGGTATTAAAAAGCCAAGTAGAAAATTTAACTTTTCTAATAAGCAATTTAAATAGAATAATTGAAGACGATGATAGCGCAGCTGATCTAAAAATAGAAGAAGTTGAGATAAATAAATTAATCAAGCAAATAGTCAATGGATTAAAAAATCAATTTGAAAATAAAAAAATACTTCTTACCATAGACAATGATGATGACATAACAATCCTTACTGATAAGTATAAATTCACACAGATATTATTTAATCTCTTGACAAATGCCTATAAATACACTGAGCCTGATAAAAAAGTGAATATCTCATATAGGATAGAAAATGATAAATTTGTATTAGAAGTTAAGGACCAAGGAAAAGGAATAAGAGAAGGTGAATTAAATAAGATATTTAACGCCTATTATAGAGGTTTAAATGAAACTGAACAAGGAGAGGGAATAGGGCTATATATAGTTAAAGAAAATGTAGAAATCTTAGGTGGAGAAGTAAAAGTTAGATCAAAAGTAGGAGAAGGAAGTGTATTTACTGTATTTTTACCAATTAAACCTTAATAAGATGCATAAAAATTGATTTTTTCACATTGCTATTCATGTAGACATATTGTGATATAATATGATTAAAACTACATGTAAAGGTGGAAATTATGTATTCTTATGAAGACAAAAAAGGTATTATAAAGATAATTGATTCACTTTTAAATGATCTTCAAGAGGCTATCTGCATAACAGATAAAGACTGTATCGTGATGTATTGGAATAAATACGCAGAAGAACTCTACAATATCGATAGAACTGAAATCGTAGGTGAAAGAATAGATAGTTATTTCTCGAATGCAATAGCTATAAAAGTTGCTAAGGACAAGAGGATATACCGAGATGTCTATCACTCACCTCGAGAAGGAAGCCATATAATCATAAATGCAGCACCAATAATCGTTGACGGTGAGTTTAAAGGAGTTATAAGCACAGAAAAAGACATATCTGCCATAAAAAGCATAAATCATGAACTTGAGAAGATAAGAGAGAGGGCAGAATTTTTAGAAGAAGAGATAATGAGGTTAACGGGTTCTTGGAACTCAATTCAAAGTAAAAACAAAAAAATGCAAACCATGATAGAGATAGCTAAAAGAGCAGCACCAACCACTGCAAGCATTCTAATAACTGGTGAAAGTGGCACAGGGAAAGAAGTATTCGCAAGGGCTATCCACGAACAAAGCAAAGTAAAGGGAAGCTTTATTCCAGTCAATTGCAGTGCCATACCAAATGATTTATTTGAGAGTGAATTCTTCGGCTATGATAAAGGAGCTTTTACAGGAGCTAATACCTCAGGGAAAAAAGGATTTTTCGAAATGGCAAAAGATGGCACTTTATTTCTTGATGAAATAGCGGATTTACCTCTATTTATGCAATCTAAGCTGTTAAGGGCGTTAGAGGATAAGCAGATAAAAAGGGTAGGTGCAGAGAAATACATAGAGATAAACACGAGGATAATAGCTGCCACAAATAAATGTTTAGAAAAGCAAGTAGAGGAAGGTAAATTTAGAGAAGACTTATATTATAGGTTAAATGTCATAAGGATAAACTTACCACCTTTAAGAGAGAGAAAAGAAGACATAATCCCATTATTAGAACATTTTTTAAAAGAAGTAAACAAGGACAAAAAAGATAAAAAAGGTGTGAAATTTAGATTAGATAAAGACTCTGTCAAAATCTTGACAAAATATAGTTGGAAAGGCAATATAAGAGAATTAAAAAATGCAGCCGAACAGATTGCGATACTTTCATCGTCAGATTTGATAAAAAAAGATGATTTACCTGAATACATACTTAAGAGCACTAAAATAGAATATGATAATGACAAAAAGACTTTAAGGGAAGCGATATCAGAATATGAAAAGATGATGATTTTAAACACTTTAAAGTCTACAGACGGAAATGTAGCTAAAGCTTCAAAAATACTAGGGATACCTCGATCAACGCTTCACTATAAAATCAATACATACAGCATAGATGTGTCTAATATTTGACGATATCGTCAAATATTAGACATTTTTTATTGGCTTTAATCTTAAAAAGCTGTATTTAGGTGCATGGCATGAAAATTGCAATAATAAATGATATATAATTAACAAGGATTGGAGGTGTGAAATGATACTAAACATTCTGTTGAGGCAAGGAGCTGGAGCGATAGCAAAGCCCATTGTATCCAAAGGTGAATTTGTAAAAAGAGGTCAGCTCATTGCAATCCCAAATGGATTGGGTGCAAATATTCATTCAAGTGCAAATGGATTTGTCAAAGAATTAAATGAAGATTCTATTATCATCGAGGCTAGTTCTTTTGATAAAGATGATTATATCAGATTAGAAAAGAAAGATTCATTAATTGAAATGATTGAAGATGCAGGGATTGTAGGGGATGGAGGTGCTGGTTTTCCAACTCACATTAAGCTTAAATCTAATCTAGTGGATGGAATATTGATCGCAAATGCTAGCGAGTGTGAGCCAAATTTACATCATAACATAGAGTTAGCTACGAACAATTCAGACCTGATAATTCGAGGTATAGAATTAGCCATGCAAGCTCTAAATGTCAATGAAGCTATAATTGCGATTAAAGAAAAGCATGAAGATGCTATTAAAGCATTAAACAAGGCAATTTATTCTAAAAACATTTCTATAAAATACGTAAAAGACCTCTACCCATCAGGGGATGAGAGAGTTCTAGTAAGGGAGCTTTTAGGCGTTGAATTAAAGCCTGGAGAACTTCCCATAAAAGCAGGAGCTGTAGTTTTAAATGTCGAAACTCTAAAAAACATAGCACTTTGTGTAGACGAGAGAAAACCAGTCATAGATAAGGATTTGACAGTTGGGGGAAGGGTAATTGACACGCCAAGTGGTAAAGTCTATTTAGATGTTCCAATAGGAATGAGTTTTCAAGCTATGATTGATAAGTCTAAAGGAGTAGTAGAACCTTTTGGAGAAATAGTTGCAGGAGGTGCTTTTACTGGAAAGAAAGTAGATTTTTCTTATCCAGTGACAAAAGTTATAGGTGGGATATCTGTGAGCATGCCATTTCCAACTGAAAAGAGAAAACTTGGGTTACTCGGATGCGAATGTGGAGCGAGTATTGAAAGGCTGAAGGAAATTGCAGAAGGAATGAATGCAGAAGTTGTAGCGAGTCTAAATTGCAAGAGAATGGAAGATATAGGCAACAACAGATTAAGATGTAATCTTCCTGGAGTATGTCCTGGACAAGCAGAATCAGTATTGAATTTAAAAAGACAAGGTGCTCAGGCACTCTTAATTGGTAGCTGTCAACACTGAACGAATACCATAATGGAAGTGGCTCCTAGGTTAGGAGTTGGAGTTTATCACAGCACAGATCACATATTAAGAGCATATGGGCATAGACTGATCAGAAGAATAAAATTATAGGAGTGATATAGATGTCAATCGATTTAGAAAAAGCACTTCTACACAAGGATGATTATGCTGTTACTTGTTGTAGATTTGAAGAAGGAAGGACCATTGAACCTTCAATGCTTGAAGACCCAGAGATAATACCTGATTTAATCGATTCAAATTTACTTACTATTCCCGAAAATGCACTTAAAATTGGCGAAGTGCTTGGTTTAAAATTAAAAAAGACTGCGGATGCACTCACAGCTTTGACGGAAACGTATGTTGAGGGAGTAAATAGGGAAAACAATTTAAACAGGGAAGAGCATAAAGAGGAAGAAAAAGAAGTTCCTATTGATAATAATTTAGGCAATATTTTAACAAATATTCCTAGTGTTAAGATAAAAATCGGAGAAGGAAAAGACATTGAACTTGAATTTCCTTTATTTATGATGAATCAAAATGTCCAGAAATTGCCATCAAATATTCAAAACGAAGAGAAAATTCAAGATGAAAATTATGTTGAAGAAGAAAAACTACTATCTAGGTTAACTCGAAAACATATAAAAATAGAAGAAGTAGTCCTAGGTGAAGAAACTAAGATCGAAGGCAATAGATTAACTTTGAGAAAAGGATTGATAGAGGAAGCAAAATCAATAGATCCACTTATTAGAGATGTCACTTTAGATATAGTGACTAGCTCGGATTACTCAAAGTACAGCGATACAATAATGGATGTTCAACCTATTGCTGTTAAAGAATCAGGGGAAATTGGTGATGGCATAACAAGGGTAATAGATGGAGTGTGTATGGTAGTAACTGGAATTGATGAGAGAGGCTATCAAATATCTGAATTCGGCTCATCTGAAGGCGAAATGGACAGAAACATAATGTTTAACAGGGCGGGGTCGCCTGATTTTGGAGATATACTCATAAAGACCCGAGTGGTTATAGAGAGAGAAAAGAATATGGAAAGACCAGGACCATTGGCAGCACATAAAGCTACAGAGGTCATAACTAAAGAGATAAGAGATGCATTAAAGAAAGCTAGCGAGGATTTAATATATAAAGAAGAGACATTTGAACATAAGAAGAGCAGTGGAAGAAAGAAAGTTGTCATTGTTAAAGAAATAATGGGTCAAGGTGCTATGCATGACAACTTGATTATGCCATATGAACCTGTAGGCATAGATGGTGCTAAGGCTAATGTTGATTTAGGAAATGTCCCAGTGGTAGTTACACCGCTGCAAATCTTAGATGGATGTATCCATGCATTAACTTGCATTGGACCGGCATCAAAAGAGACTTCAAGACACTACTTTAGGGAACCACTCGTATTGGAGATGCTAAACGATGAAGAATTAGATTTAACAGCCGTAATATTAGTGGGCTCACCTCAGATAAACAGTGAAAAATTTTATGTGTCAAAACTTTTAGGAAACACTGTTGAAGCTATGAATGTAGATGGTGCTATTGTGACTACTGAAGGTTTTGGAAATAATCATATCGATTTTGCAAGCCATATAGAGCAAATCGGGAAACGAGGTATCGAGGTAGTGGGGATGACTTTTGCAGGAGTACAAGGGCAACTTGTAGTTGGAAATAAGTATATGGATGCATTAGTAGATTTGAATAAATCGAGTCAGGGGATCGAAAACGAGATATTAGAAAACAACTGCTTAACTAAAGAAGATGCAATTAGAGCAATATATATGTTAAAAGCAAAGATTGCAGGGGAGAAGATAAAACAGGCAGAAAGAAAGTACAACTCAGATGTAAAACTCTCAAATATAAGTTTAATAGAAGAAGCTACAGGCAAAAAAATAGAATTATCCCCTAATGAGACAATTTTAGAGAAAAGCAAAAAGAGATTAGAAATTTATGAGAGGGAAGACGACCATGAAAGAAATTAAAACCAATTTAGAGCCTAGATTATTCACAGGAGTTGTTACAGAGATTTCTGATATGGCTGTCGTTATTGAAATAAATGGAAGATTAGGCAGATTAAGTCTTTCGAGAAGAATGATAATATCTGATGAAGAGATAAAACTAGGAGATGAAGTTTCTTTTATGTTGAGTTACCCAGAAGTTATATCAGAGAAAAATGGGGGGATTATGATATGAAACTAACAGTAGTAAAGAACTTAAAATCAGAAATATACGTTCCCTTAATGCCGGAAATAGTTTGGGCACCTGTAAAAAAACCACTAGACGAGATGAAAATAGCTTTAGTGACTGGTGCTGGTGTACATTTAAAAACAGATAAAAGATTCAATTTAGCAGGAGATCCGAGTTACAGGGTAATACCAAGAGAAGCTAGTGGAAAAGATTTAATGGTAAGCCATGGAGGATACGACAATGCAGATGTAAATAAAGACATTAATTCTATGTTTCCAATAGATAGACTTAAAGAATTAGTTCAAGAAGGGTTTATAAAAGAAGTTGCTGAATTAAATTTTGGAACTATGGGCGGTGGAGGAGATATAGAAACTTTTACAAATGTTACAGGACCTGAAATCGCTGAAAAGTTAAAGGAGATAAAAGTAGATGCAGTTGTGCTAACTGCAGGGTGAGGTACTTGTCATCGCTCTGCCGTGATTTTGCAGAGAGCAATTGAGAAAATAGGTATACCAACAGTTTTGATAGCAGCTTTACCTCCAGTAGCCAAACAAAATGGAGCACCAAGAGTAGTTGCACCTAGAGTTCCGATGGGCGCAAATGTTGGTGAACCAAACAATGTTAAAATGCAAATGGGAATTTTAAGAGACACATTAAAAGCTCTAGTAGAGATAACCACACCAGCGACTATAGTGCCATTGGATTACGAATACATTGCGAAAGTTTAAGAAAGGACGATAAAATGGAGCTAAAAAGGAATATACTCACAGTTGACTCTCACACAGCAGGGGAACCTACTAGAGTCGTAGTCGGAGGATTTCCTCCTGTATTAGGTGAAGATATGGCACAAAAGAGAAAGTATTTAAGCGATAACCTAGATGATTTGAGAAAATTTTTAATGAGAGAGCCGAGAGGACATGACAATATGTTTGGCTCGATAATCACAGAACCTACTCATAAAGAAGCCTCAATAGGTGTCATATTTATGGACAATGGAGGATACTTAAATATGTGCGGTCATGGTACTATTGGAACATCTAAAGTTGCTTTGGAAATGGGGCTTATTAAAAAACAATCTCCGATCACAAGTTTTAAAATAGATACTCCAGCAGGACTAGTAGACGTAAATGCAAAAGTAAATGGCGAAAAAGTTGAAGAAATAAGTTTTTTAAATGTAGCATCATTTGTATATGCCACTGATATAGAAGTAGATTTAGATGAATTTTTAAGTTTTAATGTAGATATATGCTTTGGGGGAAATTTCTTTGCAATGGTACCTGCAAAAGTCTTTGGGCTTGAAATAAACAAAGAAAATATATATAAATTCAGAGACTTAGGAATAAAGATAAGGGATTACATCAATAAACACTTTGAAGTAGTTCATCCTCTTCTGCCTAGTATCAATACGGTAGATTTAGTTGAGTTTTACGAACCATTAAAAGACATTGAGAAGGGGTATAGAAACATAGTAGTATTTGGAGAAGATCAATTTGACAGATCTCCCTGTGGAACGGGAACATCTGCAAAACTTGCTTTGATGTATCATAAAAATGAAATAGGGATTGATGAGAGTATTTCATCTATGAGTGTTTTAGGAAGTTTGCTAAGAGGAAAAGTTAGAAGAGAAGTTGAGGTAGGAGGTTTTAAAGGCATAATTCCTGAAATCACTGGAAGAGCATTCATAACTGCATACAATAATCTAGTTTTAGAAGACGAAGATATATTTGAACATGGAATTGAATTTTAAAAGGCTAGGATTTCCCTAGCCTAATTTTTTTTTACAAATTTTCCTTCTTTCATTATCATATTCATATTGTCAGAATTTAAGTTTTTAATGTCTTCTAGAGGATTTTTATCCAAGACTAGTAAATCTGCAAATTTATTAGCTTCTACAGTTCCTGTCACGTCATCAATTCTTAGCATTTCTGCGCCGTTTTTTGTAGCAGCAACTATTACCTCCATTTCACTAAATCCGGCATTTTTAAGTGCGTACATTTCAGTAATCGCATATTTTCCATATGGAGTTAAGCTCGAACAAAATGAGTCAGAACCAACAGTTATCCTAATTCCCTTTTCTTTTGCGTTTCTTAGATTGTCAATTATGCGATTTAATTCTTTCTCTGCAGTTGTATTTCCCTCGTAATTATCCAGTATTTTTCTATAAGGAGGTTCATAAACAGTGAACCATTCGTAGAAGAACTGAAGTGTTGGGCAAAATGTTATGTCTTTTTCTTTCATGATCTGCAAACATTCTTCGTTTAATTCTTGACCATGTATGATCACATCTACACCGGCTTTTACAGAAAATAAGGCTCCCTCATATCCTTCTGCATGAGACCATACGGGTATTTCTACCATTTTACACTCATCTACAACTGCCTGGATTTCTTCCAATGTGTAGTGAGTGTATGCTTTTGCATCGTATTTCCAAATGCCACCTCCTGTAGACCATATCTTTATGGCATCAGGATTTTCTCTTAGGCGTTTTCTCACAGCTTTTCTCAACTCCCAAGGGCCATCGACTCTTTCTGCCCAGGGGTGAGATAAATTATTATATTCTAATGGGAGTCTATGGCTATCTCCATGCCCTGAAGTTCTACAAAAGCCAAGCCCAGTTGCGATTACTCTAGGACCTTCTATAATTCCTTGTTCTATCATATTTCTAATATGTATCCCAAATCTGGATATTTCTCCAACAGATGTTAAGCCATGAAGTAGAGCTTCTCTAGCTTGGCTTACTGCGACTACTGCCTTTTGTTCAACTGGCTCTAAGACCCATTCACTGTCATTGTCTGAGAGATTGCCACTGAAATGGAGATGAGTATCAATTAATCCCGGCATGATCACTTTATTAGTTATGTCTATAATTTCATAATCATCAGCAAATTCAACGAGTTTTCCAGCATAAATTATTTTTCCCCCATCAACTAACACAAGAGAATTATCTATGGGATTTTTACCACTGCCATCTATCAAGAGGCCACCTTTAAAAGCAAATTTACTCAAATTTATTACCTCCCATTTATTGTATAGTCACATTTAGATAGTATATTAAAAAGCGAATACTTTCAACAAAAAGAAGAAAAGCCAGAGGCTTTTCTTAAAGGGTATACCTGCTTAATTCTTTTTTTAAGAATAAAACTACTTCTTCTAGTTCTTTTATATTTTCAGTTAAATTCATTATTTCTGCAGAAAAATTACTTACATTTGCGCTCATTTCCTCTGATGTAGCGCTATTTTCTTCTGTAATTGCCGCAAGATTATTTATATTTTCAAAGACTTTATCGATTTTTTTAGTTTCTGATAGAAGCATTTCTGAAATATCTGAAATCATATCTTTAACCTCGTTTATCATATTTGAAGCTAATCTACTGTCTTTAACTACTCCAGCGACAGTTTGAGTCCCATTTTCAAGTTGAATGAATTGATCGTTGATCTTACTTACCATGCTGTTTACACTTTTTGTGAATTCGTTTAGGCTTGAGTTTATTGTATTAACAGCTCCTTTAGAGTTTTCAGCTAATTTTCTGATCTCCTCTGCAACAACACTAAAACCTCTGCCCATTTCTCCTGCTCTTGCGGCTTCAATGGAAGCATTTAAAGCTAAGAGATTTGTTTGTTCGGCAATACTTTCAACTGTGTTTACTATTTCAATAGTATTTTTTATATTTTTACTTAATTCTTGACCTTGCTTGTTGACATTTGAAAAATTATTTTTTACTTCCTCAAGATCAGAAGAAACTTTTTCAAGGTTTTCAAAAGAAGTCTCAATTTGGTCGACAGCTTTGCCTAGACTTTCCTTTCCATCTAATTGCATTTTGCTTATTTTATCTATCATGTCGATATTGTCAGAAAGTATGCTCACAGAATTTTCTGCCTCGTTTGCTTGATGAACTGCTCCGTCTGCTACTTCTTGAACTGCTTTAGATATTGAGTCTGAAACATCTCCTAAATTCTCTGCAACTTTAGAGAATTTTTCAATAAATGAATATAAATCATCCATGCCACCTTTAAAATAAGTGATTTCTTCTCTAAGTCTATTCTTAGATTCATTGACAGATTGAAATAACATTTCGTTGTAATCATTGGTGTGGACAATCAAATCTTCATCCAATTGAATTTCACCAAGCTTTTTAATTTCTTCTGGCAAATCTAAAGATGGCTTAATGATTGATTTAGATACAAATACTGTAGAAATCAATACAATAGCTGGAACACCAGAAAGAAGAACATAGTCATTGAAACCATTTAAAATTGCAATAAGTGCAAATGTCAATAGAGTTGGGTAAATAGCAATTTTTAGTGGTGCATATTTAATAAATGAGAGCGACAATATCTTTGATACCTTATAGGTTTTATGTTTCTTATTTCCCTTTTCGAAATGCAATTTCACTCTTACGATATGGACGCCGTCTTTATCTACTTCTCTATCTAAAACTTCGGATTCGATTTTTTCATTAAAAAATTCTCCAGTGCCCTCTATAAGACCTAAGAAATAATCAATTAAACCTCTTTTGGACTTATAAGTAAGTATTAAAGTTTTGTCATCAACATCTTCTGGAATGAGCCTTGGAGGGATTGCTCCTGGAATCATTTTAGTTAGTTGAGTATGCACTTTATCCATCAATGCTAGGAAACTCTTTGCAGAATTTTTTTCAAAATACGATGGAAACCAGTTATAAAAAGAATTTATATTATTTTGTCCAAGCACTCTCCACATTTCATTTGAACTCATGTTGTTTTCTTTCGCGAATGCACTCATAAGACTAAGTATTTTTTGATCATCTATCTCTTCCAGAGGAGTGATTAATTTATCTGGATTCCAGCCATTTTTCCTCATCACTTCATTTCTTTTTTCTTTGCCCATTATTTTTTCTATAGTGTTAAACCATATATTTACTACAGTACCTTTCATATTCACCATCCTCTTAGTGTTAGTATATTATTCCTGTTTATTCATATCGGCTAATTTATAAATTATTAAATGACAAGTTAAAATTTACCATTATTAAAAATTCCTTACAAATTCTAAAAGGGTTGAAATAGAACAAAAATTGTGATAAATTAAACAATTAAGATAAAGCGATAAGATTAAAATAATATTAGCATACAAATTAATAAAAATTAGATTCATAAGAAGTTCGATTAGGGAGTTTTTATATAGGTAAAGGAGGCGCTAAACTAAGATATGAGAAAAATAAAAATAATATCCATAGTTCTAGTAAATTTATTAATTGTGATCCTTTTAACATCTTGCATAAATTCAAATGATGAAGAAAATATACCAGATGAAGATAAAGAGGTAATAGAGAGTTTTTTAAATTCATATTTTGAACAATTTAATTATTCTGAAGAAGATTGGGAAAATTTAATTGAAAAATTAGATGCAGAAATGATTAGATTAGGTAAAGATGAAATAGATTTAGAAATGTTAAACAATTTAGATGATGATTCTTGGATGAAAACATGGGAAGAAACTTTAACAGTAGAAGAAATTGATAGATTAATTAAGAACAGATTATTACCAAATTTATATTTGAAAGAATATAAAGAAGTCCAATACAGTATTGAAGAACTTAAAAAAACCAATGATTCAGATTCATATTCAGCCAAGATAAAATTTACAAATGTAGATAATAAAAATGATGAAAAGGAAATATATATCTTATTAGATATGGTAGATACTGAGCAAGGGCGACGTATAAAATATGTTGATTTGGAAGAATTTAAAAACTTGTTTGATAAAAAATAACAAATAAGATATAACAATAGTAACTAAAAGTACAATATATGCTCTGAATTTAGGTGGAGTACACGGGTAATACCATTGTAAATCATAGGTAATGAAGAATCATAGGGGAAAAGTGGTATACCGACTTCATTCAATCTAGGTTGAGGTAAAGACTGTTCATTACGAGGATTCTCGATTAAGCTCAAGGCCCATGGGATGGAGTGAAATAGGAGCTGATGAAATGGCATGAATGCGAACATACAAAGCAAACGGGGGAAGCATAAGAGAATATTACACAAGCATTAGAACAAAAAAGATGAAATAAAAAAGAATTTTAGAATTAGATTTAAAGATGACTGATAGGGTACATAATTAATATAGGCTCAGATACAATGATATACTACCATATATATCAAGAAAAGAAGTAGATGATGGCACAAAGACATGTCAATAGTATCATATTTTTAATAATATACATTAGAAAATCTATTTTTTTAGATGAATAGACTTGTTTAAAATATGGATTGTAGGTTATTACAACATATAAATACAGGATTATTATTTAATATTAATTTAGAAAGTTATTATATAATTGTTTTCTAAATTAATTAATTGGTGATATTGAATTCATTAATTGTTTGATCAAACAATTAATGAGATATACCTATGCTAAAGAAATTACAATACATGTTCTGACAAAAAATATATTAGATTGATTAAGAGGAGAAAAGCTCTATAAAATGAAAGGATCTGATTCCAATGAAATTTAAAAGAGCATCGAGATGATTTAGTAAGTTGTATGTAAAAATATTTATTTATCATCTGTTTAACTTAATTATATCATAAGCATGTTAATATCTAAATTTAATAATATCTAGGAAATGAAAAGATATTTTGGATCAAAAGATACTGTAAAGTAGCTTATGAAAAAACAGAGTAAAAAAAATTAGACTCAAATAAGGAGGCTTATACTATGAAATTTTTCAAACAAACTATAATTATGTCGCTGTTGCTTGTTATTACATTTACTAATTTTGCTTTTGGGAATACAGGAGAATTAATTTCAAAAGATGAATATAGAAAAATAGAACTTAAAGAATTCAAAATTGATGAGACTAAAATGGAGTTTTTACCCATAAACTTAAATCATATTTCTAGCATGTATCCAACTGTTTATGATGCTTGTCCAGGGAGAGGAGATCATGAAATGCTAAGTAGTGGTTGGGGGAAATTAATTAGAGTAAATAATGATGGTTCAAGAGAAACTGTTTTCAATGGTGGTGCTGCTTGGCAATGCAAATGGTGTTATGAAGTATTAGTTACAGAGTATGATCCATTAGCAGTTGGAAAAGTAGGTTATTATTGTATGAGATATATGGGTAATGAAATTCCTCTTTATGGGCTTATTATGGAGGCTTCTCCTGAAAATATTAAATATACAAATGATTCAAAAGTTCCATATTGCAAGTTATTTTATAGGTAAAGGAGGCGCTAAACTAAGATATGAGAAAAATAAAAATAATATCCATAGTTCTAGTAAATTTATTAATTGTGATCCTTTTAACATCTTGCATAAATTCAAATGATGAAGAAAATATACCAGATGAAGATAAAGAGGTAATAGAGAGTTTTTTAAATTCATATTTTGAACAATTTAATTATTCTGAAGAAGATTGGGAAAATTTAATTGAAAAATTAGATGCAGAAATGATTAGATTAGGTAAAGATGAAATAGATCTAGAAATGTTAAACAATTTAGATGATGATTCTTGGATGAAAACATGGGAAGAAACTTTAACAGTAGAAGAAATTGATAGATTAATTAAGAACAGATTATTACCAAATTTATATTTGAAAGAATACAAAGAAGTCCAATACAGTATTGAAGAACTTAAAAAAACCAATGATTCAGATTCATATTCAGCCAAGATAAAATTTACAAATGTAGATAATAAAAATGATGAAAAGGAAATATATATCTTATTAGATATGGTAGATACTGAGCAAGGGCGACGTATAAAATATGTTGATTTGGAAGAATTTAAAAACTTGTTTGATAAAAAGTAACAAATAAGATATAACAATAGTAACTAAAAGTACAATAAAAGTACAATATATGTATGCTCTGATAAAAATGGATGATATTGCAAAGAGGACAAAAATCTCTATAAAATGAAAATGTGCAATACCAATAAAAATTAAAGAAAATTAAAGAAGTTAGAGGGATCATTTATTGTAGCTTGTATAACAAAATACTTATTTGTTCTCCGTTTGACTTAATTATATCATAGGGATATTAATAGCTAAAATAATAAGAGTTAAGAAATGAAAGTGATTAATTTATCTGGATTCCAGCCATTTTTCCTCATCACTTCATTTCTTTTTTCTTTGCCCATTTATTAAAAATTCCTTACAAATTCTAAAAGGGGTTGAAATAGAATAAAAATTGTGATAAATTAAACAATTAAGATACTTAAACAATTAAGATACGAAAAAAAAGGAGGAGAAAAATGAAAAAGAAAAAGATTGGCTTACTGCCAAGACTAATCATTGCAATTATCTTAGGTATTGTATTTGGGATGGTATTTCCAGAAACATTGGTTAGAGTACTAGCCACATTTAATGCAGTCTTTGGACAGTTCTTAGGCTTTGCAATCCCACTGATCATCATTGGGTTTATCGCCCCTGGGATTGGCGAATTAGGTAAAGGCGCAGGTAGGATCTTAGCAATTACCGCAATTTTAGCTTATGTCTCTACTATTTTTTCAGGAACGGTTGCTTACTTTGCAAACTCACTTATACTGCCTACTTTTTTAACAGATAGGACATTTGATGTAAGTGGTATAGGAGAAGAAACCATGGCCGCTTCTTTTATTGAAATGAACATTCCTCCTATTATGGAAGTAATGACAGCACTTATAATAGCTTTTACACTGGGGATAGGAATGGCTGCCATAGATTCAAAATACATAAAAGGATTTATGGATGAGTTTCAAAACATAGTGAGTAAATTGATATCGGAAATAATTATTCCACTTTTGCCTATTCACATCATGGGGATATTCGCAAATCTCACTTTTTCCGGACAGACAGCTATGATTTTAAGTGTTTTCTCTAGAGTATTCATATTAGTTATAGCTCTTCACATAATAATAATCATAATTCAATATAGCGTAGCAGGTACTACTGCAAAAGCAAATCCATTTAAGTTGATAAAAGGCATGTTACCTGCTTATTTTACAGCTATAGGCACTCAATCATCTGCAGCGACTATACCTGTAACTCTAGTGCAAACTAAGAAAAATGGAGTAAACGAAGGAGTCGCAGAGTTTGTAATTCCTCTATGTGCGACAATACATCTTTCTGGAAGTACTATTACACTAGTTAGCTGCTCTATGGCTATTATGATGTTAAATGATATACCTTTAAGCTTTGGCTCTTATTTTGGATTTATTTTAGCATTAGGGGTAACAATGGTTGCAGCTCCTGGAGTACCTGGTGGAGCAGTCATGGCGGCATTGGGAATTTTAGAGAGCATATTGGGATTTGATCAGACGATGCTTTCTCTTATGATAGCACTATATCTTGCACAAGATAGCTTTGGGACAGCTTGCAATGTTACAGGCGACGGAGCTATAGCAGTTATAGTAAATAAAATTTCAGGATTTAAATTAGAACCAAAAGAAAAATTAGTAGATATAGATATAGATTAGAAAAAATATAGACCATAATGGTCTATATTTTTTTAGTTGTGGGTATAAAATATCAAAAGGGAGGGGAATATATGAACATACGCAGAGCTTATCCGAAAGAAGCTGATATTTTAACAGATTTAGCTGTAGAATCAGAAGCTTATTGGGGTTATGATAAGAAATTTCTTGATACTTTTAAAGTAATATATAAAATAAGTGAAGACTACATCATAAATAACCCAACTTTTGTCTTAGAAGAAAATGATAAATTAATTGGATTTTACAGCATAATAGAAAGTGGAGAAGGTGTTGTTTTAGAGTATTTCTATATTGATCCCTCCTATATAAGAAAAGGGTACGGCAAAATACTTTGGGATCATTTAATAGAGTTTTGTAAAAACAGAGGGATTTTAGAATTAGATTTTGTTGCGTCTAATGAAGTTATGCCATTTTACGAAAAAATGGGTGCAATAAAAGTAGGGGAGACAAAATCATTAGTTGAAAAGGATAGGAGAATTAACAAATTGAAAATGGTAATTTCTTAGGAGGAGATAGCTTTGGGTAAATATGATTTTAAGTTAATATCTGATTCTGGGGAAGAAGTATCTTTAGAAGATTTCAGGGGTAAAAATGTCGTAGTTTATTTTTATCCAAAAGATAATACGCCTGGCTGAACGATTGAAGCAAACGGATTTAGGGATCTAAATCAAGAGTTTGAAAAACACAATACTGTTATTATCGGAATAAGTAGAGATTCTACAAAGTCGCATCAAAATTTCAAGAAAAAATACGATTTAAATTTTATGTTGTTGACTGATGAATCTGGAGAAGTTTTAGAAAAGTATGAAGTGTTAAAGAATAAAAAAATGTTTGGAAAAGAAGTTAAAAGCATAGAAAGAAGTACCTTTGTATTCAATAAATTTGGGGAACTAGTAAAGGAATTTAGAAATGTAAAACCTGGGCCACACCCAGAAGAAGTTTTGGAATACATTAAAGAAAATCTTACAAACTAGTTGTTTAAAAATATGTTGTAAGGGTAAATTCAATGTGTAACTATTAAATGTTTGGAGGGATATATATGACACAGTATCATGAACCAGTTGAAAAAATGGATGAAAAAACAATGAATATAACTAGAGCTTTGATGAGCTTAAAAGAGGAAATAGAAGCCGTTGATTGGTACAATCAAAGGGTATCTGCAAGTGAAGATGAGACATTAAGAGAAGTTTTAGCTCACAATAGAGATGAAGAGATTGAACATGCAGTTATGACTTTGGAATGGCTGAGAAGAAATATGGACGTGTGGGATGAAAACTTGAGAAAATACCTATTTACCACCGAAAATATTCTTGAGGTAGAAGAAAGCAGTTCCGAAACGAATGAAAAAGACAAAGATTTAGGAATAGGAGATATGAAATAGGAGGAGGATAATATGCTTAACAGGAATATGGCACCAATATCTGATAAAGTTTGGGAAGAAATAGATACAAGGGCTAAAGAAGTTTTGGGAAGTTACCTTACAGCTAGAAGAGTAGTTAGAGTTAATGGGCCAAAAGGTTTGGACTTCAATTCTTTAGGAGAAGGAAGATTAAAGGAAATAAAGGAAGCAGATGCGATTTTTTATTCAAACTACGATGTAAAACCACTTACAGAAGTTAGAGTGGAGTTCGAGTTAGATAGAAAAGAATTGGACAATATACTTCGAGGAGCAAAAGACCCAGATTTAACACCATTGGAAGAAGCAATGAAGAAACTGGCTCTATTTGAAGAAAAAGCTGTTTATTATGGGCTTGAAGATGTAGGAATTGAAGGATTAGCAAAAGCAGGTAAAAAGGCTATTCCATTAGGAAAAGATAGAGATTCAATAGTCAATGCTATAGCTAAGGGAGTAGCACAATTAAAAGAAGCTTATGTCAATAAACCATATTCACTTATAGTAGGAGAAGAAGAATATGTAAATATTATATTAAGTGACAAAGGATACCCATTAGAAAAGAAAATAACTGCACTAATAGAAGGAGATATAGTACTTGCAAAAGCAGTGAAAGGAGCTTTTCTAGTACCATTTGATTCAGAAGATTTAGAACTAACTATTGGACAAGATTTTGCAATAGGATTTTTAGATGCTGATAAAGATAAAGTTAAATTCTTTGCAACTGAATCATTTACATTTAGAGTATTAGACCCAAATATAGTAGTTAAATTTGAATAAAATTTTTTATTATACCCTATACAGGTATACCTGTATAGGGTATAATTTTATATATAAAAATTCCGGAGGTTTGGTCATGACAGAAATTACAAGTTATTCTGCTTTTTTTGCGGGTTTAGTGTCATTCTTTTCTCCTTGTCTCTTGCCTATGATACCAGCATATATTATGTATATCTCGGGACTCGGCGATATAGAAGGAGCAAATGATAGTAAGGCGATTGTATTGAAAAGAACTTTAGCTTTTATAGCAGGGTTTACAATTATTTTTATAATAATGGGATTGAGCGCCTCGTTTGTAGGACAAATATTTTCTCAGAATAGATCTTTATTTATGAAGTTAAGTGGAATTATAATAATTATTTTTGGGCTTAATTACATGGGGGTATTAAACTTCAGCTTTTTAAGCAAAGACAAAAGATTAAAAGCTCCGAAGAAAGTAAATGGCATGATTAGCTCAACTTTCATGGGAATGGCTTTTGCTGGTGGGTGGAGTCCTTGCTTTGGGCCGGTACTTGGCTCAATACTTTTTATGGCTTCGATGGATAGTTCAGTATTAAAAGGAGGAATTTTGCTGTTTATTTACTCTATTGGCATGGCAGTGCCATTTATATTAACTGCACTGTTTATATCGAAATTCACGCTTTTACTTTCAAAATATGAGAAAGCGCTAAAAGTAATTCCGTTAATAGGAGGAGGTATTTTAGTAGTCTTTGGAATATTGATATTTTTTGATAAGTTAGTTGTTTTATCCAGTTTATTATTATAGGAGGTTTATCATTTATGCAAAAGAAAACTATTATTATATTGGCAGTAATCATAGCGGTATCACTTATTGGAATTTGGATTTTGAATGATAATGAAGAAGTAGCTGAAGAGGGAGAAACAATATACACCCAAACTCCTGCAGACAATAATGAAGTTGAAAACCCAATAATTAACGATGAACCAGAATTAGAAGCAAAAGATCCAGCTATTGATTTTACATTGAAAGATTTGGAAGGAAATGATGTAAGTTTAAGTGATTTTGAAGGCAAAATAGTACTATTAAATTTTTGGGCAACATGGTGTAAGTTTTGTGACATTGAAATGCCAGATTTAGAAAAGCTATATACTGAAAATGAGGGAATTTTAGTATTGGGGGTAAATGTCGGTGAAGATATAGATTTAGTTAAGGAGTATGTTGATGAAAAAAATTTATCTTTTCCTATTGTCTTAGATGAGACAACTGAAATTGCAAGTGATTATCTTGTTTCAGGGTTGCCAACAACTTATTTTATAGATGAAAATGGAATGATTTACGGTGTGTTTCCTGGGATGATGACTTATGATATGATGACAGGATTTTTAGAAGATATGAAAGAACAATAAGATATTAGAAAGATTAGAATTGTTTGACAAGAGATTATCTAATTTATATAATATTGTTAACGATTTCATATCAAAAGAAGGGTGGAGTTATTTTTGAAAAATCCTGTTATAGAGGTTAACACAGAGATTGGCAGGCTTAGGCAGGTCATGTTGCATAGACCTGGGAGAGAACTAGAAAATTTAATGCCAGAATATCTGGAAAGGTTATTATTTGATGACATTCCATACTTAAAAATTGCTCAAAAAGAACATGATGAATTTGCTGAAATACTAAAATCTAAGAATGTAGAGGTTCTATACCTCGAAGACTTAGTTGTAGAATCCTTATCTGAAAAAGAAGTGTTAAATTCTTTTGTAGAAGAATTTTTATACGAAGCAGGAATAAAAGAAGAATTTAATATTATCGCACTAAAGGAGTATTTCTTATCTTTAGATAAAAAGGAAATGGTATTGCAGATGATGGCGGGAGTTAGGAAATCAGAAATTACCAATTTCGAAAAAGTTCATTTAGCAGAGTATTTAGAAAGCGACTATCCATTTTTAATCGATCCCATGCCAAATCTTTATTTTACTAGAGACCCGTTTGCGTGTGTAGGGGATAAAGTAACTATACACAGAATGAACACGCACACTAGAAATAGAGAAACTTTATTTGCTAAGTATATTTTTAACTATCACCCTAAATATGAAAAGATAGCCCACCTTTATGAAAGACAAGAGGAATTTTCAATTGAAGGTGGAGATATATTAGTTTTAAATGACAAAGTTTTAGCTGTCGGAATTTCACAAAGAACTGATCCAAATGCTATAGAAAAATTTGCGCTCAATTTATTTAAAACTGAAACAACTTTTGAAAAAATCATTGCTATAGATATTCCAAAACAAAGGACTTTTATGCATTTAGACACAGTGTTTACAATGGTGGATTATGACAAATTCGTCATACATCCAAATATAGAGCATACTATGAAATCTTTTGTTTTAGAGAAAAAAGACAAGAATAGTTTGAAAATAACCCCTCAAATAGGTACATTGAAAGAAATATTGGAATCAAATTTAAAAGTCAATGGAATAAAGCTAATTAAATGCGGTGGGGACAGTGTAGTAGATGCAGCTAGGGAACAGTGGAATGATGGTTCAAATACTCTTTGCATAGCACCTGGAGAAGTGATAGTATATTCTAGGAACTATGTGACAAATGACATACTTGACAAAGAAGGCATTAAGTTAAATATAATATCTAGCTCAGAACTGTCAAGGGGCAGAGGTGGCCCTAGGTGCATGAGCATGCCTTTTGTTAGAGAAAAAATATAAGGGGGAGAATAATATGGCAGTCAATTTGAAAGGTAGAAGTTTTTTAACACTTATGGATTTTACTCCAGAGGAAATCAGGTATTTATTGGATTTATCGCATGATTTAAAAGCTAAGAAAAGAGCAGGCATATACAACTATGTGTTGAGAGGAAAAAACATAGTATTGCTATTTGAAAAAACTTCAACAAGGACTAGATGTGCATTTGAAGTTGCAGCATTAGAAGAAGGAGCTCATGTTACTTTCTTAGATTCAGCAAGTTCTCAAATGGGCAAAAAAGAATCTCTTGAAGATACTGCTAAAGTATTGGGGAGATTTTATGACGGAATAGAGTATAGAGGATACAAACAAGAAGTTGTTGAAGACTTAGCTAAATACGCTGGAGTTCCTGTATGGAATGGACTGACTGATGTTGATCATCCAACTCAAATTTTAGCGGATTTATTGACCATTGAGGAACATGTGGCAAAACCTTTAAACAAAGTAAAATTAGTCTTTGCTGGTGATGTAAGAAACAATATGAGCTATGCTTGGATGTATGGGTGTGCTAAAATGGGTATGCACTTTGTAGCTATTGGACCAAAAGAATTGATAGATCAAGTTGATAAAGATGCGTTGAATAGGGCATTGGAAGTTGCAAAAGAAACCGGAGCAATCATTGAGTTGTCAGATGATATAAATTCAGTTAAAGGTGCTGATGTAATCTACACTGATGTATGGGCATCTATGGGAGAAGAAGCACAAATACCTGAAAGAGTAAGATTGTTGACTCCTTACAAAGTAACTATGGATATGATAAAATTGACAGGAAATGATGACTGCATATTCATGCATTGTTTGCCAAGCTTCCATGATTTTGAAACTAAAATGGCAAAAGATCAGATGGAACAAGGCTATGACATAAGAGAAGTCACTGATGAAGTGTTTAGAAGCAGACATTCGGTTGTTTTTGATGAAGCAGAAAACAGAATGCATACAATAAAAGCAGTAATCGTAGCGACAATAGGTTAGAGGAGGATTTAAGGTGAGACCAACAAGAGTAGTAGTAGCACTAGGAGGAAATGCATTAGAAGATAAATCAATGCCTTCAACCGCAGAGGCACAACTAGAAGTAGTTAAGAGAACAAGCGAATATATTGCAGATATATCTTTAGCAGGTTATGAGATTGCAGTTGTTCATGGAAATGGACCTCAAGTAGGAAGAATTTTACTTGCTACAGAAGCAGCAAAAGATGTGACTCCACCGATGCCTTTTGATGTTTGTGGCGCCATGAGTCAAGGTTATATTGGATATCATATACAACAAGCTTTGAAATTTGCTTTAAAGAAAAGAGGCAAAAACATACCAGTAGCAACGGTTATCACACAAGTTGTAGTAGATAAAGATGATGAAGCATTTAATAATCCAACTAAACCAATAGGACCATTCTATACAGAAGAAGAAGCTAAGAAATTAGCAGAAGAAAAAGGTTATGTAGTAAAAGAAGATGCTGGGAGAGGGTATAGAAGAGTTGTACCTTCACCACTTCCTAAAAAAATAGTTGAGATAGACACCATAAAAACGCTTTGGGATACAACTATTGCTGTAACCTGTGGTGGTGGTGGAATCCCAGTAATTGAAAAAGAAGATGGCTCTCTAGAAGGCGTAGCCGCAGTAATAGATAAGGACCTAGCAGCGCAAAGATTAGCTGAAGATATGGATGCTGATATACTTTTAATATTGACAGAAGTTGAAAAAGTGGCTATAAACTTCAACAAACCTGATCAAAAGAGCCTAGACCATATGAGTGTAGAAGAGGCACTTAAATACATGGAAGAAGGACACTTCGCACCTGGAAGCATGCTTCCTAAAGTAAAAGCGGCTGTAAACTTTGCAAAATCAAAACCAGGTAGAAAAGCAATCATAACTTCTCTTTACAAAGCAAAAGAAGCATTAGATGGAATATCGGGAACTGTAATAGAGATGTAAAATCGGGGGATTTTCCCCCGTTTTTTTATTATATTGAAATATTACTTATTTACTGATACAATTTTTACATAATATATAGAAAAGGGGAAAAAATATGAAGATAGGATTAGTTGGGTTAACTTCTGTTGGAAAGACATCACTTTTTAACCTATTGACAGGTTCAAATATAGAAGTATCTGGTTATGCAACAGGAAAAATCAATGCAAATATAGGTATAGCTAAGATACCAGATGAAAGGTTAAAGTTTTTGACTGAGCTTTATAAACCAAAAAAAACTACTCATGCTACAATTGAAGTAGTAGATGTTCCTGGATTAGTTAAGGGATCATCAAGCGGTAAAGGAGCAGGTAATCTATTTTTAGATAATGTAAGAAAGACAGACTTACTCGTGCACGTTGTCAGAGCATTTGAAGATGACAATGTAATACATGTTGAAGGGGATATTGACCCCATGAGAGATGTGGAGACTTTGAATTTAGAGTTACTTTTTTCTGACCTGCAAGTAATAGAAAATAGAATAGAAAGAATTGAAAATTCTAAAAAAGTAACAAAAGAAAACTTACTAGAGCTAGAAGTTTTAAAGAAATGCAGAGAATGTTTAGAGAATGGATTATTACTTAACAATCTCGATTTAAGTGACGAAGAGAAAGATGTCTTAAAAACTTTTTCATTTCTCTCACAGCAACCTATGATATTTGTAGTAAATATTGATGAAAATCAACTGGCAAATAAAACTTACCCTAAAAAAGATGAACTTTATGAATACGCCAAAGCCTCAAATACACCAATCATAGAGATATCGGTAAAAACTGAACTTGAACTTAGGGAGCTAGATGAGAAAGACAGAGAAATATTCATGGAAGATTTAAATATAAAAGAATCAGGTATAGATTTACTTTCAAAGACGGCTTATGATTATTTAGGACTTATTTCTTTCTTGACAGCAGGAGAAGATGAGGTTAGAGCTTGGCCTATTAGAAAAGGAATCACAGCAAAAGAAGCTGCAGGCAAAATTCACTCCGACATAGAAAAGGGCTTCATAAGAGCCGAAGTCTGTAAATTTAAAGATTTAAAAGAACATAAAAGCATGACTAAATTAAAAGAGCTAGGACTACTAACTTTGGAAGGGAAAGAATACATTGTACAAGATGGAGATATAATCAATTTTAGATTTAATGTATAGGAGAGTTGAAACTCTCCTTTTAAATATAATAGAGAGGTAATGAAATATGACAAGCGAAATAAACTATTGTGAGCCAATTATTGTTGAAAATGATAGAAAGGCTTTAAAGGAAATTGAAAGGAGCATAATAAAGACTTACAGAAAACCAATTTGGTCCAAATTCATAAAAGCAATCAAGGAATATGACCTTATAAAAGACAATGATAAGATTGCAGTAGCTATATCTGGAGGCAAAGATAGCCTTTTAATGGCGAAACTATTTCAAGAATTAAAAAAATACGGAAAAAATAATTTTGAAGTTGAATTTATAGTGATGGATCCGGGGTATCATAAGGATATCCGCAAACTCCTTGAAGAAAACCTAGATTATTTACAAATTCCTGCACATATATTCGATGCAAATATATTTGAGGTAGCTGATAGAATTGCTGGAGAATACCCTTGCTATATGTGCGCGAGAATGAGAAGGGGAGCTCTTTATGGTAAGGCCAAAGAACTAGGCTGCAACAAATTAGCATTGGGGCATCACTTTAACGACGTCATAGAAACTACAATGCTCAATTTATTATATGCGGGTAGCTTTAAAACTATGATGCCTAAATTAAAGTCCCAAAACTACGAAGGGTTAGAGCTGATTAGACCGTTGTATTTAATAGAAGAAAAATACATTGAAAGATTTATAAAATCAAGTGGAATTTGGCCACTTAATTGTGCTTGTATGGTGGCAGCTAAAAAAATTGGGAATAAGAGATATGAAATAAAAGCATTGATAGATAAGTTAAAAGAATCAAATGAAAATGTAGAAATGTCGATTTTTAGGGCTGCTCAAAATGTCAACCTTGATCAAGTTTTAGGATATGAGAAAAAAGGAATAAAAAATTCATTCTTAGATGAGTACTAGAAGGAGATGATTTGATGAGATTGGTATCATGGAATGTAAATGGATTGAGAGCAATTATGAAAAAAGGATTTATAGAATCAGTAAAAAAAATTAATCCTGATGTATTATGCCTTCAAGAGACAAAAATGCAAGAAGGTCAAATCGACTTAGATGTCGATCTTGAAGAATACGAAAAGTATTTTAATTCTGCTCAAAAAAAGGGATACTCTGGCACTGCGATATTTAGCAAAGTAAAACCTATAAATGTCACCTATGGAATGGACAAGGAAGAACACGATAAAGAAGGCAGGATAATTACAGTAGAATACGATGACTTTTATTTAGTCAATGTATATACGCCAAACTCTAAAACTGAATTAGAAAGACTTGAATACAGGATGATATGGGAAGATGAGTTCAGGTATTATTTAAAGGAATTAGAAAAGACTAAACCAGTAATCGTCTGTGGGGATTTAAACGTTGCTCATAAAGAGATAGATTTAAAAAATCCAAGTTCTAACCGAAAAAGCGCGGGGTTTACAGACGAAGAAAGAAATAAATTTACTGAGTTATTAGATGCTGGATTTATTGATACGTTTAGATACTTTTATCCTGACAAAGAAGGGGCATACACTTGGTGGAGTTATCTAACTAAAGCAAGGGAAAGAAATGCAGGATGGAGAATCGATTATTTTCTAGTATCAGAGAGTTTAAAAGATAGA
Source organism: Soehngenia longivitae (assembly GCF_004684055.1). GTDB lineage: Bacteria > Bacillota > Clostridia > Tissierellales > Tissierellaceae > Soehngenia > Soehngenia longivitae. The sequence continues at coordinate 64,112 of NZ_SRIB01000002.1, forward strand.
CTTGTAGACGCTAAAATTCATTCTGACATATATGGTTCTGACCATTGCCCAGTTGAGTTGGAGATAAAGTGATTTTAGAAACAATCCATTAATTTATCATATAGTTTTCACAAACAAGATATACAATATAATCACAAATGGAGGGATGAGTTATGAACGATGATGAGTACAAAGATGAAAATCAAGAAGAAATAGAAAATCAAGAAGAAATTTTTGAAAGTAATAGTAAATCTGAAGAAGCAAAAGAAGAGATGAAAGAAGATGAACCAAAGAAGAAAGATTTAAATAACTCTAACAATGAAGCAATCGCAAACATGACTTTTAGATGGAAATCGTTGATAGTAGTTGTTTTGATCATTTCATTATTGAGTGGCTTAGCAGGTTCATACATTGGCATTAGAATATTTGCTTCAAATATCAATACAAACACAAACAACACACAAGAAATTGTCATAAACCCTAATGATAGCTATACCACAGTTTCTGCAGTGGTACAAAAGAGCATGAGCTCAGTTGTAGGGATAACAACTGTGGAAATAAAAGATTATTTATATACTCAACAGCTAGTTAGTGGTGTAGGTTCAGGTGTCATTGTAAATTCTGACGGATATATTCTAACTAATTCCCATGTAATATCTGACGGCAATGCAAGAGAAATCCAAGTTTTATTTGAAGATGGAGAAAAGTTAGATGCTAAAGTAGTTTGGGTTGATAGCTATATGGATCTAGCCATCATAAAAGTAAACAGGACCAATTTACCTGTAGCAGTTTTAGGGGATTCAGATTCATTGGTTGTAGGAGAATTGGCGATAGCTATTGGAAATCCTCTAGGGCTTGAATTCCAAAGGACTGTAACGAGTGGTATCATCTCAGGACTAAATAGATCTGTTCAAGTTGACAACAATGTAGTAATGGAAAATCTAATACAAACTGACGCCTCAATAAACCCAGGAAATAGTGGAGGGCCTTTGTTAAATGCAAAAGGTGAAGTGGTTGGTATAAATACAGCAAAGATATCTTCAGCAGAAGGGCTTGGATTTGCAATACCAATAAATACAATAAAGCCAATAATAGACGAAGTTTTAAAGACTGGAACCTATCAAAAAGTGTATTTGGGTATAAAGGGAGTCTCAGTTGAAGAATATGAGATTGGATTGGGCATAGATTTGGAAGCTGACAACGGAGTTGTCGTATTGGAAGTTCAAGCAAATAGTCCCGCAAGCAAAGCAGGATTACAAACAGGAGATATCATAACAAAATTAGATGATAGAGAGATAGAAGATATGAATGACTTAAGAAATGGCCTCTACTCATATAAAGTAAATGACAAAGTAATACTTGAGATCATCAGAAATGGAGAAGAAAAAACATTAGAGGTGACATTGGAAGCATCGAGATAATTAAATGCGGCAGTTTAAACATGCCGCATTTTTTGCTAGTATTTTTTTACAAATCTGATATAATAATATTTAGATTATCGAAATAAGAGGGGTGTTAAAATGGTAAAAGCATTGCCTAAAAGAAATGAAGTTGATGTAAATCTGACATGGGATCTGACTAGCCTATTTAAAACAGAAAAAGCTTTTAACGAAGCATTGGATAAGACTAAAAAACATGCAGAGAAAATAATCAGGGACTATAAAGGAAAACTTAAAACACCAGAAGACATAAATCTATGCCTAGATGAATACAGAGAATTTGAAATGCTTTTCACATGGCTTGCGACATATGCATCATTAAAAGTGAGTGAAGACCAGACGAATATGGACAATCAAGCCCTATACTCTAAAGTTATGACAACTTTTACCAAAATACTTGCAGAGATTGACTTCATTGAGGAAGAAATTTCAAATTTACCAAAAGAGATAATAGAACAAGCAATCAGTCAGTCAGCAGATAACTTTGGATTTCTCAAAAATATACTAAGAAAGAAACCACATAGATTGCATAAAGAAGCAGAAAGAGTATTAATAAGTTTAAGCAATAGTTTAGAAGCGCCAGAAAATATATACAACATGGCAAAATTAGCAGATATGAAGTTTGGCGAGTTTGAAGTTGATGGGAAAAAGTATCCTTTGAGCTTTGTATTGTTTGAAGGCGAATGGGAATATGAGAAAGATACAAAAATAAGAAGGAAAGCATTTGAAGTTTTTTCCAATAAATTAAGAGAATATCAGTATACAATAGGAGCAGCCTACAACACTCATGTGCAAACAGAAAAGACGATTTCTGAGCTCAGAGGATTTGAATCAGTCATAGATAGCCTGTTATTTCCTCAAGAAGTAGAAAGAGAGCTATACGATAGACAAATAGATTTAATAATGGAAAATCTAGCACCCCACATGAGAAAGTATGCAAGATTATTAAAGAAGATATATTCTTTAGATGAAATGACGTTTGCAGATTTAAAAATTGATGTAGATCCAGATTTTGAACCTAAGATAAGTGTAAAAGAAGCAAAAGAATATATATTAGGAGCTTTAGGTATTTTAGGAGAAGACTATGTAGAGATGCTAAATAGAGCATTTGACGAAAGATGGATAGACTTTGTTCAAAATCAAGGGAAATCAACAGGTGCATTCTGTTCGTCACCTTATGGATCACATCCATATATACTCATATCATGGACAGAGAGAATGAGAGAAGCTTTTGTGTTAGCTCATGAACTTGGACATGCAGGTCATTTTACTTTAGCGCATAAAAACCAAAGCATATTTAATTCAAGACCTTCACTTTATTTTATTGAGTCACCATCGACGATGAATGAAATGCTAATGGCAAATTATCTGATGAAAAACACTGCAGACAAGAGGATGAAACGATGGGTAATATCAACAATCATAGCTAGGACTTATTATCACAATTTTGTAACTCATCTATTAGAGGCTCATTATCAAAGAGAAGTTTACAAGCTAATTGACAATGGAGAAAGTGTAAATGCAGAAATATTAAATCAATTAAAGCGACAAACCTTAGAGAAATTCTGGGGAGATGATGTTATAATAAATGAAGGCGCAGAGCTCACATGGATGAGACAACCTCACTATTACATGGGACTTTATCCTTACACATATTCAGCCGGTCTTACTATAGCTACACAAGTAAGCCAAAGGATTTTAAGAGAAGGAGAAAGTGCAGTAGAGGATTGGAAAAATGTGCTAAAATCAGGTGGAACAAAGACTCCAGTTGAATTAGCTCAAATGGCAAAAGTAGATATCACAACTGAAGAACCTCTATTAAACACAATAGAGTATATTGGAAGCTTAATAGATGAGATTATAGAATTGACTGAAGAAATAGATAATGAATAATAAGGGGGGCTTAAAGCCTCCCTAAATTCTTCTTATTACACTTATCTTTAACTTTCCGTTTTCATAATTTACATTTCCCTCATCAACCAAGGAATCAAGTAAATTTAATTCAAAAGAATAGTCACTCCCCAACAATTTATAATAGTATTCCTCTGTGTCATCCCTCCGAGGCGTATTTAAAAAAACTTGAAGTTCTTTAATAACCGTCTCATCTATGTTTTCAATATAACCTTCGAGATTTATTATATTCATTTTATCAGACTTTTTAAAATCGATAATTATATCATCACACTTATAGAATAGATAAATTTTCAACAATTCATTCATTACTCTAATCATTATTGAATCATTTTTATTCATTGAACTTATCCTCTCTAAAAGAAGTTATTATGGGAACTAAAAATGCTGCTATAAACCCTCCAGAAAATCCGTTGTTATATAGATTTAGACCTGCATGGAGGTATGACAGATTGGAAACCAAAGCTGCATGTAAACCACCTGCTAATAAACCTACGAAAAACCCAAATTCTCCTGTTAAAGGAGCTAAAGTGGTTGAAAAAAATACTGTTAAGATAGAGTTTATATCGGATAAGTCACTGCCCGTTATTTTTAATATAATGATAGCTCCCAACATAACAGGTAGTACATTTTTTGGATGTTTCCCAAAAGATCCAAAACCCATTACGGTAAATATCGCTGCAATGGTAGGGCCATTTAAATTTGCACCTATTATTTCAATATAAATTAAACAGATTAATCCAAGAATGCCCATGTTAAAAATAGCCATATCAAATCCATCTAAGCTTATGAAATCAGTAACTAATCTTCCAGAACGCTTGATTAGATTTTTATACCTATGGATATCTAGCTTTGTTATAATGAGTTTAAACGCTATCATGCTAATTGATATGAAGTATATCAATACTTTTATTTTACTATCAGGCCCTTGATATACTACGAATATCGGTTCTAATGGCCTGTCGAATATTCTAAACAGTGAAGCAATTATCATACCAATGATTCCAGAGGTAAAACCAACATTGTAAAGACTATAGCCTTGGTGAAATCGTACAAAACTATTTGCCAATGGTGGCATTATAAATCCAACTAATAAACCAGATACTGCAGCAAAGATATAATTAAAAGGAAATATCAACTCGCTGCCAAAGCCAACACGAGTCACTAAAGGGCTAAGTGCAGTACTAAAGAAAGCAATTACTGTAAATTTAGCAAATTTTTCTTTCTTTATTTTACTATAAATAAATACTCCTAAAATTATTGCTAGCACATTGATAATGTTTTTGCCAAACATTGAAAAACCTGTAACAGTGAATATTGCAGATATAACAGGGCCGTTAGGATCTATATCTTGAACTTTCACAATTATCAACAAAATGAGCATAACTATGCTGCTGTTTAATAATGCTGCACCAATGTTTGCCACTTCGAAATAATCAACTATTAATACGTCGGGATGCTCTATAATGGTTTTTAATCCGCTAAATATTTGATTTGGTGTATTGAACATAAATGCAGACGAAAACAGTAATATACAGTAAAAAAACAAAATAAAATATTTTATATGTTTTTCATTCTTTTTATAGAATAAAGTTTGCATCTAAATACCTAAAATATTCTTCCAATAATTTTTTTATATTTCTCTGTGTATTTTACGAAATCATACTCTGGATTTTTAATAACTGAACTAATAAAATTTTGTTTGTTATATTCATAACTCATATTTGGAGTTAGATTTTCAACTAAATTAAAATATCTATTTTTTGATAAATTTAACATTTCTTCATTTGTCATTAATAGCCAATCAACATATTTGTCAATATATGATAGAGTTTTTTCTTTATCTTTCATCACAGCAAAAGTATCAGCAAACATTAGGATGTTGTTACCTAACAAATAACCTTCTAATTCAAAATCAAGAATAATTTTTCTTTGAAGATTAGCTAATTCCAATGCATATTCAAAGTTTCTTTCTTCTAAAGCAATGCCCCATAAACTAGCTAAGGAAATAATTGAATTGTTAATATTGTTAAAGAGACTCTCTTGTTCTATTTTCTTTGCTTTTTCTTTATCCCCCGTTATAGAATAAATCGTTGAGAGCATGAAGCCAGTATTTACATTGATCTTTGGGAGAGTATTTAATAGATCAATCGCTTTTTCATACTCACCTTTCATCGTATAAAGGCTTGATAAAACGTATAACGCAGCTTGTTTTACTTCTAGATCACCAATCTTTGAAGCTTCTTCTAAAAGCTCTATTGATCGATTTAACATTCTATCAGCTTCTTCTTCTGAATGAGCTAATTGAATATATTCTTGTAAAAGGCTTCCTATCCTAAATTTAAGAAAAAGACTATCTGGGTATTCTTCTAAATACTGTTCGCAGATTTTCAAAGCTTCATAATAATCTGAAGTGGAAAATTTTTCTGCACAGATTTTATATATGTTGTTTACATCTTCCGGTGTAAGTTCTGTTTCAAACATCAAGAGTGAGTCAATAGTTGTTCCTAAGATCCTTGCTATAGAGGATATGATGGTGATATCGGGATATGATATATTATTTTCCCACATTTCCACGACTTCTCTAGACACACCTAATCCATAAGCAAACTCCTCAATACTTATTCCCTTATTCTCTCTTAATTTTTTGATAGTATTTCCAACCGACAATTGCATGATAAACCTCCTCACCTTGAAAAGCAAAATTATATTTGTTATAATCATTTTTATACTTTTATATTATACCCTAAAATGATAGAATAAACAAACAGACTAGACAAAATAAGGAGAGCGTATGTAAATGATAAAACTTTTTAAAAATTTAAAGTCTTATTGGAAAAATATAGTTGGAGTGCTTACTTTTACGATGATTGGAGTATTGTGCGAACTATTTTTACCAAGACTTATGGGAAACATAGTAGACAATGGAGTTGTAAATGGCGATATAAACTACATTTTAAAGACTGGGTTACAAATGATCATATTTGCAATCGTTGGAACTAGTTCAATGATTGTATCGGCGTATCTTTCTTCAAAGACTGCTACAGGATTTGGTAGGGACTTAAGGAGAATGGTATTTACAAAAGTAGAAGGATATTCATTAAACGAAATGGAAAAGCTAGGGACTTCTTCTTTGATAACAAGAACCACAAACGACATAAATCAAATACAGCAAGTAGCAATTATGTCATTGCGAATGATGGTGAGAGCCCCTTTGATGTTAATAGGGGGCTTTGTAATGGCTTTTTCGACTAATTCTACTTTATCGAGGGTTCTTCTAATATCAGGGCCACTATTATTGATAGTAATTGCAACGATAGGGAGAGTAGCATTTCCTTTTTTCAAAAAGATTCAAGAAAAAATAGATAAGATAAACAAGGTAATGAGAGAAGAGTTATCAGGCATTAGAGTAATAAGGGCTTTTAATAAAGTTGACTTTGAAAAAAAGAGATTTGAAAAAGCAAATAAAGATTTGACAGAGACATTTTTAAAAGTCACTAGAATTATGACTTTGGTTATGCCTTTGATAATGATCATACTAAATTTTACAAATGTTGCAGTAATTTGGTTTGGAAGCAATTTAATAAGTACAAACAACATGGAAGTTGGACAATTGATGGCATTTATTCAATATGTAATGCAGATTATGTTTTCTTTGATAATGGTATCAGTTATATTTATAATGATTCCAAGAGCAAGCGCTTCAGCAACTAGAATAAATGAAGTCTTAGAATTACAATCAGATATAGTAGATGGAGTGGAGAAATTACCTGAAAACAAAGAAGGAGATATATTAGAATTAAAAGATGTAACGTTTAACTACTTTGATTCAGAAACACCAGCGGTGAAAGACATTAGCTTTAAAGTAAAAAAAGGACAAACAACTGCCATCATAGGTGGAACTGGTAGTGGAAAATCAACTATTTTAAATTTGATCATGAGATTTTTTGAGCCTACAAGTGGAGAAATACTGTTAAACGGCAAAAATATAAAAAATATTTCTCAGGATGAGTTGAGAAAACACTTTTCATTAATCCCTCAAAAAACTGTCCTGTTTACAGGGACAATAAGGGATAACATAAAGATGGGGAAAGAAGACGCGACAGATGAAGAGATAATTGAAGCTCTAAAAATAGCACAAGCTTATGATTTTGTTCAAAAAAATAAAGAAGGATTAGATTATATATTATCTCAAGGAGGAAAGAACCTCTCAGGTGGGCAAAAACAAAGGTTATCAATAGCTAGGGCAATAGTTAGAAGACCTGATTTTTATCTGTTTGACGACAGCTTTTCTGCCCTTGACTTTAAAACAGATAAAATACTAAGGGAAGAACTAAAAAAAGTTACACAAAATTCAGGAGTATTAATAGTAGCACAAAGAATTTCAACTATCATGGACGCTGAAACAATTGTAGTATTAGATGACGGAGAAATAGTAGGAATGGGAAATCATAAAGAATTGTTAAAATCTTGTGAAGTTTATAGGGAAATAGCTCAATCTCAGCTCGGTGAGGAGGCATTAAAAGATGAGTGAAGAAAATAAAGATTTAGAGAAGAAAAGAAAAGCTAAGAGAGTAAATAATCAACAAGGAGGTAGAGGGCAAGGAGGAAGGTTTGCAACTTTAGAAAAGCCAAAAGATTTTTCAGGAAGTGTAAGAAGACTAGCTGGATATTTGAAACCATATAGGGTTAGGATGGCTATTGTCATTTTTATGGCTATTGGAGCTACAATTTTTACCGTCATAAGTCCAATAATAATAGGGCAAATAACAACTTCATTGTATAACTCTATAACCACAAATACCCCAATTGACTTTAATTTTATTAAAAACACCATATTTTTATTAATAGGTATTTATTTGGTAGCAGCTTCCTTTAGTTATTTGCAACAATTTTTAATGGCTAGTGTGTCACAAAGATTAGGGTATGATTTAAGGAAACAAGCAAACGACAAAATACACAAATTGCCATTAAAGTATTTTGATTCAAAGACAGTGGGAGAAATTTTAAGTAGGGTCACAAACGACATCGATACAATTATTTCAACTATGCAACAATCAGTAACACAACTGATAACATCTGCACTGACATTCATAGGCATATTTGTGATGATGCTTATAATCAGTCCAACGCTCACACTGATTACACTAGTTACAATTCCATTGAGCATATTGATTACAAGAAATATTGCGAAGAGATCTCAAGTTTATTTTTCAAAACAGGCAAATGCATTAGGAGAATTAAATGGGCATGTTGAAGAAACTTACACTGGGCATGTAACGGTTAAAGCTTACAGCAGAGAAAATCAGTTTATTGAAGAATTCAATGAAATAAACGATAGACTGTATAGTCATGCGTGGAAAGCACAATTTGTATCTGGGATAATAATGCCTCTTATGTCACTTGTCAATAATATTGGGTACGTATTTGTAGCTGTAGTTGGTGGGATATTTGTGCTAAGAGGGAACATAACCATAGGATCGGTACAAGCTTTCATGCAATATACAAGGCAATTTACTCAGCCTATAGTACAGACTGCAGAGATCATTAACATTCTTCAGTCAACTGTAGCCTCTGCTGAAAGGGTATTCGAATTATTGGATGAAGACGAAGAATACGATGAAAGCAATAAAGTATTGAAATTAGAAAGGCCTAGAGGAGAAGTTGAATTTAAAAATGTTACATTTGGTTATACTAAAGAAAAACCTTTGATAAAAGACATGAATCTATATGCATCTCCTGGTGAAACAGTGGCAATTGTTGGACCGACAGGTGCTGGCAAGACAACCATTGTAAATTTACTCATGAGGTTTTACGAAATTGATGATGGAGAAATTCTCATAGATGGAGTAAACACAAAAGATTTAAAAAGAGAAGATGTAAGAAAGCTCTTTGGAATGGTATTGCAAGATACGTGGTTATTTAATGGGACAATCAAAGAAAACATAGCATATGGTAAAGAAAATGCAACAGATGAAGAGATAATGAAAGCTGCTAAATTAGCTCAAGCAGATCACTTCATAAGGACACTTCCAAAAGGATATGACACTGTATTAAATGAAGAAGCATCTAATATATCGCAAGGGCAAAAGCAACTTTTAACTATCGCAAGAGCAATATTAGCAAATCCAACAATTTTGATATTGGATGAGGCTACCTCAAGTGTTGATACAAGAACTGAAATATTAATTCAAAAAGGCATGGATGTATTGATGAAAGGAAGAACTAGTTTTGTAATAGCTCATAGGCTTTCGACAATAAAAAATGCTGACATGATACTTGTTATGAATAACGGGCAAATAATCGAGCAAGGGACACATGAAGAACTAATGAAACTCAATGGGTTCTATGCTGATCTTTACAATAGTCAGTTTGCTGCATAATTAAAAAGAAAAGCCTCAGGTTAAACCTGAGGCTTTTAAAGAATTGTTAGTATATAGTTTACTACTCCACCTAAAACTATCAATATTGCAGTGTTGACTTTAAACCTAGTCATCAACATCAAGCTTAGTGAAAAGATTATTACAGTGGTTAGGTTAAATAAAGAAGCTATTCCAAGATTTATGCTTACAAAAGCCATCATCACTAAAGAAGCGATATTTACTCCATCCAGTAAACTTGAAAAATACACTGAACTTCTTAGCTTTTGAATATGTGGTTTTATTAGATAAACCACTACAAACGCAGGTAAGAAGATTCCTATAGTAGCTAATATCGCACCTGGGAAACTTCCCAGCAGATAACCTATGAAAGTAGCTGTCGTAAAAACAGGGCCTGGAGTAAACTGTCCGACAGAGATAGCATCAAGCAGTTGTGTCATTGTGAGAAGCCCTCTTTTTTCAATAAACTCTGACTCTAAAAAAGCTAACAATACATAGCCGCTTCCATATAAGAAGGCACCAATTTTTAAGAATACTAAAAATATCATTGGCAGAGAAATGCTAAACAATTTACTCTTTAGCTTATCTCTATTGTCAAAAATCATCATGATTACACCTATAGATATGATAAGCCCAATTTCTGTTAAACCCACATAGTAAAGAATTGCTGCTAATAGTGCAAATATTATCTTCTTTTTAGAGTCTATCACTGTCTTAAATAGTCTAAAAAGAGCATTTAATATTATTGCCATGATAACAGGCTTTATTCCATCTAGTATTGCTCCAACTTCGGGGAGAGCACCGTAGTTGACGTAAAAAACTGCAAACAACAATACTATGAGCATTGCAGGAAGGATAAAAGAAACTCCCGCATTTATTAGACCTAAAACGCCTCCGTAATCATAACCTACCATTATGACCATTTCTGTTGAATTTGGACCTGGTATTAAATTTGTTGCTCCAAAAAAATCCATAAACTTATCTCTATCAAGCCACTTCTTTTTAGTCACAGCTTCTTCTTCCAGCATTGCTATATGTGCTGCTGGTCCTCCAAAAGCTAAAAAACCTAATTTGAGAAATGTTCTAGTTATTTCTAGCTGTCTATTACTCCTCTCTTGTTTTGGTAAAAGCTTATATTCTTTGTTATCCATATATTCACCTCAATCAATATATACCAATTTTATATAAAATAATGCAAAAAAATTTATAAAATACATGTTAAATTTAGTTTTGTAACAAATGTTACTTAAGAAAATCCAATTTAAAGGTATCATATATATCAAATGGGAGGGATATTATGGATATGTTTTGTTTTCAATGTCAAGAGACATCAAAAGGTACAGGTTGCACAAGGGTAGGAGTTTGTGGAAAAACAAGTGAGGTTGCAAATCTTCAAGACCTTATGATATATGCATTAAAAGGTATTTCACAACTGGCTACTAAGGCTGATGAGATAGGGTTAGAAATTGAAGGATTGGATAGATTTATAGTTGATGGATTATTTATGACTATCACCAATGCTAATTTTGACCGAGAAAGATTCTTAGAAAAAATAAGAGAAGCTCTTGTCAAAAGAGAAGAAATAGAGAAAATTCTTTTAGAAAAGAACGTTGATTTAAGTAATTTATCAGATTATGCAAGCTTTAGAGTAAATACAGATGATGACATAATATACAAATCAAACTCTGAAGAAGTAGGTGTATTAAGTACCAAAGATGAAGACATAAGATCTCTAAGGGAGCTAATAACCTATGGAGTTAAAGGTATGGCTGCGTATTATGAGCATGCACACAATTTAGGTTTTGAAAATAAAGAAATACCTAAATTCATGAGAAAAGCTTTGAGCATGATCACAGATGATAGTTTAACAGTTGATGAGTTAGTAAAACTCACATTAGAAACTGGTGAACACGGAGTCAAGGCTATGGCTTTGTTAGACGAGGCTAATACAACTACTTATGGAAACCCTGAAATAACCGAAGTGAATATTGGTGTAAGAAACAACCCAGCGATCCTTGTATCAGGGCATGACTTAAAAGATCTTGAAGAATTGCTGATACAGACTCAAGGCACTGGTGTGGATGTTTATACTCATAGTGAAATGCTACCAGCAAACTATTACCCAGCATTTAAAAAGTATGATAATTTTGTTGGGAACTATGGAAATGCATGGTGGAAACAAAATGAAGAGTTTGAGAAATTCAATGGAGCAATATTATTTACCACAAATTGTATTATACCACCTAAAGAGTCGTATAAAGACAGAGTATACACGACAGGTAGCTCCGGATACCCAGGATTCAAACACATTCCTGATAGGAAAGGTGATAATCCTAAAGATTTCAGTGAAATAATTGAACACGCCAAAAGACTTCCTGTACCAACAGAAATAGAAACAGGGAAAATAGTTGGAGGTTTTGCACATGCACAAGTATTCGCTCTAGCAGATAAGATTGTAGAAGCAGTTAAAAATGGAGATATAAAGAAATTCTTCGTTATGGCAGGTTGTGATGGCAGGATGAAGAGCAGAAATTATTACACTGAATTTGCACAAGCTTTACCAAAAGATACAGTTATACTCACTGCAGGATGTGCTAAATACAGATACAATAAATTAAACTTAGGAGATATAAATGGGATACCAAGAGTTTTAGATGCAGGGCAATGTAATGACAGCTATTCACTTGCTTTGATAGCTTTGAAGCTAAAAGAAATCTTTGAACTAAACGACATAAACGAACTACCTATAGCATATAATATCGCTTGGTATGAACAAAAAGCTGTAATAGTGTTACTTTCACTATTGAGCCTAGGTGTAAAAAATATTCATTTAGGACCTACACTTCCAGCTTTCTTATCTCCGAATGTAGCAAAAGTATTAGTAGATAATTTTGGAATTGGAACTATAAAAGATGTAGAAAGCGATATTGAATATTTCTTAGCATAGACACAAAAAACCGATTGATCAATCGGTTTTTTTGTTTATCATCCTATAATTAGGGAATATATAAGATGCACTTAAAATTAAAGGAGGTATGACAATGTATAGAAGTAAAAAATTAGTTGCATTCTTATCGGCAATAGCTCTTGTATTAACTATTTTTTCATTTCCAATTAGCTCAAATGCTGCAGGGGAAACCATAAAGATCACAGTTTTAGGGACTACTGATTTACATGCAAACATTTACAACTATTCTTATGAAGATGGCAAAGAAGTAGACAACTTAGGAATGACAAAAGTTTATTCTGTAGTAAAAGAAGTAAGAGAAGAAAATCCAAATACTTTACTTATCGACAATGGCGATACTATTCAAGGGACAATCTTATCTGACGACTTATATAACAACGATTTAAGCCTAAAAAATCCTGTTATAGATGTAATGAATTTCATGGGGTATGATGCAATGGTTTTAGGCAATCACGAGTTTAATTTTGGAATAGAATTGATTGACAAGATCAAAGAAGAGGCGGAATTTCCGATTTTAGCTGCGAATGTTACAAATAAATCTAATTCTTCTAACTTTGCAACTCCTTATATAATAAAAGAAGTTAATGGAGTAAAAATAGGCATACTTGGTTTTACCAACCCAAATATTCCAAAGTGGGACGGACCTAAAGTAACTAATTTAGAGTTTACAAAACCAGTTGATACAGCTGGAAAATACATTGAAGAGATGAAACAGCAAGGTGTTGACATCATAATAGTTTCAACTCATACTGGTTTAGAAGAAGAATACGCTTCAACTGGTGATGGAGCTATGGAATTAATAGAAAAATACCCAGACATAGATGCTGTTTTAACAGGACATGCTCATGTTACACAAAACACAGTCATAAACGATACTTTAGTAGGAGCTGCTAAAAATGCAGGTGCTGAAGTTGTTAGATTTGATTTCGAAGTAAAAGAAGAAAATGGTGAGTTTACAATAGTTGACAAGAAAGTCGATGTAATAAGTGTAAAAGACTATCAAGCAGATGAAGATTTAATAAACTATGCTAAACCTTATCATGAAAGAACATTGGAATTTTTGAAAGAAGTCATTGGGACAGTAACAGAAGACTTCGCACCACCATCAGAAATTCCTGGAATACCTGAAGCTCAAATAAGAGATACTGCAGTTATTGACTTAATAAACAATGTTCAATTGGAGGCTACAGGAGCTGATATTGCAGCTGCTGCATTGTTTAGCCAAAATTCTAATTTAAGGAAAGGCGATGTAACCTACGCAAATATATTTGAGATATATAAGTATCCAAACACATTAGTAGGAATAGAAATCACAGGAAAAGAACTCAAAGACTACATGGAATGGTCAGCTTCTTATTACAATACATTCAAACCTGGAGATATCAATATAAGTTTTAACCCAAATATAAGAGGCTACAATTATGATATGTTCCAAGGAGTTGACTATAAGATTGATATAACTAAACCAGTAGGAGAAAGAATAATTGACATTACATTCAATGGGAAACCAGTGAAAGATACAGATACATTTAAATTAGCAATAAATAATTACAGATATGGCGGTCTAAAAAGCATGGGAATCATAAGCGGTGAGCCATACTTTGAATCAGATCCAAAATCATTGAGAAGCTATATAGCAGACTATATAAGAGAAAATTCACCATTAGAACCTCAAGTAGATAACAATTGGGAAATTGTAGGAGCTGATTTAAGTCATCCTCTAAGACCATATCTAATTGAAGAAATAAAAGCAGGCAGATTATCATTGCCAGTATCAGAAGATGGGAGAAGTTTTAACTCTGCAGCAATAAATGCTGATGATATGATTAAACAAGGCTTAATACCTGATGAAGTGTTAAAAGAATATGGAATAGAAGTAGAACCATATGAGCCAGAAGAACCACAACAGCCAACAGAGCCAGAAGAACCTCAACAACCAACAGAACCAGAAGAACCTCAACAACCTGAAAATGAGATCTATATAGTTAAATCAGGGGACACTCTTTACAAAATAGGACAAAAAACAGGAGTGGATTGGAAGAAGATAGCTGAATTAAACGAACTATCAAATCCAAACCTAATCTATCCAAATCAAGAGTTACTGATACCAACTACATCTGATGAAAATGAATCAACTGAAATTATTTACACTGTTAAATCAGGGGATACACTTTCAGAAATAGCTCTTAAATATGGAGTAGACTGGAAAGACTTAGCAGAAGATAATAAACTAGCAAATCCAAATTTAATTTATCCTAATCAAAAGATTATAATAAAAAAATAATCACTAAAAAGTCTATAAAATGTTATAATGAACAATATAAAACCCCTTCTTAAGGGGTTTTATATTGTTATATATGGGTATATACATTAGATAAATTAATTATAGGAGGCAAATAAATTGACAGATTGGCTTTTAAAAAAAGTGTTAAATGATAATACTAACTTTCAAGACCCGATAATAAGGCAAAGGGTTGGTTATTTAGCTGGAGTAGTGGGAGTTATTGTAAATGTTATTTTATCTGTTATTAAAATAATCATTGGTTTACTCATATCATCTATTAGTGTGCTTGCTGATGGTGTAAACAATCTTTCGGATTCGGCATCATCTATCACAACTTTAATAGGCTTTAAAATATCAAATTCCCCCGCCGACAAAGAACATCCTTATGGTCATGGTAGAGTAGAATACATAGCAGCATTGATTGTTTCATTTATGGTAATTTTAGTAGGATTGCAATTTACAACATCTTCAATTGACAGGATTAGAAATCCTAAACCAGTTGATTTTGAAATCATTTCATTTAGTATTCTTATAATATCAATACTTTCAAAGGTATGGCTAGCTATATTTAATAGGAAATTAAGTGAAAAAATTAACTCAACAGGTTTAAAAGCAACAGCTACAGACGCATTTGGGGATGTACTCATAACAAGTGTAGTTGTGCTGTCAATTGCGCTATCGCAAGTGACTACTTTTCCAATTGATGGTATTGTAGGGTTAATTGTTTCTTTCTTTATCATTTACCAAGGGATAGGGCTTATAAAATACACAATAGGGCCTTTAATAGGACAGGCACCATCTCGTGAAATGGTTCAAAATATTTATGAAGACTTAAAAAAATACGACTATATAACTGGAGCACACGATCTATTGATACACTCTTATGGAGAAGGCAAATACATGGGCACTGTAGACGTTGAATTTCCAGCAGATATTGACGTAATAACAATACACAATGTAATTGACAAAGCAGAAAAAGAGTTGGGAGAAAAATACAATATTTCTCTAGTCATTCACATGGATCCACTTGAAAAAGAGACTAAAGAGAGATATGAGCTTAGGAGAAGTGTAAAAGATATAATTAAAAAAGACGAAAGAGTTGAATCCATGCACGACTTTAGAGTTTTAGAAGACGAACATGGTGAATACATTGAACTTCACGTAGTTATAAATGGAGAGAAGATTGACAAAGAAGAAATAAATGAAAAAATAAAGCAGGAAATAGAGCAAAGAATAGAATCTATATCAAATGGGCTAAGAGTAAAAGTAATAATAGATATTGACTTTGATGGAACGAGGGGATAAGTTTGACAGAAAAAAATATAGAAAACAAGTTTTTGGAGTATATAAAATCAGGAGAAAAAGAACCAGATAATTTAAGATTAGGCTTAGAGCTAGAACATTTTATTGTTTATGAAAAAGATTTAAGCACTGTATCTTACTATGGATCAGATGGAGTTGAATCAAGTTTAGAAGAATTTTCTAAAGATGCAAAAAATGTGAAAAGGGAAAACGGCCATATCATAGGAGTAGATAAAGATGGTTATTACATCACTCTAGAACCTGGAGCTCAGCTCGAAATAAGCGTTGAAAAGAAGGACTCTATTATAGAAATTGAGCAAATATATATAAATTTTTTGAATGAATTTTTACCCATATTAAAAAAGAAAAAACAAACTTTAATAAACTTAGGATATCAGCCAGTGACTAAGATCGATGAAATAAAGTTAATTCCTAAAGAAAGATACAGTATAATGTATGAACACTTTTATTCAAAAGGAAAGTATGCACACAACATGATGAAAGGTACTGCTGCAACACAAGTTTCGATAGATTATACAGATGAAAATGACTATGCTAAGAAAATAAGAGTAATCAATGCCTTATCACCTGTACTTTATGCAATGTTTGAAAATGCATATATTTTTGAGGGAAAGCCTACAGAAAATCACTGTACAAGAGCTTTGATTTGGAAAAATTGTGATGATGATAGAACGGGGATAGTTCCAGGAAGTTTAAAAGATAATTTCAAATACACTGATTATGTAAATTATATATTAAATAGACCTCCTATATTTACAATAAGAGATGGAAAAATCATAAGAACTTTTGAAAAAAAAGTAATAGAAGTAGTAGATGAAAAGAATTTGACTCAAGAAGAGATAATGCATTTGATGAGCATGTTTTTTCCAGATGTGAGAACTAAGACATATATTGAGATAAGAATGATGGATTCAGTGCCGTTTGACTTTGCTCTAGGTGCAGTGGCGCTGATAAAGGGATTGTTTTATAACAAGAAAAACTTAGACTTCCTATATGAAAAGGTAAAAGAAATAGATGAAAAAGAAGTAAATCTAGGCAAAGAGGAAATAATAAAAAATGGGCTTTTCAGTTTGTATGGAAATCATAAGATGATAGATATTGCAAAACATTTGCTAAATATAGCGCACGATGGGTTAGATGATGAAGAAAAAAATTATTTAGTGCCACTTAATAATCTGTGCTATAATGAAATCAATTTATATGAAAGAACTAAAATGCTTTATGAAAGTAAAGATAGATTAAATGCTTTGGATTGGGCAAAAGTAAAGGGTGAAGTGGTTTGAAAGGTGAATATATAAACAATAGCTTTATAGAGATGGTATTAAGAGAGAAAGACTATTATGAAAAAGATTACTTAAATATAGCGGAAAAAGTAAAAAATTCATCTGCCATCTACAAGGGTAAGCCTGTTCCTTTTACTTACAACCCAATGTTTTTTACTAAAGAGGATGAAGAGAATATAAAGTATATCATGGAATACATGATGAAAATTTGTGATAAAGTAACTTATGAATACATTAAAAATGCTGAGTTCAGAAAGAGATTTTTATTTCCCAAAGAGATTGAAGAGCTGATTCTATTAGAAAACCCTTATGATGTAAATATTCCAATAGCTAGATTTGACATGTTCTACAAAGACAATGATAATTTTAAATTTTGTGAACTAAATACTGATGGGTCATCGGCTATGAATGAAGATAACACCATAGCAAGGATATTATTAGAGTCAAAAGCCATGGAAGACTTTAAAAATGGAAAAGAGTTTATAAATAGAGAACTGATAGATAAATGGGTGGATGAGAGTTTAAAATTATATGAAAAAGCTAGATTTCGTGAAGGAAATCCTAACGTGGCAATAGTTGATTTTAAAGAGAGCGCCACTATTTATGAATTCATAGAATTTAAAAAAGCTTATGAAAGAAGAGGACTAAAGGCATTTATAGTAGACCCAAGGGATTTAGTGTATAGAGATGAAAAACTGTACTATGATAATACTAGGATAGATTTAATATATAGAAGGATTGTGACATTTGAATTAATCGAGAAATTCAGTGAAGCTGAAGCATTTATAAAAGCATATAAAAATAAAAGCGTGGTAACTATAGGTTCATTGAGAAGCCAAGTAGCGCACAATAAGATATTTTTCAAAGTTTTGCACGATGAGGATATTAGATATTTATTTGAAGATGAAGAAATTGATTTTATAAAGAAACACATACCGTATACGGGGATATTTGGTGGAGAAAAACGTGTATTTAATGAAGTACTTGTGAATAAAGATAAATATGTGATAAAACCTATGGATATGAACGCTTCACAAGGAGTATTGATTGGAAGAGATTTAGACAGCGCAACATGGCAAAAGGGATTAGAAAAAGCCTTTGACAATAACTACATCTATCAAGAGTTTGTAGAACCTTTTGAGAGAGAATTTATAGTTTATGAGGAAGGATTAAAAAAGAAGAAATTAAAATATTTAGTTGGTGCATTTTTATACAATAAAAAATACGCTGGGATGTACACTAGGGTAAGTGAAAACAATTTAATTTCAGGAGTTAAAGATTATTACACTGCGGCAAATGTTATCGTAAAATGAAGGTGATATAGTGTGAAAGAGATTTTAAAGAATGATTGGCAAGAAATTTTAAAAGATGAGTTTGAAAAGGACTATTACATAAATTTAAGGCAGATACTCATCAAAGAGTATAGAGATTACATAATTTATCCTGACATGTATAGCATTTTTAATGCACTTCATTACACTCCGTATAATGACGTTAAAGTGGTCATATTAGGGCAAGATCCTTATCATGGGGAAAATCAAGCTCATGGATTGAGTTTTAGTGTAAAAAAAGGGGTGGCCATACCGCCATCTTTGATGAACATATATAAAGAATTAAAATCTGATTTAGGATATGACATCCCAAATCATGGAAATCTAGAAAAATGGGCTAAAGAGGGAGTACTACTATTAAATACAGTACTTACAGTAAGAAAAGGACAGCCTAATTCCCATAAAGGGTTGGGCTGGGAAATATTTACCGATAGAGTGATAGAGCTTGTAAATAAAAAAGAGACACCAGTTGTTTTTTTACTTTGGGGTAACAATGCCATATCAAAACAGAATCTTATTACAAATAAAAAACATCTAATAATAAAATCACCTCATCCAAGTCCATTTTCAGCAGCAAGGGGTTTTTTTGGCTCAAAGCCATTTTCAAAGACGAATGATTTTTTAGTAAGAAATGGAGAAGACCCTATAGATTGGAAAATAGAAAATATATAGGAGGAAGAAATGAATTTATTTGGCGTTGAAGAAAACAAGTTATACATCGAAAATATACCTGTATTAGTGATTAGACCATCATTTATAGAAGGAAATTACCCTACTGTAATCTTTTATCATGGATTTACTTCAAATAAAGAAAACCAAAAATTTAGAGCCGAAATTTTAGCCTCACTTGGCTATCAAATAATACTTCCCGACAGTTTATATCACGGCGAAAGAGGTAATATAGACTATGAAAAAGAAGTTTATGAGGGGGTTTTTTGGAGGATAGTTTTAAAAAACATCGAAGAATATGATACCATCAAAGACTTCGCCACAGAAAAATTGCATTCAGATCCAAATAGAATGGCAGTAATGGGTCATTCAATGGGAGGTTTCACTTCAAGCGGTATATTTAGAAAAGATGAAGCTCTAAAGACAGCTATAATTGTGAATGGCTCTTGTGACTATTTAGAAAGCAATAAAATATTTAAGAACAAACTTGGTATTGAAGATGATGAGAAATTTGAAGAAATGGAAAGACATATATCAAACAATGATCCGCTAAGAAATATAAAGACCATTGTAGATAGGCCTCTTTTACTTTTACATGGAGAAGCAGATAGTATAGTGGATATAAACCCTCAAAAGCAATTTTATGAAACGGCAAAAAAACTATACAAAAATAAGGAGCTCATAAATTTAATTACTTATCCTAATTTAAACCATCATTTCACAGTTAGCATGCTCGAAAAATCAGCCGAATGGTTGAATAAATACCTATAAAATAAATTCATAAACTAAATACAATTGCAATATCAAAAAAAGAGGAATGAGGATTGTAAACTTCCTCTTTTTTGTTTTGTGAGAATAATACTTCATTCCCAAAAGTCCCCCTAATGAACCGCCTATAAAGCACACTAACAATAATCTGTTTTCACTTATCCTCCATTTATGATTTTTAGATAGTTTTTTGTCTTTTCCAAAGAGATAAAAAGAATACAGATTTATGATTATAGCATAGATCAATAAAGCATTATATGAATTTGACAAATTATTCACACTCCATAGAATTATTAAAAAATTTAATCAAATAGTGAGTTTTTACATTGACAATCATTAAAATTTATTATAGTGTAAACTTAAAATATATGCAATTTTAGGTAGGTGCTATATGGAATACACATTTGATTTAGAAAAGAACAAAGATAAATTGACAGAGTACAAAGACTTTTTAAAAATGATTAAAGCTACAAATGGAGCGCTTATGCCAGCGCTTCAAAAAGCACAAGAGCTTTTTAATTATCTCCCTAAAGAAGTATTGAAAATAGTTAGCGAAGAATTGAGGATACCACTTGCAGAAATTTATGGGGTAGCTACTTTTTATGCGCAGTTTTCTTTTATACCTAAAGGAGAAAACCAAATAAGTGTCTGTCTAGGGACTGCATGCTATGTAAAAGGAGCACAAGCAATATTAGAAGAATTTGAAAAAGAGCTAGGTATAAAACAAGGGGAAACCACGAGTGATTTGAAATTTTCAATTAACGAGGCTAGGTGTTTAGGAGATTGTTCAAAAGCGCCAGTCGTTATGATCAATTCTACTTTATTTCCGCTAGTTAAGAAAAAAGATGTAAAGAAAATACTCGAAGATTTACGATAGAGGTGTGGCATGGATAAAAATAGACTTATTTCCATTAAAGAGGAGAAAAGGGCAAAGATAATAGAGAATCTATTGCAGAATGACTTGATTGAGTTAGTAGAAGATAAAGTGGTGTTAAAGGGGGATTACTATAAAAATCAACTGCGCATTGCTTTAAGAAATTGCGATATAATAAATCCCTTTGATATTGAAGAATACATAGCCTTTGACGGTTATTTAGCGCTACATAATGTTTTAACTAATCTTTCTCAAAGAGAAGTAGTTGATATAATGAAAAATTCACTTCTTAGAGGAAGAGGTGGCGCTGGCTTTCCTACAGGAAAGAAATGGGAGGAAGCATTTACATTTGATGCAGACCAAAAATACATAATTTGCAATGCAGACGAAGGCGATCCTGGTGCTTTTATGGATAGGTCAATCTTAGAAAAAGACCCTCACAGTGTACTAGAAGGCATGGCAATAGGTGGATATGCAATAGGTGCAAATAAAGGTTTTATATATGTAAGAGCAGAGTATCCTCAGGCAGTAAAGACTTTAAAACATGCGATTGAGGAGGCGAAAACTCTAGGACTTTTAGGCAAAGATATATTCAAATCGGGTTTTGATTTTGACATTGAATTAAGGCTTGGTTCAGGTGCATTTGTCTGTGGAGAGGGTACTGCTCTCATAGAATCTATTGAAGGGCATAGGGGTATGCCTAGACCTAAATTACAGAGAACTGCGCATGTGGGATTGTGGGGCAAGCCTACGATAATAAACAACGTAGAGACTTTTGCAAATGTTGCTCCAATAATATTAAATGGTGCCGAATGGTTTAGAAGCATAGGCACAGAGAAATCCCCTGGGACAAAGGTATTTTCACTCGTTGGGAAAATTGAAAACGCAGGGCTTGTAGAAGTTCCAATGGGCACTAAGTTAAGAGATATAGTTTTTGACATTGGGGGAGGTTGCCAAAACAACAAAGAATATAAAGCAGTACAAACTGGAGGACCATCAGGAGGGTGTATCCCTAAAGAATATCTAGATGTAGCTGTTGATTTTGAGTCTTTAGCTAGCATAGGTTCTATCATGGGTTCAGGTGGAATGGTTGTTATGGACGAGAACACTTGTATGATGGATATCGCTAAATATTTTTTGGAGTTTAGCGTAGATGAATCATGTGGCAAGTGCATTCCATGTAGAGAGGGCACAAGAAGAATGTATGAAATATTAGAGCTCATAACTGAAGGAAAAGCGCAGATGAGTGACTTAGAAGAGCTAGAAAACCTTGCGCATGTCGTCAGTGATACTTCGTTATGCGGGCTTGGGCAAACCGCTCCAAATCCAGTTATAACTACTTTAAAATACTATAAGGATGAATATATTGCACATATAGTTGATAAGAAATGTCCTGCAAAAAGCTGCAAACCACTTATAACTTACACCATTTCAGACAAATGCATAGGCTGTACTTTGTGCAAGAAAAACTGTCCTGTAGATGCTATTCAGGGGGAACTCAAAGTAAAACACAGCATAGATATAGAAAAATGTATAAAATGTGGCAGCTGCTATGAGGTTTGTCCTGTAAAACCAGTAAAAGCAGTAGAGATATACTAGGAGGAAATCATGAAAACAGTAAAACTTACTATAGATAACAAAGAAATTGAGGTTGATAGTTCACTTACAGTTATGCAAGCAGCAAATTCAGTTGGGATCAAGATACCAAATCTCTGCTATGACGAAAGACTTGATATTTTTGGAGCTTGTAGAATGTGTGTTGTAGAGATAGAGGGAAGTAAAAAACTCCAAACATCTTGTTCTACAAAAGTGAGAGATGGAATGGTGGTACATACTAAAACAGAAAAAGTTATACAGGCAAGAAGAGAGATACTAAGGCTGCTATTAGACAATCACCCAAATGACTGCCTTACTTGTGAGAAGGCAGGGGATTGCTTACTTCAAGATTACGCTTATGAATACGATGTTAAATTTAGAAATCACACAGGAAAGATTAGAGATCGATATATAGATGATTCGAATCCATTTTATGTATATGATGCTCAAAAATGTATTTTATGTGGTTTATGTGTGAGAGTATGTTCAAGACTTCAAGTCACAGGGGCAATAGATTTTGTAAATCGTGGGTTTGATACAATAATTGGAACGCCATTTAATGATGGACTCATAAATTCAGACTGTGTGTCATGTGGGAATTGTGTTTCAGTTTGCCCAACAGGAGCACTGATGCCAAAATCTAAAGAAAAATTTAGAACATGGGAAGTGGAAAAAGTCAAGACTACTTGTACATTTTGCGGAGTAGGCTGCCAAATTAATTTACTTACTAAAGATGATAAAGTAGTTGGCGTAGAGCCTGTTAAAAATGCTGTCAATGAAGGACTATTGTGCGTTAAAGGAAAGTTTTCATTTAATTTTATAAATCATCCAGATAGGTTAAACGCACCATTGTTAAAAGAAGATGGGGTATTTAAAGAAATTTCTTGGGATAGGGCATATGAGATTATAAAAGAAAAGGTAGATAAATATATGGCTGAAAATGGGCCTGATTCCTTTGCAGGTTTAAGTTCAGCAAGATGTACAAATGAGGAAAATTATCTTTTCCAAAAGCTTTTTCGGGCAGTTTTAAAGACAAATAACATTGATCACTGTGCTAGGCTCTGACATTCCTCAACAGTTGCAGGGCTTGCAACTACACTTGGTACAGGCGCTATGACAAATAGTATTTCAGAAATCAAACACAATGACACGATATTTGTAATTGGCTCAAATACCACAGAGACACATCCTGTTATAGGAGCGTTTATAAAACAGGCAGTTAAAAGTGGTGCGAAATTGATTGTAGCAGATCCAAGGGAAATAGAACTTACTAAATTTGCAGATGTTCATCTCCAGCTCAAACCAGGGACAAATATTGCACTCATAAATGGGATGATGAATGTCATCATTGAAAACAAACTGTATGATGAAGAGTACATCAGGAAGAATTGCGAAAACTTTGATGAATTAGTCAGACTTGTAAAAAACTATCCACCAAAGAGAAGTGCAGAAATTTGTGGAGTGGATGAGGATTTAATTATAAAAGCAGCTTTAATTTATGCAAACTCCCCAAACGCAGGAATTTACTATACAATGGGAGTCACTCAACATACCACTGGCACACATGCTGTAATGAGCTTATCTAATTTAGCTCTTTTATGTGGAAATATAGGGAAAGAAAATGCAGGTATAAATCCTCTTAGAGGGCAGAACAATGTTCAAGGGGCAAGTGATATGGGAGCTACACCTGCGGAGTTAACAGGTTATCAAAAGATTTTTCACAAAGAAAGTCTTGAGAAATTTGAAAGAGCATGGGGTACAAAACTTTCTGATAAAGTCGGTGCGACTATAACTGAGATGTTTAATCTTATTGAAGAAGACGAAATAAAGTTTTTATACATCATGGGAGAAAATCCTGTAGTTTCTGATCCTGATACTAATCATGTGATTAGTGCATTAAAAAAAGTAGATTTTTTAGTTGTTCAAGACATATTCTTTACTGAAACTTGTGAATATGCAGATTTAGTTTTGCCAGCAGTTTCGTTTGCTCAAAAAGATGGAACTTTCACTAATACAGAGAGGAGAGTTCAAAGAGTTAGAAAAGCAGTAAAAGAAAACGGATTAGCAAAACCAGATTGGCAGATCATCATGGAGATAATGAATACTTTAGGTTATGACAAGAAATATTCTAATCCTCAAGAGATAATGGAGGAAATAAGTTTTCTAACACCTCAATACAGTGGGATTACCTACGAGAAAATAGATGATAACGGAATACAATGGCCGTGCAAAGACAAAGATGACATGGGAACTAAATTTTTACACAAAGATAAGATTTCCAGAGGCAAGGGTTTATTCATGCCTGTTGAATATGTGAAAAGCAGAGAAACGCCAGATGAAAACTATCCATTTATACTCACTACGGGTAGGATTCTTTATCACTATCACACCAGGACAATGACAGGAAGAGAAGAAGGACTCAATGATATAGTAAATAGTTCATATATAGAGATCAATGAAGAAACCGCTAACAGAATGAACATAGAAAATGGCGATAAAGTAAGAGTCAAGTCCAGAAGAGGAGAGATCATAACGAAGGCAAAAGTGGTTGATACAATAGATAGAGATGTTGTATTTATGCCTTTTCATTTTACAGATGGGCAGGCTAATTACTTGACAAATACTTTTGTAGATGAGATAGCAAAGATACCAGAACTAAAAGTATCTGCGGTGAACATCGAAAAGTTAGATAAGGAGGAGGACTATGTTTAAAGTAGGTGTTTTGACAGCAAGTGACAAGGGTTCAAAAGGTTTGAGAGAAGATATATCAGGCAAACGAATAAAAGAAATCATGGAAGAAAATGGTTTTGAAATTTTAAGTACCACAATTGTAGAAGATGATAAAGAGAAGATAAAAAAAGAGCTTATGTATATGGCAGATGAGCTAAAAGTAGATTTGATTTTAACTACAGGTGGCACTGGATTTAGCAAAAGAGATGTAACCCCAGAAGCCACTTTAGAAGTTGTAGACAGATTGGCCATGGGGATAAGTTATGCTATTTTAAATAAAAGTCTTGAAAAGACTTCCCATGCAATGCTTTCTAGAGCTGTAAGTGGCATAAGAAATGACACACTTATCATAAATCTCCCTGGCAGTCCAAGAGCTGTTGAAGAATCACTAGAAGTCATATTAAAAGCATTGCCACATGGACTAGAGATTTTGACGGGAAGGGCGAGTGAATGTGCTAGAGAATAGTGTTAATTCATTTGGGAGCGCAATAATTTTAGCTGGTGGAAAGAGCATGAGGATGGGGTTTGACAAGCAATTTTTAAAACTAGAAAATAAATCCAATGTCGAATTGCTTATAGAAAAATTATCCCCTCTTTTTAATGATTTTATAATTGTAACAAATAAACCAAATGAGTATGATGATGAAAAAATAAAATATGAAAAAATAAAGCTGGTAAGCGATGAAATAAAAGATAAAGGGCCACTCTCAGGCATTCACATTGGCCTAAAAGAATCTAAATCAAAATACGCATATCTTATAGCTTGTGATATGCCAATAGTCAATCTAGACTACATTCGATACATGATGGCCTTATTGAAGATAAAAGAAAGCGATGCTGTGGTCACAGAAGATAGAATAGGCATAGAACCATTTAATGCTTTTTATTCGAGAGACTTATATAAGGTAATTGAACTATATCTTAATAACGACAAAATAGATATAAAGACTTTACTTCAAACAGTGAATACTACCTATATTCCTCATAAGAAAGCTTTAAAAATGAGCCCTGATTGGAGTATGTTCTTAAATTTAAATACAAAAGAGGATTTAGAAAAATATGAGAGATCCCAAAGCAGATGATTTATCTACCAAAAAAGAAGTCAAAATAGTAAAAATAAAAGATGCGAACACTTCAGTAGAGAATGATTTTGTGGCAGTAGAAAAGCCATTCACAATTTTTGTTAATGACGTAGAAATTGCTACATTGATGGTAAGCCCAGATTCGCTCTATGAGCTGACGGTAGGATTTTTGATTTCTGAAGGGTTAATAGATTCAATTAAAGAGATAAAAGACGTAAAAATCTATGAAAAAACCCTCGAAGCAAGAGTAATTACTTTTGAAGATAAGACATTAAAGCAATCGTTGTTAAACAAGAGGTTAATTAGTTCGGGCTGTGGAAATGCACCTTTATTTTACAATGTAATTGATTCTATAAAGAGCAAAAAAATAACTAACGATTTTTCAATCAAAGCTCTTGATTTATTTCAACTCATGGAAAAATTTAATAAGAGTTCAAAATTGTTCATAGAAACAGGGGGGGTACATTCTGCAGCTTTAGCGAATGCAAAAGACATATTGTACTTTTATGAAGATATAGGAAGGCACAATTGCATAGATAAAGTGCTTGGCAGAGCAGACATACAAAAAACTCATTATAGCGACAAGATTATTCTTACATCTGGGAGGGTCTCTCATGAGCTGATCTCAAAGATGTCAAAAAGAGCTATCCCTATGGTAGTATCCCACTCTGCTCCCACATCTTATTCAATAGAACTAGCTAATGCATTGAATATCACACTAGTTGGGTTTGTAAGAGGGAAGAGGTTAAATATCTACACAAATTTCGATAATATAATTTATTGAAACTTAATTACTTTTTAGATCAACCACGGAATAATTTTGAGTATAAGTATCTATTAAGAGGAGTTTGTATCTAAGGATCTCTCCTCTTTTTATTAATAATTTTACCACTTCACTCACTTCAACTGCTGCAACTAAAGCAGGTGTGAAAGAGGGATTTCCTAGTTTGTTTTCTAATTTTTCACTAGATTTATATATGAGATTTAGTGTGTTGTCATTTGGCATGATCGTCGAAACTTGTCCAAACCATCCTGAGATAGCTCCATGGACTAATGGTATATTAAGTTCTTTTGCAAAACGTTGAAGTGAAAATCTTGTCTTTATGTCATCCACCGCATCGACAATCACATCGTGCCCTTTTAAAATATCCACGTAATTTTCTTCTGAAATATGTGAATTGACACTATTTACAATTACATCAGGATTAATTTCATTAACTCTCAATTTAGCTGCTAGAGCTTTGTTTTGACCTAAATTATCCATGGTTGATAAAATTTGCCTATTGAGGTTGGTTTCTTCGAAAACATCGCCGTCAATAGCAGTTATATAGCCAATTCCAAGCCGTGCAAGCATTTCTATTACATAGCCACCTAATCCACCGCATCCAACTACACAGACTTTACATTTTCTTAAGCTTTCATTTTCTTCAAGTGAAAGCATATCCATATTTCTTAAGTATCTTTTCATAACACACCTCTATTTAGATTATAATATAAGCTCATCAAAAGATGAGCTTATATTATATATTTTTTAACCCCCACCCAAAGGTGTCAACACTAGTACTTTATCATTATCATTTAAGACTGTATCATCGTTTGCATTCATATTGTTAACGATGAACGAGGCATTCGATAGGATTGGTTTTAGTTCTTCATCAGACATATTTATTAGAATTGTCTTGAGAGTTTTTACATTTGTGCCTTCTTCTAAATCTAAAACATCAGGCATTTTATCGTGAATGACACCCATGTATTTTAGTTTTATTACCATTTATTTATCTTCCCCATAAATATCTTTTATCACTTCATCTAATCCACCTAATTTTTCTAAAAGAGCCTTATCTGGTAGACCACTATCAAAATCGATACCAGCTTCTTTAAAGAAATTTCTACCTAATTTTTCTACATCAACACTATATCCTTTTAATGGTCCAGCTTCTAGAGGAGGTTCACCAACTGCTCTCTTAGTAAGAGTCATGTCTTTTGGTTTTATACCCTCTCTGAGATTAAATGCATATCTCATCATAAATATTCTTAAACCAGTATTAAAAGCAGTTTCTTGATCAAAGTTCATGCCTGTAATTGCAGCTATATACTCATAAACTGTTTCAGGAGGAGCACAAAGTGTACTAAAATAGCACATGCTAGATGCATTTAGAACTTCTACAAAAAGAGTCATACCTAAATCTGCTGGGCCAGTGCCATCGAAGATGTAGTTTTCTTCTTTAATAGGCTCTAGCATTTGGACTCCACCTATACCACCTTTAACGTGTCTTCCAGGAGTTGGATCGAATTTATAAGTTCTAGCTAAACCTGGAGAGTGTCTTGGGTCGTGCATTGGGAGTTCTATTCCTGAAGCAGTTTGGAGATATTCTTCTCCTTTATTCCAATATTTAGCAGCGTATTGAGAACCATGGCATAATATAGCACCGCAGCCTTCACCATCAGCCATTTTTTGCATTATATTTACTATAGCCTCACCGTTGCCCCATGTCAATTCAATACCATCTAGATCTTCTTTTGTAAGTATACCTCTCTCATAACATTCCATTGCCCAAGCTATTGTCATACCAGCTGAAATTGTATCGAAACCATAAGTGTTACAGATTTCATTGCATTTAAGCATTGCATCAGGTTCTCCACATAAAAGAGTACTTCCGAAAGCAGCAGCTGTTTCATATTCAGGTCTTTCGGTTGGGCCTAAAGGCCAACGTCCATCGTTTACTTCGTATTCAGCACCGCATCCCAATGGGCAAGATGCACAATTGTATTTTTTTGTTTTGTATCGGTCAAGTGCGATAGAACCCATTTTTTCAGCTTTTTCTTCGCCAAAGTCTACTACACCTACACCACCCCAGTTTTTAACAGGCGAGTCCCCATTCAAAGCTGATGCAGGAGTTCCTACACCTGTGCCATAGGCTCCAAAAGCCTGTGCTAATTCGCTTTGTTTCATGGCTTCAGTTACTTTTTTATTGATTTCTAAAACTTTTTCAGGGTTAGCGACAGGAATATTTTGAGTTCCTCTAACTGCGATAGCTTTCAATTTTTTAGAACCCATTATTGGACCTGTACCACCTCTAGCTGGAGCACGATGTCCATCGTTAATAGGGCACGAAATCAAAGAAACTCTTTCTCCTGCAGGCCCAATAGCACTTACTCTTAATCTTGGCTCATTAGTTTCTTCTTTCAATGCTTCCCAAACTTTCTTTGTATCCATACCCCAAAGATGAGAAGCATCTCTTATTTCTACTTTTCCATCGTTGATGTAAATATACACTGGTTTTGGGGATATTCCCTTGATGAATAATGCGTCATATCCTGCTTTTTTCAACTCAGGACCAAAAAATCCTCCTGAATTTGCATCGTTCCACCCACCAGTTATAGGGGATTTATTTACAACTGTGTATCTGCCTCCAAACCAAGCTTTTGTAGCACTTGTAGGCCCAGTTATAAACCCAAGCACACTGTCAGGGCCAAGTGGATCTGTACCAGGTTTCATCATATCGTAAAGAATTTTAGCGCCAAAACCATAACCTCCGATGAAGTCTTCAGCAAGTTCTTTTGGAGTCTCTTTCTCTTCAATCTCTCCTGTTGTCAAGTCGATAAATAGCATTTTTCCTGCATACCCATAAAGCATATATTACCTCTCCTTTCTTATCCAATAATAAATATTGGTCGTGCCTAATCTTGTTAATTTTATTATATTACAGCGATACCAAATTAGCAAGTATAGATTTAGGCTTGCCTAAAAAATAATTCAAAAAAAGCAAGGTCAGTCCCTTGCCCATTTACAGCTTTCTATCAAAAATGATGTAATTTCTTTTAATTCAACAGTATCAGCTATCTCTTTAGCTTTATCATTAATTTTTTTGATATCTTTTTCTCGTACTTTTAGCATGGTAAACATAATTTTATTTACAGTCGTTGCTAATTTATCATAAGTCATTTTAATTTTTCCTTCTCTTATGCTTAGGAGCAACTCAGATTCTGCTCCAACTGCGACAGTCAAAGCTAGCAACATCTGATATTTTGTTATAGGGATATCATCATTTTCGATTATTTTATAATAAGAATCAATATACTTTTCGATTTTTACTTTTGTTAATTCTCTACTAGACATCATTTCTGATAAAAAATTCAAACTCTCATTAGTTGATGTCATAGCCTTGTAAAAGAGTATATTTAAGAGTGCTAAATAAGTATAACCTTTTATTTTATCTTTATAGTTTTTTTCAACATAGTTATATAATGCATCTAAAATATCTTCATACATTTCTATTACAATGTCTTCCTTTTGATTGTAATAATAATGCAAAAGACCTTTATTAATTTGAGATTGATTTGCAATCTCTCTAGTAGTGGTATTTTTAAAACCCTTTTCTTTAAATAATCTATATGAATTTTTTAATATATTATCTCTTTGGATTGTCGCACGATCCATTTAAACCACCACCATATTTAATTATTATCTACTTTAGTATAAACAATTTTAATAAAACTGTCTATTTGTATATGGATAAGATAGTATTAATTAATCATTTTTTTAAAAACAATTTATACTGTATTATTATTTACAAAAATTTGACATGGAAAATCTACTATGATATACTTATGTTAAGATTTATACTGAATATTCTAATAAATATATTTCTAGTAAAAATCTATTAGGGGAATATGGTTATTATTGAATTTGTAAAGAATATGAATGCGCTATATAATTTAAAAATATAAATTATTGGCGTTCGGAATCCAGAGTTATACAATCGAAGCGAAAACATTGTACATAGAGAGTTTGGATTCCTCAATTTTCATTTAAGTTTACAAAACGGTATAATATAAAAGGAGGTTTTTATGAAAAAACAAATTGGTTTATTATTAATTTTATTTCTTTCATTATCATCTAATGTTTATGCGGAATATGTTAGTTATACGCCTTTGGTTGATTCTTTAGAAACCATTAGTGCTGAGGATATTCCTCAACATATTCAACCTTTAGCATTTGAGACTAAAGAAGAGCTTGAAGAATACTTAAGTACACAATTATCAAGTAAAAATTCTATTAAAACGGAATCCGTGGAAGTTGCTAATCCTTCTGAGTCTTTGGATAAATTGTTAATTTATGCAACTCGTTCATCTGGATCTGGTTCATATCAAACATCTACTATTCCGGCTTCGGGAGCTTCTTTAAATTTAAAAACACTATATAGTTATGAACAAGTTCCAGGAATGACAACGCATAGATTTACTCAGGCTACAGGGTCTATGAGTTTGACTGGTTTTACTGTGGGACTAGACATTAGAGATATTTCTTGTTTATCTACAATATCGTCTCGAGGAAGTAGTATTACGACAACAGGCACATGTACGATTGATTATTATTTCCTTATAGATGGTTTAGTAAAGCTTTGGTCAGATGATTTTAACATGGAACATATGATTTTTATAACAAGTGTGATTTATTAGATAAAATATTGTTTTATATGTCTACTATTAATGCGATTGGGGGAGTGTAATTTAGATGTTAGATAAAATATTATTTTATATGCCTATTATTAATGCTATTGGGCTGATAGTAATTCTATTTATTTTAGTAAATTGGTTTATTAAAAAAAATAGAAATAATTAAGACCTTTGTATTCAATATTTATCTAAATAATTTATAAAGGTTTACAAAACGGAAAAGTATAAAAGGAGGTTTCTATGAAAAGGGTATTTGGATTTGGTACGTTTACTAATAAAACTATATGTTCGGTTTTGCTTGTATTAAGTTTTATACTTTCTTATAGTTTTATATATTTACAAAGCTACACCATTGACTCAAACGGTAGCCAACTTGCGATGGATATATACAGTTTTTATATAACATACTTACTACCTATTGTGCTTTTAGTATGGGTGAAATTCCTTTGTGAATTTCTTTATAAACTGTTAGAAAAAGAATAGACTCTTTAATGATTGGAATTTAAATGTTTTGAGTAATAAATCTAATTTATAAACATTTAGATAAATCATGATATTCCCCTATTTTTTAATTTAAGCATCTGAAATTACTACCGTAAGAATTATAACCATCCTTTTAAGATATAGTATTAATATCTTAAAGTATGGTTATCTTTCTATCAATCTCAAAGCTTGACATTGGCTGATTTAGAGTGATACTATACAATAAAAGAATGGAGGGATAGTATGAAAAATAGAAAAACGTTTTTCTTGATTTTGTTGTCATTGATTCTTGTTTTAAGCGCTTGTACTTCAACTCAAACTGAAGAAAACACAAGCGAGAACAACACTGAAGAAGAAGCAGCATCTCCTGCTGGCAGCATTATTTTAGCTACTACAACGAGCACACAGGATACTGGATTATTGGATTATTTACTTCCATTGTTTACAGAAGAAACCAACATAGAGGTAAAAACCATTGCAGTTGGTTCTGGTAAGGCAATTCAAATGGCTAGAGATGGAGAAGCAGATGTGCTGCTAGTCCATGCAAAACCAGATGAATTAAAACTCGTGGAAGAAGGTTTTGCGACTGAAAGAAGAGATGTAATGTACAATGACTTCATTTTAGTTGGACCTGCAGACGGTAAATTGCAAAAAGGGAATGACATATTAGCCGCATTAAAGGAAATAAACGACAACAAGTTGAATTTTGTATCTAGAGGCGATGACTCTGGTACACATAAAAAAGAATTATCTCTCTGGAAACTTATTGATGTAGAGCCAACTGGAGAATGGTATATCGAAACTGGCAGCGGTATGGGAGATACACTTAAAGTTGCTGATGAAAAGAGAGCATATACAATTGCTGATAGAGGTACTTATTTGAGCTTAAAAGACACATTGGATTTAGATATTATCGTCGAAGGCGACGAGAATTTATTTAATCAATACGGCGTATTGCCAGTGAATCCAGAGAAGTTTGAAACTATAAATTACGAAGGCGCTGTTAAATTTATGGAATGGATTACAAGAGAAGACATTCAACAGCTAATCGGAGAATATGGAATAGAGGAATATGGTCAAGCATTGTTCATTCCTAATTATAAATAGCAAATAAATGCTTAGAGGTGCAATATGGATTATATATTGGATGGTTTTATAAAGGCAATAGAATTATTGATAAATTTTGACAAAGAGATATATGGAATAATAGGGCTTTCGCTCTTTGTTTCAACATCGGCTACTCTAATTGCCTCGCTTATATTTGTGCCTCTAGGCTGTTATTTTGGAATCAAAGAATTTAAGCATAAAAGGCATTTTTCAAGGCTAGTTTACACGTTTATGAGCATTCCATCCGTCATAGTGGGTTTGGTTGTTGCACTTTTATTCACGAGAAATGGCCCTTTGGGCTTTTTAGGGATTATGTACACTCCAAAAGCCATGATATTAGCGCAGTCACTTCTGGTATTGCCATTTATATTTGGGCTTACCTACAATTTAGCGATGCACAGGGGAATGGAATACAAAAAAGTTGTAAAGACATTAGGTGGAGGAGATTTTCACTCCACCATTCTTATAATCAGAGAACTGAATTCAGATATAATAGCTAATATAGCAACCGCTTTTTCAAGAGCAATCTCTGAAGTTGGCGCTGTTATGATTGTCGGCGGGAACATAAAAGGGCAAACCAGAGTGATGACTACGACTATATCTATGATGAATTCAAGAGGAGACTATCCTATGGCAATAGCTCTTGGGATTATACTATTGCTGATTTCTTTTGCCATTCACAGTATAATTTATTCTTTCAACGTGGAGGATTAAATGGAAGTTAAGGTAAGAAACTTAAAGAAGTATTATAAAGAAAATTTAGTTTTAGATATAGCTGATTATACATTTAAAGAAGGGCAAATAATCGGACTAAGAGGGCCAAATGGAGTTGGTAAAAGCACATTATTAAACATCATTGCTGGTTTGGATCCACAATTTGAAGGAGAAGTACTCTATGACGGGAAACCCTTAGATGAAAAAATACAAAAAGAAATTACAGAAGTTTTTCAAAAACCATTTTTATTTAAGCGAAAAGTCAAAGATAATATTAAGTATCCAATGCTTTTAAGAAAATTAGACAAAGTTGAAATTGAAAGAAGGACTTTAGAATTAGCTAAAGCTTTAGAGATAGAAGATTTGCTAAATAAGAGAGGAAATCAACTATCAGGTGGAGAAGCACAGAAAGTCGCTTTAGCAAGGGCCTTAGTGATAAGGCCCAAGTTATTGCTACTTGATGAACCCACTTCGAGTATTGATGAAGAAGCTATGATTACTATAGAAAATTGCATATTAAATTTTCACAAACAATCAAATGCTACTATAATCATTGTTACACATGATGCTATTCAATCAGATAGAATCTGTGATGAGGTAGTATTTTTAGAACGAGGGAGGATTTCTTAGTGGAATTTTTTAAAACCATTTTGATTGAAGAAGCAGTAAATATTATAAAAGAGGAGTTTAAAGACTATAAATTGGAATCAGAAATTGTAGATTTAGATGATGCTTACGATAAGGTACTTTATGAAGATGTAATATCAAAAGAGTTTGTACCAGAATTTGATAGATCAACAGTTGATGGATATGCAATAGTAGCAGAAGATAGCTATGGATCAACTGATACTATACCAACGGTGCTGGAAATCATAGGAGAAGTTAAAATGGGGGATAGGACAGAACTAGTGGTTAGCAGTGGAAAATGTGCTTATGTTCCAACTGGGGGAATGATACCCAAAGGAGCCAATGCCGTCATAATGATTGAAAACACTGAAAAGATGGATGAAAAAACCCTCCTAGTCCAAAAACCTGTGAGGATTCAGGAAAACATAATTAAACGTGGGGAAGATATTAAAGAAAATGAAGTTGTAATAGAAAGAGGAAAAAAATTAAATCCTGCTCATATCGGTGCTTTAGCAAGTCTTGGGATATCAAAAGTACAGGTATTTAAAAAACCTAAAGTTTTCATCATATCAACAGGAGATGAGATAATAGGAATAGAAGAAAAATTAGAATTTGGGAAAATAAGAGATATCAATTCATATAGTTTAAAAGCCCAATCTAAAAAGATAGGGCTAGAAGTAGTTGGAAATATAATTGTAAAAGATGATTTTATTCAATTGAAAGAGGCAATATTAGATGGGCTAGAAAAAAGTGATATAGTATTGCTTTCAGGGGGAAGTTCAGTTGGAGAAAGAGATTACACTAAAGAGGCAATTAATTCTCTTGGAGGGAAAGGCGTGCTTGCTCATGGAATCTCAATAAAACCTGGGAAACCTACACTTATTGCTAGTGCAAAAGGAAAACTTGTCATTGGACTTCCAGGGCATCCAGTATCTGCTATGACGGTTTTTATGGCTGTAGTGGAACCGTTTATCGAGAAATTATACTCCTTAAACACGATAAAACCAACCATATTCGCACAGATGACTGAAAATTTTCCATCTTCTGCTGGTAAAGATACGTATGTTTTTGTAAACATAAAAAAAGAAGAAGGAAAATATTATGCTACACCAAAGTTTGGAAAGTCAGGAATGATAACAAATCTTTCAAAAGCCGATGGTTACATTGTCATAAAAATTCATGAAGAAGGGGTAAACAAAGGAGAAATAAGAGAAGTCTATTTACTGTAGGAGGTTAATATGAGTAGAAAAGCATATATCGATAATATAGATGTAAATTTGGCAATTGATGAGTACTTTAAGAAATTAGAAATTAATCCTAAAGAAGAATTGATAAAAGTAAAAGACTCTTTAAACAGAGTGACTTCAAGAGCTGTGTATGCTAAGCTTTCATCACCGAGCTACAATTCTGCCGCTATGGATGGAATAGCCGTAATATCTGATTATACCACGGGTGCAACAGAGAGTGAACCAAAGACATTGAAACTAAATGAAGACTTTATTTATATAAATACTGGAAATCCTGTAAAAGAGCCATTTGATGCAGTGATTATGATAGAGGATTGTATTATAAAAGATGAGGATACCATAGAGATTTTATCTCCAGCGTATCCTTATCAGCACATTAGACAGATTGGGGAAGACATTGTAGCTACAGAGATGATCTTACCTTCAAGGCACAAGATAAGGCCTGTAGACATTGGAGCCCTTATCTCAGGTGGGATTGATGAGATAAGTGTTTATGAAAAGCCAAAAGTTGCCCTTATCCCCACTGGGAGTGAAATAGTTGAAAATGTGGAGGAAGTAGTAGAAGGAAAGATCATAGATTCAAATTCATATGTATTCGAAAATCTAGTTTTAGAATTAGGTGGAATTCCCAACAAGGGTTCGATAGCAGTAGATGAATACGAAACAATAAAAGCAATGGTTTTAGAAGCTGTTGAAAAAAACGACATAGTATTAGTAAATGCAGGTTCATCAGCAGGTACAATGGACTATACAGTAGATGTAATCGATGAAATTGGAGAAGTGGTAGTGCATGGAGTAGCCATGAAACCGGGGAAACCAACTATTTTAGGAATAGTAAAGGGAAAACCTATCATAGGAATACCGGGATATCCCGTTTCTAGTTATTTAGTGTTTGATGTTTTTGTAAAACCAGTTATATTAAAATTTTTAGGACTTGAAGATGACAAGGATGAAATAGCAAAGGCCACCCTTACTAAAAGAGTAGTTTCATCTCTCAAAAATGAAGAAATAATCAGAGTAACTCTAGGGTTTGTTGATGATAAACTCATTGCAACACCCCTACAATCTGGAGCTGGAGTTATAATGAGCTTAGTAAAAGCAGACGGACTATGCAAAATACCAAGGAATGTAGAAGGTTATGACGTTTCAGATACAGTAGATGTGAAACTACTAAGGCCGCTCAATCAGATAAAAGAAAGTCTTGTTTCCATAGGAAGCCATGATATATGCATGGATATAGTAGCCGACATGATGAAACTTAAATCCACTCATGTAGGTAGCATGGGAGGTATACTATCTTTAAGACGTAGAGAATGCCATTTAGCACCAATTCATTTATTAGATGCCGATACAGGAGAATACAATATCAGCTATGTAAGAAAGTATTTTAATGGGGAGAAGATGGCACTCATAAAAGGCTTAAATAGAATACAAGGCTTTATAGTAGAAAAGGGAAATCCTCTAAACATACAATCGGTCAACGACTTAGTAAGGGAAGATGTGGTATTTGCAAACAGACAAAGGGGCTCTGGAACAAGAGTACTATTAGATTACGAGTTAGCTAAAAACGACGTGAACCCAGAGAAAATAAAGGGATATCAAAGAGAATTTTCTACTCATATGGCTGTTGCTGCAGCTGTTAAGAACAAGAGCGCAAATGTAGGTTTAGGTGTATATTCTGCAAGCAAAGCTTTAGATTTGGATTTTTATCCTTTAAAACCAGAGGAGTACGACTTTTTAACTTATGCTAAAAATTTAGAGCTTGACAGGATAAAAGAGTTCATAGAAATACTAAAAAGCGAAGAGTTTAAAAACAGAGTTGACGCCTTAGGTGGATATGGTTTTGAAAACACTGGCGAAATAATAATAATAGAATGACGGTGATTATATGAAAGATGCGTTTGGAAGAGAGATAGATTATTTGAGAGTTTCACTTACTGATAGATGTAATTTAAGATGTGTTTACTGCATGCCTGAAAAGGGAATAGCAAATAAACTACCCCATGAAGAAATGCTTACTCTAGAGGAAATGTATGAGATAATAAAAGTTTTCGTAAATACTGGGGTAAAAAAGATAAGATTTACAGGTGGAGAACCATTGGTAAGGCTCGGAGCTGTTGACTTGATAGAAAGAGTAAGCAAATTAGAAGGCGTTAAAGAAATAACGATGACTACAAATGGTATATTACTTGAGGATTATATTGAACCCCTTAAAAAAGCAGGACTTAATCGAGTAAACATAAGCCTTGATAGTTTAGACGCAGAAAAGTACAAAGAAATCACAAGAGGTGGAGATATACAGAGGGTAAAAAGGGCTATAAAGAAAGCAATTGAATACGATTTAAACCCTGTAAAAATAAATACAGTATTGATTGGCGGATTCAATGATGATGAAATAGAAGATTTTGTAAATTTAACAATCAATCATCCTATAGACGTTAGATTTATTGAACTTATGCCAATGGGAGAGGCTAAAAACTTTGCTAAAGCTAAATTTATCCCAAACTCTACTGTGCTTTCTAGAGTGAGTGCATTAGAAAAAATCGAAAATGACGACATTCACTCACCTGCACAATACTATAAGCTTCCAAATGCGATTGGCAAAGTTGGACTTATAAATCCTATAAGTTGCAAATTCTGCAAAGACTGCAATAGAGTAAGGCTAACTTCTACGGGGAAATTAAAATTGTGTTTACACTCGAATAGAGAGATAGATTTAAAAAAATACCTTTATGAAGGTGAAAATTTAGAAGAAGTGATTAGAGAGGCTATTTTGTCTAAAGAAAAAGAACATGAACTAGAAAAGGATATCACTATAAATAGAAATATGAATGAAATCGGGGGATAATATGGAATTTACACATTTTAATGCTGAGGGTTTACCTAAGATGGTTGATGTTGGAGATAAAGAAGAAACCGAAAGAGTTGCTATAGCTTATGGAAAAATAACGGCTAAGAAAGAAACTATCAATTTGATAAGAGATGGTAAGATTAAAAAAGGAGATGTCTTGTCAGTCGCTCAAGTAGCAGGAATAATGGCTGCTAAAAAGACAAGTGACATTATCCCAATGACTCATAATATATTTTTAACTTCTGTCGATATGACTTTTAACTATGGAGAAGACTTCATTGAGGTTTACTCAAAGGTAAAGACTACATCAAGTACAGGAGTTGAAATAGAAGCCTTAAATTCTGTAACCACAGCATTGCTAACCATATATGACATGGCCAAAGCGGTAGACAGAGCTATGGTAATAGAAGATGTGAAACTGATTAAAAAAACAGGCGGGAAATCAGGAGTATTTTTAAGAAAAATCAAAGGCAAAGTAGTTTCTGTAAACATTTCCGAAACCAAAGGAGTTGTAAAAGTTCCGATTGATAAAGGAGAATTCATAGAAGGTTTTGGACTTAAAGACGATGCACATGCTGGGAAGTGGCACAGGCAAGTAAGCTTACTTGGAGTGGAAAGCATAGACAAGATGAAACGAGAAGGGCTTGATGATTTACAATTAGGAGATTTTGCAGAAAACATAACAACATCTGGCATACTCTTATATGAACTCCCAATAGGAACAAAACTAAAGGTAGGAGAATGTGAACTTGAAGTTACCCAAATTGGCAAAAAATGTCATGAAGGCTGTGCGATTAAAAAAAAGGTCGGCGACTGTGTCATGCCACGAGAGGGTATATTTGCTAGAGTTTTAAAAGGCGGAGTGATAAAAGCTGGAGATGACATAGAAATAATGTAAGAAAATATAATTGTGAAAATAAAAAATAAGAAATGCCTCTAATATATGATCATTTACCACATGACATATAGTGGAGGCACTTTTTATAGACATAAAACTAAAAAGTGGTAAAAATCACTTATTTTTCTAGTATTTCTAGCAACTAAACTTGTGGATTGCTTTTCCAAAAGAGCTTTGTTAAACTTATAGTAAATATAATTTTCAGAATACTACAAAAATAAAAAAGAAGGGAATGGTAGGATGTCAAAAATACATATAGAAGGATATAAAAAATTTACAATTTTAATGGTAGCTATAGTTTTAATTAGCAGTGTGTTTTCTCTAATAAGCCCAATTTTAATCAATTATTGGTCAAATATCGGTCAAGAGATAACTAATGAAGAAATACTCATTCTATTAGGTGTCATGATACTAGCAACCGGAACTAAAATAGTATTGACTTATTTTAGAGAAAAATTCGCAAAAGAATTCAACAAGAAGAATTTTAAAAATTATTTAAGCCAATATTATAAATTAGATTATGATTACATAACTGAACAAGGACCTATGACACTCATGGAAAGGATGATCATAGGTGTAAACAGTATATACCAATATTTAACTGGAGATGCAATCCAAATTTACTCTAACATTGTTATTTTACTTGGAATTCTAACGATTGTATTTTTACAAAACAAAGTAATTTTTTTGATTTTATTTTTATTGATACCATTGCACTATTTTGGATATAAACACTTAAATAAAGAACTTTCAGAAAGATCAAAACAACTTCAAGAAATTTCTTCCACTAGATGGAGGGATATTTTATCAATATTAAATCAAACGGATTATATAAAACAATTGGGAGATTATCAACATATAAATAAGATTATAGACTT
Source organism: Soehngenia longivitae (assembly GCF_004684055.1). Classification (GTDB taxonomy): domain Bacteria; phylum Bacillota; class Clostridia; order Tissierellales; family Tissierellaceae; genus Soehngenia; species Soehngenia longivitae. Next base: position 104,994 of record NZ_SRIB01000002.1, read on the forward strand.
TAACTTAGAAGAAATATACAAAGCACAATCAAAGGTAAATGTATATGCCCAATCTTCCTCTGCTTTAATATCTGGGATATCAAATGTAGCACAGACTATGATTATGGTTTTAACTATTTTAAGAGGGCTGGAGAGCAACAATTATATGAGTATACTTCTCATTAGTGTACTTATTCCACTATTTAATCAATCACTACAAGGGATTACAAACTCAAATCTAAATCGAAGAGATTTTGACATTTCAAATTCATTTTTTAGTACTTGGAAATCACACCTTGAAACGGAAGGAAGTGTTAATTTAAAAGAGATCAACTCTCTTGAGATAAATTTAGATGAGATGAGAATAGGCGATCATCATAAAAAAATGAACATAAATGAAAGATACCTACCAGGAGATTTTATATGGGTTAAAGGGGATAGCGGAACAGGTAAAAGCACACTCTTAAAACTAATTCCACGGTTTAGGACTGTAGATGGCATACTAATTAATGGCAGAAAAATAAGTGAGTACACCCTAGAAAGTTTGCGCCATAGAATAGAGTACCTGTCGCAAAATGTTCCAATTATAAAAGGAACCTTAAGAGATAATTTATTCTTGGATATCCCTTACAGCTCAAAAATAGAAGAAGAAATGAAAAAAGATCCTTTGTTAGCATCTATCTTTAAAAACAAAACAATGGACTCGATTATTACAGAAGGGGCAGGCAATTTATCTGGAGGAGAAAAACAAAAAATAGCTGTGGCAAGAATTTTATATAATGATGTAGATTTGCTACTGCTTGATGAGATTACTTCTGGAATTGATGAAGAAACTGCTAAAGAAATATACGACAGGATTTTTGAGAAGATGAAAAATAAAATAGTGTTTGTCATATCTCATAATGATCTTCCTAGTAAATATACAAATAAAATTATTGAGATAAAATAATATGGTAGTATTTATATTTTTCTTCACTTTTATGAATTGCCTATAGAAGTCTTTGAAGAATTTGAAGCTTGTGCTCGTATCTTGTATAGAAAATTTTTAATAGATTTGTTAAAGTGAGCACAAAGCAAAACTCAATACCAAAATACCTTGACAGCATAACATCCTTTTGTTAATATAATGACAAAGAATATTTTTCCGTTTTTTTGAGGGAAACCTTGATGAAATGGGTTTTAAATTAGCTAATACCTAAGCTTTTAGAGTTTTCTTTAAGCTTTAAGGGATTTAGGGTTTTGTCATGACTTTAACTTCCCTTTATGGGAAGGTTTTTTTGTTAGGGGTGAAAAATGTGAAAAAAATAGCAGTAATAAGTGCTCTTTTAGAAGACAGTGTAAATACTCAGTATGATTTCAATAGAATTGTCGCTAACTACAAAGACATAATAAAAGGCAGGATGGGGATACCTTTTAATGAATACGATGTATCTGTCATTACGTTGGTAGCAGTCGGTGATATCGATGAGATAAATAGTTTCACAGGGAAGCTTGGAAATTTAAAGAACTGTACAGTTAAGATATCTATTTCTAAAAAGGAAGTGTAGCTGTGAGAGAAATCTTAAATAAACTTTATAATACCCATGACTTAGAGATGGATGAGCTTGTGTATTTGATTGAAAATGCTGATACAACGATAATTAACGATATCAAAGACCATGCTAAAGCGCTCACGTTAAGTATTTATGGAAATAAAATTTACATCAGGGCATTATTAGAGTTTTCAAACTACTGCAAGAGAAACTGTATGTATTGTGGTTTAAGGAATGACAACGAAGAAGTTGATAGATTTAGACTTACAAAGAATCAGATAATAGAGTCTATAGGGAAAGCATATGATTTTGGATATAGATCATTTGTCATGCAAAGTGGAGAAGATGAGTTTTATACGAAAGACTTATTATCAGATATAATTATTACTTTAAAAGAAAACTTTAAAGGTATAGCAATAACTCTATCTATCGGAGAACGAAGTTTTGAAGAATATAAAGAATTTAAAATAGCTGGAGCAGATAGATTTTTATTAAGGCATGAAACAGCAGACCAAAAGCAATATGAAAAACTTCATCCTGATATGAGCTTTGAAGAAAGAAAGAGGTGCTTATATGATTTAAAAGCATTGGACTATCAAGTGGGTGCTGGGTTTTTAGTGGGTCTGCCTAACTCAAATCCGACTATCATGGCAAAAAATCTTATATTTTTAAAAAACTTAGAACCTCATATGGTTGGCATAGGTCCATTGATAATACATAAAGACACGCCACTTAAAAATTATAAAGATGGTTCTGTAGAAGACACTTTATTTTATATATCGCTGACAAGACTTTTTCTGCCAAAAGCCATGATTCCTGTGACAACCGCAGTGAATACTTTAGATAAAAAGGGGTTAGAAAAGGGAATAGATTCAGGTGGAAATGTGCTTATGTTAAATTTATCACCTCAAGAATTAAAAGAAAAATATGAACTATACAAAAATAGGGAGACTAAAAGCGTCTATGATTTAGAAAAAGTCGCAGAGAGATTAGAAAACATTGGATATCAAGCTTATATAAAAAGAGGTGACCACATTGATTGGTCAAAAGAGGAGGAAGGGAAATGGCAAGGACAGAAAATGAATTAAAAAGTTTTATTGATGACGAAAAGATATTTTCATTATTGGAGCAAGGTAAAAATTCATCAAAAGAAGAAATACTAGAAATCATTCAAAAATCTTTATCTAAGCAGAGATTAGAGCCGATAGAAACAGCAAAGCTACTAAATGTAGAGGATAAAGAACTCTTAGATGAGATATTCAAAGCTGCGAATACCCTAAAGGAAGAAATCTACGGAGATAGGATAGTATTTTTTGCACCCTTATACATTGGAAATAAATGCATAAACAACTGTAAATATTGTGGGTTTCAAAGAGACAATACAGCTATAGAAAGAAAGACCCTTACTTTAGAAGAATTAAGAGAACAAGTAAAAATTCTTGAAAGCAAAGGACATAAGAGGTTGATATTAGTCTATGGAGAACATCCTGATTATGATGCTGATTTTATCGCGCAAACGATGAGAACTGTTTACGACACTAAGAATAAGAATGGAGAGATAAGAAGAGTAAACATAAACGCAGCACCTATGGAAGTTGAAGATTATAAAAAACTAAAAGAAGCAGGGATAGGGACATTTCAAATATTCCAAGAGACGTATCATCATGAAACTTATCAATACCTTCATCCTCAAGGCGATATGAAAGGAGACTATTCATATAGGCTCTATGGTTTAGACAGAGCTATGGAGGCAGGGATAGATGATGTAGGGATTGGAGCACTGTTTGGCCTTTATGACTGGAGATTTGAAGTTATGGGATTGTTATTTCATGCAATCCACTTAGAAGAAAAATTTGGGGTAGGACCTCACACTATTTCATTTCCTAGAATTGAACCCGCTTTAAATAATGAGTACTACAATCAAACACAATATAAAGTATCTGATGATGATTTTAAGAAAATAGTTGCTATATTAAGGCTGTCTGTTCCATATACAGGCATGATCCTAACTGCTAGAGAAACTAAAGAAGTGAGAAAAGAAATAATTCCCTATGGAATTTCTCAAATAGATGCAGGCTCAAGAATAGGAATTGGTGGATACACGCTAGATACTCTAGTTCCTACAAAAGAACAATTTCAATTGGGGGATACGAGAGAACTAGATGATGTAGTAAGAGAGATGTCAGAGATGAACTTTCTAAGTTCATTTTGTACAGCTTGTTACAGATCTGGCAGAACTGGTGAAGATTTTATGTGCATAGCAAAGCCCGGAGATATACAGCATTTTTGTGCAGCAAATGGAATATTGACTTTTAAAGAGTATTTAATTGACTACGCAAGCCCACAAACCAAAATAATGGGTGAGAAGATGATTGAAAAAGAATTAGAAAAAATAGGAAAAGAAAGTCCAAATAGGAGAGAGCTGATAGAGAATAAGATCAAACTCATTGAACAAGGACAAAGAGATGTTTACATTTAGAAGGAGAAATCATGGAAAAGACACCAAATTCAAATAGAGTTACAATTTCAATTTTCGGGAACAGAAATGCAGGTAAATCATCATTATTAAATGCTATTGCAAATCAAGAGGTTTCGATTGTAAGTGATGTAAAGGGAACAACTACAGATCCAGTAAAAAAAGCAATGGAATTGATTCCAGCAGGTCCGGTATTGTTTATAGATACTGCTGGGATCGATGATGAAGGGAATCTAGGGAATTTAAGAATAAAAAAGAGCTTTCAAATTTTAAGAAGAACTGACATAGCTTTATATATCATAGATGGATTAGATGAAGATGATAAAAACTTAGAAAATATTGAAACAGAGTCAAAGTACTATGACATACCTCTGTTAAAAGTAGTGAATAAAACAGATTTATTGGATGAAGAAAGTATAGTTAAACTAAAAGACAAGTATCCTGATGCAATATTTATTTCCACTAAAAATGAAAATGACATAGAGCTATTAAAAGCAAAGCTCATAGCATTGATACAATCGATAGATGAAGATAAACCCATTGTAGGAGATATGTTAAAACCTGATAGCAATGTAATTTTAGTTATACCAATAGACAAATTAGCTCCAAAAGGCAGAATTATATTGCCACAAGTTCAGACTTTGAGGGATTTACTTGATCATGGCATAAAGAGCTTTGTGGTGAGAAATACTGAATTAGAAAATGCTTTAAAAGATATTAAAAAAGTAGATTTAGTCATCACAGATTCACAAGTATTTAAAGAAGTTGATGAAATTGTACCAAAAAACATACCTCTAACTAGTTTTTCAATTCTATTTGCTAGGCAAAAGGGGGAATTAAACGAATTTGTAAAAGGTGTGAGAGCTATTGAAAAACTGAATCAAAACTCCAGAGTTTTAATAGCTGAAAATTGTACACACAACACAAATCATGAAGACATTGGAAGAAAAAAAATTCCAGATTTAATAAGGCAAAAAACATTTTCTGATATTCAGTTTGATTTTAAAAGTGGTTATGATTTTGAAGAAAATCTAAGCGATTATGATCTTATAATTCATTGTGGCGGATGTATGGTAAATAGAAGAGAAATTTTATCGCGCATAAGATTAGCAAAACAAGCAAATGTACCCATTACAAACTATGGAATTACGATGGCTTATCTAACCGGCATACTAGATAGAAGCATTGAGTTATTTAAAGAAAGAGTATAAGGAAAATCCTTATACTCCTCTTTGTCTTTCTCTTAAAATATTTTCTGAAACTTCTTTACCTATATCAACATTATGTTCTTGTGGATTTAAGCCTACATCTTCCCTGAGATCATCTGGCAAATCCTCAATATTTTCTTTTTCATTAGAATCATTAGAGTTTTCTACTGGATAGTAAAGTCCATCTTCATTAAGTTCGTATTTACTCTTATAATTTGGATCAACCAAAAGAACTAATTTACCGTTTTTAACTTCATCATAGTAGCTTTTCTTTTCTTCTTCGGATAGTTCTAAACGATTAAGAGCATCAATAACCGAGTCCTCACCACTTAAAAAACTCTTAAACCTATCCCATATAGACTCATCATCTTCTTTTATCAGTACATCGGTACTTCCTTTTACCATTGATATATCCTCATCTTTACTTACGATAACATACATGTCCTGTTCTTCATAACCAAGAAGTTCAAGCTCTGTTATTCTCTTCAAAAGACTTAATTCATCATCAAACACTTCTATTTTTTTATCTAACATATTATCACTCTCCTTAATTTATTAATACCCAAAAATAAAACTTAAAAAGCCGATAAAATTTTATCGACTTTTTAAGTAGGAGGAAAAAGATCACATGTATTAAGCATAAGCCTCATCGACTTTGATATAACTGAGTTCTTTAGTGTCTTTGATTATTTCATAACCGATATAACCTTGATCGATTAGAGATTTTTGCATTTCTAAGTTAGCCCATTTAGATAATACTAAATCCACTGGGTTATAGTATTTTTTATCTAAATCGTTGTGAAGAATGAATCTCCATAGACCATCAGAATTATCGGGCTTTGTTCCATATTTCTTTTTAAGAGCTTTTATCTTTAGTCCACCCCTCATTACATTGTAAAGACTGTAGAAGTTATATGGTGAAACTGTACACATAAAGTGTTTGTAACCTTCTTGTTTTGCAATTTCTTTTGCTTTTTCTAAAGTCACTAGTTGCAGTCCGTTGCCTCTGTAAAGAGGATCCACAACAGTTGTTTCAAGATGAACAACTTTTTTCAAATCTTCTTCAGGGAGATTAATATCATAACCTAAATTTCTTTTTTCTTCTCTAGGAAATGAAATGTATCTATAGGCAATTAATCTATCTTTACTGTTTAAAACACCAATTATTTTAGCACCGTTTTCTAAGTCACCTAACATATCTTCATATGAATCAATGTATAGGACTTCTTTATTTGGTAGGTTTTCATATACGTATTGCTGAAGTTCAACTACTTCTCTTAATCTATTTTTATCAATTAATTTCATCTTATATTCTTCTAACTGCATATCTTCTTTATGCTTATTTTTTACTAATACACCTTTTCCTAAAACCATATCATTACCTCCTTACCACAAACCATCTATATTAATTAAATATAATAAACATTAACAACTTACAACTTATATTCAAGTTGTAAGTTTATTATACCCTTTCTTTAAAAAATAATCAACAATTTTTAAAAAAAAATAAAAAAACTTAGAGAAAAATCTCTAAGTTAAAATTTTAATTTCTTTTTTACATGATTTAACCAAACAAATCAGGAACAGCTAAATGAAGAACTAATAGTACTAAATCTACAAACATCATTCTCTTATGCCATACATAAAGAGATTTATTTTTCGTTTTGTAATAAGAAAAGCCCAAAATTGCTGTGATCAATATGCCTGCATACAGTACAAAGCCAGTGTGGAGCTTAAATTCTCCTAACATCAAACTACCATGTATGATTGCTATAATTGCGATTAAACCTCCGGCTTGTTTATGATATTTTCTAAATCTTTTAGACCATTTCATGAGGGCCTGATTGTGATAATCGTAAAATCTTTTATTGATGAGATTCAATACAAAAGGCAAGATCAAAAATAAAAATAAAATAGCACTTAATGAACCTAATACACCAGCCATATAAAATCACTCCTTTAATTATTTTTTATAATTTACTATTATAATACTCGAATGATACCCGGAAATATTGGGTATAAACAATTTGTTAAATAATACAATATTTTTTAATAAATTAGAATAAATTGATTATTTTATTGATTTATCCCCTAGATTGTTATAAAATTGATAATTAGAATGGGATAAGTTTTTGAGTTTTTAGATGGAGGTGATAAAGTGGCAAAGGAAACTATTGAGATTATTAAAGATGCAGAAAATGAAGCTATGAAATTGATAGAAGATGCTAAAGCCTATGCAAAAAAAACTGTAGCTGAAGCTCAAAGATTAGCTGAAGAACAATTCAATAAAATTATAGCTGATGCAGAACTTGAAGGCGATAGAATAATTGAGTCAGCAAAAGAAAATGGAAACAATCTTGCAAAACCAATCATAGAAGACGGGATGAAGCGAATTGAAAAAATAAAAAATATAGATGAAGATAAACTGAAAGAGGCTAGTAATATTATTATCGAGAGGATTGTGAACGGCTATGGCAATAGTTAAAATGAGTGAGTTTAGCTTGTTTGCTTTTGATGTTGAAAAAGAAGCTCTTTTAAAAACTCTTCAAAATTTCGGATATGTCCATTTTAGCAATCTAACCGAAGAATTTGGAGATGAATCACTAGGGCTTGAACCAGTAAAAGTTCCACATAAGCTAACTGAAATAGAAGAAAAGCTTTCTAAAGTTTCATCTGCTGTAAGTATTCTCTCTAAGTATGAACAGAAAGAATCAAGTATAAAAGCCATGATGGAAGGCAATAAGACATATTCTTTCGAAGAATTAGAAAAAATTGTTTTAGACATAGATTATATAGCTTTAGCAGATGAGATCTTGAGCCTTTCGAAGGAAAAAGATGATATTGTGCAAAAAATTGAACATTTAAGGACAGAAATAGATGAACTTAAACCTTGGCAATACTTGGGTGCAAGTATCGAAACACTATCTAACACTTACTTTTCCGATATTACAATAGGTACTGTATCAAGGAAACTAAAAGAAAAACTTATTGAGATTATGAGCGAGGCAGAGAATGGTTATTATGAGATTATAAATGAGGATAAGAATAATCTTTATTTACTTTTGATATCTCACAAATCAGACACTGATGATTTAATCGACTCTTTAAAAAATTTGAGTTTTACAAAAGTGAAACTTCAGATAAAGTTAACGCCTGATGAAGAGATCAAGATAAGGGAAGAAAAAATTAAAAAATACGAATTAGAAATAGAAGAAATTGAAAACAACTTGAAAGAAAGACTAGATTATCTAGAAAATCTAAAACTTGCATTCGATTACTTGAACAATCTCAAACTTAGATTTTCTGTTTCGGAAAATTTCATAAAGACCGAAAAAGTAGTTTTTATTAAAGGGTATATTCCAACATCTAAAAAAGATGAGTTTGAAAAAAGTGTAAGAGAAGCACTGGGGAATGTATATTATTTAGAAATCAAAGAAGCCGAAAAAGAGAATCCAAAAGTTCCAATATTACTTGAAAACTCAAATTATGCTGAGACTTTTGAATCTTTGACGGGGATGTATGCTTTACCAAAGTACAGCGAAATTGATCCTACTCCTTTCTTAGCACCATTTTATACACTTTTCTTTGGAATGATGGCAGCAGACGTAGGGTATGGATTGATAATGCTCTTGGGAACATTTTTCGCATTAAAGAAATTTAAACTCTCAGATGCACAAAGAAAATCCATTAAATTTTTCTACTACCTTAGCTTCTCTGTAATCATATGGGGGTTTATCTATGGTTCGTTGTTTGGTGGAGTCGTAAAGATACCTGGGCTTATAGATCCAGCTAATGACTACAATACTGTACTTTTGATGTCAATAGCCTTTGGAGTTATACACGTCATGTTTGCACTTGGATTGAAAGCGTACATGCTAATTCGAGATAGGAAAATCCTCGATGCATTATTTGATGTTGGATTTTGGTATTTTGCATTAATTGGAAGCATTGTATTCCTCTTAAGCACAATGGGGATAATTGGAGGAGTCATAAAAACTATAAGTTTAGTGATGATGATTGTCGGAATGCTAGGAATCGTGGCAACTGGTGGTAGAAGTTCTGGGAGTATCGGAGGAAAGCTTGCAGGTGGATTTTATTCACTCTATGGCATAACAGGTTATATAGGGGATTTTGTATCGTACTCTAGACTTATGGCTTTAGGTCTTGCAGGTGGATTTATTGCAGGTGCAATAAATATGATCGCTGGTATGGTTTCGGGACTTGGAGTCGTAGGGTTTATATTAGCTATTGTTATATTTATAGCAGGACAATTATTCAATCTAGGCTTGAGTTTATTAGGAGCATATGTACACTCTATCAGATTGATATATGTAGAGTTCTTTGGCAAGTTTTATGAAGGTGGAGGCCCTAAATTTAATTTACTAAGGGCAAAACCAAAATATATCAATATTAAATAACAAGGAGGAATTTTAAATGACAATTAGTGAATTTTTAGTTAATTATGGTGGAATATTTTTTGCAGGTCTAGGGATTGCGTGTGCAGTAATATTATCAGGGATAGGATCAGCAAGAGGAGTAGGTATAGTTGGTGAAGCAGCAGCAGGGTTGATGATAGAAGAACCTCAGAAATTCGGGAGATCCTTGATACTTCAATTGTTACCAGGTACACAAGGGCTTTATGGTTTCGTAATAGGATTGTTAGTTTTAGGAAAATTAGATGTTGGGATGCCATTAGCTGAAGGGTTATATTTGTTTGCTGCATGTTTGCCGATTGCATTAGTTGGTTGGAAATCTGCGATATCACAAGGTAGAGTAGCAGCTTCAGGTATTACACTATTAGCAAAAAATGAAGAAAATTCAACATATGGTATCATTTACGCAGTAATGGTTGAAACCTACGCACTATTATCATTTGTAACTTCCTTGATTTTAGTAAACGCTGTTAGTTTTTAGTATTTTTTATTTTGAATAAAGTAAGGATGTGAAGCTATGCAAAATTTAGAGAGCCTTACCCAGAAAATAATGGAAGATGCTAAAGCTGAAGCTAGTAGAATCAGTGAAGAAGCAGACAAAAAACAAAAACATATAATTGATGAAAGGGTAAAGGAAGCAAAGGTAATAAGTGAAAAAATACTAGAAAAGAAGAAATCAGAAGCAAATACGTTAAAAGAGAGAATAATATCAAGTGCGCAAAGAAATGTTAGAAATCAAGAACTCTCTGCAAAACAAGAGGTAATTGATAAAGTCTTTGAAATTGCTTATATGAGTTTAAATGATTTAAAAGATGAAGATTATTTAAAACTCGTAAAGAAGATGTTAGAGAATGAGGACTTATCTAAAGAAAAAGTGTTGAAAGTACCAGTAGGTAAAGAAGAAATTGTTAAGGGCCTATTAAATGAGGGAAAAATAATTGAGGAGCCATCGTTAGACAGTGGGTTCATAATAGTAGATGGTAATGTCATTTACAACTTTTCTTTTAGAGATATATTAGATGAGATGAGAGAAGAATTGGAAACAGAGATAGCCTCTTACTTATTTAAGGAATAGAGGTGAGCTGATGGATAGAATGGATTTTACCCAATCGGTTGTTAGAATTAAGGTTATGGAGAAAAGACTTTTAGATAACATTACGATTGATAAACTAGTGGATGCTAATGACATAGAAGAAGTAATCAAAATACTTGAAACCACTGAATATGCAAGTTCGATATCTAAAGTGAAGGATTCTAAAAATTACGAAGAAATTCTTTACAATGAGCTTAATAGAGTCTATGAGTTAGTTAGAGAAATCACTCCATACAAAGCAATATCAGATTTGATGGCATTAAAATATGATTATCACAATATTAAGGTCATGTTAAAAGAAAGGCTAAAAGGAGAGGATCTGTCTAGCCTTTATATTCCAATAGGCACTACAGATTTTAATATCTTTAAAAATTCATTTGAAACATCTGATTTTAGAGATATCGATGTAAGATTTAGCTCAGTAATACAAGAAGTCTTAAGTGACTTTGAAAAAAACAGCGATCCTCAAAGGATAGATATTTTAGTTGACAAAGCATATTTTAATCATATGTATGATATAGCTAAAGACACAGGTATAGAATTATTTATAAATTACGTTAAAGACTTGATCGACTTTACAAATATCATAGCGGTCTTAAGATTAAAAAAACAAAACAAAGGGTTACCATTTGTAGAAGAAGTGCTATTGCCAAATGGAAACATCGAACTAGATCAGATTCTCGTGTCCTATGCTGATTCCATTGATGCCATCATAAATAGGTTTAGAACTTCCAATATTACAAAAGCTCTAAAGGCTGGCCTTGATTTATACAACTCTACAGGGAGGATTTCAGCTTTTGAAAAGAGCATGGACGATCACTTGATGGAATTGATAAAAGAGTCCAAATCTGTAGTTTTTGGACCAGAACCGATATTTGCGTATCTTGTGGCTAAAGAAATGGAGATTAAAGTATTGAGGATAATCATGGTCTCAAAGTTAAACAACATATCACCACAGGCTATTAGAGAAAGGCTGCGTGAGCTATATGTATAAAATTGGAGTAATAGGGGATAAAGATTCAGTATTGGCTTTTAAAGCCCTTGGAGTCGATGTATTTACAGTTTCTGACAAAGACAGTGCTAGAAAAGCTTTGGACAATGCTGCTAGGGATAAATACGGAATTATTTTTGTTACAGAACAAATCGCAAGTCTTATTCCAGATACTGTATCTAGATATGACAAAGAGATAGTACCTGCGGTAATACTCATACCTAGCAATCAAGGCACGCTTAATATTGGTATGGATAGAATCAATGAAAATGTTGAGAAAGCCGTAGGCTCAAATATTTTATAGAAAGAGAGGGCTTAACTTGAAAGTAGGAAAGATCATAAAAGTATCCGGACCTCTTGTTGTTGCAGAGGGAATGGATGAAGCTAATGTTTACGACGTTGTTGAAGTTTCTGAAAATAGATTGATCGGTGAAATAATTGAAATGAGAGGCGATAGAGCCTCAATACAAGTTTATGAAGAAACCACAGGAATTGGGCCTGGGGACCCTGTTTATTCTACAGGGGAACCATTGTCAGTAGAACTAGGGCCTGGGCTATTGGAAACCATGTTTGATGGTATTCAAAGACCCCTTGAAGCGTTCCGAGATGCTTCAGGTGATTTTCTAGTAAAAGGTACAAAAGTAGAAAATCTCGATAGAAATAAAAAGTGGCATTTTACTCCAACTGTAAAAGTAGGAGACAATGTCTCAGAAGGCGATGTAATCGGAACCGTTCAAGAAACACCTTTGATCTTACACAAAATAATGGTACCTTCTAATATAGAAGGAGTAGTGACAAAGATTGAAGAAGGCGAGTTTACAATTACAGAAGTAGTTTGCGAATTAAACGATGAAATAAAACTTACTATGATGCAAAAATGGCCAGTCAGAAGATCTAGAGGCTTTAAGAGAAAATTAAATCCAACAGTCCCACTAGTTACAGGGCAAAGGGTAATTGATACATTTTTCCCTGTTGCTAAGGGTGGAACAGCAGCGATTCCTGGACCATTCGGTTCAGGTAAGACTGTAGTACAACATCAATTAGCGAAATGGGCTGATACAGAGATAGTTGTATATGTAGGCTGTGGTGAAAGAGGAAATGAGATGACTGATGTACTCATGGAATTTCCTGAAATCATAGACCCTGCTACTGGTGAATCTCTTATGAAGAGAACTGTTCTAATTGCAAATACATCAAATATGCCGGTTGCAGCCAGAGAGGCTTCAATATACACTGGTATAACAATCGCTGAATACTTTAGAGACATGGGCTACTCAGTTGCGTTGATGGCGGATTCTACATCAAGATGGGCTGAGGCTTTAAGGGAGATGTCAGGAAGACTTGAAGAGATGCCAGGAGATGAAGGATATCCTGCATATCTTGCATCAAGAGCAGCGGAATTTTACGAAAGAGCTGGTAAAGTAATATGCAAGGGTAGTGACGATAGAGAAGGAGCAATCACTGTAATAGGCGCTGTATCACCTCCAGGGGGAGATATATCCGAACCAGTTTCACAGGCAACTCTTAGGATAGTTAAAGTTTTCTGGGGATTAGACCACTCGCTTTCATATAAAAGACATTTTCCAGCTATAAATTGGCTGAACTCATACACTCTTTATCAACCTAGCATTGACAAATGGATGAACGAAAACGTAGATAAAGAGTTTTCAAAAAACAGAGTTAAAGCGATGACACTTCTCCAAGAAGAAGCTTCATTACAAGAAATTGTAAGGCTTGTAGGGAGAGATTCTCTATCGCCTGAAGATCAACTTAAACTTGAAGCATCGAAATCCATTAGAGAAGATTATTTACAGCAGAATGCATTCCACGATGTTGACACTTATTGCTCACTAGAAAAACAAAATTTAATGCTAAAATTGATTTTGAAATTCTATGACTTGAGTTTAGATGCTTTAGATAAAGGAGTATATTTAAAAGACATTGAAAACATGGCTGTAAGAGAGAAAATAGCAAGAGCAAAATACATCGAAGAAGATAAATTAGATCAATTAGTAGCTATTGAAAAAGAGCTTGAAGCAGAGATTGCAAAACTCATTGAGGAAGGAGGCCTTCTAGATGCGTAAAGAATACAATACAGTAAAAGAAGTAGTAGGCCCATTGATGATTGTAGAAGGCGTTGAAGGTGTTAAGTTTGATGAACTAGTAGACATCGAACTTAAAAATGGAGAAAAAAGAAGAGGAAGAGTTCTGGAATTAAATGGTGATAGAGCCATGGTTCAGTTGTTTGAAGGCTCTGCTGGAATCAACTTAAATTCTACAAAAGTTAAATTTCTTGGAAGACCACTTGAACTTGGGGTTTCTGAAGACATGATAGGTAGAATATTTGACGGCCTTGGTAGACCAAAAGACAACGGGCCTAAGATAATCCCAGAAAAAAGGCTTGATATAAATGGTTCACCAATAAACCCTGTTGCAAGGGATTACCCAGAGGAATTCATTCAAACAGGTATATCTTGTATAGATGGTTTAAACACACTTGTTAGAGGGCAAAAACTGCCTATATTTTCGGGTTCTGGACTTCCTCATGGAGAGGTAGCTGCTCAGATTGCAAGACAAGCGAAAGTGTTGGGAACTGATGAGAAATTTGCGGTAGTATTTGCTGCCATGGGTATAACATTTGAAGAAGCCCAGTTTTTCATTGACGACTTCACATCAACAGGCTCTATTGACAGGGCAGTTTTGTTTATGAATTTAGCAAACGACCCAGTTATTGAGAGGATTGCAACTCCTAGAATGGCACTTACCTGTGCTGAATATTTAGCATACGAAAAAGATATGCACGTCTTAGTAATTTTAACGGATATGACAAACTACGCTGAGGCTCTAAGAGAGACATCTGCAGCGAGAAAGGAAGTACCAGGAAGAAGGGGATACCCTGGCTACCTTTATACAGACTTATCAACTATTTATGAAAGAGCAGGAAGAATTAGGGGTAGAAAAGGTTCTATTACACAAATACCTATCTTAACGATGCCAGAAGATGACATCACTCACCCTATACCCGACCTTACAGGATATATTACAGAAGGACAAATAATACTTTCAAGACAACTCTATAAAAGAGGGATTGAACCACCAATAAATATAGTACCTTCACTTTCAAGACTTAAAGACAAAGGGATAGGGAAAGGCAAGACTAGAGAAGATCATGCAGATACCATGAATCAAATCTATGCAGCTTACACTTCAGGTATTGAGGCTAGAGAACTAGCAACCATACTTGGCGAATCAGCACTATCTGATGCCGACAAAGCATTTGCAAAATTTGCTGAAGCTTTTGATGAAAAATATGTAAATCAAGGTTATCACAACAATAGAACTATTGAAGAAACACTAGATTTAGGCTGGGAACTTTTAAAACTAATCCCAAGATCAGAGTTAAAGAGGATAAGAGAGGAATACTTAGACAAGTATTTGCCTGCTGAAGAAAAAGGGGATGAGTAGATGGCCATACTAGAGGTTAACCCTACCCGAATGGAGCTGACAAGGCTTAAAGATAGGCTAAAAACAGCCACTAGAGGCCATAAGCTCTTAAAGGACAAACAAGATGAACTCATGAGGAGGTTCATTGAACTCATAAGAGAAAATAAAAGACTCAGGGAAGAAGTAGAAAAAGACTTAAAAGAAGCCTTTGAAGCTTTTTTCTTGGCAAGTGCAGTAATGAGTCCTGAGATGCTAGAGGAAGCCATAGCTTTCCCAAAGGAAAGTATTTCAGTAGATATAAAAAAGAAAAATGTCATGAGCGTTAGAGTTCCAGTGATGAATTTTATTAGAAGTTTAGAAAATGATGAGGGAAGTATTTACCCTTATGGTTTCGCTCAAACATCTCCAGAATTAGACGAAGCAATTTCTAAACTATACAGTATAATGCCAAAATTATTGGAATTAGCAGAAGTTGAAAAATCTTGTCAGCTAATGGCTGATGAAATAGAAAAAACAAGAAGAAGAGTAAATGCGCTTGAATATAGGACTATTCCTGAACTTGAAGAAACGATTAGATTTATCAGAATGAAATTAGATGAAAACGAGAGAAGTACTATAGTAAGACTTATGAAAGTTAAAGAAATCATAAACAAAGAAAGTTAAAGCACCTAAATAGGTGCTTTAACTTTTGGTGGGTGGTATTGGACTCGAACCAACGACCTCCACGATGTCAACGTGGCGCTCTGCCAGCTGAACTAACCACCCGCATATTACAATGATAGCATATGAAGGTGAGTATTTCAACATAATTGTGGGTATATATAAAAAAATTATTTTTAGGAGGATTCTTATGTCAAAAAACTGTTTAGTTGCTCAATCCGGCGGGCCTACTGCCGTAATAAATGCTAGCATAAGTGGGATATTAGATGCAAATATTAAATACAAAGAATTTGAAAAAATATATGGAGCAAAAAATGGTATAGAAGGGGTCATGGATGGCAAATTAATTGATCTTTCTAACCTTACAAAAGAAGAAATAGATTTACTTAAATTAACTCCAGCTAGTGCATTAGGATCATGTAGGCACAAGATGAAAGACTTCAATGAAGATGAGAAAGAGTATGAAATGATTTTAGAAACTTTAGAAAAATACAACATAGACACATTTTTCTATATCGGAGGAAACGACTCCATGGACACTGTCCATAAATTGAGCCTATATGTAAAACAAAAAGGCATTGATAAAAAAATCATCGGCATACCCAAGACGATAGATAATGATCTGATGGAAACGGATTTTACACCTGGCTTTGGATCAGCTGCTAAATATATTGCAACGACAGTTTTAGAAACATACTTAGACGCTAGTGTTTATAAAGATAATGGAGTATTTATAGTTGAGACAATGGGCAGAGATGCTGGATGGCTTGCAAGTTCAAGTGTATTAGCAAAGATTGATGGTAAGCCAGTAGTTGATTTTATTTATTTGCCTGAAAATCCATTTGACAAAGAGAAGTTTTTAGCTGATGTTAAGAAATGTTATGAAGACAAAAAGCAAGTCTATATCGTAGCTTCTGAGGGGTTAAAAGATGCTAATGGGGATTATGTGTTCAAATCAAAGACAATTGAAGTTCACGATAAATTTGCCCACGCTCAATTAGGGGGAGTGGGAAGCTATTTAAAGAGCATAATTGAACAAGCAAATATAACACATAGGATAAAGGTGCTTGAATTAGGCACTGCACAAAGAGCGGCAATGCACTGTGCTAGTCTAACTGATGTAAACATATCACATCTTTGTGGATTTAGAGCATATGAGATGAGATTTGAAGGTAAATCAGGATTTATGGCAGGGATAAAAATAAAATCGATGCTACCTTTTGAAACAGAAATAGTCGAAATAGATCCTTCATTAGTTGCAAATAAAGTAAAAGAAATACCAAGAGAATGGATGACCGACAATTTTGTAAAAGAAGAATTAGTAGAGTATTTAACTCCTTTAATTCAAGGGCAGCCTGAGATTGAATATGAGAATGGATTGCCAAAGTATGTAAAATTAATATAAGATAAGAATAATTCATTAATGAGTTTGTGTTTTTGTAAATAGGGTAGTAATAATATGTACTAAAATGTTACGAGGGGGTAGTAAATGTGAGTTACAAATTAAATGCTGAAACGAGAGAAGAAATAGGTAAAAACAAAGCTAAGAAAATAAGAAAGGAAAATGAAATTCCAGCAATAATATATGAGAGGAATAGAGAATCCATACCTGTGAAAATAGACGGCATAGAATTTATGAAAGTATTTAGAGAGGCTGGCACTTCAAATCTAATTGATTTAAGCCTTGAAAATGAAACAACGCCTGTTATCATAAAATCTGTACAAAAAGATCCAATTAAAGGGAATGTCATTCATGTCGATTTGCAAAGACTGGATATGAAAGAAAAAATTAAAGTTGAAGTTCCGATAATTCTTCACAATAGAGACAAAATAAAGAATCAACCATCAGTATTGATGCAGATGATTGAAAGCCTTGAAATTGAGTGTTTACCAGGAGATATGCCTGAAGCTATAGAAATAGATGTTGAAGATTTGGACTTCAATGAGCCGATAAAAGTTAAGAATTTGGATATTATAAACAATCCAAATGTAAGGGTAATCACAGATCATGACATGACAATATGTGTACTCAATAGACCAACGGACTATAAAGAAGAGTTAGAAGAAGAGACCGAAGGGTCTGAACCTGAACTAGTTAAAGATGAAGAAAAATAATGGGCAGACCGAATGGTCTGCTTTAATATTTTGGAGGTGATAAATAAGATGAAAGGCTTGGTAAGTGCCTATATTTCTCCTCATCCTCCCATAATAGTAGAGGAAATAGGTAGAGGTGAGGAGAAAAATTGCATAAATACTATAAATGGCTTAAAGGAAATAGCCAAAGACATAGAGATTAAAAAGCCTGAAACAATAATTGTCATAACACCTCACGGGCCACTATTTTCAGATGCCATAGCTTTATCTATAGAAGAAGATCTGTATGGAGATTTTGGAGACTTCGGACATAGTGAACTTAGATATCATTTTAAGAACGACCTAGGGTTAGTAAAAGACATATATGAGATGTCAAAGAAAGAGAAAATTCAACTTGCCCTGATGAATAAAGAAATGTATGAGATGTATGGACTAGAAGATACTGTTGATCATGGAGTATTAGTGCCAATGCATTTTATAACTCAAAGATACCAAGATTTTAAATTGGTTCATATAACATATGGGCTTTTGTCTCCAGTAGAATTATATGAATTTGGCAAGATAATAGGGAAAATAGCTAAGGAAAAAGGAAATATCTCTATCGTAGCGAGTGGAGATTTGTCACATAGATTGTCAGACAGGGGGCCGTATAGTTATAGTCCAAAAGGAGAAGAATTCGACAAAAAAATTGTTTCTCTATTTGAAAACAAAGACCTAGCTGGTATAGTGAGTTTTGATCTTGATCTAGCAAAAGAAGCTGGAGAATGTGGATTGAGATCTTTTATGATACTTTCAGGAGCGTTAAGCGCGTATGAATTTAAATCTCACATACTTTCATATGAAGGACCTTTTGGGGTAGGGTATATGACAGCAAAATTTGAAATATTAGGAGAAAGCAACAAAGATTACACAGATGAGATAAATGATGAAGTGGACGAAATGATCAAGAAAAAAAGATCAAATGAAGACAATTATCAAAGACTAGCTAGAGAGAGTTTAGAATACTATATTAAAAATGGCAAATACATGAAAGTTCCTGCATACGTAGACAGTGAGATGTTGTCTTTGAGAATGCCAGTTTTTGTTTCAATTAAAAAATTTGGTGAACTCAGAGGTTGTATAGGCTCCACTTCTCCAATTAAAAATAATCTTGCTGAAGAGATAATATATTTTGCAGTAGAAGCTGGAACAAAAGATCCAAGATTTTCATCTGTCACAGAAGAAGAGCTTCCATTTTTATCTTACTCAGTAGATGTACTCATGCCAGCTCAAAAAGTGAAATCACTAAGTGAGCTTGATCCTAAAAAATATGGGGTAATCGTTGAAAGTGGATTTAGAAAAGGGCTGCTACTTCCAAATATTGAAGGGGTTGACACTGTAAGAGATCAAATAAGAATAGCTTTGAATAAAGCCGGTATTGGTGAACATGAAAAATACGAGATATCCAAATTTGAAGTCATAAGACATGGGTAGAGGTGTTTTATATGAAAGAAGCTAAGTTTTATGAAAACAAAGGCGATTATGTAATTTGTAAGCTTTGCCCACATAACTGCAAAATTAAAAATGGCTCAACTGGAATATGCAAAGTCAGAAAAAACATCGATGGTGTACTTTACAGCACAAACTATGAAAAAATAACTTCAATCGGACTCGACCCAATTGAGAAAAAGCCACTTTATCACTTCTATCCAGGTACAAAGATTTTTTCAATAGGAAGTTTCGGGTGTAATTTCAGATGTGACTATTGTCAAAATTACGAGATAGTTGAAGGCGAAGCATTGGCAATAGACTTGAGCATAGAAAAAATAATTCAATTAGAAGAAGAAACTAATTCAATTGGCATGGCATTTACTTACAATGAACCTACTATTTTTTACGAAATGGTAGAAGATTTAGCTAAAGAGATGAGAAATAGAGGAAAGAAAAATGTACTTGTGACAAATGGGTTTATAAATAAAGAGCCACTTACACACCTTCTACCACTCATTGATGCTATGAATATAGACTTAAAAGCGATGAGTGACGATTTTTACAAAAAAATATGCAAGGGAAAGTTAGACCCAGTACTTGAGACAATTAAACTTTCAGCAACTAAAACTCACGTAGAAGTTACAACTCTTTTAATTGATGAGTACAATACAAGTGAAGAAGAAATCGAAAGGCTATCATATTTCCTCTCAAATATAGACAAAGACATCGTCTTACATTTTTCACGATATTTTCCAAAACACAAGATGAACAATCCTGCTACAAACTTAAGCACACTCACAAAGGCAAAAGAGATAGCTAAAAAGCATCTAAATTATGTGTACATAGGGAATGTATTTGGATTTGACAACTCCACTTATTGCCCTTATTGTAATTCTAAATTAATTGACAGGAACTTTAAAACACAAATAGTTGGGATTGAAAAAAACAGGTGTTCTCATTGTGGGCAAGAGATTCCTATCATCTATTAAAAAAAGTTTAGAAATAGTAAAATTTTTATTTAATTTTAGTAAGACATAAGTTATAATTAAAACGTTGTTTAGTAACTCATATTTTAGGAGGTTGATAATTAGAGATGAAAACACCTGTATTGGAAGCATTAACAAAACTAATGGAAGAAAATAGTGTGTCTTTCCACATGCCAGGACATAAGGGCAGAAATTCACTTATTGAGTGGGGCAAATACATTCCTTACATTGACACAACAGAAACGGAAGGAATGGACAATTTACTTGAACCAAGGGGAGTAATTAAAGAATCACAAGAGTATGCTGCAAAAGTATTCGGGGCAAAATCGACTATATATGCAGTAAATGGTTCTACTGGGAGTATACACATAAGCCTTGCCGCAATAACAAAACCTGGAGATAAAGTTTTAATTCAGAGGAATTGTCACAAAGCAGTTTACAATGCTTTGATTATAAATAGATTAAACCCTGTTTATGTTTATCCAAATTACAATAAAGATTACAATGTGTTGACAGGAGTATATCCAGAAGATATTGATGAAGCTTTGGCTAATGATAAAACAATCAAAGCTGTTGTTTTGACATACCCTAATTACTATGGAGTTTGCTCAGATTTAAAGACAATAGCAGAAATAGTGCATAAACACAACAGGATATTGATGGTTGATGAAGCCCATGGGCCACATCTAACATTTTCAGATAAATTGCCTATGTCAGCGTTGGAATCAGGAGCTGATATAGTAATTCAGAGCACTCATAAGACCTTACCAAGCTTTACGCAAACCTCATTAATTCATGTTGGATCTGATAGGATAGATTTAAATAAATTAAGAGATAGATTTCAATTGTTTACAACTACTAGCCCATCGTATTTATTCACATTGTCAAATGAGATATCAATTGCGTATATGGACGGCGAAGGAAGACAAAAGCTTGATTATACGATAAGAAAAATTGATGAGACAATAGAAAGATTAAAGAAAATAGACAGAGTAAATGTATTTACTGGCGATATAAATGATGAAACAATCTATGCTAAGGACAATACCAAACTACTCATAAGTATAGATGGAATGACTGGAGCAAATTTAAAAAAGAAGATGTACAAGGAGCATAATATAAGGCTAGAGATGGCAGACTATTACTATGCATTAATATTAACAAGTGCTATGAATACAGAAGAGGATTTTGAAAAAGCAATAAAGGCCATTGAAGAAATAGCTAAAAATGAACCATATCAAGAAATCAACAGAGTAAGCATAAAAATGCCAACTCCTAAGGTTAGGACATTACCTTATGAAGCATACTTTAGTTCAAAACAACAATTAAAAATAGAAGATGCAGTTGGTAAGATTGCTGCAGCTCCTGTTATCCCATATCCACCTGGGATTCCATTGATGGTTCCAGGAGAAGAAATAACTAAAGAGATATCAGAACATCTATATTTCTTGATGGAAAACGGCATAGAAGTAGTCGGACTTATGGGAGAAAACAAGGATAGCATAGTGGTTGTAGAATAGGAGCTGTTTAAATGGAAGGCTTATTTATTACACTTGAAGGACCAGATGGCTCAGGAAAGTCAACTATTGCCAATTTACTTGGAGAGTATTTTAAAAAACTGGGTACAAATTATACCATAACCAGAGAACCTGGCGGAACTCAAATTGGTGAGAAAATTCGGGATATAATAGTTGACAATAAAAATTCGGCAATGGGTGCAGAAACAGAAGCTCTTCTATTTGCAGCCTCTCGTGCTCAACATGTACATGAAAAGATATTACCAAGCTTAGAAGAAGGAAAAGTTGTTGTGTGCGATAGATTTTTATTTTCAAGTCTAGCATACCAAGGTATAGGCAGAGGACTTGGAGTAGAAAGAGTGAAGATGATAAATGAATTTGGACTCAGAGGAATAAAACCTGATTTAATCATATTTTTTGATTGCAATCCGACTCTTACCATTATTAGAAAGACAAAAAGCGGTGGGGACAGGTTGGAACTATTAGGGAATGAATTTCATCAAAGAGTTTATGAAGGCTATAAAGAGATAATCAAAATGTATCCCGAGAATGTCGAGATAATTGATGCTAAAAAACCAATCAAAGAGGTGTATGAGGATGTAGTAAAACTTATAGATACACTTCTTAAGGAAAGGAAGGGATTAGAATGAAACTTATAATCGCCATAGTTCAAGATCAAGATGCACCTAGCTTAATAGAAGAGCTCATGGATAAAGACTTTAGGGTTACAAAACTAGCATCCACAGGAGGGTTTTTAAAAGCAGGAAATACAACACTTTTAAGTGGAGTAGAAGATGATAAAGTAGATGAAGTATTAAAGATAATAGAAGATAATTGCAAGACACGCGATATAACCACATCACTTCTCACTGTGACTATGCCAGGAGACACTTATATGCCTTACCCACTGGAAGTTAGAGTAGGAGGAGCAACTGTATTTATAGTGGAAGTGGAAAAATACATGCGAGTCTAGGAGGAATATTATGAAACTAATCATAGCTATAATACAGGATGAACATGCAAATAAAGTAATAAGGGAGTTAACAGATAATAAATTTAGAGTTACAAAATTAGCATCCACGGGAGGATTTTTAAAATCAGGGAACACCACACTTTTGATTGGCTCTGAAGATGACAAAGTCGATTTTGTAGAGGAGATATTCAGAAAGCACTCTAATAAAAACAATGTAAAATCAGACAAAGGAGAAGTAAAAGTAGCCGCAAATTTATTTATCATACCTGTTGAGGACTATAGAAAGTTTTAATGGTGAGAGAATGAATTACGATGATATTGTTGGGCATAAAATAGAGATAGAAAGCCTTCAAAGAGCTATAAAAAATGATCATGTAAGCCATTTTTACCTCTTTGAAGGCGAAAAAGGAATAGGCAAAAAGACCACTGCAAAGGTATTTGCAAAACATATATTATGTAAGAGTAAAAAATATGAAGGACCATGCGAAGTTTGCAGCTCTTGCAGAAAATTTGAATCTGGGTCTCACCCTGATTATTTGGAGATTTCTCCTACAAATGGCATGATAAGAAAAAATGAAATAGAAAATTTGATTAAAGAGATTTCCTTTAGTCCATTTGAATCAGCTAAAAAAGTCATTTTAATTGACGATGCTGAAAAGATGAATAAAGAAAGTCAAAATGCACTTCTAAAGACTTTAGAAGAACCGCCAACTTACATAAATCTAATACTTGTAAGCTCCAACTCTAAACTGCTCTTAAACACAATACTATCTCGAGCCGAGAAAATTCATTTTAAATCTATCAATGTTAATGACATGGTAGAATATCTGATAAAAAGAGAAAATGTTCCTCTAGAAAGAGCTAAGCTTATAGCAGACTTCTCTCAAGGGTCTATTGGCAGAGCTTTTGAGCTTATTAAATCAGAGGAGTTCATTAAGCTAAGGGATGATGTAATAAACTTAGTAGATAACTGTATTTTTGGACGAGAATACATGGTGTTTGAGTTGAGCGAAAGATTCACTAAAACAAAAGAAATTGCAAATGATGTACTATTAATACTTCTTTTACACCTTAGGGAT
Source organism: Soehngenia longivitae (assembly GCF_004684055.1). Classification (GTDB taxonomy): domain Bacteria; phylum Bacillota; class Clostridia; order Tissierellales; family Tissierellaceae; genus Soehngenia; species Soehngenia longivitae. The sequence goes on from NZ_SRIB01000002.1 coordinate 128,929, forward strand.
ATTTATTTTTACAAATTTACTCAAGATGACAAACTTTTGATAAATAAAGACAAATTAGAGTTCATTAAAAAACATTCAATTTTGGAATTTGGGAAAATAAATGATATAATAGAGAAGATATATTATGCCAAAGAGAGCATTGATTTAAATGTAAATAGAGAGCTCTTGATAGAGACATTATTTTTTAACATACAGGAGGAGTATTGATGGTAAAAGTAGTTGGAGTTCGATTTAAAAAATCTGGCAAGATTTATTATTTCGATCCAGATGATTTAGATATAAAAATGAATGATTTTGTCATAGTTGAAACAGCTCGAGGAATAGAATTTGGACTAGCTGTTATTGGCTCAAAGATGGTTGATGAATCTGAAATAGTAGCACCGCTTAAAAAAGTACTCAGAATTGCAACAGATGAGGACTTCGAAAAATATAGAGAGAACAGACAAAAAGCCAAAGAAGCTTTGAAGATATGCGAAGAGAAGTCAAAAGAACATGGTTTAGATATGAAATTGATAGACGCTGAGTTCACTTTTGATGAAAATAAAGTTATATTCTATTTTACGGCTGATGGAAGAGTAGATTTTAGGGAATTAGTTAAAGATTTAGCTTCTATTTTCAGGATGAGAATTGAACTAAGACAAATTGGAGTCAGAGATGAATCTAAGATGGTAGGTGGACTCGGGCCATGTGGACAACCTGTATGCTGCTCTAGATTTTTATCTGAATTTACACCGGTTTCAATTAATATGGCTAAAGAGCAGAGCTTGTCTTTGAATCCTACAAAGATATCAGGACTATGTGGGAGACTTATGTGCTGCTTAAAGTATGAAGAAGAAGCATATAAAGATATACTGAAAGGTATGCCTGAAATCGGCCAAATCATAAAAACCGAACTAGGTGAAGGAGTAGTAGTAGATAGGCAAACCATACAAAGTAAAGTAAAGGCCAAAGTGAAATTAGAAGATGGCACAGAAGATTTATTACATTTTGATTTAAAAGATATTGAAATCACTGATAAATTTGATCAAAGTTATAGGAAAGCAGATGAGAAAACAGATGAAGAAATTAAATTATTAGAAGAATAATATACTTTTAATTTTATTGCTTTTCTGTTAGAATATAGTCAGATAATAAATCATTTTGGAGGTGTAAAAAAATGGCATATGTAATTAATGAAGACTGCATCGCTTGTGGGGCATGCGAACCAGAATGCCCAGAAGGAGCAATAAGCCCTGGCGACATCTATGTTATAGACCCAGCAAAATGCACTGATTGTGGAACTTGTGCTAGTGTTTGCCCAGTTGATGCACCACAACCAGAGTAGTACTTATTAAACTAAAAGACCCGTTTGGGTCTTTTTGTGTATAGGAGAGAAATATGAATTTAAAAAAAGATTTAAGAAATATACAATTGGATTATGTGCCAGGAACAAATCATAAGATATATCAAGATAGAGATAGTTTCTCATTTGGAGTTGACTCCATAATTCTTTCAAGCTTTTCAAAGCCAAAAGGGGTAGTATTTGACTTAGGCACAGGAAATGGTATTATACCATTGAGAATTGCAAACAAAATTGAAATAGAAAAGATATATGGGATAGAAATACAAAAAGAAGTTTATGAACTCGCAAAAAAGAGCATTGAGATTAACAACTTAACTGATAAAATAGAATTGATAAATGAAGATATCAACAATTTACCCAGTCTATTTCCTAAATCATGTGCTGACACCATAATCACTAATCCGCCTTATATGAAATTGGGGAATGCTTTGATAAATGAAAGTAAAAATCATGCAGTAGCTAGACATGAGATTTACATATCACTGGAAAAACTAATTGAAATCGCTAATTATTTATTAAAACCAAACGGAAAAATTTTTATGATACATAGACCAAATAGAATGGTAGATGTGATTTACTTTATGAGGCATTATAAAATTGAACCTAAGTGCATGAGAATGGTAAAACCAAAGCCCTCTTTAAGCCCAAACCTTTTCTTAGTTGAAGGCGTAAAAGGAGGCAATAAAGAATTAAAAATATTAAATGAATTATCAGTATATGATGAGGATGGGAAATACACTAAAGAATTACTGGAAATGTATAAATAGGAGATAAAAATGGCAGGAACATTATATATTTGTCCAACCCCTATTGGGAACTTAACAGACATGACATTTAGAATAATAGATACTTTGAAAAAAGTTGACTTGATAGCAGCAGAGGATACGAGACATTCTATAAAGCTATTAAATCATTTTGAAATAAAAAAACCAATGACTAGCTACCACAAGTACAATATCACACAAAAAAGTGATTATTTAATCAATAAATTAAAAGAGGGCTTAGATATTGCTCTAATTTCAGATGCAGGTATGCCTGGTATATCTGACCCAGGCGAAGAACTCATAAGGCTAGCCATTGAAGAAAATATAAATGTGATCGTGTTACCCGGACCAAGTGCATTTCTATTGGCATTAGTAAAATCTGGATTACCTACAAATAGATTTTGCTTTGAAGGTTTTTTACCATCAAAGGCCAATGAGAGAAAGAAAAGACTAATAGAAATAAAAGAAGAACAAAGGACAACAGTGTTTTATGAGGCACCGCATAGGATAATTGAATTTTTAGAAGACATGAAAGAAATATTTGGGGACAGATCGATTTCTTTATCGAGAGAGTTGACTAAAGTGTACGAAGAAACACTAAGGGGTAAAATAAGTGAAATTCTCTTAGATATTAAAGACAGAGAATTAAAAGGTGAAATAGTAGTAGTAGTAGAAGGCTATAAAAGTGAAGCAAAAGAAATCGATATAAAAGCTGAATTAGAAAAGTTAAGAGCAGAAGGTGTATCAAACAAAAAAGCGGTTGAAATGGTAGCCAAGGAATTCAACTTGCCAAAAAATAAAGTGTATAAAGTGAGTTTAGACAAATAAAAAAAGAGCACTTATTTCTAAGTGCTTTATGACCTACTTTTTGGATAATTCTTTAATGCAATTTGGGCATACATTTTTGCCTCTATACTCGATGACATCTTTAGTTTCATTACAGAAAACACAAGAAGGAGAGAATTTTCTTAAGATTATTTTGTCATCTTCTACAAAGATTTCCAAAGAATCCTTGACGGCTATGTCTAAAGTTCTTCTCAGCTCTATTGGAATTACAATTCTGCCGAGCTCATCAACTTTTCTAACTATACCTGTTGATTTCATATTACCACCTCCTGTGGATTTACATAACTTCTTACTATAATATTAACATATTTGTAAAATAAAGTCAATGCTTTTTCGTAATAATATATTAAAGTAGGTGTGGATATGTTTTCTATAAACAATGAGTTAAAAACAAAACTTACAGACTTAAATGGGGCTATCGCAAGAAAATATTCTCCAATATTAAATAATGACTTTGATATGAAAACTTTTTTAGAAGAAAATATTGGTTCAATAATAAAATTAGAAAAACTCAGTGACAGAGAATTGTCTAAAATAAAAGACAAAGGTGGAATAGTCGCTGTAGATGGCTCTACAAATAGAAAAGGGGGTAGTTTTCCTCACTACATAGAGTTATATCAAGGACTCGCTAAATCGACAAACCAAGATGTAGAAGATGTGTATCTCACTGATATATACACGCCTATATTATCAGAAATAAAGGAAAATCCACTTCAAGATGAAGAAGAAACCGATGAAAAGAATAGGAGATTAGCTCAAATCGAAGTAAAAACAGCACTTCAAAGCGTAAAAAAAAGGGCACCTTACGCTTTAGTGATGGATGGGGGACTTATACGATATACGATCTACGCAAAAGAGCTTTGGAAAGAGTTAGTTGAATATTGCTTATTAAATGATGTGATTTTATTTGGAACGATAAAAGATATCAAAACTAAAATAATAGGTGAAGAGTTAAAAAGTAAGTATAAAGACTTAAAGGGGCCATTATATGATAGAGAAATACTTTTTGGCCTTCTCCAATACAAAGAGATGTTAACTATATACGACGAATTAAACAAGAAGGAACAAAGTGGATTTAGCTCTGGATTTATAAGGAGTTCATTAAGCCCTAACGTTGTCGGAATTGATATAATAGAGGAACAAAAAAATCTCTTATTTGATATGGCAAAGCTCATACTAACTTTAACTCCGGAAAATTCGAGAGGGGTTCCACTATTTCTTGATATTGTAGATAAAGAAGTAAAAATAACCGATGATCTAATTGAAGCTCTTCTAGAGAGATACTTAGATAAAGATATATACGAGAGATTGTTTGTGTCAGAAAGAGACAAGAGAAATCTTTAAGGGGTGAAATAATGAAAGTATTGGGCATAACAACACAGCAAGAATTTTATGTGGGCTCAAAGGATAGAAATTTCAGGATAAATGAGTTTTTAGTGGTGGAAGATAAACAAGGAGATCTAATAGCTGAGGTAGTAGAAGCTCAGACTTTTAACAGATATATACCACTAAATGTGTATGGGGATTTCGTAGATGCCTCAGTTATAGAAAGCATGAAAGCGCTTGGATACGATGTGGATGAAGAAACAATATATATTGCTAAACTGAGGTTACTAGAAGAAGCGCTATACCCTGTTGAAACTGGTTCTGATGTGCGAATACCTAAATTTAGCGAAATAAAAAACTTGATGCTTAGAACTAAAAAAGAAGAAGGACTAGTCTTAGGGGTTATCAGAAATACAGACAGTCTATATGACGAATGCGAAGATGAATTTAAAGATCTTCTCTACACTTTTGAAGAAAGAGGGCTAGTAAAACAACGAGAAATTCCCTTTATAATGGATTTAAAATCAATGCATCAGTACCCACACATCGGGGTGTTTGGCGGTTCTGGATCGGGAAAATCTTTTGGGCTTAGAGTGCTATTAGAAGAACTTATGCAAAAAGAAATTCCGACAATTGTATTAGACCCTCACTACGAAATGGATTTTTCGGACTGCCCAGATTATTTTAAAGATGAGAAAAGAGATTTTAATGGCAGCTTTAAATGCCTTCAAGTAGGAGTACACGTAGGAGTTAAATTTGAAGATTTAACTGCTGGAGATTTAAAAAATTTACTAGATGCTTCAAGTCCTTTATCAGATGCCATGAACAATGTCGTGGATGTACTATTTAAAAACAAAGATTCATACTTGAGTTTTTCTAACAGATTACAAGCACTCACAGAAGCACAGGAAGAAGGCTCTGTCCAGAGGATACAACAAAGAATAGAAAATGCTAAAAATAATGATGAAAAAGAGGCTTGGGAAGTAAGGAAAGACCTTTTCATACAATATGACAAAACTTGTCCATATAACTCTGTAAAAGGCATTTTATGGAGATTGAGAAGGTTATACAATGAGGGGATATTTTCAAAAGATTCAAGAGATATAGAGAATTATTTAAAGGAAGGATTCTTAGTTATCATACAAGGGAGCACGAGAATTTTACAAGTATATAGCACATATATATTAAACAATATCTACCATAAGAGAAGAGAATACAAAGATGCTCAATATAAAAAAGCTGCAGCAGATTATTTTCCGCCATTCATTGTGGTAACTGATGAAGCACATAATTTTGCACCAAAGGGATATGAGTCCCCTTCAAAATCTATATTGAAAGAAATCTCTCAAGAAGGAAGAAAATACGGTGTGTTTTTAGCTCTTGCTACTCAAAGACCTACGCTTTTAGATGAGACTATTACTGCACAATTAAACACAAAACTCATTTTCAGGACTGTGCGTGCATCGGACATAGATACGATAAAAGAAGAAACTGATATAACAAGTGAAGAAGCTAAAAGATTACCCTATTTAAGGACAGGCGATGTTTTTATATCTTCAGCGGTTGTGGGACGTACGATTTTTGCAAGAATAAGAGCTGCATATACAATAAGCCCTCATACTCAAAACCCATTTGATGAATTAAAACAGAAAAAAAATGAAGGTGACGAAAAATTTATGAGAATAATATCAGATAAACTCCCTATCTTGGGAACAGATCTTTTAAATACAATCATTGAAATAGAAAGAGATGAAAAAATCACTTTTACACAAGATGAATTAATACAAAAGTTAGAAAATCTTTATAAAAACAACCTAATAGGAAGAGAAAACACTCCTTTTGGGTATATGTATACCAAACTTTAATTTTAATTGTCACTAAGGAGGCTGTGAAAAATGAGGGATTTAAAATATCACTATCCTAAAGAAGGGGAACTGGACGCCTATTTATTTCACGAAGGTACCTTTTACAAAGCTTATGAATTTATGGGAGCACACCCATATAATAAGAGGTATTTTCATGGATACCGATTTGTAGTGTGGGCACCTAGAGCGAGAGAAATATATTTGACTGGAGATTTTAACGATTGGGACGAAACCTCCCTTCCAATGCAGAGAATAAGTAACAGCGGTCTTTGGCATATAGCAGTTGAAGGAGTAGAAGAATATGACAAATACAAATACAGAATTATAACAGAGCAAGGAGAGGTAAGATATAAAGCTGATCCCTTTGCTTTTCATTCAGATACAAGACCATTTACTGACTCAAAAGTATTTGATATAAAAGGATACAAATGGAATGATAGACAATGGCTAAAAAACAGAGGGAAAAATTTATACAACAGACCCATTTCGATCTATGAAGTCCATTTACTATCTTGGAAACAAAAAGAAGGAGGGGTAGTTTACTCTTACAGAGAGTTGGCTAAAGAGTTAGTGAATTATGTTAAAAAAATGGGCTATACACATATAGAGTTATTGCCTATAACAGAACACCCTCTCGATGCTTCGTGGGGGTATCAGACCACAGGGTATTTCGCACCAACAAGTCGCTTTGGAACACCTAAAGATTTTATGTATTTTGTTGACGAATGTCACAAAAACGACATAGGCGTTATATTAGACTGGGTACCTGCTCACTTTTGCAAAGATGATTTTGGATTGGCTAGATTTGACGGGACATATCTATATGAATCATTAGATAGAGCTAAAGCAGAAAACGAACAATGGGGTACTCTGAACTTTGATTACACTAAACCTGAAGTCCATTCATTTTTGATATCCAATGCTATCTACTGGCATGACTATTATCACATAGATGGGATTAGGATAGATGCTGTTGCATATATGCTCTACTTAGACTTTGGAGGAAAGGATTTAAAAAACATTTATGGAGGAAGGGAAAATTTAGAAGCTATAGAATTTATAAAGAAATTAAATTCTTCAGTTTTCAAGTACTACCCAGATACAATGATGATCGCAGAGGAATCGACTGCGTGGCCAAAAGTTACATATCCAGTCGATGAAGGTGGACTTGGATTTAATTTCAAATGGAACATGGGCTGGATGAATGACATATTAAAATACATGGAACTTGATCCTCTCTTTAGAAAAGACCATCACAATGCTCTCACTTTTAGCATGATGTATGCATTTTCAGAAAACTACATTCTGCCTTTAAGTCATGATGAAGTTGTCCATGGGAAGAAGTCTTTAATCGATAGAATGCCAGGTTATTATGAAGATAAATTTGCAAATCTAAGACTTTTATATCAATACATGTACGCTCATCCAGGTAAAAAACTCTTGTTTATGGGAGGAGAATTCGGACAGTTCATTGAATGGAGATTTTACGAGAGCCTAGAGTGGCATCTGTTGGGTTATGAAAAACACCAAAAACTACAGAAATTTGTACAAGATTTAAACAAACTATATAAAGAGGAATCCTGTCTTTATGACATAGATGATAGTTATGAAGGCTTTACATGGATTGAACACGAAAATTATTTAGAGAGTATAATCTCGTTTGAAAGAATAAATAAAAAAGGGGAGAGGCTTATCGCAATATTTAACTTTACACCTGTTCCAAGAGAAAACTACCCAATTGGAGTGCTTGAAGAAGGAGTTTATCAAACATTATTCACAAGTGATCACCAAAGGTATGGAGGAAATACTAAGAGGGTAAAAAGTTACAGGACTAAAAATGAGCCATTTCACGGCAGAGATCAAAGCATAAGAGTAGACCTGCCTCCTCTTGGGGGAATCTACTTGAAATTAAGAGAAAAAACTGAGGAGTGATACTATGAAAAAAGGCAAAATCGTTGCGATGCTTTTAGCAGGAGGACAAGGCACTAGATTAAAAGAACTAACTAAAAACTTAGCAAAGCCAGCTGTACCTTTTGGTGGAAAGTATAGGATCATCGACTTTGCACTCAGCAATGCAGCAAACTCTGGGATTGAAGATATCGGAGTATTGACTCAATATAAGCCATTTATATTAAACTCTCACATTGGTATAGGATCAGCATGGGACTATGACAGAAATGTAGGAGGTTTAAGAATACTTCAGCCATTTATGTCAGAAAAAGGTGGAAGATGGTATAAAGGGACAGCAAATGCAATTTATGAAAACATGAACTTTATTGATGAATTAGACCCTGAATATGTTTTAATTCTTTCAGGAGACCATATCTACAAGATGAATTACATTGATTTATTAGAAGCTCATCAGCAAAAAGATGCTGATGTTACTCTCGCTGTACTTACAGTCCCATGGGAAGATACAGTGAGATTTGGAATCATAAACGTGGATGAGGACAATAAAATAGTCGAATTTGAAGAAAAACCTAAAAAAGCAAAGAGCAATTTAGCAAGCATGGGAATATACATGTTCAATTGGCCAACTCTTAGGGAATATTTAGTTAAAGACAATGAAGACAAGAATTCAGACAACGATTTTGGGAAAAATGTCCTTCCTCTTATGCTGAGAGATAACAAAAAAATGTACACATGGGAATTTAAAGGTTATTGGAAAGACGTAGGTACAGTAAAGAGCTATTGGGAAGCGAATATGGATTTATTAAATCCTGATAATACTTTAAATCTTTATGATAGAGATTGGAGAATATATACGAGAACAAGAAATCTACCTCCTCAATATATTCACAAATCATCTAAAGTTGTAAACTCTATGATAAATGAAGGATGTTATATTGAAGGTACAGTAGAAAAGAGTGTGCTTTTTGGAGACGTAATAGTTGAAAAAGGAGCAGTCGTAAAAAATTCAGTCGTGCTATCTAATTCAGTTATTAAAAGAGATGCAAAAGTTTACAATGCAGTAGTCATGGAAGGTGTAATAGTTGAGAGTGGCAAAGAAATAGGTATGGAAAATGGAAATAAGATTTACATGGTAACAAATGACAAGGTAGTAGCAGAATAGGGAGGGGGAAAAATGGTAAGAAGCCTAGGTATTATAAGCACTGCAAACATAGAAAATAATTTCGGAGTACTCTGTAAGCACAGGCCAGTTTATATGCTACCTTATGGTGGAAGATATAGACTGATTGACTTTAGCCTATCAAATATGGTAAATCACGGGATTAGAACTGTTGCGGTATACACTGGTGAGAAAATCAGATCCACTATGGATCATTTAGGAGACGGAAAACCATGGGATTTAAACAGGAGAATAAATGGTCTATACATTGTGCCACCTATAACACAAGGTTACACTATAAGTAGATATGGCGATATCCCACAGTTTTACAGTACTTTAGAGTTTATTGAATATTCTAAAGAAAAAGTAATACTGATAAATGAACCCAATATTATAGCTAAAGTAGATTTAGACGATGCAATGGAGCATTTTCTAGAAACTGATGCTGACATAACATTGTTTTATAAGAAAATACACGATCCATTAGGAAATTATATAAATTGTGAAAAAATGAGTATTTCAGAAGACGGGGATATGATCAACATTGGACTAAATCTTGGAACGGAAATTGACTTTAACATGTATTTGAGAATGGGGTATATCAAAAAAGATGTATTTATAAAACTCGTAAAAGAGTCAATTGAAAAAGGAGATGCAGACTACATTCAAGAAGCGATCATTAAGAACAGGCACAAATACAAGATAAATAGCTACGAATTTAAAGGACATGTCGAAAATATTAGAAATCTAAAAACATATTATGATGCAAATATGAATTTGTTAAAAAGAAGTATATCAAACGCAGTTTTTCAAGAAAATGGAGTTGTGCTTACAAAGACTAAAGATGAACCCTCAACTATATACACAGAAAGTGCACAGGTACAAAATTCATTAATTGCAAATGGATGTATAATTGAGGGAAAAGTTGAGAACTCAGTCATATTTAGAGGAGTAAGAGTAGCAAAAAATGCTATAGTTAGGAACTCTATCATCATGCAAAAATCAGAGATATTAGAGAATGCTTCCGTAGTAAACTCAATCATAGACAAACAAGTCATAATCACAGAAGGTATAAGGATAGCGGGCACTAGATCCATACCATATGTAGTTGAGAAAAATCAGATAATTGGAAGGGATTGAAGCAGTATGAATATCGTATATGTATCATCAGAAGCAGCACCGTTTATAAAAACTGGAGGGTTAGCTGATGTTGCAGGGTCTTTACCTAAAGCTATTAGAAAAAAAGGACAAAAAATATCATTAGTTCTACCATTATATTCTCAAATAGATGACAAATACAGAGAAAAAATGGTGAAAGTAAAGCACTTCTATGTAGATTTACAATGGAGGCATGTTTATGCAGGCATCTTGAAATATGAAGATGATGAACTAGATGTGTATTTTATAGATAATGAATATTACTTTAAAAGAGATGGCATTTATGGGTATTTTGACGATGGTGAGAGATTTACATTTTTCAACAAAGCAGTTTGTCAGATGTTAAAAGAGCTAGACTTAAAGCCAGATATCGTGCATGCAAATGATTGGCATACTGGATTAATTCCACTTTATATCAAGGACTTTGCCAAGGGAGATCCATACTACAAAGATATAAAAAGTGTGTTTACTATACACAATTTAAAATACCAAGGAGTTTTTGACAAAGAAGTGCTTTCAATAGCCGGATTAAGTTTTGAGTATTTTACAACGGATGGAGTGGAGTTCTTTGATAAAATAAATTTCTTGAAAGCAGGGATTGTTTATTCTGATGCACTGACTACTGTATCAAAGACTTATGCAGAAGAAATCAGATATGATTTTTATGGAGAAAATCTCCAAGGAATCATAAGAAAACACGAACATAAACTGGTAGGCATAGTAAATGGAATAGACTATGACATATATAACCCTGAAACTGACAAAAATATTCCTTTTAACTATAATATCAACAATTTAGAAAACAAGAAGAAAAATAAATTAGAATTGCAAAAGCTATATAATTTACCTCAAGACGAAAATATACCTCTTATATCAATAGTATCTAGATTGGTAAGTTCAAAAGGATTTGATCTAATTAGATATATATTAGAAGAAATTTTAAAAGAAGATGTTCAGTTTGTAGTTTTAGGAACTGGAGAAAGAGAATACGAAGACATGTTTAAAATGTATGCTTGGAAATACGAGAAAAAATTGAGTGCACACATATATTTTAATCAGAGAGAATCTCACTTAGTATATGCAGGTTCAGATATTTTTCTCATGCCATCTCTATTTGAGCCTTGTGGCATATCACAGCTAATAGCCATGAGATATGGGACAATCCCTGTAGTAAGAGAAACTGGCGGGCTAAAAGACACAGTAATTCCTTACAATAAATACACTGGAGAAGGAACTGGATTCAGTTTTGCAAATTACAATGCTCATGAGCTTTTATTTTCAGTAAAAGAAGCAATCAGTTTATATAAAGATAAAGAAAACTGGAACAACTTAGTCGTACAAGCAATGACTGCTAAACATGATTGGGAGAATTCGTCGATTGAGTACATCAAATTGTTCGAATCTCTTCTAAAAAAATAGAAGGTGAATGGATGCAAAAGGATTTAAACACTATAAGAAATGATATACAAGACATACTCTATCAGCACCAAGCAACGATGATTGAAGAAGCTTCAATTGCTGAAATATACAGAGCAACATGCTATTATCTAAGGCAGACAATAGGTAAAAACATCTACGATACTCAAAAGAAAATGATAGATAAAAAGACCAATATCTTTCTATCCTTAGAGTATTTTCCTGGAGATTTATTATTTAAGCACATCAACTACATGAATGTTTCAAGTGACATTCAAAACGCATTATCTAAAGAAATTATAAACCTCAAATCCCTATTAGAGGAAGATAAAAGCATAGAATTAGGGAAAAGCTACATGGGAATATACACAGATTCATTGATGGATAGCTTTGCTAACTTAAAAATAAATTGCATAGGTTATGGACTGCTTTACAGAGATGGATACTTTAAGCAGCTCGTAGACGAAAATGGACAACACGAAGAGATAGACGATTGGTGGAGCAGGGGGAAGAATTGGCTTTATAAGAAAGAATACAAATACTCAGTCGACATCTACGGGCAGGTGGAAACCAAGTTTCAAGATGGGAAATACCGATTTAATCAACTAAACACAAGCAAATTAAATATCAGGAGTTATGATTTGCCATATATATCTAAAGACAGTGAATTTTACTTAAAGATAAGACTATTTGATGACTTGAATCATACAAATAGGCTATTGCCTAAATCGACTACACAATCAGATAGAGAAGAAAAGCTAATTCAAAGGTATATTTTAGTATCATCTAGTTTAAAAGATGCTATAAGGGAATATTTGACCACAAATGAATACATTGGCGATTTTTCATCAAAATTTAGGGTATTGTTAGCAGATTCAAATTTATTGATAGCTCTACCAGAATTTATGAGGATATTATTAGATGAGTACAACTTAGAGTGGGATGAAGCTTGGGAGATAACTCAAAATACTTTCACTTACATCAAATTAAAAGAAGATTATTTGCAAGCAGAGGGAAATTTATTGATGAAAGTACTTCCCAGAGTCTGGATGATTTTAGATGAAATTCATCACAGGTACATTAAAAAAATCACCACCAATAACCCCAATGGAGAGATAAAAAAAGAATCAATTCTCTGGGACGGAGAGGTAAGGCTCATAAATTTAGCAAAAGCCACAAACACCAAGATAGATACTATAAACCCTATAATTGCTATATCTCACAGAAAATATTTGCAATTCGCCAACCCAGAACTTTTTGAATTCATAAATGAGTCAATAAAAGGGGATTTATCTAAAGACATCAATAAAATAGAGTCAATCTTGGATTTTGTTGATGAACCTGATTTTATTGAAGAAATCGGGAAAATAAAGCAAAATCATAAATTTAAATTATCGCAAAAAATATTTGATTATTATCGGATCAAGATTAACCCTTATGCATTGTTTGATGCTCATATCATTCAAATTGATGAAAAAAACAGGCAATTACTAGAAACTATTTATATAATAAATGAATATTTGAGGCTAATAGACAATCCAAATATAGACACTATACCAAAAGTGTTCTTTATTGCAGGAAAAGCAGACTCCAATGATGTCGTCGGGAAACTTATTATAAAACTAATATATAAATTATCACTAAAAATCAACAAGGATTTGACAATTAAGGATAAGTTGAAGTTGTTTTTCTTAGATGATTATGCATTGAAAAGCATTGGCACTTTATACACAGGAATTGATTTAGTGCAGTCCCTTGCGACGCCTACTAAAGAGAAAGTAAACGCCTTTAAACTCATAAGTATGATCAATGGAAGCCTCGCAATTGGCTCAAAAAACAAATACAATTTAGACTTTTTAGATTCAACAAAAAACATCATCTATATTTTTGGAACTGAAGAAAGAGAAGTGCAAGAAATATATGAGAATAGAAGCTACAATTCTCAAGAATATTACTATAAAAACATCGCTTTAAGAAAGAGCATAGATACTTTAAATGGTGCTTATGGGCTTTTTAAACCAGACGAATTTAAAGAGTTGTTTGATTTATTGATTAAATTTAACGATATAAATTTAGTTTTAAAAGACTTTGAAGATTACAGATCAACAAGGCAAGAAATCGATCATCATTTCTTGAACAAAAGGAAATGGTATTCTAAGACAATTTCTAGTATTGCTTTAATTAAAGAATATTCCTCGGACGCAGTAGTAAAAAGCCAATTCGATGATATATTTTAAACATGGAAGGAGTAACACAGTTTGGAAATGATTTCTAATAAAGAATTAGGAGCAATATACACCACTGATAGCACTATTTTTAGAGTATTTGCTCCAGATAAAAACAATATAAAACTAAGACTTTTTAAAGATGCACTTAGTTTAGAGAGTAGCGACTACAGCATGATTAAAGATTTTGACGGAGTTTTTGAAACCGAAGTTTCAGGAGATTTAGATGGATACTATTACACATATATTGTCGAAAATGAATTTGAAGTAACTGATCCCTATTCGATTGCCTCAAGTGTTAATTCAAATAGATCATGTGTAATAGATTTATCAAAGACAAATCCAGAAGGTTTTTTAGAGCACAAAGAACCACCGTTAACAAAACCAACGGATTCAATAATATACGAACTTCATGTTAAAGATTTCACCACACATGAAACTTCAAATGTAAAACACAAAGCCTCATTGTACGGGATGACCGAGGAAAACACAAATTACAATGGCTATAAAACTGGCTTAGACCATCTAGCAGAACTTGGGATAACCCATGTCCATTTAATGCCTGTATATGATTATCTCACAGTAAGAGAAGAAAGAGATTTTGTATTTGATGATGATAACTACAATTGGGGCTATGACCCTGAATTGTACAATACAGTGGAAGGGAGTATTACCCTTCATCCAGATGATCCTAAAAAAAGGATTTATGAATTGAAAGAAACCGTCATGGCTTTTCATAAAAAAGGGATTAAAGTTGTTTTAGATGTAGTATACAATCACACTTTTAGGGGAAAGACTTCAAATTTTAATGTATTGGCTACTAACTATTATTTTAGGCAGTGGCCTGATGGCAGTTTTTCAAATGGATCAGGTTGTGGGAATGAATTTGATTCACAAAAGCCTATGGCTAGGAAATTCATCATTGACAGCCTAAAATACTGGGTAAAAGAGTTTAGGGTGGATGGCTTTAGATTCGATTTAATGGCTTTAATTGACATTGACACTATTGAAATGGCAGTAGAGGAGTTGAGAAAACTAAAACCAGACATTTTGATTTACGGTGAGCCTTGGATGGCTGATAGAACTCCATTGCCATCAAACAAGACGACATCTAAAGGAACTCAGTCAAGGAAAGCTTTCGCATTGTTTAATGACAATTTTAGAAATGCTATAAAGGGAGATAATGACGGTTATTTACTGGGATTTGCACAAGGAAATTTAGATGAAAAAAGAAATGTAGAAACAGGTATTGCTGGAAACATATTTTATGACCCATCTCGAATAGGCTTTACTCAAAAAGCTCGCGAAACTATTAACTATGTAAACTCTCATGACAACTTGATTTTACAAGATAAACTTTTAAAAGTATTCCCGCAAAAGACTGAAGAAGAGATAAAAACCTACAACAAATTTATTCATTCCATACTTTTTTTATCTCAAGGGATACCTTTTATACACGAAGGAAACGAATTTTTGAGAAGTAAAAATGGGCATCACAACACTTACAATGCTCCCTTGAGCATCAATGCAATAGACTGGTCACTTAAAGTAAAGAACATAGACGTATTTAATTATATAAAAGATTTAATTGAATTTAGAAAATCTCATATAGCTTTTAGATTAGATGATGCAGAGGAGATAAGAAAAAACTTGAAGTTTTTTGATCATGTAGAGTACTGTCCTACAGTTGCTTACACCATAAGAGAAGATCAAAACTATATATTGGTAGTACACAATGGCAACTTAAACCCATGTCTGCTCACTTATCAAATTTTAAAAAAGCATATTATTGAAAAATACAAAGACGAATTTATAGATATGACAGTTGATTTAATCTTTGATGAAAATGGAATTGTCAGAAACAAAACAAAACTAAATCATCCTCATGGAGTTCAAACACTAGGAATATCAACATATGTATACAAAGTAAATGTAATTAAATAAAAAGCTCGGGAGAAATCCCGAACTTTTTACTCTAAAATATAAACTTTTACTTGTCTTCTACCAAAATTTTTAACTTCCCAAGATGTTTCAAAGAATAAATCTATCTTATTGCCTTTAATGGCTCCTCCTACATCTTCAGCTATAGCAAATCCATAATCTTTCGATCCATCGAGTGACTCTATGTAGAGCCTTGTGCCTAGAGGGATTACTCTTGGATCTACAGCAACTGTTCCAGGACGAGCATAAGTGCCTGAAGCAGTTAAACCGTAACCGGCTTGACCAGGATATTTTCCTGTACTTGCATATGAATTATCATATGCTGTGGCAGTCATAACAATTGACTTTTTAAATCTTGTACTGCCACGTGATGTAGCAATGACATTTTTTGTACCCTTTTCAACGACTTGAGTCACTGGTTCTTCGATGATCTTGTCACTGATGATTACACTAGATACGAGGATACCATCTACGTATTTTTCCTTTACTTGAGTTCTCTTCAAACCTTCTTTTCCCTTTTGAAGTGTTTTTAAGGCTCCCATCTCCATTTTAGAATTAGAGATAACTTGTTTTTCAAAAGGTAATTTTGTATCTGTAGTTATTATTTTCTCTTCTATTCTGTAAACGTTGATATTTCCATTGTCTTTAACAATAGAATTTAGTGCAGGATCGGTTTCATCCTGCGGATTTAAAGTTATATTAGCCTCTCTTAAGATGTCTTTAGTGATTGTTTCAATGGTCGTTATTTTTATGCTCTTACCATCTACTCTAATTGTATAATCCTTTGGATTTTTTATGATAATCTCTAAGTTGTTTTCAAGCTCTGTGTCTAGTGAAGGACTTACATAAGCACCTTCTTCAACAACAATTCCCTCTTCATCAATTAACTCTTTTACTGTCTGTGAGTAAGTGGATAAAGTTCTAACTTCACCATCTACATTTAGAGTGACATCACTTCTTTGCAAAAATGTCATTCCCAAAGACAGAAACATTGCTATAGCTAAGAGTACGAGGACGGTGATTTTACTGAAAGAATCAGTTTTCAATCTGTCCATATTTTCCTCCTTTATTTTTTTACAAAAAGATTAAAATTTGTAACCCTTTTGTAACTTTTTTAGACTATTTTAGTATTCTAAACGATTATTCAAAACTTGTCAAATTTTTGAGGAAATAGACGTAATATTCTAAAGAATAAGACTGTTCATTATCTTGACAAAGCTCATAAATTGGCTATAATTATAGATATTAATACGATGGCGAATCCTTCGTCTCTATTGAGATTGAAGGTTTTTTTATTAAGGCTAAGAAAGGGAGATGGAAATGAATAAATATTATCTCACTACACCGATTTATTATCCAAGCGACAATCTTCATATAGGGCATACTTATACAACTATTGCTGCAGATACTATAAAGAAATACAAAAAATTAAAAGGTTATGAAGTATTTTTTACGACAGGAACTGATGAACACGGACAAAAGATACAAGAAAAAGCCAAAGAAAATGAAGTCAGTCCGAAGGAATACGTAGATGGCATAGTAAAAGACATAAAAAAACTTTGGGAATTACTTGAGATTGATTATGATTCCTTTAGAAGATCTACTGATCCAGATCATGAAAAGAGCGTGCAGAAAATATTTACAAAATTATACGAAAAAGATGAAATATATAAATCCTTCTATGAAGGTTATTATTGCACTCCATGTGAGTCCTTTTGGTCAAAGAGTCAATTAGTAGACGGAAATAAATGCCCTGATTGTGGGAGAGAAACTCATATAGAAAGAGAAGAAACTTACTTTTTCAGACTTTCAAAATACAGAGATAGACTTTTGAAACTCTATGAGGAAAACCCAGATTTTATTCAGCCTGAATCTAGGAAAAATGAGATGATAAATAATTTTCTAAAAGATGGGCTCGAAGACTTAAGCGTATCTCGAAGCACATTTGACTGGGGTATAAAAGTACCATTTGACGAAAAGCATGTAATATACGTATGGATAGATGCATTATCTTGTTATATCACAGCTTTAGGGTATGGAACTGACAACGATGAGAACTTTAAAAAATTCTGGCCTGCTGATGTTCACCTTGTTGGAAAAGAAATAGTGAGATTTCACACCATAATTTGGCCAGCATTGCTGATGGCATTGGATTTGCCATTGCCTAAAAAAGTATTTGGACACGGTTGGATTTTGTTTGATGATGACAAGATGTCAAAATCAAAGGGCAATGTCATCTATCCTGAACCAATCATAGAGCTTTATGGAGTAGATGCATTTAAATATTTTTTATTAAGAGAATTTTCATTTGGACAAGATGGTTCATTTTCTAGGGAGAAATTTTTGCAAAGGCTCAATTCAGATCTGGCAAATGATTTAGGAAATCTCGTCAGCAGAACCATCGCGATGATAGAAAAATACAATGATTCATTTATACCAAAGCCATCACTAGAAGATGGGATAGATAATGAACTCAAAGACTTGGCAAAAGAAACGTATAAAAAAGTTGATGAATATATGGAAGTATTTAATTTTTCGAATGCACTTGAAGAAATATGGAAGCTCATAAGAAGGACAAATAAATACGTAGACGAAACCATGCCATGGATATTAGCTAAGGAGAACAACAAAGAAAGGCTAGACACTGTTCTATACAATTTAGCTGAAAGTTTAAGAACTGTTGCAATTCTCATAAATCCATTTATGACAAATACCTCGAAAACAATCCTAAATCAACTTGGAGTAATAGAGAGCTTAGTATGGGAAGATGCGAGCGTTTGGGGGAAACTAGAATCTGGTTTAAAAATAAATAAACAACAGATAATGTTTCCAAGATTAGACATTGAAAAAGAATTAGTAAAGCTTGAAAAAGCAAACTCTGATTTAATAGAAAAAAGAAAAGCTTTAAAGGAGAAGAAAAAAATGGAAGAAAATAAAGAG
Source organism: Soehngenia longivitae (assembly GCF_004684055.1). GTDB lineage: Bacteria > Bacillota > Clostridia > Tissierellales > Tissierellaceae > Soehngenia > Soehngenia longivitae. Next base: position 147,822 of record NZ_SRIB01000002.1, read on the forward strand.
ATCAAAGAAGAAAAAAAAGAAGAAAAAATACTAGAAAACGAAGAAGAAACTATAACTATAGATGATTTTGCTAAAGTAAAATTAAAGGTCGCAAAAGTAATAGATTGTACAAATCATCCAAAGGCTGACAAACTATTGGTATTGACTCTAAAGATTGGTGACGAGACTAGAACTGTAGTTTCAGGGATCAAAGAATATTATAAACCTGAAGATCTAGTAGGTAAAAAAGTGATAGTCGTAGCAAATTTAAAACCAGTTAAATTAAGAGGAATAGAATCAAAAGGAATGATACTGGCAGCTGAAGATGAAAAAGGAAATTTAACTTTGCTCTCAACATTAGAAGAAATTGAAGATGGAGCGAGCATATCGTAATAGGGAGAAGAAATATGTTTATTGATAGTCATGCACATTTAGACGATGAAAGATTTGACGATGATAGAGAAACAGTAATAAAAAATTTAAAAACAGATCAAATTGACATAGTAATAAATATCGGAGCAGATATAGCATCAAGTAAAAGCACTTTAAACTTAGCTCAAACCTATGACAACATATACTCTGTTGTTGGGGTTCATCCACATTCGGTCAGTGAACTTGTTGGAGTAGGTCTAGGAGTAGGTCTAGATGAGATAGAGAAATTAGCTAGACACGAAAAAACTGTGGCTATTGGGGAAATAGGTCTGGACTATTACTATGAAAACTCTCCTAAGCAGCTTCAAAAAGAGTATTTCATAGAACAGATAAGATTGGCAAAAAAACTTGATTTGCCAATAGTCATTCACTCAAGAGAAGCAGTAAAAGACACTTTAGACATAATAAAGTCTGAAAAAAGCTCAAATTTAAGGGGTGTCATGCATTGCTTTTCAAGCAGCGTAGAAATTGCAAAAGAGTATGTCAAACTCGGATTTTATATAGCAATTGGGGGAGTTGTCACGTTTAAAAATGCGAGGGTCACAAAAGAGGTAGCTAAATACGTGCCATTAGAAAGCCTGCTCATAGAAACAGACTGCCCATATTTAGCACCTGAACCTTTTAGAGGTAAGAGAAATGAACCCAAATACATTAAATACACAGCAGAAGAAATAGCTAAAATTAAAGAGGTTGACTTAGAAGAAATAGCAAAGATTACTAGCGCAAATGCTAAAAAGTTATTTGATATAAAAATTGGTGATATAAATGATTAAAGAAGTCATCGTAGTAGAAGGAAAAGATGACATAGCGAAAGTTAAATCTGCAATCGAATGTGAATGCATTGCTACAAATGGCTTTGCGTATGGTAAAAAGTTCATCAACATATTAAAGAAAATAGACAGAGAAAAAGGGATAATAATCTTTACGGATCCTGACTATCAAGGGGAAAAGATAAGGCGAGAATTAAAAGAATTATTTCCAAATGCAAAACATGCATTTTTATCTCAAGAAAAAGCTTTAAAAGATGGAGATATCGGTATAGAAAATGCTAATAAAGATGACATCATAGAAGCTATAAAAAAAGTAAGACCAACATTGATTGAAAAAAAAGATAGGTTTACAGTAAAGGATATGATAGCAAACAATCTATCAAACGGAAAAAATGCAAAGAAAAGAAGAGAAAAACTTGGGAACACATTAGGAATTGGCTATGCAAATTCAAAGACATTTCTTTTAAGATTAAATGCTTTTGGGATAACACAAGAAGAATTCATAGACGCTTTAAAAAGGATAGATAACGATGCAGACTAAAAGGCTTTATTCACCTAATCAGATAAAAGATATTTTAGAACGACATGGGTTTAATTTTTCAAAAGCACTAGGACAAAACTTTTTAATCGATGGGAATATAGTAAGAAAAATAAGCATTGCAGCAGGAGTAGATAAAAATACAAATGTACTTGAAATAGGACCGGGTGTAGGTACACTCACTGAAGAGTTAGCACTGAATGCCAAAAGAGTAGTTGCTGTTGAGATGGACGAGAGATTAAAGCCTATACTAGAAGAAACTCTATCTGGCTTTGAAAACATAAAAGTTATTTTTTCTGATGTTTTAAAACTCGACTTGAAAGAAATAATTGAAAGAGAATTCGATGGAGAGAGGATCTCTGTGGTTGCTAATCTTCCGTATTATGTTACTACGCCCATATTAGAAATGCTATTTGAAAATGATCTTCCAATAGATTTAATAACTGTAATGGTTCAAAAAGAAGTAGCACTCAGAATGACTGCAAAACCTGGGTCAAAGGATTACAGTTCATTGTCTATTTTCATTAGGTTTTACTCTGAACCGAAAATTGAGTTTAAAGTTCCTAACACTGTTTTTATGCCTAAACCTAAAGTCGACAGCGCTGTAGTAAAGATGGAATTAAATAAAAAATACGATGTAAATCGAGAACTTTTCTTTAAAATTGTAAAAGCTGCTTTTTCAAAGAGAAGAAAAACTATAATAAATGCGCTATCGAGTTATGAAGACTTAAATGTACAGAAAGATGATATAAGAGAACTCTTGACTTTAGCTGATATAGATGAAAACAGAAGAGCAGAGGATTTATCAATAGAAGAATATTTAAATTTGACTAAATTATTGGATATGAGTTTGAAATTAGGATTTCAGGGTAAAAAAAGACTGTGTTGACAAGTATACCCCATAGGGGTATAATATAATTGTTAAAAGTATTTATTATATTTTGGAGGAGATAATTATGAAAAATGTTGTAGTATATACAAGCAGTACATGCCCATATTGTACTATGGTAAAAAATCATCTAAAAGAAAAAGGCGTTGACTATGTTGAAAAAAATGTTTCAACTGATAATCAAGCTAGAAGAGAACTTATGTCAATGGGGCATATGGGAGTACCTGTTGTTATAATCGATGGGGAAGAAATCGTAGGATTTGACAAAGATAGAATAGACTCTCTTTTAGGAGCATAAAAATACGGGGTAGAAATTCTACCCCGTATTTTTATGCATTCAAATCTTTCATTAAGTTGTTTAAATCTAGTCCGTGAACCATAGCAGCTTCTTCAAGACTTTCCATTTGGCTTGAAGGGCAACCAATACAGCCCATTCCATGTCTTAGAAGTATTTCTATTGCTTCAGGTTTTTTCCTGATAACTTCACCAATTAGCATATCTTTTTTAATTTCCATAAACAAAACCCCCTTTAATTCATACTATAATACTAGCATATAAATTTAATTTTGGCTAGTGTTTTTTTAAATGGAAATTGTTTCAAAAATCAATATATGGGAATAATATACTTAGGAGGCGATAATATGAGCGATTCAAAAAACAATACAGGTATTTTCGATTTAATTATTAAGATAATAGTATCAGCTGTAGTCTTGGGGATAACCGCATTTTTTACACCGGGGTTTAGCACATCTGGAATAGGGACTTTAATAGTTGCGGCTATAGTAATTGGGATATTAAACTGGTTAACTGTAAAAATTGTAGGAGTTAATGCTTCTCCATTTGGGGCAGGTGCAGTAGGTTTTGTTGTAACAGCAGTTGTTTTATATCTAACAAGATATTTTGTTGATGGATACAATATCACTATAGTTGGAGCTATCATTGGGGCTTTAGTATTAGGCATAGTAGATGCAGTACTTCCAGGTAAAAGAGTATAAATAACTTGACAAAACAAAAATAAAGATTTATTATTAATATACCATATAGGGGTATAGGAGTGATGAAATGGAAATTATTTTAACAGATTCTGCTAAAGAGGAATTAAATAAAGTCCTTGAAAGTAGAAAAAACAAAGACAAAGTATTGAGAATTTTTTTAGCAGGCTATGGTTGAAGTGGTCCAAGTTTTGGAATGGCTCTGGACGAGCCAAAAGCAGAAGATACAGAAGTTGAGGCTGATGGATTTAAATTTTATATAGAGGATTTGGCTTTTGAAAATTTTGATTCATTCACCATAGACTATAGTGACAATTGGCTAAGACGAGGTTTTAGTATTTTGCCAAATGGTTTGAAAGAACAAACAAGTTGTTAAACAAAAAAAGGTGGGTACCCCACCTTTTTTTTGTGCTATAATATAGTTGCATTTTATTTTGAAAGGAGTGATGGCTGTGGATTCTAGTCCGCTGCCCGAAGGTAAAAGCTTAATAACTGGAACCACAGCCATTGTCTGTGGTTCCTCAAAATTCGAATAAGGAGGAATACTATGGACAAAGAAAAAGAATTAGAGATGATTTTAGACTTAGTTGCGAGTAAGAAATACGTAGAGCTAAAAGAAATTCTCAAAGATATGAATGAAGTAGATCTAGCCGATATTTTAAATGAAATTGAAGCTCAGACTGCGGTTTTACTTTTTAGAATGCTTCCTAAAGGCCTAGCTGTTGATGTATTTGCACATCTAACTATAGAAAGGCAAAAAGAAATTATCAATGTCATAACAGACAAGGAACTCAAATACATCGTAGAAGAATTGTACTTTGACGACATGATAGACCTTTTAGAAGAGATGCCAGCAAATGTAGTAAATAAGATACTTCTACAGTCCAACAAAGATGAGAGAGACTTGATAAATCAATTTTTGAAATATCCCGAAGATTCTGCGGGAAGCATAATGACTATTGAATATGTGGATTTAAAGAAAAAGATGACGGTAAAAGAAGCCTTACAGCATATAAAAGAGACAGGACTTACTAAAGAAACGGTTTACACATGCTATGTAACCGATGAAAATAGAAAGCTAGAAGGCATAATTTCCCTTAGAAAACTGGTTACATCTGATCTAGATCAAATAATTGAGGACATCATGGAAAGAGATGTCATTTATGTAAACACTCATGACGATCAAGAGACAGTTGCCAATATATTTAGAAAATATGGATTTTTAGCACTTCCGGTAGTTGACAATGAAAATAGACTCACAGGGATTATAACTGTAGATGATATAATGGATGTAATGGAGCAGGAAGCAACTGAAGACTTTCAAAAGATGGCAGCTATGGCACCATCTGACGAAGCTTATCTAGAGTCAAGTGTGTTTGAATTAGCAAGACACAGGATATTTTGGCTATTGATTTTAATGGTATCAGCTACCATTTCAGGAAGTATAATAAGTGGAGCAGAAGAAGTCTTAACAGCTATGATAGTATTAAATTCATTTATCCCAATGCTTATGGATACCGCTGGTAATTCTGGGAGCCAATCATCTACATTGGTAATAAGAGGGCTGGCAACAGGTGAAATCGAGATGGGAGATTTTCTAAAAGTCTTATGGAAAGAATTCAGGATTTCTATAGTTGTGGGCATTGTTCTTGCTTTTGTAAATTTCCTGAGACTGTATTATTTAGTAAAAATTGACTTTAATATAGCGCTTTTAGTTTCATTAACCCTGATTGTGACGATAGTGATTTCAAAACTATTAGGGGGTACATTGCCTTTAGTAGCAAAGAAATTTAAAATTGACCCAGCAATTATGGCTGGACCACTTATCACAACAATCGCTGATGCAACAAGTTTGACAATATACTTCTACTTCGCAAAATTGATTTTGCACATTTAAATTATTAACAATTCTTAACAAAATAAGCAACGGTTATTGTTGACAACATCAGGGTATAAATAGTATAATATTAAACGTTTGACATTTTTATATTTTCATGTTATACTATACCTATGATGAGTGTCCCTACACTCCTTCTGCCCCATTTAAGGGAGATTTTTTTGGAAGGTGGTTTTGATAGGTATGGATAGTATAACTAAAATCAGAGAAGATTTAGAGGAATGCATTGGGAAAAAAGTAAGGCTTAAAGCAAACAAAGGTAGAAAGAAGACAACTATCAGAGAGGGAATACTAGAATCTGCATATCCAAGTCTTTTCGTAGTGAGAATCAATAATGACTATGACAACACCAGAATGGTAAGTTACACTTATTCTGATGTGCTAACATCTACTGTGGAAATCACAATTTTAGAAGATTAAAAATGTTTCAATGACATAAATATAGTATAAGGACCTGTTCAAAGCAGGCCCTTTTTCATTTTAAAAAATAAAAATATATGATATAATTATATAAAACAATGCGAGGAGAGATACAGTGGTTTACGAGATAGATGCACACGCAAAAGTTAACCTTGCACTTGATGTATTGAAAAAAAGAGAAGATGGGTATCATGAAATTCGATCGATAATGCAAGAGATATCACTTTGCGATAAATTGATATTTAAAGAAATCAAAACTGGATTTAAATTACACACTAACAATAAAAATTTGCCAGTCGATAAATCCAATTTAGTCTATAAAGCATACGAAAAGATGGCTCAGATAGCTAACACAAATGTAGGGGTAGAAGTAGAAATAATCAAAAACATACCTCTTTCTGCAGGACTCGCTGGAGGAAGTACCAATGCAGCTGCTACTTTACTCATGCTAAATGAGATTTGGAAGCTAGACTTACCCATAGAAAAGCTCATGCAAATAGGAGAAGAACTAGGTTCAGACGTTGCTTTTTGCTTAGTTGGTGGTACAAAACTAGCAGAAGGCAAAGGCGAAAAATTAAAAGAGGTTAAACCATTTAAAAATAAACACATACTGCTTGTAAACCCGGGATTTGAGATTTCAACACCATATGTTTACAGCAAAATAAAGATCGATAACAAAAGAATTGACATAGAGGGACTTATCAAAGCAATAGAGGCAGATGATTTATTTAGTGTAGCTAATAAGTTAGAAAACAAGATGGAAGAAGTAGTATTTAAGGAATTTCCGATTATCAGGGATATCAAAGATTACATGCTTAAAAATGGAGCGATAGGGGCTTTGATGAGCGGAAGTGGAGCGAGCGTATTTGCTATATACGAAGATGTTGAAAAATTAGAATACACAAAGGGAAAAATGGAGAAAATTTATCCATATTGCTTCCATACTTTGACGGTATAAATTCATAAAAGTAATAGCAATTGCAACTATTTGGGCAGGCAATACCTGCCTAATATTCGGCGGTAAATGCCTAAAATTCGGCACGGAGGGATATTATGAAAGATACGTTTTTAAGGGAAAATATTTTTGAAGTATTAGATTATTTAGAGGAAGGGATACACATCATAGATGCCTCTGGTAAGAGCATATATTACAACGCTTTTGCTCAGATGATTGACGGAGTAGAACTAAAAAAAGCCATTGGCAAGCACTTATTAGAGATATACCCTTCGCTAGATGAAGAAACGAGTACTTTACTTACTGCGATTAGGACTGGGGAACCAATACTCAGAAAAGAGCAAACTTTTGTAAACTATAAGGGGGAGAAGATAACTACAATAAATTCGACTATCCCAATTAAGAGCAAGGGTAAAATACTGGGAGCGATAGAGATTTCAAGAGATATAACCCAAGTTAGAGAACTCTCAGAAAAAGTGGTAGACTTGCAGAGTCAACTGTTTAAGAAAAACGATAAAATTAGCCCAACCAATGAATACGCAAAATACACGTTTTATGATATTGTAGGCAACAACAAAGAGATATTGAAGTTAAAAGCTTTAGCTAAAAAAGCTTCTGAATCTGACGTACCTGTGATGATATCAGGAGAAACTGGAACTGGAAAGGAACTCTTTGTTCATTCTATTCACAGTGGGAGCAAGAGAAGACATGGACCTTTCATAGCTCAAAACTGTGCAGCTTTACCTTCAAACCTCTTGGAAGGAATACTATTTGGAACATCAAAGGGTGGGTTTACGGGTGCTGAGGACAGACCTGGACTATTTGAATTAGCTAATGGCGGGACATTGTTCCTAGATGAAATAAATTCCATGCCCCTTGAACTTCAACCCAAACTTTTGAGAGTGCTTCAAGATGGCAATGTAAGAAGAGTTGGAGATACAAAAGTTAAAAATGTAGATGTTAGGATAATCACAGCACTAAATATTCAGCCTGAGGAAGCCATAGAAAAGAAGATGCTAAGAAAAGACCTCTTTTATAGACTAAATGTAATCACTTTAGAGATACCGCCACTAAGAGAAAGAAAAGATGACATAGAAACGCTAACCAATCATTTTATAGAAAAGTACAATATGCTTTTAAACAAGGAAACTAAAGGCATATCTAAAAAGGCTTTAGATCTGTTGAAAAGCTATGATTGGGAAGGCAATGTGCGTGAATTAGAACACCTCATTGAAGGAGTCATGAGCATCTACGATGTAGATATAATAGATATAGAACACCTACCTGAAAAGATGAAAAGGATTGCTAACAAAAAGAATAAGAGAAAGTTTGAATTGGATTTAAACCAAGTTCTAAGTGAAACAGAAAGAAATTTGATATTAGAAGCATTGCAAGCGACAGATGGAAATATATCCAAAGCAAGTGAAGCGTTAAATATACCAAGACAAACCCTACAATACAAAATCCAAAAGTATAACATTGAGTTGAGATGAGCCTTTGAGGCTCTTTTTTTTATACGTAATGCCTAAAATTCGGCAATAAAAACCTTTTCCTGATTTATTAAAATACGAAGTGAGCAAAATAGCTATTTTTTTAACAAAGATTTATTGGCATGAAAATTGCATTAAATAATAGTGTAAAAAAATATGAGGAGGAGATGCCAATGAAAAAAGGAAGCCCATATGGAGTACACAGAGTTATTGAGCCAAAAGGTGTACTACCACAACCAGCATTAAAGATTGACAATACTATGGAAATTTATGACAATGAGATACTTATCGATGTAAAAACTTTAAATGTTGACTCAGCTAGCTTTACTCAAATAGAAGAGCAAGCAAAAGGTGATGTCGAAGAAATCAAAAAAATCATGATGAGTATAGTTGCTGAGAGAGGGAAACATCAAAATCCAGTTACAGGGTCAGGTGGAATGTTAATTGGTACTGTTGAACAAATTGGACCAGCTTTAGAAGGTAAGACCGATTTAAAAGTAGGAGATAAAATCGCAACTTTAGTTTCTTTATCGCTTACTCCTCTTAGGATAGACGAAATACTTGAAGTGAGAAAAGACATAGATCAAGTTGACATCAAAGGCAAAGCAATATTATTTGAATCAGGAATATACGCAAAATTACCAGAGGACATACCAGAAAATCTAGCACTTTCAGTTTTAGACGTTGCTGGAGCACCAGCACAAACTGCAAAATTAGTTAAACCTGGAGATACGGTAGTAGTATTAGGCGGAACAGGTAAATCAGGAATGCTCTGCTTATATGAAGCAAAGAAAAGAGCAGGAGTTACTGGAAAAGTTATCTGCATAGGCAGTAGAGATGAAACTATAAACAGGGTAAAACAAGCAAATTTAGCTGATGTATACATCAAGGCTAATGCACAAGATGCAGTAGAAATCATGGAAAAAGTTGCAGAAGCAACAAATGGGGAAATGGCAGACATAGTAATAAATACTGTAAACATTCCAAACACTGAAATGTCATCAATCCTTGCAACTAAAGATGAGGGGTTAGTATATTTCTTCTCAATGGCAACAAGCTTTACAAAAGCTGCTTTAGGAGCTGAAGGAGTAGGTAAAGACGTTACTATGATCATTGGAAACGGATACACTAAAGGACATGCTGAAATAGCACTTAACTTAATGAGAGAATCAGAAACCTTAAGAAAAATATTCACAGAGCTTTATGCTTAGTAAAAATATTTGGAGGTATTAAAATGAGAAAATACAACGAGATTCCGTTGTGGAAAGATGTAACAGAAAATGAATGGAATGACTGGAAATGGCAAGTAAGAAATAGAGTTTCTGATGTTGAAACTTTAAGTCAAATCATAAATTTGACTGAACAAGAAAAACAAGACATAAATGAAGTACTTAAAAAATTCAGAATGGGTATCACTCCATACTATGCATCATTAATGGATCCAGATGATCCACATTGTCCTGTTAGAATGCAAGCTGTGCCAACAATAGCAGAAACTCACATATCAGGCGCAGACATGGAAGATCCTCTTCATGAAGATGCTGATTCACCAGTTCCTGGGCTTACACATAGATATCCAGACAGAGTATTGTTCCTAATAACAGACCAATGCTCAATGTATTGCAGGCATTGTACAAGGAGAAGATTTGCAGGACAAAAGGACTCTCCAGCTTCAATGGAAAGAATAGATGCTAGCATTGAATACATCAGAAATACACCACAAGTTAGAGATGTATTGTTATCAGGTGGAGATGCACTATTAATTGGAGATGATAGACTTGAATACATCATCAGCAAATTGAGAGAAATACCTCATGTTGAGATAATCAGAATTGGTAGTAGAGTTCCAGTTGTTATGCCACAAAGAATTACTGATGATTTAGTGAACATGTTGAAGAAATATCATCCAATATGGTTAAATACACACTTTAATCATCCAAAAGAGATTACACCTGAATCAATGGAAGCTTGTAGAAAATTAGCAGATGCAGGCATACCTTTAGGGAACCAATCAGTACTTTTAAGAGGTGTAAACGACTGCCCACATATCATGAAAGACTTAGTTCATGGGCTCGTTAAGATGAGAGTTAGACCTTATTACATTTATCAATGTGATTTATCAATGGGAATTGAACACTTCAGAACCAAAGTATCAAAGGGAATCGAAATCATTGAAGCTTTAAGAGGACATACATCAGGTTATGCTGTACCAACATTTGTAGTTGATGCTCCTGGAGGAGGAGGAAAGATTCCAGTAATGCCACAATACTTGATTTCTCAATCTCCAACTAAAGTAGTTTTAAGAAACTACGAAGGAGTAATCACAACTTATGTTGAGCCAAATCACCTTGAAGAAGAATGCCACTGCGATGTATGCCAAGGCAAAAAAGAATCTAAATCCACTGGAGTAGCTGGACTTCTTGAAGGCAATGAAGTAAAAAATCTCGAGCCAAGCTATTTAGAAAGACATGAAAGAAGTAAGAAACACAACAAATAGTCATGCAACTATTAGATTTAATTAAAGAACAATACAAGATAATATCAATAATTGGAATGAGCAAAAATGCTGGAAAGACTACCACTCTAAACGAGATAATATCTGAAGCTTACGAAGAAGACATACCAATAGGGATAAGCTCAATTGGCAGAGACGGAGAAAGTTTGGACATAGTCACAGAAACTGAAAAACCAAAGATTTGGGTATCTGAAAACACCTATGTTGCGACTGCTCAAAGTCTTCTACTCTTAAGTGATGCAAATGTGGAGATAATGATGACTACAAACTATCGAACGCCATTAGGAGAAGTAGTCATTGGAAAAGTAAGATCTGCTGGGTACATTCAACTAGCAGGACCACAGACTCTAAAGGAAATGAAAAAAGTTTCAGAGGACATGTTAAATTTAGGAGCTAAATTTGTAATCATAGATGGTAGCCTTGACAGAAAATCTCAAGCAGCTCCTGCTATATCAGATGCTACGATACTAGCAACTGGAGCTGCCATATCAAGAGATTTAAACAGAGTGGTGGAAGAAACACTTCATACTATTAGCCTATTAAGACTTAAAAAAGTAGAAAATAAATATGAAAATATTTTAAAGAGTCTTTTGGAAGAAAGTACAATAGCAATAGTAGATGAGGATTTTAAAATCGAAAGGTTGAAGTATAAAACAGCTCTGGGGATGGGACGTGAAATATCAGAGCACATAAAGGAAAATTCAAGATACCTTTTGATACCAGGTTCTCTAGTTAAATCGACCATAAGTGAACTACTAAGCTCGACACACCATTATAAGAATTTGACCATTGCAGTATCAGATGGAACTAAAATATTTATCCCCCCCAAGGATTATTTACATTTTCTTAGAATGGGTTTAAAGCTAGAAGTAGTTTACCCGATCAATTTAATTGGAGTAACGGTAAATCCTTACTCTCCATATGGCTATTACTTTGAACCAGAAGAACTGCTAAAAAAAATGAAAAGCTATATAAAAGACATTCCAGTTATAGATATTATGATCGGGGGTTAAACTATGTTTATGGATCAAAAGACAATTGATGCATTGGATTTTCAGTATGTTTATGACAAAATAGACTGTATAACTCCCTATGGAAATATTTTTAAATCTAGAATGCATTGCTATAAACCTGGGGAAGAGGAAGCTCTTTCCCAGCAGTTTTTGATGCTCGAGTCTTTTATACCTCATATTAAAAACACATCTATCAGAAGTGGATTTAACAATATTTTAAGTCATTTTAAAGATTTGAGGCAATCCATTAAAAGAGCTAATGACGGCTTTATATTAAATGATGTTGAGTTTTTTGAGATTAAATCAATGCTGTTTTTCTTGAGAGAGTTAAGTGAATTCATAGATGAAAACAACATACCTGTATATGCTGAAACTAAAATAAAACCTATCGAGCCACTGGAAAAACTATTAGACCCAGAAAATACAAAAATCTCATCTTTTTATATATATGATTCATACTCTGAAGAACTTGGAAAAATCAGATATAAAAAAAGGGAGATAGATAAACTATTAAAAAAAGAGCAAAAATCTATCAGAGATAAGATTAAAGAGGAATTAGAAGTAGATGTAAGACCTGACAATACTGTTATTATCTCTAAAGACAAAAAAGAAGTACTAGATAGAATAAAAGAATCTCCTCAACTAAACTATGTATCGGAAACTTATTTAAATGTTAAATTCAGCATAAAAGCTTCTGATACGATAGACGAATTAGAAAAGGACTTAAATTTACTTAGGAAAAAAGAAGAATTAGAGGAGATGAGGATTAGAGAAATCCTCACAAAAGAAATCAAAAAACATCAAAAGGAAATTTATAAAAATATCTCAAGCATAGGGAAATTGGATCTATTGATAGCAAAAGCTAAATTTGCTGTTGACTACAATTGTGTAAAACCTGAAATAGTGAAGGAACATATAATTGAAATAGAAGATGGGATTCACCCCAAAGTTGCGGAAATGCTTTTAAAAAAGAACTTGAAATTCACACCGATTTCAATTTCCTTAAAAAAAGGTGTAACTTGCATCACAGGTGCGAACATGGGAGGAAAAACCATCACTTTAAAACTTGTTGGGCTGCTTTCTGCTATGGCTCAATATGGGTTGTTTGTAACAGCAAAAAAGATGACTCTAGGACTTAGCGAATACATAAAGTCATCTATTGGCGATATGCAATCAACAGATAGCGGCTTATCTACTTTTGGTGGAGAAGTAAAAGTAGTAAAAGAGGCAATAACAAGAGCCGACGAAAGAGGACTAATACTAATTGATGAATTGGCAAGAGGAACAAACCCAGAAGAAGGCTATGCCATATCTAAAGCCATAGTTGAGTATTTAAAAGACAAACAGGCGATAACAATTTTAACTACGCATTATGACAACGTAGCAGATTTAGAAGATGTAGTCCATTTACAAGTTGTTGGACTGTCAAATTTAGACATAAAAAAATTAAAAGAGGAAATTAGTACAGAAGAAGGTTTCGAAATCATAAATAAATACATGGATTATAGGCTAAGAAAAGTGGACAAAGACACCCCTATACCAAAAGATGCATTAAATATAGCTCGTATAATGGGCTTAGATGATGAGATAATTTCTTTAGCTGAGAAAAATTTAAAGCGAAGTACGTGAAAGGAGTGTTAAAGTGGGAAAACTAAATCTTGATGTAGAAAAGATTAATAAATCAAGACAATCTGCTAAAAACATAGCAGATGAAGTTCAAAAGTTCATAGATCAGCATACTACTGTGGCAACTGAAAGAACAGTAGTGAGATTGCTTGGAGTAGATGGAGTAGATGAGATAGGAAAGCCATTGCCAAATGTTGTAGTAGACAATATCAAAGAAGGAGGAGGACTCCAAAGAGGAGCAGCCTACTGGATGGGAAATGCAATTGCTAATTTACAAATAACTCCCCAAGAAATAGCAGAAAAGATTTCCAAAGGAGAATTAGACATTACAAGACTTCCTGCAAAAGATGAAGGAAAGATAAAAGAAGAAATATATAAGATCGCTAAAGAATCTGTTGAAAAAATTAAAAATGTAAGAAAGACAAGGGAGCACTTCCTAAATACGCTCGGCGAAGGGCCAAAACCATACCTATATGTAATAGTAGCTACAGGTAATATTTATGAAGACATCATTCAAGCTAAAGCAGCCGCAAAACAAGGCGCAGATGTAATCGCCGTAATAAGAACCACAGGGCAGTCATTGCTTGATTATGTACCATATGGAGCTACAACAGAAGGATTTGGAGGCACATATGCAACTCAAGAAAACTTCAGGCTCATGAGAAGAGCATTAGACGAAGTTGGCGAAGAAATAGGCAGATACATTAGGCTTACTAACTACTGCTCAGGACTTTGCATGCCAGAAATAGCAGCTATGGGTGCAGTAGAAAGACTTGATATGATGCTAAATGATGCACTATATGGAATACTATTTAGAGATATAAATATGCAAAGAACTCTAATAGATCAATTTTTCTCAAGGGTAATCAATGGGTTTGCTGGCATAATAATAAACACAGGAGAAGACAATTACCTAACAACAGATGATGCAGTAGAAGCCGCTCATACGGTATTGGCATCCCAATTTATCAATGAACAATTCGCTTTAAAAGCAGGTTTAAAAGAAGAACAAATGGGATTAGGTCATGCATTTGAAATGGATCCTTCACTAGAGGATGGATTTTTACTTGAATTAGCACAAGCTGAAATGGCAAGAGAGATTTTCCCTAATGCACCATTAAAATACATGCCACCTACTAAATTCATGACAGGAAATATCTTTAAAGGTCATGTTCAAAATGCAATGTTCAACATGGTTTCAATCATGACTAACCAAGGTATACAATTACTTGGGATGTTAACTGAAGCAATACACACACCTCATTTGCATGATAGATATCTTTCAATTGAAAATGCTAAATACATCTTCAACAACGCAAGACATTTAAGTGAAGAAATAGAGTTTAAAGAAAATGGAAGAATCCAGCAAAGAGCTAGTGAAGTATTGGATAAAGCTTGTGATTTATTGGCTCAAATTGAAAAAGAAGGATTGTTCCAAACAATAGAACAGGGTAAATTTGGCGGAGTTAAGAGAATGAGAGATGGTGGGAAAGGATTAGATGGAGTTTGCAAAAAAGACTCTGGCTACTTTAACCCATTCATTGAATTGATGCTTGGAGGTGACAAGTAATGACTGAAGCTCAAAAGGTGGATTTAACAAAAGTAATGCCTTATGGTGACACTTTAAACGATGGAGTTATGCAGCTAAGCTTTACACTTCCAGTGCCATATGGAGATGAGGCTAAAGAAGCAGCTAGGCAAATCGTCTTGAAAATGGGTTTTGAAGAAGCCTCAGTGGTATATGCACATGACTTAGGGGTAGAGTACACTTATTTTATAATGTATGCTAAGACAAGGCAAACTGTGGACTTTACATCAATTGAAGTTCCTAAAGTAGACGTTGAGGTCATGGAAAAAGAAGACATAGAAAACTTCATCAAAGAGAATATCAAGAGAAATATAGTAGTTGTAGGAGCATGCACAGGGACAGACGCTCATACAGTTGGAATAGACGCCATCATGAACATGAAAGGCTATGCTGGACACTATGGACTTGAAAGATACGAAGGCATTGAAGCATACAATTTAGGTAGCCAAGTGCCAAATGAAGAACTGGTAGCTAAAGCCATAGAACTAAATGCTGATGCAATCCTTGTATCTCAAGTAGTAACCCAGAAAGAAGTTCATATTCCAAATTTAACTGAACTTGTTGAACTTTTAGAAGCAGAAGGCATTAGGGACAAGGTTGTACTCGTCTGTGGAGGTCCAAGAATTACTTATGAACTTGCAAAAGAACTCGGCTATGATGCAGGTTTTGGCAGTGGATCATATGCAGAAGATGTAGCGACATTTATAGTAAATGAAATAGTAAAGAGAAATTTAATAAATAAATAATACGACCAAAAAACTTTCACAGATTATATGTGAAAGTTTTTTTGTTTTCGACTAAATTTTCGACTAAAAATGATAGTGTTTTTCAATAAAAAAGGGTATATTAAAATAACAGAGGTGATACTGATGGAGCTTTATATAAAAACTTTTGGCGAGTTTGATGTATTAGTTGATGAAAAATCAATCATAGATAATCTAAAAAGAAGCTATAAAATTATGAAGCTCCTTCAATATTTTATTACTTTTAAAAATCAGAAAATATTGCCTGAAACTATTTATGAAACTCTGTGGGACGAATATGACTCAATGGATACTAAAAATGTGATCAAAGGACAGATTTTTAGATTAAAAAAAGGACTTAAAGAAGCTTCAATAGATGAAGATACTATGACGATAGATTTTGTAAATGGATACTACACATTAAAGACCAATGGAAATGTTATAGTAGATAGTGATATTTTTGAAAAATTGATAGATGAAGCTAATAGAAATCTCACTGAAGATTTCAACGAAGCTTTCATATTGTACAACAAAGCATTTAAGATATATGAAAACCAGTATTTAGATAACTTTGGATATGAACTATGGTTAGTGCCAATAAGAAATTATTTTAGAAAATTGTATGTAAATGCAGTAGAAAATGTAGTGGAACAATATAAAAAATCAAGAATGAATGATGAAATTATAAATATTTGCCAAAAAGCATTATCTAAGGAAGCATATGAAGAAAAGCTACATCAGTATCTTATCGAAAGCCTATTGGCTAATGGAGAAATAAAACAAGCAGTAGATCATATAAAATATCTACAAAATGAATTTATGAAAGGCACAGGTATATTTACCATAGACACCATAAATCGCTTGGAAGATATCTTTGAAAAGCACCAAAAAGAAAACAAAAATAATGAATCAATCGGGATTGAAAAATTAAAATATTTAGAAGGTGCAATGAAATTAGATGAAGAAGAATTTAAAGTTATTTATCAGGTAACTAAAATTAGAAGAAAAGCACTAAATGAAGGGAATTATCTTTTGATTGTAGAACTCGACGATTTTAAAAAATATGATTCACTTAAGAAAATATGGCAGGATTTCACTTCAAATCTAATTACTAGAACTTTTAGGAAAAGCGATGTATTTACAATTTGGAGGAATGAAAAATTTTTGATTTTACTAAGCGATGTTAAGCATGGAGCGGTTTCAAGCTTAGAAAATCGATTTCTAATTAATTACTATGAAGCCGATGATGAAAAAGCTTTACCCATAAAGTTGAAACACATCCTATTAGAAGAAGACACAAAAATAAAACTTTAGATTTCAAAAACTTGAAATAAATATAGCCTAGTGCTAAACTATTAAAGAGTAACTGGAAACACAATTACTCTTTTAATTTTTGAGGTGAAATATTGATAGAATTATTTGTTATTTTTAAGACAATTCTATATACAAATATAATTAAGGTTAATAATAATAGAGTTATAATAGTTCTTTTAACATCTTTAATAACACTATCATTGATATATGCTATATTGAGTTTAAAGACTAACAAAAAATACTTATTGCTATTTTTGTTTTACACTATATTTTCAATAATATTGTTTGCAAATGCGATGTACTTTAGCTATTTTAATAGACTTATTTCCTTAGATGTCTTTAAACAAGTAGGGCTTGTTGTAGAAGTTAAAGAAAGTATTCAACAATTAATTAGCTTTGAAAAATTAACGCTTTTACTTGACATACCGGTTATAGGTATATATTTGTGGCTTTTAAACAAGAAAAAACTACCACATAAAGTTTTTGCGATTAACGAAAACAGAACAAAAAAACTCTTGAGAATTTCTGCAGTTATCGTCGTCATGCTTTTTGTATACATGTTTTCAAAAGGGCAAATAAAAGCAGTTGTAGCTGATGAAATCTATTCTTTTTATGCTAATGATGCCATAAGCTTAATAAAAAAAGACGATGAAGTTCAAGATGTATCTGTAGAAGAGCAAAAACTAAAAGAACTATTAGAAAAAGAATATCCTACAAATGAATACACTGGCATCGGGGAAGGAAAAAACTTGATAGTTATACAAGTAGAAGCCCTTCAAAACTTTGTGCTGTTTAAAGAAATTGACGGCTTTGAGATAACTCCAAACTTAAATAAGCTCGTTAAAGACGCTGGCACTCTATATTATGACAATTACTTTCAACTAGTCGGGAAGGGAAATACATCAGATGCAGAAGTAGCTACTTTAAATTCTCTATATCCATCTTTAACAGAGCCAACTAACAACCTTTATCACAGCAACTCATACTATGGCCTGCCATGGATATTAAGAGACAATGGGTATACTTCATGGGCCTTTCATGGATATGAAAGAGATTTTTGGAACAGAGATAAAGCATATAAAGCAGAAGGTTTTCAAAGATTTATTGCTCAAGATGACTTTGTATTTGACAACTACATAGGATTTGGCATACCCGATAGGGAATTTTTTAAGCAGTCACTGGAATACATCAAAGAGCTAGACAACATAGACGAAAACCCATTTTTTGCATTTTTAATTACACTTACAAGCCATACTCCATTTAAGATGCCACCAAACGAGAAGTACACAGACTTAGGTGAATTAGAAGGTAGCCTCACAGGAAACTACATTCATGCAATTCACTATGCAGATATGGAACTAGGCAGATTTATCGAAAACTTAAAAGAAGAAGGTTTATATGAAAACTCAGTAATAGCCATTTACGGAGACCACTTTGGGATTGCAGCATATGATGAGGAAGAAAAAGTAAATGCAGAAAAAATAACAAAAGAAAGATACGACTACGACACTATGATGAACATACCTCTGTTAATCCATGTGCCCGGGGAAGATTTAAATAACACCATACCAACTGTTGGAAGTCAATTAGATTTTTTGCCAACCATATTAAATATAATGGGTATAAAAAATGAAAAGGGGATAATGTTTGGCAAGGACTTAAACAATAAAACTGATGAAAGCTATGTTTTTCCAATGGGCTACATCAAAGAAGGATCAGTAATTTTAAAAGATGAGATGTTCGTAAGAGATAAAGCTCTGTTTGAAAACAGCAGGGCATTTAATAGAAAGACAAGAGAAGAAATAGACATAGAAAAATTTAGAGAACTAAGTGAAAGAGCTTTGGAAGAAATCAATCTATCAAATTATGTTTTAAAATCAAACTACATAGATAGATTGCTCGATGATTAACGGTTTTTGAGGAGGGATTTAAATGCTAGAGTTGATGATGTTGATAAAATCCATTATTTATGCAAATGCGATTAAAATAGATAATAATGAAACTTATATTATCGTGCTAACCTTTTTTATCTCATGTGCCATTTTTTCACTTATATCATGGAAAAGTGGGGATAAAAAGAAGAGAAATATAGTGGTATTTTATAGTCTGATTTCAATATTGATGTTTGCAAATGCAGTGTATTTTTCATATTTTAATACACTCCTATCAATAAATGTATTGTCTCAAGCAAGACAGTTAAACACAGTAAAAAACAGCATAAAACATCTTTTGGATTTTAGTAAGATAATATTGCTGTTAGACATACCATTTGTCTACTATTACTTAAACAAGAAAGAAAAAGTATTTAAGGGAAAAGGAGCATTAAAATCAGAGGATTATAAGAACATATTTAAAACATCATCAGTATTTGTCTTGAGTATATTGATATATTTATTTGGCATAGGTGAATTAAAATCAGTTATCAACCAAGAGTTTTACTCTCACCAAGCTGTGGATTTCTATCACATAGTAAAATCTGATAGAAAATCTCTAGCTGAGGAACAGACCATAGAAGATGGCCTCAAACAAATCGAAAAAAGGATGAAAAATGAAGGGCAGAACTATCATGGGATTGGAAAGGGTAAAAACCTCATCGTCATACAAGTAGAATCTCTAGCAAATTTTGTCATGTTCAGGGACTATGACGGACAAGAGATAACACCTAATCTGAATAAATTAGCATCATCGCCTCACAGCTTATATTACAACAACTATTTTCAACTAATAGGCAAAGGAAATACTTCAGATGCTGAATTTGTATCTTTAAATTCACTCTATCCATCCATGGAAAAACCGACTTATTTTCAATACGCTGACAATAAATTCTACGGACTGCCTTGGCTGATGAGGGACAATGGCTACACTGCATGGGCATTTCACGGATACAAAAGAGATTTTTGGAATAGAGATGAAGCTTATATCAATCAAGGGTTTGAAAGATTTATAGCAGAAGATAATTTTAACTTTACTGAAGAAATTGGCTTTGGAATAACAGATAAAGACTTTTTTAATCAATCAATGTTTTATTTAAACCAATTAGATCAAAAAGATGAAAACCCATTCTTTGCATTTTTAGTCACCTTGACAAGTCACAACCCATATGAAATGCCAGAAGAATACCAAAAAATAAACATCAAAGAAGAGCACAAAGACTCTTTAACAGCTAATTACCTTCAATCCATTCACTATACAGATGAAGCTATCGCAGAATTCATTCAAAACTTAAAAGACAACGGACTTTACGATGATTCAGTTATAGTGATTTACGGAGATCACTTTGCTATAAATGCAGGACTTGAAACAGAAGAAGAGATATTAAATTATTTATTAGGTAGACCCTACGATTATGACATGATGATGAATATACCACTTATCATACATGTACCAAATGAAAACTTGGGGAAAACTATCACGACTGTTGGCAGCCAACTAGATTTTTACCCAACCATAGCAAATATCATGGGGTATGAAAATACAAAAGGAATAACTTTTGGAATGGATTTAAACAATCCAATCAGAGAAAACTATGTATTTCCTCAAACCTATTTATACAAGGGTTCATTTATATCACAGGACTATATGTTTCAATTCTCAAGAGATGGAGTGTATGAAAACAGTAAAGTCATAAATAGATTTACAAGAAGAGAAGAAGACATAAATAAGTTTATGGATGTTACCTCAAGGGGTATAAGGGAGATAGATCTATCAGATTATATATTAAAAAATAACTATTTCATGGAATACATCAAATAAAGGGATGATATTAATGAAAAAGAAGACAAATAAAATATTAGTTCTTTTACTCACACTAACACTTCTACTGCCAAGTTTTAGTTTTGCTCAAACATCAGTAGACTATGAATATGTTGATTTTATAGTTGAATATATAAATGCTTATTACATTAAAGACATAGACTATGAAACTCACCAAAACAACATATTAAAAGGTCTACTGCAAAACTTAGATCCGTACAGCGACTACTACTCTAAAGAAGAGTATGAAGAGTTTATAAACAGTTTAAATCAATCATTTTCAGGAATAGGCATAGTCTTAAAGTTTGAAAAAAACAATGTTGTAATTGATAGAGTCTTAGATGATACACCTGCAAAAGCTCAAGGACTAAAAGCAGGAGATGTTATAATAAGTGTCAACTACCAAAAAGTAGAAGGACTTAGCTTGGAAGAAGTAACTTCTCTATTGCGTGGGAAAGCTGGGAATATAGTTCGAATTGAGATAAAAAGAGAAAATGAATTAAAGGTCATTAAAGTAAGAAGAGAAAAAATTGAGATCTCACCAGTAGAATACGATGTGTTCAAAGGAGTAGGTTATATAAAATTAAACAGCTTTAGTGACAAAGCGAGTGAAAAAGTAAAGGAAGCGCTTAAATATATAGATACTGTTGGAACTAATAAAGTAATACTTGACTTAAGAGATAACCCTGGGGGATATTTAGATGAAGCAGTAAAAGTTGCTAGCCTTTTTGTTCCAAAAGGACCAATTGTTCATATAAAAGATAAATATGGAAATGTACAAAGCCATTATTCTAATTTAGAAGAAAGCAAATATAAGCTCGTAGTATTAGTAAACGAAAAGAGTGCTAGTGCCTCAGAAATCGTTGCAGCAGCAGTCAAAGACACAAAAGCAGGCTACATCATAGGAACAAAGACTTATGGAAAAGGCACAGTACAAAACATAGTCCAACTTCCAAAAGAGGATGCGATTAAATTAACCGTAGCTGAATATTTTAGCCCAAAGTGGGTAAAGATAGATAGAGTGGGAGTGACACCAGATTTAATAGTAGAAAATGAAACTTTTGACATTCAGCTTGAGAAAGCGATTGATTACTTAAACAACTGAATGACTCAAATGTAACAAATTTGTAATACTAAAACTTAAAATTTGGTGTATAATCAAAGTATAGTAACTACTTTAGTACATGCTGCAATATATTTACATTTTATTGACCGCAGCTAAAGTAGATGTTATAATAACTGTAAAGTGCGAGTTACTGTACTTAACAGTACAAATTTAAACAAAATTATAAGGAGGTAATTAGAACATGAAGAGAACCCTATCATTGGTGTTAGCTTTAGTAATGGTTCTAGGAATGATTCCTGTGTATGCACAAGCTGCAACTCCACAAGAGGAAGCAGGGAAACTTCTAGAGCAATTAGGCGTTCTTAAAGGAGATCAAAACGGCAATTTAATGCTAGACAAGACTCTTTTAAGAAGAGACGCAGTAGTAATGCTAGCTAGACTTCTAGGCGAAGAAGAGGTAGCAGAAAAATATCCAACAGCTCCAACATGGAAAGACGTAACAATCAAATATTATGAACCTTTCCTAGGATGGGCACAAGCAGAAGGATATTACAAAGGGTATAACGATGCAAAATTTGGATTTACTGACGAAATAACTGTACAAGATTACGCTCAAGTATTATTAAGAGCACTTGGCTATACAGATGTTGAGTGGAAAGATGCTTATACAAAAGCTAAAGACTTAGGTCTATTAGAAGGTGTAACTCTTGAAGCTACAGCAAAATTGCCAAGAGGAAACATGTCAGTTATGACAGTAACAGCACTTAATACAAAAGTTAAAGACAGTGAAAAGACATTAGCTGAAACTTTAGAAATTGAAATGCCTGCAGAATTTGCTATGACAGCAAAAGCAACAGGAGCTAAGAAAATCACTGTAACATTTAACAAAGCAGTAGATAAGACAAAAGCAGTTATTGAAGTTACTAGAGGGACAGTAAAACCTTCAGTAAAATCTGTTACATGGGCAGATGATAATAAATCAGCAGTAGTTGAATTTAATACTAACATGGTTGCTGGAGATTATACTGTAAAAGTAACTGGATTAACCGACGAAGCTTTAACAGCTACATTAAAAGTAGAAGCTGCAAAACTTACTTCTGTAGAAATTAAGGGAGATGTTTTGGTAATTTCTAATGCTCCTACAAATACTCAAGTTAAAGCAGGAGTTGTAGCATTAAATCAATACGGAGAAGAAATATCAGGATTTAGCGGAAATGTTTCTTCATCTAAAGGTACTGGATCAATTGTTTCAGGACAGTTGGTATTAAATGTAACTTCTGGCACATTTGTAGTTGGAGAAACTGTTGTTGTTACTATAGTTGATCCACAAACAGGTGTTATAGCTACTAAGACTATGAAAGTTGCTCAAGGGGCACAAGTAGCTGAAATAAAGATTGGTGAACTTAAAACTGATGATACAACATTAGCTGCTAAACCAATAAATGTAACGAACTTGAATAACAATTTATCTAAATATTATGTTCCTGTTGAAATAAAAGACCAATATGGTAATTTATTAAAAGCAAATGAATTGACAGGAGTTAATATCTACACTTCAAATGCACAAATATTAAATCCTAAAGGATTTAAGGATTTAGCAGATGGTAGAACTGTAATTGAGTTACAAACTGCTACTGGAACAGCATCATCAGGGACAGTTGTTTTAACAGTAGTTGCACAAACTACAGGGAAGACAGCAAGTGCTACTATAAATGTACTTCCTGATGCAAAGATAGATGTAGTTACTGTAGGAAGCCCTGATACTGAATTAAAAATCAATAAGGCAACAACATTACCTGTAACTGTGATAGACACATATGGCAATGAGATTGCTCTTAAAGATGTACAAATTGTTGGTTCAGGTAGTACTCAGTTAAAATTAAATGGGAACACCACTATATCTGTAACAAATGCAACTTTAACAACAAAAACAAATTATACAACTGGTGTTGTAACAATTCAAATAACACCTTCAGCATCACCAATATCAGTAATAGTAGTTACTGGTACTGGTAAAACTCAAACTCTAACATTGACAGCAGTAGCACAACCTGTTCCTGCATCGATAAAAGGGATGAGTGCTGATTTCGTATCAATGTTAGCAAATGATACAACCATGAATACAAAAATAGTTGGAAATGTAGTATTCCTAGACCAATATGGTGAAGAAATAGAAGTAGGTACTACAGCTGATGCTAATGGATATAAATATGAAGTAGCTAAAAAGTCAGGAACATCAACTTCAATGGCAGCAGATGTGATTTCTGCAACAGCAACAGCTGGATCTGATGTTTATACTGTTAAATTGTTCAAGAGTGCTGAAGTTCTAGACGAAATGGATGTAACAATAACAGTAGTGGATAAAGCTGCTATAACATCATTTGGAATTGAAGATTTAAATAAATTCTATACAGGTGGAGCAGATACTAAGTATAATCAACAAGTAAAAATTTATGGACTTGTCAATGGCAACAAGGTAGCAGTACCTCAAAGTATGATTAAATTAGTTACAGCTACAAATGGATTAGAAATTAGCGGAACAGGTTTGTATACAGCAAAAGTAATTAATACTAGTGGAGCAGATGTAAAATCAACTATTACAGTTTTGGTAGAAGCTGGTACAAACAGCTATACTTTAACAAAAGAAGTTGTATACAGTGACGCTACACCAAAAGCACAATCTCTCACTGCTAAATCAAACGGAGTAACAGTTGAAGGCGCTGTAGAATTAAGCATAGCAACACCTGGATCTGTAAGTATTGATTTAACAACAAGTTCAGCATTAAAATTTGTTGCTGCTGATCAATATGGAGTAGCTAAGACATCAGGATTTAGCTTTGCAGTAACAGGAAGCAATAAAGTTACTGTATCCGGAAATACTTTAACAGCAACTGGTTTAGCAGCAGGCGATAGTTTCGTTGTTCATGCATTCATAGATGGACTTAACAAACAAATCACTGTTTATGCAAAATAAATAGCACAACAATAATCACCACAAAAAACCTCGGGCTTTCCGAGGTTTTTTTATGCCCAATTTCTGATTAAGCGTAGTACATATAACTCCCTTTTCATATATATAAAGTATAGGGAGGTGAGAAAATGGTTGAGATAACAAAGAAAAGTTTAAAGCTTGAGTTAGACGGCGGAGTAGTTGACGGGAAACAAAAGATCGACTCCAAAACCTACTCAAACATCAGTCTATCTGCAACAGATGAAAATATACTGTCTGCAGGAGAATTGATTTCAGGACTTCAAGAAAAAGCACTTATCAATGTCAAAAGAATTGAGGAAGCTATCATAACAGAATAAAATAAGAAAGGAGAGTATTTATGGAGAAGACTAAACTAATCATGCAGTTTTTAGACGCTGCAAACAGAGCATACAACATATCAGTCGACAACCCCAGAGCAGACTTAACTCAAGAAGAGATACACCAAGCTATGACAGGGCTTGTCGGACTAAATGCCTTTGTATCAAGAAATGGTCTATTGACAACACCAAGCAAAGCTAACATAGTTACAACATCAACTACAGAAATAGAATTTTAAAAAAGGGAGCCTAGGCTCCCTTTAATTTAAAGAGGTGAAAACATGGAAGAACTTTATACAAACATAGCTAACTTAGGTTTTCCTATAGTCATATCGCTATTTTTATTAGTGAGAATCGAAGGAAAGCTAAATGAGTTAACTAAAAGTATAACTGAGTTATCTAAAGTCATAGAAACTAAACTAAATTAAAGGGATTGATCAATCAATCCCTTTATCAGTTTCAACTACTTTTCTATTGATTATAAAGCCTGTACCCAACAGAACCCAAAAGATAGGAGCTACAGACAATATGCTATCATTTGATAACCCTGTAAATAGGTACATGCAAACCGCAAAGAATATTCCAAGTCCTGCAGATTCCATAAATGAATTGTATTTATTCTTTTTAAAATATGCTTTGAAGCTTGAAACAAAATACATTAAAAACAAAGCCAATTCTGCTAACAAAGACAATAGTCCAGTGGTTATTGCGGTGTGCAGGTACATAT
This sequence comes from Soehngenia longivitae, assembly GCF_004684055.1. Classification (GTDB taxonomy): domain Bacteria; phylum Bacillota; class Clostridia; order Tissierellales; family Tissierellaceae; genus Soehngenia; species Soehngenia longivitae. The sequence goes on from NZ_SRIB01000002.1 coordinate 173,838, forward strand.
TGTGTGGCTTATCAACTACTGTATAAATACTATTTAACCCCTTTATCTTTCCGACAAAATCATTGTTAGGGAAGTATATGCCATAGGTATCAGGACCATGTCCAATTAATATTGTATCTTTTATCAAAGGAATAGACCTAGACCATATATAACCTCTGTTAGAAGCCATGTATTCTCTACCCTCAAAGTTAAAGTACTCTGCCCTTATCTCCTCATTTCCGAGGAGTTCTCCTCTATACCCCAATGCTTTTGCATTGCTATTTTCATCATACGCAAACCGGATGGATTTTGCTCCTTTATTTGTTGCTAAATTAGCTTCTACTATAAGCCCTCTAGTATCAGACATTAACAACCTAAATGTATGCTTATTATATGGCTCATTTTTTATCTTATATACGCCTTCTCCAATCATATCAACTTCAAGCGGTGAATTGTTTTCATCATAATAGATAAAGAAACCATTTTCATTGACTACTTTTATTTCATGGTCATTAAATTTTATATTTATACTGTTTTCATCTAACACTATATCTTCAAAATCTATGTAGCTTACTTCTACTAAAGACTTAACTCCTGATATCAATCTATCTGTTACTGTTCCATCTAAAGCAGTATTTACTCCGAAGAATATAACTAGTATGGTGATAAAAGACAGTGCAAAAAATTTTATATTATGTCTAATTTGTTTTCTATAAAAGATTAGAGCAAGTACTATATAAACACCAAGACTTAAAAGTGCCGCCCTAGATCTAGAGCCAAGCAATGTCAGAAAGTTTGCTGCACTTACTATCAAGAAGAAAAGTTTTTCTTTTTTATTCTTCAATAGTAGTACAAGTGTGACAGATATGGTAAATAGCATGCTAGTGTAGACTCCAACATAGTTTATGTTGTAGAGTGTGCCGTATGTTGCTTTGTTTGCTGCAAATGTGAAGTTTAAGGTGTCTTTTAAATGTTCATAAGCACTTGGAAGGATTAAACTCTTGCCAAAATCTGTCATAAAAATATCTCTTCCTAAAAATTGAGTTAATCCTATCAGAGTCATGACAATTGATGAAATAGATAGAGCATAGACTAATACTTTCACTTGTTTTTCATTATCGATAGTGTTGTATGCTAAAAACATCAAACTCAAATATGAAAGAAGTGCATACATTCCTTCATATCTATCAATGAACCCTTTTGTTGCGACAGATTTATAGCTTGAAAAAATAACTGAAAGAATTATTAAGATTGCATAAATTAACATCGGATAATAGAACTTATCTTTTCTCAACTCGATTTTTTTATTTAAGTAGCACCTTGAGAAAAACATAAATAGTCCGACAGCCGCTGTTATGGTTAACCAAACCATTTTGTAATATGAGAAAAAGTCAGCATTATCCTGACCATTTGTGAAATACTTCAGCTCTTCAGGTACAGGTACTACCTTGAGGTAGATTATTAAAGGAATAATTGCTACTGCTACAATAAGGGGTAGTATGATCCATATGTCATATTTGTACTTCTTCTTTATAGTTTTATCTTTCTTTGCCATGTATGCCTCCTTAAATTTTTTAGTATACAAGTATTATACACCATTTGGTGAGTATTTTTAAGAGATAATTAGACAATGCTTATTGAAAATAATGAATTATTGTTGTAGTATATTCTAAAGGGCTAAAGGGAGGGAAATTGACATGCGGTTTGGCAAAAAGACAATGCTAATGATTTTTATTGATTTTTTAATTATCAACATTTCTGCGTTATTATCTCTATTATTAAGGTTTGAAAGCATAACGAATCCTCAATTCTTAGATTATTTTGAAGTGTATAAGAGCACATTTCTATTTATTTCATTTTCAAAGATTGTAGTATTCTATTTATTTGGACTTTATAAAAGTATTTGGAAGTACGCAAGCATAGATGAAATGCTAAAGATAATGGGAGCAGGTGTTGTCGCAAATATAGCAGCTATTGCAGTGCTTTCATTTTTACAGACTTCACTACCTAGATCTGTGTATGTCATGATGACAGTATTTGATATAGGATTTATTGGAGGTTTTAGATTTCTTCTAAGAACTGCTAATGAAAAATTAACCCACAAAGTCAAATCTAATGAAGACAAAATCACAAGAGTTATGATAGTGGGAGCAGGCGATGCAGGTGCTATGATATTAAAGGAGTTTAAAAATCACTACTCCTATATATATAAACCCGTAGTTTTTGTAGACGATGATAAAAGTAAAAAAGGGAAAGTGATTTATGGAGTGCCAGTGGCTGGGACTAGAGAAGATATACCAGCACTTACAGAGAAATATAATATCGACGAAATAGTTATTGCCATGCCCTCAGCACCCAAATCTGAATTGAGTAAAATTGTCGAAATCGGAAAAAATACTAAAGCAAGGTTAAAGATTTTACCTGGCATGTATGAACTCACAGATGGAGTTGTAAGTGTAAGCGCTATAAGAGATGTGCAGATTGAAGATTTATTGGGTAGAGAAGAGATCAAAACTGATTTATCAGAAATAAGTAAATACCTAAATGGAAAGATAGTTTTAGTTACAGGTGGAGGAGGGTCAATTGGCTCTGAACTAGCAAGGCAGATTTCAATACAAAACCCTAAGAAGTTAATCATATTAGATATATATGAGAACAATGCGTATATGCTTGAAAACGAACTGAGAAAGAGATTTCCAAATTTGAACTTGATTGTATACATAGCTTCTATCAGAGATGAGCAGAGAATCAGAGAGATTTTAAGAAGAGAAAAAGTTGATGTGATATTTCATGCTGCGGCACACAAACACGTGCCTTTGATGGAAACTAGTCCAAAAGAAGCAATAAAAAACAATGTATTCGGCACTGTAAATTTAGCAAAAGCTGCATCTGAAAATTGCGTAGAAAAATTTGTCATGATATCAACAGATAAGGCTGTTAACCCTACTAATATAATGGGCGCAAGCAAGAGAATTTGTGAGATGGTAATTCAAGCATTCAATGAAAGACACGATACAGACTTTGTGGCAGTTAGGTTTGGAAATGTTTTAGGAAGCAATGGCAGTGTAATACCAATATTTAAAAAACAGATAAAAGAAGGCGGACCAGTCACAGTGACACATAAAGATGTAGTTAGGTATTTTATGACTATACCTGAAGCTGTTTCATTGGTTATTCAAGCTGGAGCTATGGCTAAGGGTGGGGAAATATTTATATTAGACATGGGAGAACCAGTAAAGATCATAAAATTAGCTGAGGATTTAATCAAACTATCAGGGTTTGAGCCTTACACAGAAATACCCATAAAAATCACAGGGCTTAGACCTGGAGAAAAACTCTATGAGGAACTCATATTAGACGAAGAAGGAGTTACAGCGACAAAGCATAAGAAGATATTCGTAGCTAAACCCACAAACATTGACTATGAAGAATTAGAAAACAGCTTAAAAGAGCTGAGAAAGGCAATCAATGATTTAGGGGATGAAGAAGTAAGATCATATGTAAAAAGAATAGTTAAGACGTATAATTTTGAGGAGTGAAAACTCCTCTTTTGTATATATTAGACAAAAATCTTAACTATTATTTGATTAAAATTGTACATTTCCATAATAAATATATTGAAAATTTGTGATAAACTGAATATATAGAAATTTAAAAGGAGGAGAATAATGAAAAGAGGGAGAATTTTAACAAGTTTAATTCTTGCCATTGCCATGCTAATCACCATGATTCCAATGAATCCTGCATATGTATTAGCTGCACAAGCGGATCATATTGTTATAAGCGAAGTTTATGGCGGTGGAGGAAACAGCGGCGCGACCTTAAAAAATGACTTCATCGAGCTATACAACCCAACATCAACTGACATAGACATATCGGGTTGGCAAATCCAATATGCATCAGCTACAGGAACATTTGGGAGCAACAATTTAGTACTTGTAAATGCCGTAATAAAAGCAGGTGGGTATTTTCTAATTCAAGCAGCTAAAGGAACAGGTGGGACAATAGATTTACCAACTCCAGATGAAACCTGTGCTATAGGCATGTCAGGTTCAAACTTAAAACTTAGACTTCTAGATAACAACAACAATGTAGTAGATTTTGTTGGAGTTGGCTCAGCAGACGAATCTGAAGGATTACCAACTTCTGCGATAAGCAACAGTACGAGTGCTCAAAGAAAAGACAATGATGGAAGTTCTAACGGGACAACTAATGGCTGGGATACAAATAACAACATTGAAGACTTTTATATAGCAGATCCTACACCAAGGAATTCATTATATACAGGGGATAATGGAAGTGAAGAACCTATTGAACCCGAACCTCCAGAACCCCCAGAAATAAATGTAATTTCAATCTCTGAGGCTAAAACCAAGGCTGCAAATGAAATAGTTACAGTAAAGGGAATTGCCACTTATTCGACTCAAAAAAGGACAGTTTTTATGCAAGATGAAACCGGTGGAGTTGCGATTGACAGTGGAGGGAATAGTTCTCTTAATCTACCAAATTTAGTTGGTAAAGAAGTTCAGATCACTGGTAAAATAAGCTCATACGGCGGCATGGTACAAATAGTACCTCAACTAGTAACTGACATAGTTATAGTAAACGAAGCAGCTACAATGCCACAACCCCTTGAGCTAACAATTCCTGAAATTTTTTCCTCAAACAGGGCACATGAAGGTAAGCTGGTCAAAATTTCGCGAGCAAAGCTTACAGCAATAGGGGGAACAGATACAACCAAAGTAGTTAATAATAAAATCGAACAAAATAGCACAGAAATTACTCTAAGATCACATGGGATAACTGACAAAGTAGTTGGCGACTACGTAGATATAATAGGGGTCATAGGATATTACAATTCACCTCAAATTCAGGCAAATGGAACTGATGTAGTAAAATCACAACCCCCATCAGTAGTTGAGGTAACTGCAGATCCAGCGAATGGATCATCTATTAAACTTGGAACTACTATAACTCTCTCTACTTTAACTGAAGATGCTCACATAGTTTATTCGTTAAATGGCGGAGAAGAAGTAATAGTCGAATCAAATACAGCTGAAGTTGTGATAAATGAATTTGACGAAGAACATAAGGCAACTATTGTAGTTAGAGCAGTAAAAGGAGAAGAAGAGAGCTACACAAACACTTTTGTATATAATCAAGCAAAGACTAGAGCGGTTACGGCAAGTCCTCTAGGAGCTGTTTCCGATGGAGATACAATAACATTATCAGCATCTGAAAATGCTGTAATTAAATATATTATAGCATACAACGTTAATACAGAAGAGGAGAGTATAAGTGAAGAATTCACTTACACTGAACCAATAGTTGTTAACGAAGAAGATTTACCGATGGAAATAACAGCATATGCTATAGAGGAAGGTTATCTTAATAGTGATCCAGTAGTTTTTAGCTACTATCTTGAGTCAAATGCACCATACAGAAATTACTATGGTCAACTTCATTCACATACAGCAGAAAACTCAGATGGTTCAGGAACTTTAGTAGAAGCATATGCATATGCTAAAAATGTGGCAAAATTAGATTTCTTTGCTGTAACTGATCACTCTAATTCATTTGACACAGCATCATCAAAAGATGTATATCCAACTTACAACTTAGTGGATTATAATTCAAATAATGTAAAATGGCAAAATGGATTGAGGGCAGCAGAAGAAGCAAGAGATGAAAATTTTATAAGCATATATGGGTATGAAATGACTTGGTCTGGTGGGCCTGGGCATATGAATACTTTTAATACTACTGGATTTGTAAGTAGAAATAACACAGAATTAAACAATAAATCTAATAATTTAGGACTTAGACAATACTATCAACTATTAAAGGACACTCCAAATTCGATATCTCAATTTAACCATCCGGGGCCAACATTTGGGAATTTTGCTGATTTTGGATATTTAGATCCAGTAATAGATCAAAGAATAAGCTTGATTGAAGTTGGAAACGGTGAAGGAGCTGTTGGCAGTGGCGGTTACTTTAGATCATACGATCAATATATCAAGGCTTTAGATAAAGGATGGCATCTTGCTCCTACAAACAACCAAGACAATCATAAAGGTAAATGGGGAGATGCAAATACTGCTCGAACTGTAATATACACAAACGACCTTTCACTAGATGGGCTTTATGCAGCATTAAGAGAAATGAGAGTTTGGGCTACTGAAGATAACAATCTAGATGTTGTTTACACTTTAAATGATCACTTATTAGGGACGATTTTAGAAGAAGTCCCAGAAAGTGCAAACATCAAGGTTTCGGTTAATGATCCAGATGCAAATGATAAAATTCAAACACTTTCAATATTATCAAACGGCGGGAAAGCTGTAGTAAATGAAACAATAGGAGCTAACTCCATTGAATTTGAGACAACTATAGAAGATCCAACTCCAGGATACTACTTTGTACAAATTGTACAAGAAGATGGAGATATAGCTGTAACAGCGCCTATTTGGCTAGGATCAGCACCTAAATTAGGTATAGATAGTCTTGAATATGATCAGATGATGCCTGTTACTGATGAGAGCTTAAAAATAACAACAAAATTATTTAACAACGAAATAACACAAGCCACTCTAAAATCATTGCAGTATCAACTCAAAAATGGCTCAGTAATATATAATGAAAATCTAAATCTGCCTATATCTGCAAGTGGAGGCATGCTAACTCATGAGATTTCTCATACATTTACAACACCTGGGAAATACACTATCCTCGTTACTGCAGTGATAGAATCAAATGGGGAAGAAATGACATTTACTAAAGATTTAGAAATTAATGTAAGAGACAGAGATAGATTGATATATGTAGGGATAGATGCATCACATCATAATGAATATGTAGCAGGAAACTATAAAGCGAGCATGGGAAATTTTGCTGCATTAGCTGCAAATTATGATATCAGAGTGGTAGAATTAAATACTTCTGAAGAACTGATAGAAGCATTAAATAATCCTAAGTATGAGATGTTTGTATTTACAGTTCCTAGCAGAAGAAATGGATCTATAGGGAGAATTCCATGGAAGAGTTACTCTGAAGAAGAAATTCAAGCAATTGAAAGCTTTGCTAAAGAAGGAAAAACTATAATAGTAACTGGTTGGGGAGACTACTATGAAAACTACACTAATTTAAAAGATGACACTAATTTTAAACCAGATCAACACATGGCTGCTCAACAAAATAAGATATTACAAGCTATAGGAGCTAAGCTTAGAATAACAGATGATGAGGCTAAAGACAATGTATTAAATGGAGGACAATCACAAAGACTTTATCTAACAGACCATAATAATTACGTAAATCCATTTACTCAAGGAGTAGATTCATCTCAAGTATTTAGCCAATATGGAGGTTCAACTATATATGCAGTAGATGAAAACGGTGAACCTGCAGCTGTATTACCAAACAGCATACTGCCAATCATAAGTGGACACGAATCAACTTTTTCATCAGATGATGACAAAGATGGGAATCCACTTCCTCCTAAATATAACAACAGACATCTTTTAATGGCCAGTGAAAATATAACTTATGAAAATGGCAAGACAGCAACAGTAATTGCAGCAGGTGGAGCATTTATGTCAAACTTTGAAGTTCAAGTCGAAGTCGACAATGCTGGAACTCTACCTTATAGCAATTACAATATAGTAGAGAATATATTAATCTCATTAAAAGATGTAAATAAAATATCAGAGGTTCATTCATTGCCAATAGGGACACAGGTTATGGTAGAAGGCATCGTTACTACAGATGTATACAATGGCACAGATGAGAACAAAGGATTCTTTGATTGTATCTACATCCAAGATGAAACAGGAGGCATAAATGTATTTCCAGTATCTTCTGGTGTAGAAGTGGGGCAAAAGGTAAGAGTACTTGGAACAATTGAAGAATATCAGGGAGAAAAAGAGATTACAGTACAGAAATTAACTGTAATAGACAGCGCTATAAATCCTGTAGAACCTTTGACAGTTTCACCTCAAGAGGCAATAGCAAGTGAAAATATTGGTAAACTAGTTAAATTTACAGGAACAGTAGAAGAAATAAAAACTGACGCAAATGGTGTAGTCGGACAATTGATAGTTGATGATGTAATAGTCTATATAAATGGATATATAACTAAAAATGTATCACTATCTCATATCAAGGTAGGAGATAGAGTAGAAGTAACTGGTATATCTTCTGTTGGTGAAAATATGTCATCAGAAACTGAATATTTACCTAGAATAAGAATAAGAGATAGAAGTGAGATAGTAGTACTGGGTAGTTCTGAACCTTCAGTTCCGATAATACCAGATACTCCTACTAGCAATGAAATAGTTCCTGACATTAATATCTCTGGTGATGACTTATCAGCTAAATTTAGTTTATCTAACTTAAATAATGCATTAGAATATGCAAAAGAAAATAAAGATGAGCAAAATGGCAAGGTAATAGTAGAGATGAATATTGATGGCTATCCACAGGCTAATAATTTCAGCATAAATCTTTCTAGCCAATCATTGCAAACATTAATAGAAGAGACTGATGCTCTATATATAAATACAAATAAAGTCAATCTAGAATTTAATAAAGCTGCCCTTTCTGAATTAAATGAAGCTCTATCAGCTGATGAAGATTTAGATATAAATATCACTATAAAACCAAATGAATTAAGTGAAACTCAAGGCGACTTTATTTATGAATTTACGATTAAATCTGGGGATAAAGTTATTGATAACTTCAACCTAGGATCAGTGAAAGTAACTATTCCTTATGTGGCTAACGAAAACCAACTTGCACAGGTGGTATATCAAGTGCTAGAAAATGGGGATTTAAAAGTAGTACCATTTAGCCTTTATTCTGAGGATGGAGGAATGAGATTTATAACAAATCATTTCTCAGAATATGTCATAGGGGAAAATCAATTAGACTTTGATGATGTAAGATCAGATTCATGGTACTATGACGCAATTAAATTTACATCAGCAAGAGAAATATTCAAAGGCGTAGACGATAACACATTCAATCCAGAGGGATCAATGACAAGAGCTATGTTTGTAACTGCACTAGCAAGATTAGATGGCGAAAACTTACAAGAGTATTCCAATACTAAATTTACAGATGTCATAAATAACTCTTGGTATGAAAAATCAGTTACTTGGGCTGTAGAGAAAGGCATAGTGAATGGGTATTCAGAAATTAAATTTGGACCAGACGATGAAATAACTAGAGAACAAATGGCAGTTATCTTTGACAGGTATCTAAATTACAAGGGAATCGACATAGAAAAAGAACAAACAACAGAGTTTTCTGATATAAATCAAGTAAGCTCATGGGCAATAGATTCTGTTAAGAAAATTCACGAATATGGATTAATTCAAGGCATAGGTGAAAACAAATTCGATCCTCAAAGTACTGCAAACAGAGCTAGCGTTTCCACAATATTTATGAATTTGATTCAAAAAGTATTATAGTAAGCATGAAAAAACTCAGTGAACAATTTGTTCACTGAGTTTTTTTAAAATGGATAGATTGTTTCAATTAATTGAGATGGCTTTACAAGATTTCCACTCAAATCTCTTATATATATAGGGCTGTCGATAACTCTTATCGAATATTTGGATTGTATTGGTTTTGATTTTAAGGTAATTACTAAAGTTGATTTGTCTGTAGACTTAATAGATGTAGTGTAATCATCTGTACTCAATACTTTATTGTCGCTTAACCTTATTATTTGTAAATCCCTTCTGTATAAACTAGCACCTTCTTCTTCTAATGGTTCACTGAATGTGATTTCTAGATTATTTCCTACAATCATCACTTGGGTACTCTTCAAAATAGGGCTTACTTCATCCACTACATTAAATAGCCCTGGGTCTACATTTGTGCCAATTGATGTCTTTATCTTATTGGTATTTGGAATCACCGTTGTATTAGGCTGAATGTATGTTGTACTATCAGAAAGAACAATCTGTACTATATTTGTTCCGTCAACGATAACTCTTGAAATCGTATGACCTGCTACTACAAAATCTGTTACATCGGCTTTTACTATAGGCATATTGAACTTTACTTTAATGAGATTAGGTTCTGTCAATACAGCTTGTTTGCCTGTTATATTTGGATAGTAGTCAACAACTTTTCCATTTCCAGTTGCACTTCCTTCAAATTTTAAACTCAATATCAGAGGATCAGTGAAATTGCCAGATGTATCTTTTAAACCTCTTACTTCAAGATTTGTCAAGTTATCAGCAGCACCTATCATTACTTTTTTGCCATACATATAGTCTGGAAGGACGATAGTTAAAGTTTTCAAGTCTGGGCTTAAATTAATTTGAGTACCTTGTATTAGATAAACTTCAGTCCCGCCAATTTTTGCGATGTAGTTATACAAATAACTGGTTGTTTTTTCGTCCATTGGCTTTGAAAACTCCATGATAATTGTATTTCCGTAGCCTGAATAATTTAATAGTCTTGGACTTTCAAAATCTTTTACATTGAGTGTAGTGGTATATGGCTCTATCTTCGTTCCATTTACATCTTTAATTTCTGATACCGTAAGTTTTACTGCGCCTTTTGGCAAGGTACTGTAAAAGTTTATCGTGTATTCTCTGCCACTTCCAACTACATCTTTTATCAACACCATACTGCCATTAGCATCTACTACGCTATAACTACTTGGTACATTTCCAAGTACTGATTTATTGTATATGACTTTTATGAATTTACCTGTATCTCCTACCATGACAGACACCACTTCAGGTTTTCTTGTATCTACAGTTGGAGTTACTTTTATCAATACTTGAGATATTTTGTTGTCAGAATAATCGCCTATTCCTTCGATAAAAATGCTAGTTTCTTTATTTGGAATAGGGGTTGTGTTAAAGGTTGCGATTACTTTTTTCCCATCCACAGTAATTGAATCTGGATATTTTCTGTATACCCCATCCTGTTTCCAGTAGATGCTTTCTTTAGTAACTGTTATTGGATTTATGAGCTCATTGAATTCAACTGTCAATTGATCCACCGAAGCCGTAGATTTAACTATTTCAGGAACAGATGTGTCCTTTACAACAGTAAATGATCTTGTATCAATGTTTATTTTATTTCCTGCAAAATCTTCTAAACCTTGTGTCAGTATAGTATATGTTCCAGGGGCTAATGTAGTTGATGTAGAGTATCTTAACTCTATTGATTTATATGATAGCACAGGATTTGACAAAGATGTGGTAGCATTTATGTTGAAGTTACTCATTGAAGGAACTGTTTTTATAGGCTCTGAGAAATTTATTCTTATGCCAGTAGTTCCTAAAATATCAATACCAGTCACTCTAGGAGGAGTTGTGTCATTTGCAGTGAAAGTTTTATTGCTAAACTCTACAACTTCATTTGTGGTAGATCTGATATTTTTAGCTGTTAGAGTATATTCTTTGCCATTTTCCATCGTGCCGTTTAATACAAGTACAATTGTTTTATCTCCATTTTCATAGTAAACTCTGTTTATAGCACCTGCATTTGTCTCATAGTTATATACAAAACTTGAAAGATTTGTATCTACAGGTTTATTTAGATTTATCTTTATTTCTTTTAAATTGTCAGCAAAGACACTTGACAGGTCAAATTTTATATTTGTGATCGAGAAAGTCTTTATTTCTGTAGATTTTGTTCCACTAAAAATAATATAACTGTATTCTCCTAAGCTTAAATCATTTTTTGTAAAGTCAAAAGAACCATCATCATTTAAAGGGATATTTAAAGTCTGTATTCCATTGTTTGATTTTAAGTATAGCTTCAATTCACTGACATATTTTACAGAACCCTTTAAGTTTAAAGAGTCATTTACCACTTTTGCATCATAGCTAATATCAAGTGGAATTAAATTCAACACTGCCATGAGGGAAATAGTACTTCCCTTCACAGGCAGTGCTAGTGCATTGTATATCATAGCAGAAGCTTCTCCACGAGTTAGTGTCTGAGATGCAGCGAAATTTAACCCCTTCATAATCCCGAGATTTTGGGCTAGAGTTGGCACATTAGACCAATTTTTTGCCTCATCAGTATAACCCAAAGCTCTTAGGAGAACTGTTTGAAACTGTTGAACTGTAACAGTTTGACCATATCCAAATTGAGTCGTTGTCATACCTACTATGAGGCCTTCGTTTTTTGCCCACAGTATATAGGGGATGTAGTAAGCTTGGTTAGAACCCAAGTCTTTAAATACATTTACTCCTTTATAGTTTTTCGCCTCATCTTCTTTGCCATAAAGCCTTGATATGAGTACTACCATTTGCTCTCGGGTAAGTTTATTATCGAGATTTAGATTGCCTTCTTCGTCACCAAGAAGCACTCCTAATTTATTTAGAAATTCCCCTTGTTCTGTGTAAGGATTGTCTGCAGATACTATTGATCCTGTACTCATCAGTAGTATCAATGCCAGCACAAAAGACATAATGCGCTTCATAAAATCACTCCCTTTAGTTTTATACTGTAATTATACACCAAAACACAGTATTTTAATATTACATTTAAGTTAAGTACAATATATCAAAATTTGACAAACAATTCAAAAAACATTGGTTGAATATTAACAATTTTGTTGATATAATAACTATAAACAAATATATGGAAAAATATGAGGAGGTATGAAAATGAAAAGAGCTATGTCGATAGTATTGTCGCTGCTTATGGTCTTAACATTAGTGCCAAACTTTTCTTATGCGGCTGAATTCTCAGATATGCCAGATGACTGGTCTAAACCAGCACTTGAGAAAGCTGTAGAGAATGGATTATTGGTAGGAGATAACGGAAAGATTAGGCCAAAGGACAATTTAAAGAGAGCTGAAATGGCAACGGTTGTAAACAGAGCATTTGGGGCATATATAAAAGCACCTATATCTAAATTTGCTGATGTTTCAGTAACATCATGGTACTATGATGAAATGGCAAAAGCAGTTCAGATGCAAACTTTTAAAGGTGATGGGGAAAGACTAAATCCAGAGAATTTCATAACAAGAGAAGAAGCTTTCATAGTATTAGCAAGAGCATTGAAATTAGAGCCAAGTGCAACCCAACCAGAAGGATATAAAGATTTAAATGATATATCTTCATGGGCAAAAGGTGAACTCTATGCGATGATAAATGCAGGCTATGTCAATGGCTCAAATGGCTATATAAACCCTAAAGGGCTTATAACAAGAGCTGAATTTGCACAAGTGATGGACAACATAATCAAGACATATGTAAAGGCTAGCAGTGCAAATTTGACATTTACAGGCAATGTCATGGTCAATACATCAGGATTAGTATTAAAGGATAGCACAGTAGAAGGGGACCTTATAATCGGTGAAGGTGTAGCTAACGGAACAGTCACTCTTGACAATGTAGCGATAGAAGGAAGACTTATAGTAAGAGGCGGCGGAGTTAATTCAATAATCATTAAAGGAAACTCTACAGTTGGGCAAGTGATAGTTTCAAGACTTGATGGAGCTGTAAGAGTAGCAGTTGAATCAGGAGCTAAAGTAGAAGTACTTTACTTAGCAGATGGTAAAGATGAAGTCATATTAGAAGGCACACTAGATAAAGTCGTGGTTGACAAAAATGTAGAATTACAACTTAACAATGCTCAAATTAAAGAACTCAACATAAATGCAGAAAATGCATTAGTAAAAGTAGATAAAACATCAAAAGTTGATTTGTTAAACATAAGCAAAGAGGCTGAAAACGCTAAAGTTGAAGTTATGGGAACTGTAACCAAACTAGTAACAGAAGCTCCTAAAACTGCTATTTTAGGAGATGGTACAGTTACAGAGATAACAGTAAAACCTACTGCTGACAATACTGTCATATCAACAGAAGGAGGAAAAGTAGTAGTAGAAGAAGGAGCAGAAAATGTAACAGTTCCTGAAACACCTCCAATTGGTGGCGGTGGAGTTTATATACCACCAGCTTTGACATTAAATAGTGGAAGTGTAAAATTAAATGAAAGTGTAGAGGGAATTACAATAACTGGCAACAACATAACTGTAGAGGTAGATCCTAATACGCCAATTACAAAAATAGAAGCCACATTTTCAAATGCTGTAGAAATCAAAGATTTAACGCTAATAAAAGGTGAAGAAGAAACAGAGATAGTAAAAGACAAAATAGCTCAAAATACCGAATATAAAGAAAAATATGAAAAATACAAACCAGACTACGGAACAACATTGACAGTGGTACCACCAAGCATTACATTTAATAATGAAATTTTAGACGATTATAAAAACAACGATGGTGAAATAAAGGTAGAGATAACATTAGTGGATAATTATGGGCAAACATTGACATACAATATTACCCTTAAAGCAACAGATCAGCAGGATGTTTAATAAAAGTCGTAAGTTATAAATCACAACATAAAATGCAAAGCATTGCTTTGCATTTTATGTTGATTAATACATATTTTTTGATACAATATACATATATGATTTAAGGGGGACATACATTTGGAAGAAATTAGCTTAAAGGAAGTTCTCTTTATCTTAAAAAAGAGAATTAAACTGATCTTATCATTATTTTTAATAGCAGTATTGTTGAGTAGTATAATAAGCATATTTGTTTTAGACAAGGAATATCAAGCAAATACTACACTTATGGTCGGCAGGCCTAAAGATTATGCTTCAGATGCAAATATTCAATACAATGAACTATTGCTAAACCAAAAACTTGTCTCAACGTATGGCGAACTTATAAAAACGAGAGCAGTTGCAGAAGAAGTTATAGACAATCTCAATTTAGATATAAGCTATGAGCAATATAAAGGAAAAGTAAATGTAAGTCTTGTAAAAGACACAGAATTAATTCAAATAATAGTAAAAGACAATGACCCTTCAGTTGCAAGGATAATCGCTGATGAAACAGCAAATGTTTTTATGGATAAGGTACAGGAGATCATGAAAGTAGACAATGTCCATGTAATTGATAAAGCAGAGATTCCTACACAACCAGTTAGCCCAAATGTCATTTTAAATATTGCAATCGCAGCTGTTTTAGGGCTTATGATCGGTGTATTTTTATCGTTTTTACTTGAATTTTTAGACAACACAATTAAGACACCTGAAGATGTAGAAAAGTACTTAAATTTACCTGTATTAGGGTCAATTCCAAAAGTGGAGGATTAGTTATGGAAAGAAGAAAGGAAAGCAAGATATTTATTTTGGAAAACCCAAAATCTGTTATATCTGAAGCTTATAGGACTTTAAGAACAAACATTCAGTTTTCGAGTGTAGACAAGGAACTCAAGACAATTGTAGTAACATCATCTAAATCTAAAGAAGGGAAATCATCAATAGCATCAAACTTAGCCTATTCATTTGCAGAATCAGGCAAAAATGTACTTTTAATAGATTGCGATCTAAGAAAACCCATGATACACAGAAATTTTAATATGTCTAATCTCAAAGGGCTTACAAATATTTTAATAGGAGAAAAAAGCTTTTCTGAAGTTGTGAGCATACATGAACAGAGAAAAGAACTTCACATATTACCTAGTGGACCATTGCCACCTAATCCTGCTGAATTATTAGGTTCAAAAAGGATGAAAGATTTTATTGAGACAGTTAGAAACGATTATGATATAGTGATATTTGACACACCTCCTATTGGATTAGTTACAGACAGCGCCATAATTTCGACTATTGTCGACGGGACTATTATAGTAATAAATGTTGGAGAAACAGAGATTGAATTAGCACAACATTCAGTGGATCTACTCAAAAAAGTGAATGCTAATATTATCGGTGTGGTATTAAACAAGATACCTGTTAAGAATAATAAATATTATGGATACTCATATCTCCAATATGAAGATTATTATAATGAATCCGAATCTGATGACAAGAAGGCAAAAAGAAAATGATAGATTTACATTCACATTTGCTTTATGGGGTAGATGATGGCTCTAAAGATAGCGAAATGTCTTTAAAAATGGCAAGACAATATGTAGAAAATGGTTTTGCTGATGTGGTTTGTTCTCCTCATTATCTTGGAGAAGGCAAGAGTAAAGCAGTAGATGAAATAAAAGCTTCATTTAAATCACTTGAGCTTTTATTAGAGGAAAATGGAATAGAACTAAATCTACATTTGGGAAATGAAGTATATATTTCGCTTGATTTAATAACAGATTTAGAAAAGGGAAAATATCTAACGATAAGTGATAGTAAATATATATTAATAGAGTTTCCAGCTAATGACATTCCCCTTTATACTGACGACATCTTTTATGAACTGCAGATAAAGGGGTATATTCCAATAATTGCTCATCCAGAAAGAAATGCTAAGATAATTCATGACCCAAGTATTCTTTATAAATTTCTAAACAAAGGTGTACTTGCACAATTGAACTTGCATAGCTTAACAGGATTGTACGGCGATAGGACGTATAAAACAGCAAAAAAATTATTAGAGCATAATTTAATTCAGTTTGTAGGCACAGATAGTCATTCTGACAGAGTAAGATCTCCAAAGGTCTCAGATGCATTGAAAAAACTTGAAAATGTCATAAGCAAAGATGATTTTGTTAAGCTCACTGAGATAAATCCTAAAAGAGTTCTGGAGAATGAATCAGTTGAGCCAGAAAATATTATAGACTTTAATAAAAAATCAATTTTTAATTTTAAAGCATCATTTCGAAACATATAGAAATGGTGCTTTTTCTTTGAATTTTTTAATAAGATTTTATTAATCATGTGTATTTTTTACAATTCATGGGTATATAAAAGACGCAGTAAAAAACGCAATAAAAAATAAAGGGGGATTTTTATGATTACCAGGAATAAAAAGTTTCTAAGTATTGTTCTTTCTTTTGCAATGGTTTTAGGCTTTCTAATTGTACCGACAAATGTTACTCAAGCTGCTAGTAACGAGAGCTTGACTATTGTTCATGTAAACGATATGCACGCAAGGGTAGCAGAAAATGAAGGGAATAGTGAACTAGGATTTGCAAAACTTGCAAGCGTTGTCAATGGATTGAGAGCTACTGATCCAAATGTATTGTTTTTAAATGCTGGAGATACTTTCCACGGAACCATTGACGTTAATTTAACTCAAGGTGAAGAAATAGTAAAGATCATGAATAAAATGGGATTTGATGCAATGACTCCCGGAAATCACGATTTCAACTATGGATACAATAGATTATTAGAGTTAAAGGAAATGGCTGAATTTCCGATTTTAGGAGCAAATATTATAAAGGAATCAGACAAAACATCAGACTTTGAGCCATATATCATTAAAGACATGGAAAATGGGATGAAAGTAGGTATCTTTGGACTTACTACAGATGAAACAAAATATAAATCACACCCATCTAATACAATAGGAATAGAATTCGCTGATGCTGTAACTACAGCAGATAAATATGT
Source organism: Soehngenia longivitae (assembly GCF_004684055.1). Classification (GTDB taxonomy): domain Bacteria; phylum Bacillota; class Clostridia; order Tissierellales; family Tissierellaceae; genus Soehngenia; species Soehngenia longivitae. The sequence goes on from NZ_SRIB01000002.1 coordinate 191,216, forward strand.
CAAAGAATTAAAAGATAAAGGTGCAGATGTTATAATTGGATTAGTCCACTTAGGCATAGATGAATCAAGTGTCAATACTGCAAAGAAATTAGCAGAAAATGTAGAAGGGATTGATTTAATCGTCGATGGACATAGTCATCATATGCTTGAAGAAGGTATGATCGTAAATGACACTTTGATAGTTCAAGCAGGGTCATATACTCAAGATGTTGGCCTTGTAAAATTAGAATTTGAAGACGGTAAATTAGTTAAGAAAACAGCTGAGGTCATGACATATGAAGATTTAAAAGCTACAGAACCCAATGCAGAAATTGCAAAGATGGTTGAAGAATTAGTTGCTAAGAATGAACCTTTAAAAAATACAGTCATAGGTAAGACTGAAGTAAAACTTGAAGGAACTAGAGAACTTGTTAGAGCTGGTGAAACCAATCTAGGTAATTTAATAACCGATGCTATGAGAAAATCTACTGGTGCAGATTTCGCACTTACAAATGGTGGAGGAATTAGAGCATCAATCGATGAAGGCGAAATAACATTAGGTGAAATACTCACTGCGTTCCCATTTACCAATACTCTTGCAGTCATAGAAGTTACTGGTGAAGAAGTATTACAAGCATTAGAGCATGGTGTTGACGCATATCCTGAACCAGCAGGTCATTTTCCACATGTAAGTGGGTTAACCTACACTTTTGATCCATCAAAACCAGTTGGGCAAAGGATAGTCTCTGTTACAATAAATGGGGAACCAATTGATAAGACTGAAACATACACTATGGTTACAAATGACTTTTTAGCTGCTGGTGGAGACGGATACACTATGTTTACTAACAAACCATTTGTTGGTGAGGGTGGTTTATTATCAGACGTACTAGCTGAATATATTTCTCTAACTGAGATGATAGGACCAAGAGTTGAAGGAAGGATTAAAGCAGTAAAAGCACCTACAGAGCCTACTACTCCTACTGAACCAACTGAACCAGCAGGAGATATTAAACACATTGTAGAAAAAGGAGAAGTTCTTTATAGAATTGGGTTGAAATACAAAGTTCCATGGCAAGAATTAGCTCAATACAATAAATTAAAGAATCCTAACTTGATTTATCCTGGACAAATCATATTAATTCCAACTAAATAGTTGATCTTAGGCAGCCCGTTGGGGCTGCCTAATAGGTGTATAACAGAGGAGGCCAATATGGTAAAGCATTTTGATGATTTTGAAGTAGAGGTAGTACAAAATTTAAAAGATGGCAAAGGTTATGTGACAATAATTAGATTATTAGAAGAAGAAGACTTTTTAGGAAAGGGTAAATTATTTGGAAAAGCTATTATCAAACCGGGAAATTCAATAGGTTATCATCAACACAAGAAAGACCAAGAAACATATTACATATTAAATGGTCATGCAATGTATAATGATAACGGAAAAGAAGTGTTTTTAGAGTCTGGAGATTTTACTATTTGTAGACCCGGTGAATTTCATTCTATAGAAGCAATTGGTGATGAGGACTTAGAATTTTTGATGCTCATATTAAATGAATAAAACAAACTCCCAATATTGGCAATCTGCCTTATTGGGAGTTTATTGTTATTTTGTCATAGCTGCAGTACCTGCTAGGATTTCGCCTGATCTATGGCAAGCGACAAAATGTTCAGGTCTTACTTCTTTGAACTCAGGAGTTACCTTTCTGCACTCGTCTACAGTATAGAAACACCTATCTGCAAATCTGCATCCTGGAGGTGGGTCAATAGGAGAAGGTACATCTCCTTCAAGTATTATTCTCTTTCTAGACCTTTGAATTTCTGGGTCAGGGATTGGGATTGCAGAGAGCAGTGCTTGTGTATATGGATGAATTGGGTGGTCATATAATTCTTCAGATTTAGAAAGTTCCATCATCATACCTAAATACATTACACCAACTCTATCGGAGATATATCTTACCATGGATAAATCATGAGCGATGAAAAGGTAAGTCAATCCCATTTGATTTTGCAAATTTTTAAGTAGATTTACTACTTGAGCTTGAATTGATACATCTAGTGCCGATATTGGTTCGTCACAGACGATAAACTTAGGGTTTAAAGCTAAAGATCTAGCGACACCTATTCTCTGCCTTTGTCCTCCGGAAAATTCGTGAGGAAATCTTAAAGCATGCTCTTCATTTAAACCTACTAATTGCAAAAGTTCATACACTCTTTCTCTTCTCTGCTTTTCTGATTTATAAATACCATGAATTTCAAGAGGTTCAGCAATTATCTCTTCAACAGTCATACGAGGGTTAAGAGATGCATAGGGGTCTTGAAATATCATTTGAAAGTTTCTTCTAACGGGTTTCATATTGTGCCTTGAAATTTTGTAAATGTCTTGACCTTCGAAGAACAACTCCCCACCAGTAGGCTCATAAAGCCTTATTATAGTTCTACCAGCAGTTGTCTTTCCGCAGCCTGATTCACCAACCAAGCCAAGAGTTTCTCCTTTGTATATGTCAAAGCTTATCCCGTCTACTGCTTTTAAAGTTCCACCACTTACATTAAAGTATTTTTTTATGTTTCTTGCTGATAAAATAGGCTCTGCCATTATCTTACACTCCCTTCACGTCGTACATCTTTAGCCAATGGGTGATTTAGCCAGCATCTGCTGTAGTGTTCTTTAGAGTGGTACTCTGGATCTGGCATATAGTCTTTACATACTTTCATAGCATGATCACATCTATCAAAGAATGCACACCCTTTAGGCGGAATGTACAAATCAGGTGGAGTACCTTCTATATAATTAAGACTCTCATCACGTTTCATATTTAACCTAGGGACACTTGCTAATAATTTTATAGTGTATGGGTGCATTGGATTTTTAAATATGTCATTGACAGTTCCTTGTTCCACAATTTGTCCTGCATACATAACAATTACTTTGTCGCTCATGTCTGCAACTACACCTAAATCGTGGGTTATTAAAATTATTGACATATTTAATTTATCTTGGAGTTCTTTCATCAAGTCTAATATTTGTGCTTGAACAGTAACATCTAAAGCCGTAGTTGGCTCATCTGCTATCAATAGCTCTGGATTTGAAACCATAGCAAGCGCAATCATTACTCTCTGTCTCATACCACCTGAAAATTCGTGAGGATACTGATTAACTCTTTTTTCAGGCTGTGGCACAGAGACTAACTTAAGCATTTCAATAGCTTTTTTATTAGCTTCTTTTTTAGATAAATGTTGGTGCTTCATCAGTCCTTCGACAATTTGCCTGCCAATTTTCATAGTTGGGTTTAAGGAAGTCATAGGATCTTGAAAGACCATTGAAATTTTACTTCCTCTTATATGTTGCATTTCCCTTTCAGTTTTCTTTACTATATCTTCACCTTTAAACAGGATTTGTCCGCCTTTATAGAATGCTGGTGGCATAGGTAAGAGTTGCATGATTGAACTTGCTGTTACACTTTTACCACAACCGGATTCTCCAACAATTGCTACGGTTTCTTTTTTGCCTACAGTGAAACTTATATCTCTAACAGCCTCGACTTCACCAAAGAAGGTTTTAAAGGAGACTTGTAAGTTTTTAACATCTAGTATATTTTCCATTTTTCCCCCTCCTATTTCCTCAGCCTTGGATCTAATGCATCTCTAAGACCATCTCCCAATACATTAAAGGAGAACATGATTAGAGATATCAAAAGTGCAGGGAATATAATTTGATAAGTAAGTCCTACTGCCATTCCTGCTAAGCCGTCATTTGCCAAGCTTCCAAGACTTGATTTAGGAGCTTGTAAACCTAAACCTAAAAATCCTAAAGTTGCCTCTGCAAATATTGCTCTTGGGATAGTAAGAGTTACATTTACTAGTATTGGTCCGAGAGTGTTTGGAATTATGTGTTTTCTTAGTATCCAACCCTGATCAGCTCCAAGTGACTCAGAAGCAAGAGAATACTCAGCTTCTTTCAACTGCAATACTTGACCTCTTACGAGTATTGCCATGGGGACCCAGTCTGTGATAGTCATAGCTAGTATAATTACAAACAATGAAGTACCAGAGCCTTGACTTGAAAATACTACAGACATCAAAATAACAACTAACAAGTAAGGAATACTGTATATTACTTCTGCAATACGCATCATGATCGAGTCAACTCTTCTACTTGAAACACCGGCAATACCACCATATAATATACCAACTGTAAAATCTATTGCAGCAGCTAATATTCCTATTAGAAGAGAATATCTTGCTCCATACCATGTCCTAGTAAATAGGTCTCTACCTAATTCGTCTGTTCCAAACCAGAAATCTGAATTTGGTTTTACATTTATATTTGAGTAATCTTGTTCATAATAAGTGTATCCGCTTATCATTGGCCCTGCAATCGCCATTACTGTTATTAGTATTATCAAAACTAAACCGACCATAGCTAGTTTATTTTGTTTTAATCTTCTCCAGACATCTGGCCAGTATTTTATACTGGGGCGTCTTATTTTTTCAGCATTTCTCTGCTCTTCTGAAGCTCTTTCAAACATCTCTTTTGTGAGTTCTGTCATCTAATGTCCCTCCTCAGTAAGTCTAATTCTTGGGTCAACAAGCATATATGTTATGTCTACTAACAAAAGCATTAATACAAGTATAAGTGCATAAAACACAGTAGTTCCCATTATAAGTGTGTAATCTCTGTTTCCAATGGATTTAACAAAGAACATACCTAAACCAGGGATACCAAATATTTTTTCAATAACAAAACTTCCTACTAATAAGTTAGAAATAGTTATTCCTAAAACAGAAACAACAGGAAGTATTGCATTTCTTACAGCGTGTTTCATGATTACAGCAAACTTTGTAAGCCCCTTAGACTTTGCGGTTTTAATATAATCTTGGTTTAAAACTTCAAGCATACTAGAACGCATAAGTCTTGCCATTGTAGCAAGTGGCATAAGCCCAAGTGCAAATGAAGGGAGTATGGTGTGTTTAAATTCTCCCCATCCTCCAATCGGCAAGAAACTTACATTTTTGGCCACGAATTGTATTAAAAATGTTCCCATTACAAAACTAGGCACAGATATACCTATTATTGCTACAATCATCGATATGTAGTCTGGCATTTTATTTTGATACAAGGCGGCCATAGCACCAAGTGCAGGTCCAAATATCAAAGCAAATACTAATGCTTGAGCCCCTAATCTAGCAGAAACAGGAAAGCCTCTTTCTATCATGTCATTGACTGTTTCAACACGAGATTTCATACTTTCTCCAAAATCTCCTCTTACTAGATTTCCTAAATAAATTAAGTACTGTTGATATAATGGCTTATCTAGTCCATATTTTTTCTGAAGATTTTCATATACAACTGGAGGCATCTTCCCTTCTTTTGCAAAAGGATTACCAGGTATAGCATGCATCAGAAAGAAAGTTATTGTTACGATAGCCCATAGCGTTATGATAGACATAACAAATCTTTTGAGCAAGTATTTTTTCATGATTTAGCTCCTTTCATATATTTTAATAAGAGAAAATCAGAGAGCATTGCTCCTGATTTTCTCTTAAAAAATATAATATTTCTGACTGGTTATTTATTTATATCTGCATATGTTATTGTAGGATATTGGATAGGAATCTTATATACTCCTGTAACATATGGTTTCACAGCGTATGGTTGAGTGTAGAAATAAACAGGAACAATTGGAACATCTTCCATCAATATAGCTTCTGCTTCTCTCATTGCATCAAATCTTATCTTTTGATCAGCTGTGCTTTTTGCAATGTCGATAAGTCTGTCATATTCTGGATTGCTGTAGCCAGCATCGTTGAATGGTCCATCAGTATAGAACAAATCTAGCATAGTCATTGGATCACTGTAGTCGCCAATCCAACCTGCTCTAGAGATATCATAATCTCCAGCTTTTTCTCTGTCTAGTTTTACTTGGAACTCAACATTTTCCAAACCGATTTCAATACCTAAATTCGTTCTCCACATTTCTTGAGCAGCTTGAGCGATTTTTTTGTGAGCTTCTGAAGTGTTGTAGAGTAGAACAAAGCCTTGTGCGTTGAAATCTTCAACAGTCATACCTTCTTCAGCTAGACCTTCAGCTAGCAGTGTCTTTGCTTTCTCAAGATCATAACCTATGAAGTCACCAGTAGTTGCTCTATAATCTTCACCATTTTCATCAAGTAATCCAGGAGGTACAATACCAGTTGCTGGGATTTGTCCACCTTGAGCTATCTTGTCGACGATAGTTTGTCTGTCGAGAGCATACACCAATGCTTGTCTTACTTTTTTGTTGTTGAAAGGTTTCTTTTCATTATTCAAGTTGAAATAATAAGTTCCAACATCTGCTCCAATTTGAAGTTCTGGATTATTTTCTGCCTTAAGTTGAGCTACTACTGCTTGAGGAAGAGTTACTAAGATATCATATTCTCCGCCTTCATATTTTTGCCATGCAGTATTTTCATCTTCTATTATATCAAAGTCAATTCCGTCTAATTTTATATTGTCTTTGTCGTAGTAATTTTCGTTTTTAGCCAATTTAATCTTTGCATTGTGTTCCCAAGATTCTAGTGTAAAAGGTCCATTTGAAACGTAAGTTGATGGATCTTTTGCCCAGTCTGGGTTAGCTTCTGCTACTGCTTTATTTACTGGATAATATGTGTAGAATGCACATAAGTCTAAGAAATAAGCAGTTGGAGACTCGAGAGTTACCTCTAGGGTCTTGTCATCAAGAGCTTTAACAGCTACATCATCTACTGTACCTTCTCCAGAGTTATATGCTTCAGCTCCTTTGATGTAGTACAACTGATATGCATAGTCCGCTGCTAATTCAGGATCAAGAGCTCTCTTCCATGCAAATTCGAAATCTTGTGCAGTTACTGGATCTCCATTTGACCATTTAATGTCATCTTTTAGAGTGAATGTATAAGTCAAATCATCCTCTGACAAAGTGTATTCTTTTGCCATACCTGGAACAATCTGTCCTGTAGAATCATGTTTCATGAGTCCTTCAAATAAGTTATTTAGTATCCATGATTCATGGGTACCTTGTGCAAGTGCTGGATCTAATGAACCAGGTTCACTTGAGTTGTTAGTGCGAAGTATTTTTTCACCTGTTTGCTCTTCGCCTGTAGTTGGTTCTTCAGGTTCTGGTGTAGTTGGTTCTTCACCAGAGCTACAAGCTGATACGAACACTGAAACAACTAGAAGCAAACTTAGCAAAATCAATAGTTTTTTGCTCTTCATATGTTTTCCCCCTTTTATAAAATTGATCTACGACAAATTAAGTTTAACATTATTTTAATATTTTGACAAGAGGCAATGTATGGCCATATTTTGCCAATTTCTTATCAATCAAAAAATTAAGATAATTTAAAAAAAATAATAGATTTATCTTGAGTCGCTTTCAAAACCTTGATATCACTATAATATGCTAAATCAACTTATTTTAATGAAGATATTATACAACCTCAATTCAATAAAAGAAATATTCAGCATTATCTAATAATATTTCACAAATTGTATTTATTTTGCTATAATATACAAAACGTTTAGGTGGTGATGAAAATGCAAGATATAAAAGCTATGGCAAGCGAATTAAAAAAGAGTCAAAGAGAACTCGAAATGTCGAGTCTTGAAGAAAGAAATGAAGCATTGCTCAAAGTTGCTGATAGTCTATTAAGAAATAGAGAAGAAATCTTAGAAATGAACAAAATCGATATAGCTAATGCTAGATTAAAAGGGATGAAAGAGGGGTTAGTTGATAGACTGTATTTAAACGATGAGAGATTAGTTGATATAGTCGACAATATTCATTCGATAGTAAAACTTGATGATCCGATATGGAACTCTAGCAAAGTTTGGACTAGACCTAATGGCATGACAATTGCTAAAATGACTGTTCCTATTGGAGTGATTGGGATAATTTATGAATCTAGACCAAATGTTACAGTTGATGCATTTAGTTTGGCAATAAAATCAGGGAATACTATTCTTTTGAAAGGGAGTTCTTCTTCCATAAACACTAATACTGCAATTGTAAAAGCTATAAAGAGTGGGCTTAGGGACTCAAGCATAACAGAAAATGTTGTTTTCTTCATAGAAGATGAAAGAAGAGAAGTGGCTGATGAAATGATGAATTTAACTGGCACTTTGGACCTTTTAATCCCACGAGGAGGTAAAGAGCTTATAAACTATGTAGTTGAGCATTCAAAAGTACCTACTTTAAAGACAGGAGAAGGTAATTGCCATATTTTTGTAGATGAAACAGCAGATTTTAAAATGGCTATTGACATCATAAAAAATGCAAAGCTACAGAGGGTTGGAGTATGCAATGCGTGTGAAACAGTGCTTATTCATGAAAATATTAGAACTGATTTTTTACCACTATTATACGAAGAAATTGGGGACAAAGTTGAATTAAGAGGTTGCGAGAGAGTAAGAGAAATCATTCCAGCTAAAGTTGCAAAAGAAAGTGACTGGTATGAAGAGTATTTGGATTATATACTTGCTGTAAAAGTGGTTGATAATTTATATGATGCGATAGATCACATAAATAAATATGGAACTAAACATTCAGAGTCAATTATCACCAATAATTTGAACAATGCATTAGTTTTCCAAAAAAGAGTTGATTCTTCCTGTGTATATGTCAACGCATCTACACGTTTCTCAGATGGCACTGAATTTGGTTTTGGAACTGAGATGGGGATAAGCACACAGAAACTTCATGCAAGAGGCCCAGTTGGACTAGAACAATTAGTGACATATAAATATGTAATCATGGGTAATGGTCAGATTAGAAAGTAGGTGTAGAATGGATAGAAATATGTTAAAATCTGCAAAAAAAATAGTGATTAAGATAGGATCAAGCACATTGACTGATGAGGAAGGTAATATTGATAAGGAATTCATTAAGGAACTTTCTGACGAAATAAGAAAGATCGTTGATCAAGGCAAGAAAGTGGTAATAGTTTCTTCTGGAGCGAGGATTGCAGGGGTTTCTACCATAGGTAAATGGTCTAGAAAAGAAGATATTCATTATAAACAAGCGTTGTGTGCTATCGGTCAAGTTGAACTCATGGATTCATATAGGAGGATATTTTGGGAGAAACAATTACATGTGGCTCAAATCCTCTTGACTAAAGATGATTTTGGATCGAAATCAAGGACTCTGAACATTAGAAATACATTGTTTACATTGATTGATGAGGGTGTCATACCTATAATCAATGAAAATGACACTGTAAGTGTTGATGAAATTAAAATCGGGGACAATGATATGCTTGCAGCTTATTCAAGTGTATTGTGGGGAGCTGATTTGTTGATTCTATTGAGTGACATAGAAGGGATTTATGATAAGAACCCAAAAGATCATGAGGACGCAGAAATCATTTATGAGATAAATGATGTAGAAGGTATTAAAAAAGAGATAGATATAGGACAAAAAAGCTCTTTTGGCACGGGGGGAGTGAGTACGAAACTTAAAGCTGCTGAGCATGTAAATAAATTTGGGATACCTCTAGCTGTTGTAAAGGGCAAGGAAAAAGGAATAATCTCTAAATTATTAGAAGGGGAAAAAGTAGGGACTTTGATTTACGAAGAAATTAATTAACTCTTGACATCGAACACATGTTCTGATATATTCATCTCATAATCTATCGTGAGAGTGAATGTTAAGGAGGAAGTGTGATGCGAAATGATGAGGGACTATACAATGACAAGCTTGTAGCTTTGATACCTTGTTATGATGACAAATTAGGAAATGCTACAAAGCTTATTTATGAAGAAAAAGAAATTTTGGTGGGAAAGACCGTAAAAACTGTGATAAAAAATCTATGTATGCATTATCAATTTGATCTAAAAGCATCTAACAACTATTACAGTGAAATTTTAACAAGCAAATCAGCCATTCCTATTCCAATATCAACAGCTCTTATATATGTTCAATTAAAGGTAAGAGAACCTATTGGCAAAGACGATGGGGCTATGGGATATTTTAAATTAAATTATGTGGATAAAATATATTCAACTAATGGAGATACATATATTCGGTTAAAAAATAAGACCGAGTTTAAACTATTATGTAGTTTAAATACTGCTATAAAGCAACTAAAAAATGGAGAATTAGTCGAGAAACTACATAAAGAAGTAGAGAAAGACAAAATTAAGGAGGCACTAGTTTACTATCAAAATGAGGATTCTCCTGCTATGAAGTCTGACATAGCAAGGCTATTTATGAAGATAGATGATATCTTAGAAAGAATAAAGTAGATATTAAAAAAGTAGAGTGAGAATAATACAAACTCTACTTTTTATTTTTTTGCAAACTTATATTAAGCTTATCTCACCTAGGAATAAGTAAAGAGCGCTCTTTTGAATGGAGCAAATGATGGAGGAAATAAAAAGACTTTATGAGGAGTCGATAAAAGGTGATGATAAATCAAAATACGAATTGGTGGAGAGATTTTATCCGTTGATTATCTCTTCTATTAAAAAATACTACAACAATTATTCTGAATTTGAAGATTTAGTAGAAGATGGGAAACTCATAGTGCTTGAATGTATCAAAGATTTTGATGTAAGTAAAAATGTTCATTTTAGTGGATTTGTGAAGACAAGACTTAGATTTTTCTATTTGAATAAACTGAATTCTAAAAAAGACATTATTTCATTAAACCAAAAAAACGAGGAGGATACTGAAATGATAGACTTACTGGAGAGCGAAGTAAATTTAGAGGAAGAGGTTATAAATAAAGACTTTTCTAAGCGCATACAAGATTTATTTATAAATCTATCTTTAAAGGAAAGAGAGGTAATAATAGAGTTTTACTACTTGGGACTAACCGTAGAAGAGATAAGTAAATTGCACAATATTAGTTATAGAACTGTGCTAGAGCTAAAGCGAAGAGCACACAAAAAATTAAGAGAACAAATGGAGAGATATGATGATTGAGAAGATGCTAATTAAAAATAATTTTTCAACTAGAAATTCAGTAAAAATAAAGTATATCGTAATACACGATACAGGAAATACAAAAAAGAGTGCCAATGCGATAAATCATTTTAAATACTTCGATAAACCAAATGTGAATGCCTCAAGTCACTATGTGATCGATGAAAATCATATAATTCAATTAGTAGAAGATAAAGATGTAAGTTATCATTGTGGAGATGGCAAGGGAAGGTTTGGAATAACTAATTCCAATTCAATAGGCATTGAGCTATGTGTAAATGAAGGGAATAACTGGGAAATTACAAAAGAAAAAGCGATTTTCCTTGTGAGGTTATTGCTTGATAAATATGACTTAGATAAGAAGAATGTAGTTAGACATTTTGATGCATCTTTAAAAATATGTCCAAATAAAATGAGTGCGTTTGGGTGGAGAGAATGGACTTACTTTTACGATTCAATATAAATTAATCACCATTTACTAAGGCCATTCCCTTATTTATAAGACTGTCTTTTTTTGCTGATTTCACAGTTTCATAATAATTTACAATTTCATCCTTTAGAGAGAGATCTAGAGAATTGTTCTTTAGTTCTTTCTCTAATTCTTTTACAAGTGAATAAAATTTTGCATCGGATTCTTTTTCTATTTTGTAACCCTTATCTAAATAAAATCTCGCAAGTTGAAATTTAGTGTAATTGCCTGAATTATAGTCTGTAAGAGCATCGTTAATTAAATTATCAAGGAGTGAGTTGAATTCATTTTCTAGTGCTTTAAATTTTGGATCATAAACATTGATGATTTGATCGAGAGATCTTTTATTTACTGTAGTATTTGTTTGAGGATTGTCAACTTGGTTATTGTTTTTCTTATTGATAACATTGATGTTTCCCTTGTCTATAGCTATATCACTTGGATCTGTGTCTTGGACTAAATCTAAATTTTCATCCTTTATGTATTTATCAAATGGATTTTCCAAAGCTTCTCCATTTTGATTTTCGGATTTGGGCACACTACTGGTAACTACTGAGCTTAAAAATTTAATCTCATTTCTAAAGTATAATAAAGGCAATAATAAAACTATTAGGATAATGATTAATATGTACTTTTTTTTCATTTGATCACCTTCTTTAATAAAAGCATACTATATCAAGTCTTTTTAATCAATATAAAAAGGCAGCTTAAGCTGCCTTTTTTACTTAGTTCTTTTCTTCTTTGGTTTTTTAGGATCGTTAATACTAATTCCAGTAAATCCATAGAATATAGCTACAAGTGGGTTAATCAAGTTTAAGAATGCAAATGGCAAATATCCACCAGCACCTAATGCAGATACTCCCAATACACTATACATGTAGGCTCCGCAAGTATTCCATGGAACAAGAGGTGAAGTTAGAGTTCCTGCATCTTCAAGTGTTCTTGACAACAATCTTGGCTCAAGACCCATTTTATCATATGCATCTTTATACATTCTACCAGGGATAACTATTGATAAGTACTGGTCAGCTGCCAATATATTTATAGCGATTGATGATAAAACTGTAGCAGTTACTAATGATCCAGTAGAATTTGCTACTGTCAAGATCTTATTAGCTATTGCACCAAGCATTCCAGTCTTCTCCATTATTCCGCCGAATGTCATAGCCAAAAGTATCAAAGATACTGTCCACATCATTGAATCCAGTCCGCCGCCGTTTAATAGACTGTCAATCATTTCATTTCCACTTTCAATTGAATAACCGTAGTGAATAGTGCTTACTATTTCCCCGAGATTTGCATTTTGGAAAATTGCTGCGAATATAGCACCTAACCCTGTTCCTGCTAGTAACCCTGGCAAAGCAGGAGCTTTTAATATAACCAAGATAATTACAACTATAGGTGGAATTAGCAATACTGGTGAGATATAAAAGTTTGCTGATAGTCCGCCGAGTATTGTATCTATATTTGCTGTATCAAGGGCTTTTCCAGCATATCTAGCGCCGATAATTCCATAAAGTATAAGTGCGATGATCAAACTTGGAACAGTAGTATAGAGCATATATCTGACGTGTTCAAACAAAGTTGAGCCAGCCATTGCTGGTGCGAGATTGGTGGTATCTGAGAGAGGAGATATCTTATCGCCAAAATAAGCTCCGGATATTATTGCTCCTGCGACTATTTGTATTGGGATTCCAAGACCTTGTCCAACACCGATAAGAGCGATACCTACAGTACCTGCAGTAGTCCAAGAACTACCAGTTGCCAGAGATACTACAGCACAAATTAGAGTTGTAGCCACTAAGAATATCCCTGGAGATAAAATTTTAAGACCGTAATAAATCATTGATGGTACAGTTCCGCTAAGTATCCAAGAACCTATTACTGTACCAATAACCATTAAAATAAGTATTGCCTGCATTGCCATTGAAATAGTTTCTACAGCACCCTTTTCGATTTCTTGCCATTTAAAACCTAAACCAAATATTCCAACTAAAGAAGCTACAACAATTGCAACAAGCAAAGGAATATGTGGATCTGCACCTAAAACTATGATTCCATAAGATAGTGAAGCGATTAGAACTATTATTGGTATTAGTGCATAACCAATTGTTGCTTGTTTCTTTTCTCTCATTTAATACACCTCCTATTAATATGCTAACTATAAGTATAGTTATTACTAATAGATTACTATAATAATAAAAATATTTCAATATATTCTAAAAATTAAAGTAATTGAAATAAGAGTTTTAAATCTGCTCAAATTGATAAAATCAATACATTCGCAAAATATTAAGGTTTCTTAACAATCAGCACATTGGTCTTAGCTACTTGGGACACTTTTTGACTTACACTCCCGAGAATTGCCCTAGAAAATCTTCCCATTCCTCGCGAACCAATAACAATCAAATCAAAATTCCCTTCTTCAGATAAATTAACTATTTCTTCGGCTACATCTCCAGTTTTATAAAGAGTGTTAATATCTCTTTCTAGATCTGCAAAGAACATTTCTGCTGATTTTAGAAGTTCTTTTGCATATTCAATATCCTTTTGTACAGCGTTATATCGATATTCCATGTCTAAGTACTTTATACTGTCTACTACGGTGATAACAGTTATTGAACTATCAAAAGCAATAGCCAATTCTTTTGCTTTTTGCATAGCTAGTTGAGAGCATTTTGAGCCATCAATTGGCACTAATATTTTTTTCATAAAAATCCCCTCCTATTATCATAGTTATACCCAGCTTAAAAAAAATATAGCAGAGAAAAGTAGTATTCTCAGAATTGTTTAAAAAATAATTAACGATGCTATTTACAACGTGCAATATTGCAAATATTAAAAAAATATTCTTTATTTTATTTACATAATACTATATAATTATGTTAGTTTAATAACAAAGGGGGAAGATTTTATGAGTAGGCTTAGTATGATTACAAAAGATAAAGCCCAAGCTACTGTTGAAGAGATGTATAAAGATCTTGAAAGACGTATCATCGCTTCACCTCCTGGCTTGTGTCCTATTGACTTAACTATATCTTTCGTAAAGATGGCACATGCTCAGACATGCGGCAAGTGCGTACCATGTAGAGTAGGACTAGGACAGTTGGAAGCACTACTTGGAGATGTACTTGACGGTAGAGCAACACTTGATACAATCAATTTAATTGAAAAAACAGCGAGGAGTATTTATTTATCAGCTGACTGTGCAATTGGGTATGAAGCTGCAAACATGGTGTTAAAAGGGATAGAAGGTTTTAGATATGATTTTGAGGAGCATATACTCAGAGATAGATGCAATTTTGGGATATATCAATCAGTTCCTTGTGTATCTCTTTGTCCAGCAGGTGTAGATATACCAGGGTACATAGCTCTTATATCAGAAGGAAGATATGATGATGCAATTAAGTTAATAAAAAAAGATAATCCGATGCCAGCAACTTGTGCATATGTATGCGAACACCCATGTGAAACTAGATGTAGAAGGAACATGATTGATGACTCAATAAATATTAGAGGATTAAAGAGATTTGCTGTTGACAATGCTAGTGAAGTTAAAAATCCTGAGAGAATGCCTTTGACAGGTAAAAAAGTTGCTGTAATAGGTGCTGGGCCTAGTGGGCTTACATGTGCGTATTTCTTATCTATGATGGGACATCAGGTAGATATTTACGAGAGAAGAAATAAACTTGGCGGCATGCTTAGATACGGTATACCAAGTTATAGATTACCTAGAGAAATATTAGACAAAGAAATAGATACATTGCTTTCGTATGGTGTAAATGTATTTACAAATGTTACTGTGGGTAAAGATATCTCTGTTGTGGATCTAAAAGATAAATATGACAGCGTTTACATTGCCATAGGTGCTCAAATCCACAAAAATATGGGGATTGAGGGCGAGGATATATTAGGAGTATATTCAGCTGTTGACATATTGAAAGAAATTGGAGATGGGATATATCCTGATTTTAAAGACAAGAAAGTTGCCATAATTGGTGGTGGAAATGTTGCGATTGACGTTGCAAGATCTGCTATCAGATTAGGCGCTAAAAATGCAAATATAATTTATAGAAGAAGAAAAGATGATATGCCAGCACTAAAAGAAGAAGTAGAAGCTGCTATTGCTGAAGGATGTGAAGTGTATGAACTTTCAAATCCTATAAAGGTAGAATCAAACGAAGATGGAAGAGTCAAAGCTTTAATAGTAAAACCTCAGATCGTTGGAATGATAGAAAATGGAAGGCCAAAGATGCAGGATGCCAAAGAAAAACCCATTTCAATTGAATGCGATGTTGTTGTAATAGCAATAGGACAAGGTATAGAATCCAAGGATTTTGAAAAAGATGGGATACCTGTAAGAAGAGGAGTAATTGATGCGCTAAGTTCTGCTGGAGTTAAGGATATACCTGGAGTATTTGCGGGCGGAGACTGTATATCCGGACCTGCAACTGTTATTCAAGCTATTGCTGCAGGGAAAGTTGCTGCTGCAAATATAGACAACTACTTAGGATATCATCATGTGATTGAATCTGATGTTAGCATTCCTCAACCTAGATTAGCGGATAGAGTTCCTTGTGGGAGAGTTAACATGAAAGAAAGACCTATTGAAGAAAGAATAGATGACTTTTTATTAGCTGAGTGCCCAATGAGCTTAGAAGAAGCAAATCAAGAGTCAAAGAGATGTTTAAGGTGTGACCACTTCGGGTTTGGAGTATTTAAAGGAGGGAGGACTGAAAAGTGGTAAATTTAACTATAAACAATAAAAAAGTCACTGTCCCAGAGGGAACTACAATTCTTAAAGCTGCGGAACTAAATCACATAAAGATACCAAATTTATGTTACCTTGAAGGGTTAAATGAGATAGGTGCGTGTAGAGTTTGCGTTGTAGAAATCGAGGGAGTAAATAGGCTTATAACTGCGTGCAACAATGTAGTAGAAGAAGGAATGAAAATTTACACTAATAGTCCAAAGGTAAGAGAAGTAAGGAGGACAAATGTAGAGCTTATCCTTTCTCAACATGATGCCAGATGTGCTAGCTGTGTTAGAAGCGGCAACTGTAGTTTGCAAGAGATAGCAAATGATTTAGGTATATTGGATATACCTTATGAGTTGCAATTGCCTCACGCAAAATGGAGTGAAGGATTTCCGCTAGTTAGAAATTATGAGAAATGTATTAAATGCATGAGGTGTATAGAAGTTTGTGATAAAATACAAGGCTTAAATATCTGGGATATAGCAAACACAGGATCAAGAACGAGAGTTGACGTATCTAAAAATCGGAGAATAGAAGAGGCTGATTGTGCACTTTGTGGACAGTGCATAACACATTGCCCTGTTGGTGCATTAAGAGAAAGAGATGATACAGACAAGGTATTTGAAGCATTGGCAGATAAAGAAAAAATCACAGTAGTTCAGATTGCTCCGGCAGTAAGAGCTGCATGGGGAGAATCCCTTGGATTAAAAAGAGAAGAAGCCACAGTAAATAGGTTGGCTAGTGCTTTGAAGATGATGGGATTTGACTATGTATTTGATACAAATTTTGCTGCAGATTTAACCATAATGGAGGAAGGCAGTGAATTTGTTGAGAAACTTAAAAATAGGGAGAATGAAAAATTTCCTATGTTTACTTCCTGTTGCCCTGGATGGGTTAGATTTATAAAAACTCAATATCCAGATATGGTTAATCAACTATCTACAGCAAAATCGCCTCAACAGATGTTTGGAGCTATAGCAAAGAGCTATTATGCAGAGATATTAAATGTCGATCCATCTAAGATATTTGTAGTGTCTATCATGCCATGTACAGCGAAGAAATATGAGGCGGGAGTAGAAGCCCTAAATGATGCAGGTGCTGGTCACGATGTAGACGTAGTATTGACTACTAGAGAAGTAGACAGAATGATTAGATCTGAGCATATTGATGTGAGGTTTTTAGAGGAGGTAGAGTTAGATAGCCCACTCGGAATTAGCACAGGAGCTGCAGTTATTTTTGGAGCTACGGGTGGAGTAATGGAAGCAGCTTTGAGAAGTGCATATTATTTAGTTGAAGGTAAAAACCCAGAGCCTGATGCTTTTAAAGACGTCAGAGGAAATAAAGAAGGTTGGAAAGAAGCTAAATTTACTATTGATGGAATAGAATTAAATGTTGCAGTAGCAAGTGGGCTGGGTAATACAAGAAGACTAATTGAAACATTGAGAAGTGGTAAAGTCTCATATGATTTTGTAGAAATCATGGCTTGCCCTGGTGGCTGTGCAGGAGGTGGAGGGCAACCTATATGGGATGGAGAGGAATTAGCGGAAGAGAGAGCAAAGGTCTTATATGGATTAGACGAAATAAATGATTTAAGATTTTCACACGAAAACCCAGCTGTCATCGAATGTTATGAAAGATACTTACAAAAACCTCTTTCACATACATCTCATAAACTGTTGCACACGAATCAAGAAGAATGGGAATTAAATCCTTTAAAAAATGAATAACAAAGCTGGCATATCAATTGATATGCCAGTTTTATTTGACTACTAAAACTGATCTATTTGCATGTGTGACAACTTTATGCGATACACCGCCTAGAACTGCCCTTGAGAAAGCTCCTAAACCTCTAGTACCGATGACTATTAAATCTACATCTTCTTCATCAGCTACGTTAATTATCTCATCTGGTACATCTCCTAATTTATACATTGTTTTTACGCCAAATGGATAATCTTCTAATTCTTTTTCTTGTTTTTCCAATAATTCTTTAGCATTTTGTTCTAAAATTCTAATTAGTTCATCTTTAAATTCAATGCTAAAAAATCTTCCGTTATCAATTACAGTAAGGAGTATTAATTGGGCTTTATACAATTCGCCAAGTTCTTTAGCTCTTGCCAAAGCTCTTTTTGAGTTTTCTGATCCGTCGAGTGGCACTAAGATTTTTTTCATAT
This sequence comes from Soehngenia longivitae, assembly GCF_004684055.1. Taxonomy (GTDB): domain Bacteria; phylum Bacillota; class Clostridia; order Tissierellales; family Tissierellaceae; genus Soehngenia; species Soehngenia longivitae. The sequence goes on from NZ_SRIB01000002.1 coordinate 209,537, forward strand.
TACTCTCCCCTTTCTCAAGATATAATAAAAATATCTGTATCTACATAATACCCATATTTTTTAAATTAAATATATATTTATCAATTTTTTACAATGCTATTTTAACTAAAATTATGGTATCATATAAAGGAATAAATTAAAAAGGAGTGATTAAATGTCTACACCTCACAATAGTGCAAAAAAAGGTGATATCGCTGAAACCATTTTACTTCCAGGAGATCCTCTAAGAGCAAAATTTATTGCAGATAATTTTTTAGAAAATCCAATTCAATTTAATACAGTAAGAAATATGTTTGGATACACTGGAACATATAAGGGCAAAAGAATATCGGTAATGGGAACTGGGATGGGAATCCCTTCAATTGGTATATATTCTTATGAGCTCATCCACTTCTATGGAGTTAAAAACTTGATAAGGATCGGCTCATGTGGAGCAATACAAGATGACTTAAATTTATATGATGTAATCATAGGAATGGGTGCTTGCACAAATTCAAATTATGCTCATCAATATAATCTTCCTGGAACATATTCTGCTATAGCTTCATTTGAATTGCTAGAAAAGGCAGTAAGTGTGGCAAAAGAAAAAAACATACCTGTAAGAGTTGGAAATATTTTATCTAGCGATACTTTCTATTCAGCAGATGATACTGAAGTTGAAAGATGGCAAAAGATGAATATACTAGGTATTGAGATGGAAGCATATGCACTTTATTGCAATGCGAATTTTGCAAAAGTAAATGCATTAACTATCCTTACTGTAAGTGATTCAATAGTAAAAAAAGAAGAAACAACTGCAGAAGAAAGAGAAAAAAGTTTCACAAAGATGATGGAAATAGCTTTAGAATTAGCTTAAACAGAGGATGCCTAGCATCCTCTTAATTTTGTTGATAGGAGGAAATTTACATGGGAAAAACAAATATATTGATCGACTGCGATCCAGGACACGATGATGTAATGGCTATTCTCTTAGCTCTAGCGAATAGAGATAAACTGAATATATTAGGAGTGAGCACCGTAGCGGGCAATCAAACACTAGATAAAGTTACGTTAAATCTAAGAAAGCTTTATACATATCTTGGAGTAAAGACACCAATCGCAGTAGGGTCAGATAGACCAATTATTAGGCAATTACAAACTGGAGCATTTGTTCATGGAGAAAGTGGACTTGATGGCTTTGATTTTCCTATCCCAACAGTGGATGTGGATTTTTCAAATGCGTTATTATTTATGAGGGATGCACTGATTAATTGTGATGAAAAAGTTGTTTTGATTGCTACAGGACCTTTGACAAACATCGGGTTATTGCTAAGAGCTTTCCCTGAAGTAAGAGAGAAAATTGAGTATATATCCTTAATGGGAGGATCTATATACAAAGGAAATGTGACGCCTTTCGCTGAATACAATATATATGCTGACCCTGAAGCAGCTCATATAGTTTTTAATAGCGGTATACCTATAGTGATGAGTGGGTTAGATGTAACACATAAAGCATACATCACCAATGAGGACATCTTAGAACTTGAGAAAATAAATGGCAAAGTAACTGGAATGTGTGCTAAATTATTAAAATTTTTCACTAAGTTTCATATGAATGAAGGTTATGAAAATTTCCCCCTACATGATGTATGTGCAGTGATGTACGTATTAAATAAAGATATTTTTAAAGGGCAAAATTTATCAGTTCAAATAGATACTTCAGATACATTACACAGAGGAAGAACGGCAGCTGATTTAAGGGAATGGATAAATCACGATGATACAAACACTTTTGCTCTCTTAGACATTGACAGAGATAAATTTATTGAGATTTTATTTGATGTTTTTAAAAAATTAGATGAAGAACTTAAATAGCTATTATAAATAATGAAGAAAGATTAATAATTATTTCCTTGTTTAAGGTTTATTTGTATGCTATATTGTATACATATAGTATATAAATATAAAAAACATACAATATATAGTATAGTTAGTTATAAACAAGGGAGGATTTTAAATGGTTAGAGTCGAGAAAAGAAATGGAAAGATCGTAGATTTTGAGGGCGAAAAGATAGAGATTGCAGTAAAAAAAGCTATGGAAGAGACCGAAAAAGGTATTGATGAGGAACTTGCAAAAGAGATAAGTGAAAAAGCGTATGAGACTTTCAAAGACTTGGATGTAGTAAATATTGAACAGATACAAGACTTTGTAGAAGTTGAACTTATGAAAACCAGACCCGAGGTCGCTAGAAAATATATAATTTATCGTGAAGAAAGGGCAAAACTAAGAGAACAAGGCTGGAGCATGTCTGATCTTCAAAGGGATATATACGAAAAGAAATACAGATATGATTCTGAATCCTTTGAAGACTTCTTAGAAAGAGTAAGCGGTGGAAATGGTCCTGTTAAGAAAGCTATAAAAGACAAAAAATTCATGCCAGCAGGTAGAATACTAGCTGGTAGAGGGTTAGATAAATTAGGTAGAAAAGTAACATTAAGCAATTGCTATGTAATGCCAAAGGTTGAAGATAATATTGAATCGATATTTGACACAGCAAAATACATGGCAAAGACTTATTCTTATGGAGGCGGAGTAGGACTTAGCATATCAAAGCTAAGACCAAAAGGAGCTAAAGTAAACAATGCTGCTAGCACGACTACAGGTGCGGTTAGTTTTATGGACCTTTTTTCAATGGTAACTGGGCTTATTGGCATGAGAGGCAGACGAGGAGCTCTCATGTTAAATATGGATATAAATCATCCTGATATTGAAGACTTTATAGATGTCAAAAATGACTTGTCAAAAGTAACCTACGCAAACATATCAGTAAATATAACCGATGAATTTATGAAAGCTGTAAAAGAAGATAAAGACTTTAGATTGTACTTTAAGGTTGATGCTACAGGTGAAGAGATTGAAAAAATAGTAAGAGCAAGAGACATATTTAGAAAAATAGCATACAACAATTGGAATATGGCAGAACCTGGGGTTTTATATGTAGATAGGATAAATTCATGGCATTTATTGAGTGAAGATGATGAATTTGAATTTGCGGGAGTAAATCCTTGTGCAGAAGAGACTCTACCAGCTTTTGGCAGTTGCAATCTTTCTTCAATAAATTTGAGCGAGTTTGTAAAACATCCATTCACAAAATACGCAAGATTTGAATTTGAAAAATTCGGGGAAATGGTCAGAAACGGGGTAATCTATCTAAACGAAGTGTTGGATGAAAATATGAATCTGCATGCTCTGAAAGAACAAAGAGAGATGTCAAAGGCATATAGACAAATTGGACTCGGGATCATGGGACTTGCAGATATGTTCATAAAGATGGGAGTAAGATATGGCAGCAGCGAATCTATTTCTTTAATACACCAAATTGGAAGGATAATGATAAATGAAGCACTAAGACAATCAGCTCTACTTGCTTCTAAATATGGTCCTTTCCCTAAATACAAAAGAGATGCTGTTTTAGCTTCACCATTTTTAATTTCTAATGCCGATGATGATGTTCTAGAACTGATTAAAGAGCACGGTTTAAGGAATAGTCAACTCTTAACTATACCTCCAACAGGAAGTATCGCAACTTTGATAGGGTGCAGCAATGGCGTAGAACCAATATTTCAAGTTTCCTACACAAGAAAATCAGAATCTCTACATTCTGAGGACACTTATTACAAAGTATTTACACCTATAGTAAAAGAATATATGGATAAGAACAATCTTTCATATGAGGAAGAGTTGCCAGATTTTATAGTAACCACATCAAATCTAAACTATAGAGAAAGAATCGAAGTGCAAGCTGCATGGCAGCAATACATTGATGCAAGCATTTCCTCTACTGTTAATGTTCCAAATGAATTTACTGTAGAAGAAGTTGAAGATTTATATATGTATGCATGGGAAAGAGGACTTAAGGGAATAACTATTTACAGAGATGGGTGTGCAAGAAGTGGAATATTAATTACAGATAAAAAGAAAAAGTCAAATCTAGAGAGAATTGATGAATTAAAAGAAGAAATCAATAAACTAGCAGAAGAAGAGCTAAAAAAAGACCCTGATACATGTCCTATGTGTGGCGGTAAAATGAACCATTCTGGTGGATGTGAAGAATGCCAAGACTGTGGTTATAGCCCTTGTGCCGTATAAAAATAAATAATAAAACCTCCGTTAAATTGATTTGACGGAGGTTTATTTTATTAAATTATTGAAATAATATAGAAAATTACAAATTTATTATTTACAACAAATAATTTTGATATTATAATAGTTTATAAAAAATTAAGGGAGGCGAAATGTATGGAGATTCTAGAAAAGATAGCAGGTTGGCTATGGGGTATTCCTTTGATAGTAACAATCTTAGGGACTGGAATTTATTTTAGTATTAGGTCTAATTTTTTTCAATTTACTCATTTTAAGCATATCATGAAAAACACTTTTGGAAAGCTCTCGTCTAAAAATAAGGGAGAGGGTAAAGAAGGAGTATTATCCCCATTTGAGGCTGTTTCAACTGCTATAGGAGGAACTGTTGGAGTGGGAAATATCGGAGGCGTAGCTACTGCTATAGCTTCTGGAGGCCCTGGTGCAGTGTTTTGGATTTGGGTTGCTGCATTATTTGGAATGATAATAAAAATGGTAGAGGTTACTCTAGCGGTTTATTATCGTTCAAAAGACGAAGAAGGGAACCCTTACGGTGGACCAACTTATTATATGGAAAAAGGTCTTGGAGAAGAAAGACATATAAAGATATGGCCCATAATAGCTATTTTATTTGGCGCTGGAATATTTTCAACCTATTTTATAACTATGCAAAATTACACGGTATCAGAAGCAGTAGGCAATACTTTTAACATACCTATATTGGCAGTATCAGTTGTATATATATTGTTTGTATATTTAATAATAAGCAATGGTATACCTGGTTTAGGAAAGATTGCTAGTAAGATAGTTCCTTTCATGACCTTGTTTTATCTATTGGCAGGCATTTTCATAATACTAAAAAACATAACAATATTGCCATCTGGGTTAGCTGAAATATTCAAATCTGCATTTACTGGTACAGCTGCAGTAGGAGGATTTGCTGGGGCTACGGTTTCTAAAGTAATGCAGATGGGCATGGCAAGAAGCGTATACTCTAATGAAGCTGGTTGGGGGACATCTCCTATGATACATTCAACAGCAAGAACTGATCATCCTGTAAAACAAGGGCTTTGGGGTGCGTTTGAAGTATTCGTAGACACTATTTTAGTCTGCTCAGTAACAGCACTAGTTATTGTTTTAACTGGGGCATGGGAAACGGGAGAATCAGGAGCTACTCTTACTCTTACAGCTTTTGAAATGGAAATAGGCTCAATCGGAAGGTATATAATCGCTATATCAGTATTTTTATTTGGTTTAACTACAACTACTGGGTGGTACGCATATTATGAAATAATCCTAAGGCATTTAATGAAAAACAAAATATCACTTAGAGACAAGATACTTAAATTCTTCAGACTATTTTATCCTGTACCAGGGATAATTATAGTTTTGATAGCGGTATTCGGCGAGATGCCTGGAACTACACTTTGGCTATTTGCAGATTTGACTTCAGCCATACCGACATTTTTAAATGTTTTAACCATTTTGATACTAAGTCCTGTATTTTTTAGGCTTTTAAAAGACTATAGAAGTAGATATTTAAAAGAGGGGAAAATTGACCCGAATATTAAGATTTTTTATGAAGAAGATTAAAAAAATAGAGGGGACCCTCTATTTTTTATGCAATAAATAGCTATCTATGATATAATTTAAAAAACATTTATGGAGAATACTATGAACTTTAAAAAGTTAATGATATTTGCAAGTCTTATGTGGATGCTGATGAACTTTCATCATCCGGTAAATCCAGCTTTTTTTGAAGAGCTAAATTTGCCAAGTCATGTATTTGGGACTTCTTATGCGATGATGGGTTTTTTCTCATTTCTATCATCACCATTTTGGGGAGCTGTAGGAGATAAGTACAGTAGAAAGAAAACTTTAGTAATCTCAACTCTTTTTTACGGGATTGCTCAATTTTTATATGGATTTTCTTACAATTTATGGCAAATACTGCTACTTAGAGCTATGGCAGGTTGGTTTACTGGTGGAATAGTTGTAGGGCTAATGGCAATGATTGTAGAGATAGATAGTTCAGACAATCTATCAAGAAATATGGCAACTTATTCGGCCGTACTTAGTATTTTTACTTCAATTGGATTTTTAATCGGGGGACTTTTAGGATATCTTCCCATTAGATATGTTTTTTATATACAAGGGGTAGGCATGATTTTAATTAGTATTCTTTTTATGCTATTTAGTGAAGACATTCCTAAAAAAAGTACTTTAGAAATAACCAGTACGAGTTATAAATTAATGGACAAGAGAAAATTAAAAAGTATAAAATCGCCTTGGATAATTGTTTTTCTAAGCGTAACATTTTTTATATTTTTAGCATTTTCATCGACTAACAATGCTTTTAACTATTACTTAAGAGATGAACTTCGTTTTATGCCAATAATAAATGGAGCTTTAAAGGCTTTAACAGGTATACTTGGGCTAGTCAGCAATTTGACGATAAATGTGTATTTGATAAAACATTTTGATTTGAAAAAAGCTTTGAGGTATTCTATTTTAATTTCAATAGTTATTTCTATATTTATTTATATAGGAAGCAACAATATATTATTTTTACTGTCAAGCTTAATTTACTTTACTTTAAATACAATTCAACTGCCAATACTACAAAGTTTTGCAGTGGAGAAAAATAAAGACAATGCTGGACTTCTATCTGGTATATTCAATGCTTCAAAATCACTTGGTGAGATGCTAGGAGCACTTGTAGCTGGTTTTATTTATGCTTATAACAGCAGATCCCCATTTTTAGTTTCTATAATTGCGTTGAGTTTATCATATTTAATTTTGGCAGGATATAAGTTTTATCAAAAAAGATTAGGGGAGATTTAAATGTGTGGAAGATATTCACTTGATAAGGAAATGGAAGATTTAATTATTAGATATAAAGCTGTAAACAAGGCGGGTGAGTATACTCCTAGAAATGAGATATTTCCTACTGATAATGCTTTAGCTGTTTTAGAATTAAATGAAAGAGAGATAAGAAGTTTAAAATGGGGATTCCCAACTAATTTCTCAAAAAGGCCTCTTATAAATGCAAGATGTGAAACGATAGATACAAAGGACACATTTAAAGATGCATTTTTAAATAGAAGGTGTATAATACCAGTAGATAGTTACTATGAATGGGAAGAGGTAAATGGAAAGAAAATAAAGAGAAAGATAAGGTTAGAGGAGAATTCCTTGTTTTCTTTGGCCGGAATATATAATATACATACATGGGGTTTAGAAAAACATTTATCATTTGTAATCATAACAACGAATGCAAATAAAAAAATAGCAAATATACACGACAGAATGCCTTCGATTTTAAGAAAAGAAGATGAAGAAATTTGGATTAATTCAAAGGTAAAAGATGTAAATGAATTAAAAAATATTTTAACATCTTTCAACGGTAACTTTATAGTTAGTTAGGGGGGATTAAATGTTAAACAATAAATTAATATCTCGTATTTTAGTTGTAATTTTAGCAGTAGCCATGATACTACCTATATTTATAAATGCACTTATGTATTAAGTGCATTTATTAATTTTTTGGGTATATAATACATATTCATAGGGGGTGGGTATAAGTGAATAAACAATATAGACTGTATCCTGAAGATTTAAAGAGCAATTGTTCTTTAGATAAATTTGATTTTGAAACAACAAAAGATTTGGAACCTTTAAGAGGTATAATAGGGCAGGAAAGAGGCACAAAAGCTCTACAATTTGGACTTATGATGAATAAAAAGGGATATAACATATATGTTTCGGGCATGAGTGGAACTGGGAGGAGTAGTTTTGCTTATTCTATTGCAGAGGAGTTTTGCAAGAAAAGACCTGTACCTAAAGATTGGGTGTATGTGTACAATTTTTCGAATAATGACTCTCCTCAGGCTCTATCATTTGAAGCGGGGAAGGGCAAAGAATTTAAAAAAGATTTAGAGGGAGCAATAAATGATTTAAGAAAAGAGATTCCAGAGAAATTTCAAGGCATAGAATATGAGACCAGAATGAATGATATTTTTAAAGTAATAAATCAGAAGAAATCAGATATTGTTAAAAAATTAAACGAGAAGTCTACTCAATATGGGTTTGTGTATACACCAAGTGAAACAGGATTAGTGTCTATTCCGGTGAAAAATGGCAAACCAATAAGTGAGGAAGAATATGCAAACCTTTCTTTAGAAGAAAGAGAGAAATTGATAGCTTCTTATGAAGAACTAAGAAGTGCTACAGTTGAAGAGTTTGATGCTTTGAGGATATTAGATGAAGAATTAGAAAAGAGCCTTATACAACTTGATAAGACTTTAGCTAGTGAAGTAGTTACATTTCAAATCAATAAATTAAAAAATAAATATGATGGCTCTGAGAAGACCCTGAATTTTTTTGAAAGACTAGAAGAAGACATAATGGAGAATATCAATAGATTTAAGAAGAAAATCACACCGATGAATTATGGATTTCCTTTTTATGAAAACATGGAAGAGAGTTTTTTCACAAGATATAAAGTGAATTTGTTCGTAGATAATTCTAATTTAGAGCATGCACCTATCATAAATGAGACAAATCCAGTGTATATAAACCTTATGGGCAATGTAGAATATAAGAGCTTAATGGGAGTTTTGACGACAGATTTTACTCAAATTAAGCCAGGCTCTTTACACCAAGCAAATGGCGGTTATATTATTTTTCAGATGAAAGAAATATTAAACAATCCGATTTCTTGGGAAATGCTAAAGCGAGCTTTAAAGACGGAGGAAATAAATATTGAAAATTATAATCGGCTTTTAGGACTAGCTATAACTGATTCATTAAAACCTGAGCCTATACCATTAGATGTTAAAGTAATAATAATAGGAGATAATTACACATATGATTTATTATACACATATGATGATGATTTCAGAAAATTGTTCAAAGTAATGGCTGATTTTGACGTGGAAATGAATAAGAATTCACAAAACCTAGCAAATATGGGATATTTTATTGCAAACCAGTGTAAAACAAATGGACTAAAGCATCTAGATAAAAAAGCAGTAGAGAGAATTATTGAATACAGTTCAAGGATTGCTGAACATAAAGATAAGTTAAGCACAAATTTCAATCAAATAATTGAAATATTATATGAAGCTGATTTTTGGGCCAATGAAGATAAAGCTCTATTAATAAATGAAGACCATGTATTACGTGCTATTGATGAAAAGATTTCTAGAGTAAATAAATATGAAGAGAAGATAAACGAGATGTTTAAAGAGGGAACTTTAATACTTGACATAGATGGAGAAAGAGTGGGAGAGATAAACGGACTTGCTGTCATTGGAACAGGTGAATATTCTTTTGGAAAACCAAATAAGATAACTGCAACTGTTTACAGTGGAAGAGATGGTATATTAAACATAGAAAGAGAGACCAAACAAAGTGGGCCAATTCACACTAAAGGAGTACTAACCTTAAACGGATATATTGGCGAAAGATATGCTAAAGATAAACCTCTAGGAGTAACTATAGGGCTAGGATTTGAACAAAGCTATTCATACATTGAAGGAGATAGTGCTTCTTGCGCAGAACTTTATGCAATTCTTTCAGCTTTATCAGGCTATCCAATTAAACAGTCTATAGCTATAACAGGTTCTATGAATCAAAAAGGTAGGGTTCAACCAATTGGTGGAGTTAATGAAAAAATCGAGGGCTTTTTTAGATTGTGCAAAGAAATAGGCTTTACTGGAGAACAAGGGGTTATAATTCCAAAGAGCAACGTTAAAAATTTAATTTTGAAAGATGAAGTTGTTGAAAAAGTGAGAGAAGGGAAATTTAATATCTATGCTATTGAGGATGTAAAAGATGGTGTGGAGATAATGTTTGGTAAAACAATGGAAGAATTAGACAAAGCGATTTTTGAAAATTTAAAAAAGATAAACGAAGACAAAGACAAGTTAGATAAAGAAAAAAGTGGAGATTAATCTCCACTTTATAAATCAACTTTCAATATCTCGGTTAATTTCAAAGGACTTCCTTTTGCTCTTGTGTTTAAAGCGTTATATATCATAACAGCCATATCGCCTCTAGTCAAACTATCTTTAGGAGATAAATGACTAAGACCCTCCATCAGTCCAATTTTTTTAGCTATATCAGGTATTGATTCATTTAATTTAGCTTCTTCAGTGTAGTTAAGTGCTCTTAACAAGACAGTTTGGAATTGTACTACAGTAACAGCCTCATCAAATCCAAATTTATTATTTCCTACACCTTCTATTAGCTTTTTATTAACTGCCCAACTTATATAGCTGTGATAGAATGAATTTTCTTCAGTAAAATCATCAAATTTATTTACTACAGGATATGATTTAGCGGTGCTTTCTTCTTTATGAAGTCTGCTAATTACTACGACCATATCTTGTCTTTTTAAATAGCTATCAAGATTTAAATTTCCGTTGTCATCCCCAGTTAATATTCCAAGTTTATTTAATTTTTCAGCTATACTTACATTATCTGCATACCCATAATTAAGTGGTATAGATAAAAATAAAGAAAATATTAAAAGTATTATTACTAATTTTTTCATATTACCCCTTCCTTTTACTTAATTATACTATAGTTTTACTGATTTAATATTAAATTAATGTTACAGTTAATTAAGACTTGTCTTATAGATCAAAAAAGCATATTATCTTTAATGGGAATATTTAATGAGGAGGTTTTTATGAATACAAAATATATATTTGTAACTGGAGGAGTTGTTTCTTCTCTGGGAAAGGGAATAACTGCAGCTAGTTTAGGACAATTATTAAAAAGCAGAGGGCTAAAAGTAACAATTCAAAAATTTGATCCATACATAAATGTGGACCCAGGGACTATGAGCCCATATCAACATGGAGAGGTTTTTGTAACAGAGGATGGAGCAGAAACTGATCTTGATCTAGGGCATTATGAGAGGTTTATCGACGAAAATTTAACTAAAAATAGCAGTGTAACAACTGGTAAAATCTATTGGACGGTATTAAACAAAGAGAGAAACGGAGAATACAATGGAAGAACTGTCCAAGTAATACCACATATCACCAATGAAATAAAAGAAAGAATCATCAGAGCATCTAAAGATAGAGACGTCGATGTAGTTATTACAGAGGTAGGCGGTACAGTAGGAGATATTGAATCGTTGCCATTTTTAGAGGCAATAAGACAGATAAAATACGATGTTGGAAAAGAAAATGTCATGTATATTCATGTTACATTAGTTCCTTATTTAAGCAAAGCTGGTGAGTTAAAGACAAAACCAACACAACACAGCGTAAAAGAGCTAAGAAGTATTGGAATCCAACCAGATGCTCTCATTTGCAGGACTGAAAAGCCATTAGGGGAAGATTTAAAAGCAAAGATAGCCCTTTTTTGTGATTTAGATAAAGACGAAGTAATTGAAAATGGGGACGTTGAAAGCATTTATGAAATACCTCAAATGCTTGAAAACCAAGGATTAGGAGAATTGGTAGTTAAACATCTTAATCTAGATTGTAAAGAACTTGATTTAACAGAGTGGAATAAAGTTGTAGAAAAAGTTAAAAATTTAAATAAAAAAGTAAAAATCGCATTAGTGGGCAAATATATAGAGCTTAAAGATGCTTATCTTTCTGTTATCGAGGCGCTCAATCATGGTGGAATCTACAATGACGCAGAGGTTTTAATCGACATGATATCATCTGAAAATATAAATGATGAGAATGTGGATACTATATTAGGTAGCTATGATGGAATTATTGTTCCGGGTGGATTTGGCGATAGAGGAATAGAAGGAATGATAAGCTCAATAAAATATGCAAGAGAAAATAAAGTGCCTTATTTTGGAATATGTTTAGGCATGCAGCTTGCAACGATAGAATTTGCGAGAAATGTATTGGGACTTGAGGATGCAAATACCACTGAGATTGACAAAGATACTAAATACCCAATAATAGATTTAATGCCCGATCAAAAGGATGTATATAAAATTGGAGGAACTTTGAGATTAGGTGTGTATCCTTGTAGATTGATGGAAGACACAAAGGCGAGAAATATATACAATGAAGAAATAATCTATGAAAGACATAGACATAGATACGAATTCAACAATGAATTTAGAAAGCCTATGGAAGATAAGGGAATGGTTTTTTCAGGGCTTTCACCTGATGGAAGATTGGTAGAAATGGTAGAGATAAAAGAGCATCCTTGGTTTATTGGTTCTCAATTTCATCCTGAATTCAAATCAAGACCTACTAGAAGTCATCCGCTGTTTAAAGACTTTATTAGGGCGAGCTTAGTATATAAAGAAAAAAATAAGTCGGATCATTAGATCCGACTTATTCTGTCCTTATAGCTTCTATTGCAGAAAGATTCATAGCTCTTCTTGCTGGGTAGTATCCTGAAATTACTCCAATTAATGCTGAAAAAGCAAGACTTGCAAATACAAGCCATACTGGTATGATAGAAATCTTAGTACCCATGCCAGTGCCCATGAAGTTTCCAAAGTTAGCTCCAAATTTATTTATTAGGAAAGACAATAGATAACTCAATCCTATTCCTATTACTCCGCCAAATAAACCTATCATAGCTGATTCGAATAAAAACAATTTTTTAATATCATTTATAGATGCTCCAATTACTTTCATTATACCTATCTCTTTTGTCCTTTCATATATGCTCATTACCATAGTATTTGTTATTCCAATAGCCGCAACTAATAGAGATATTGCCCCTATGCCGCCTAGTGCAAGTTGAATTGATCTAGCGGTTTGCTTCATGGATTCTAACTGGTCATTTAAACTATATGCTTCATATCCTAATGATTTTATTTGATCTTGAACATCTTTAACATTATCCATATCATCTACTTTGACTGTTATATTTTGATAGTCGTCTTTGCTTTTGTTAGGGCTTGGTTTTACATTTTCAGCTTTTTCTTTTTCTTTAATCATCTTTTTTACATCTGCCATTGGCATATAAACTGCGTAGCTGTATTCATAATTGTCTTCTGTAAGTATACCTGCTACTTTTATCTTATAAGATTTGTAATTTATAGTCTCTTGATTGGGATCAGACCATCCGTAATTAGGATTTAATGTAATGACTAATTTATCTTTCATTAAATCTACCTTAGGTTCTCTCCAAACAGTAGCTTTAGGATTGTAAAAACTCATGGCGACTTGTCCTCCGAACACCGCTGTCATTTCATCTGATTCATCTAATAATCTGCCATCAGCTACTTCAAATTCAAAATCTTCCATTATGCTTGGGTCAATTCCTCTTATAGGGATATTAGTTATATATTTTCCATCTATTACTGTACCATATGTTTCAATAATTGGGTTTACTGCGACAACATGGGGTATGGCTTTAAAGCTTGTGACTGCTTCGTCATTTAAATACACTTGAGTATTTCCTGTACTTGGCATACTTGGATCGGACCACTTGGGGTATACATTTATGGTAGTTAAGCTTCCCCATTGAGAGATTTGATCTTCGAATGACTGTGTCAATCCAAACCCAATGCTGAGCATTACAATAATAGATGTAGCCCCAATCACCACTCCCAATACTGTAAGAAATGTCCTTAATTTTCTTCTCCACAGATTTTTAATTCCCATATAAATGAGATCTATGCTATTCATTTATTTCTAAATCCTCTATTTCTTTTTTGGCTTTTCTTTTTCTACGGACTATTACTCCAATTGCTGCGAGAGCTACAGCCCCTAGTCCTATCCAAACCCACATACTTATTCCTCCGTTATCAGGTTCAATAGGTGGTTCTACAGGGAACTCTGGTTGAGGAGCCATTTCCATTACATTCAACGTAAATTCTTTTCTTATCTCTTGCATTTGACCTGTGGAGTCTTCAAATGAAAAGACTAATGCTCCGCTTAATTCACCAGCTTGGTTTGGAATTACATAGCCTTCAAAGAATTCACTGCTTCCTGATTCAAAGTTTCCGACAAAATACTGGCCATTTTCGGTTTGAAAATCTCCTTCTAATTTTACCATCATGTTGTATAGTGTAACTTTACCAGTGTTAAAAAATTCAACTGAAATCGGAGTTGATTGTCCTAAATAAGCTTCTGGCATATACCCTAGTTCGCCTATCTCAAGTTTTGACTCTTGAACTACGGGAACTCCGATTAATTCAGTTGCTGTGTATTCGTTTCCATTGGCATCTTCATATTCAAAATTCGCAGTTAAAGTATAAGTTTTTGCTTGAGCATCTGGGACAGTATACATGACGATGTTTTTTTGAATTTTTCCTTTTGGTCCGATGCTATCGATATAAAATGTATTAGAGCTATCTACGGGAGTAAATACACTTCCACCTGAAGATGGACTGTCAGGATTTGCTACAGTATCAGCAGTTAAAAATATTTTTATGTTTTTAACAGTTTTTGTGCTATTTGTGTTAAAGAACGACAAACTCATCGTAAAATTTTGTCCAGCTTTTACTAATTTTGGTTCAAAACTATATTTATCAATTATCAATTTAGGCTTTCCCTTAGGAGTATCTTCTTCACCTGGTTTAGCTGCTACATATGCATTTAATCCAACATATTGTTCAAATGTATATTTTTCTGCTCCACTGTAAATATCCTGATATTCTACAGTTATTTTTATTGGATAATTTCTTGTGATTGCATCTTGTGTTGGGGAAAATAAAAATCTAATATTTTTGCTTTCTCCAGATTTCAAATTGTCTATTTTTATTATCGAAGTGCTTTTAGGTACTACTTGAGGGTCTTGACTTTCTGCTTTTACAATTATATTTGATGCAGAAATTGGACCTGAATTTAACAAGTTAAAACTAACTTGAAAATTGTCATTAGGCGTTATCTGTTTTGTGTCGAAGATCATGTCTTTTATAATTACATTTGATGATTGTGTTGATGACTGGCTTATTGTTATATATACTTTTTGCGTTTCCTCTATTCCGTTGTATTTAAAAGTTATTTCTAATTCATATGTTCCACTAGCAACTGTGGATGCGGCCTTTAAGTTGTAAGTGATATATCCATTGCCATTAGCTTTTATGTTCTTAATAAATCCTGAATCAGAACCTGACTCTAAAAATATGGTGTCTTTACTTAGCCCTGATAATTTTGTGGAAATGTTTGATATATCTGCATCTCCTATATTTTGAAAGAATATACTTGCTTGAAAGCTTTGACCTTTAGCAATGAATTGTGGATTTGTAGTAAGTTTGGTAACTAAGATTTTGGGTTGTACTGCTGAACTACTTATCTTTACATACACAGTTATATCTTTCTTTCCATGCTGTATAGTATAGCTGTCCGTAGTACCACTGCTATAGTCATATTGGAAATTTAATTCCAAAGGATATATTCCCGCTGGTGTATTTGGAAGCACGTTTAATTTCAATTCAAAGGGTTGATTAGGATTCGATATAGAAATACTTTCAGTTATATTACTTGGTAAAAAAGGTGTGTCCTCTCCAATCTGGGGAGTACAAACAATGTTAAAGGCTGAGTTGGTATTTTCAAGCTGGAGTTTTATAGTGTTTACTTTCCCAGCCTGTAATTCAGGCATATCTTGATTTTTTATCGTGATGTTTGGCTCTGCTATGGCGGTTGATGCATATGCTAAATCAGAAAGTGGAATTAATATAAGAATTAAGACAAGCGTAAAACTTATTATTCTTTTCAATTGACAACATCTCCTTTAAGTGGCAGTTCTTCTACCTTTTCGATTTTTCCGTCTCTCATGTGAAATATTCTATTTGCATAGCTTGAGATTTCATCGTCATGAGTTACTATTACTAAAGTTTGATTTAAATCCTTTACCATGGATGTCACTAGATCCATTATTTCAAATGTCGTCTTAGTATCAAGGTTTCCGGTAGGTTCATCCGCAAATACTATCTTTGGATTTCCCACAAAAGCTCTTGCTATACTTACTCTTTGCTGCTGACCACCACTCATTTCAGATGGCTTGTGATGTAACCTTTTTCCTAATCCCACATTTTTGAGCATCTCTGTAGCTTTTTTTTCACGTACTCTTTTAGGAACTCCTCTAAATGTAAGAACTAAGCTCACATTTTCTAATGCGGTAAGAGTTGGGATGAGATTATACGATTGGAATACAAATCCTACATTTTTTTGTCTAAATTTAGTCAATTGCTTTTCATTCATTTTTTCTAAATGCATATTATTGACAATAATTTCACCTTTTGTTGGTTTTTCTAAGCCTGCCATCATATTTAACAATGTGCTCTTGCCAGAACCTGAAGTACCAATTATACAAACAATTTCCTTCTTGTAAATTTCTAAATTTACATCATTTAGAGCAATTATCTTTTCATCGCCCATTTTATATACTTTTCGTAGGTTTTTGGTTTTTATTATTTCATTCAGAATAAATCACCTCCTGATCTTTTAAATAGTTTATCATATCTAGAGATATAAATAGTTACAAAACATTTACGAAAATTGTAAATATAAGGAATATATACTCACTAGAAGAAACGTTTTCTGTATGTTATAATTAAGACAAAGATCAAATGATAGGAGGATTTATTATGGAAAAAGCTATGATAAGAATGAGAATGAGCGCACATGACGCTCATTATGGTGGAAATTTAGTTGACGGAGCGAGGATGTTAGGACTTTTTGGAGATGTAGCTACAGAACTACTCATCAGGTTAGATGGCGATGAAGGATTATTTGTAGCATACGACAAAGTAGAATTTAAAGCTCCAGTATTTGCAGGAGACTATATAGAAGCTTACGGAGAAATTGTAAGCGTTGGAAATACTTCAAGAAAGATGAAGTTTGAAGCGAGAAAAGTAATTCAAGCTAGACCGGACATAAATGATTCAGCATGTGATGTATTAGAAGAACCAATTGTAGTCTGCGTAGCTGAAGGGACTTGCGTAGTACCAAAAGATAAAAAAAGAAAATAAGAGGTGAATAAGATGGATAAACTCATAATAACTGCTGCAATATGTGGGGCTGAAGTAACAAAAGAAAATAACCCCAGTGTTCCTTATACAGTAGAGGAAATAGCAAGAGAAGCAAAAAGTGCATATAAAGCTGGAGCAAGCATCATTCATCTTCATGTCAGAGAAGATGATGGCACCCCAACTCAAAGAAAAGAGAGATTTAAAGAATGCATGGATGCAATTAGAGCAAAATGCCCAGATGTAATCATACAACCATCAACTGGTGGAGCAGTAGGCATGTCTGACGAAGAAAGACTTCAACCAACTGAATTATATCCTGAAATGGCAACTCTTGACTGTGGCACATTGAACTTCGGTGGAGATGAAATATTTATAAACACTGAAAACACGATAAAGAATTTTGCAAATATCATGAATCAAAGAAATATAAAACCTGAAATTGAAGTTTTTGATAAAGGAATGGTAGATTATGCTATAAAATACCATAAGCAAGGTTTTATAAAAGCTCCAATGCATTTTGATTTTGTTTTGGGAGTACAAATGACAGCAACTGCTAGAGATTTAGCATTTCTTGTTGACTCAATTCCAGCAGGATCTACTTGGACAGTTGCAGGTATTGGGAAAAATCAATTCCCTATGGCAGCATTAGCCATCGTAATGGGCGGACATGTAAGAGTAGGATTTGAAGATAATACTTATATTTCAAAAGGTGTTTTAGCAAAATCCAATGGTGAATTAGTTGAAAAAGTAGTAAGAATAGCTAAAGAATTGGGGAGAGAAATAGCCACTCCAAATGAAGCTAGAGAAATATTAGGATTAAAACCATTAAACGCTTAAATATTTTTTAAAAATATGATATAATTGATACTAAGAATTCTTAGTATCAATTATCTTTTCTATAGGCTTGTATAGAAGGCGCTCATTCTAAATTACAAATTTTTCCCTTTTTATATGCAGGTCGTTTGATACAAATTGCTCTATTAACATCCATTGAAAGGAGAATAATTATGAAGCTATTTATCGACACAGCAAATATTGATGAGATTAAAGAAGTCAATAGTTGGGGAGTATTAAGCGGTGTGACTACTAATCCAAGTCTGATTGCCAAGGAAGGAAGAGTTTTTGAAGAGGTTGTTGAAGAAATAACAAAAATTGTAGACGGGCCTATAAGTGCAGAGGTAATTTCACTTCAAGCAGAAGGTATGTTAAAAGAAGCAAGGGAACTTGCAAAAATTCACAAAAACATCACTATCAAAGTCCCTATGACTAAAGAAGGACTTAAAGCAGTGAGCGTTTTATCAAAAGAGGGCATAAAGACAAATGTAACCCTTGTTTTTTCTCCTAACCAAGCTTTGCTAGCAGCTAAAGCTGGGGCTAGTTTCGTAAGCCCATTTATTGGCAGGCTTGACGATATAAGTACAGAAGGGATACCACTTATCAAAGATATAGTTCAAATATTTGACAATTATTCGATTAAGACAGAGGTAATTGCTGCAAGCATAAGACATCCAATGCACGTAATCGAATCGGCTAAAGCTGGGGCACATATTGCAACGATACCGTATAAAGTATTTTTGCAAATGTTAAATCACCCATTGACTGATAGTGGTATTGAAAGGTTCTTAAAGGACTGGGAAGGAGTTAAAACTAAATAAGGGGGAGAAAAATGGATAGAAGTCTTGCGATTAATTTAGCCAGAGTAACTGAGGCTGCTGCACTTGCAAGTGCAAAACTCATGGGTAGAGGAGATAAAAATGAGGCAGATCAGTTAGCGGTCGATGCGATGAGAAGAATGTTTGACACGATAAACATCGACGGAGTTGTAGTAATAGGAGAAGGTGAAATGGATGAAGCTCCTATGCTATATATCGGTGAACAAATAGGTCACTCAACTGAAGGTTGCATAAAGGTAGATATTGCGGTTGATCCACTGGATGGCACACAATCTGTGGCAAATGGGTATCCGAATGCCATATCTGTTGTAGCAGTTGCACCTAGAGGGTGTTTGCTCAATGCCCCAGACATGTACATGGAAAAAATCGCTGTTGGCCCAAAGGCTAAAGGGGTAATTGACATCAAGGCTTCTGTTAAAGAGAACATATTAAATGTTTCAAGAGCTCTCAATAAAAATGTTTCAGAGATAACTGTATGCGTCTTAGACAGAGAAAGACATAAAAACTTGGTTCAAGAGATAAGACAAGCTGGTGCTAGAATCAAATTTATAACAGATGGCGATGTCTTAGGGGCTATGAATACTTGTTTTGAAGAAGCCAATGTAGATATTTTATTGGGCAGTGGAGGAGCTCCAGAGGGAGTATTAGCGGCATGCGCACTCAAATGCTTAGGGGGAGAAATTCAAGGAATATTGTTGCCTGAAGATGATGCTCAAATAGAGAGATGCAAAAAAATGGGAGTAGATTTAGATAAAGTCTACACTACAGATGATTTAGTAAAAGGAAACGAAGTTGCATTTTCTGCAACTGGAGTTACTTATGGTGAACTTTTAGCAGGAGTTAAATATTTAGACAACAACAAAGCGACAACAGAAACTATAGTTTTAAGGGCAGAAACGGGTACTGTAAGATTTATAAAATCTATACATCAACTCGATAAAAAACCTAGATATGCAAAATAATAGTTAAGAGGTGTGAATTTGGATCAGGATATTTTATACAGTAAGAAACTACAAGAGTTAAGAGAAATTGCAAAAGCATACAATATCCCAGGCTACTATAAATACAAGAAGGAAGAGCTAATAAACCTAATCATGGGAAAAGACCCTTATGAAGATTCTGATGAAGAGTTGGCAATATATGATGACGTGGTTGATGATGCATTGGAAAATGAAGAAGAATCTAAAGAAGATGTCAAAATAGACATAAAAGACATGGATATAGAAGATCTATCTGAAAATGCAAGTGTTGAAATGGAGCAATTAGAAGATATAGATTTAGCAGAAGGGGTATTAGAGCTTCACACAGATGGATATGGTTTTTTAAGACGCCAAAACTATATGCCGGGAGATGATGATATATACATCTCCCCATCTCAAATAAGAAGATTTCACCTTCAAACCGGAGATAAAATAACTGGGATAACAAGACCTCCTAAACAAGGAGAAAAATTCAGTGCTTTACTTTATGTTAAAGAAGTCAATGACATGCCTCCTGCTACTGCAATCAATAGACCAGACTTTGAAAGCCTTACTCCAATTTACCCAAATCAGAGATTAAGACTTGAAACAAGTCCTATCGAATACGCTACTCGAATAATAGATTTAGTCGCACCTATTGGGAAAGGTCAAAGAGGGATGATAGTATCCCCTCCAAAAGCAGGTAAGACAACTCTTTTAAAGATGATAGCCAACGGTATAGCCAAAAATCATCCAGAAGTGGAAATGATAATTTTACTTATAGATGAAAGACCTGAAGAAGTTACGGATATGAAAAGGTCTGTAAAAGGTGAGGTTGTTTACTCAACTTTTGATGAACTACCTAAAAATCATACGAGAGTTGCTGAAATGGTTTTAGAAAGAGCAAAGAGACTTGTAGAGCATGGGAAAGATGTTGTAATACTTTTAGACAGTATAACTAGGCTTGCGAGAGCATATAATTTAAGCATTCCTCCCACTGGAAGAACTCTATCTGGAGGGCTTGATCCAGGAGCACTTCACAAACCTAAGAGATTTTTCGGAGCAGCAAGAAATTTAGAAGAAGGCGGAAGCCTTACTATACTTGCTACAGCTTTAGTTGAAACGGGAAGCAGAATGGATGATGTTATCTTTGAAGAGTTTAAAGGAACAGGAAATATGGAAATCCACTTAGATAGAAAGTTATCTGAAAAGAGGATATTCCCTGCTATAGATATATATAAATCAGGGACTAGAAAAGAAGAACTTCTGATGAGCCAAAGAGAATTAGAAACAGTTTGGGCTATGAGAAAAGCTTTTGGAAATGCATCTACTCAAGAGGTAACTGAATTTTTAATAAACAAAATCGTATCAACAAAGACTAATGAAGAATTTATTGAAGAAATGAGAAATAAAATTTGGTTGTAGTTGAAATAAATAAAATTTTGTGGTACAATTATTTAGCTGATGTTTAGAGTTAAATGTACGAAACTCTTCGAAGAGAGGTGAAAAGAATGAAACCAAATATTCATCCAGAATACAAACAAGCAACAGTCACTTGTGCTTGTGGAAATACTTTTAAAACAGGCTCAACTAAGGAAGAGCTAAGAGTAGAAATTTGTTCAGAATGCCACCCATTCTTTACAGGCAAACAAAAGCTTGTTGAGAGAGGTGGACGTGTAGAGAAATTTAAGAAGAAATACAACATCGACTAATTTCTCAAAGACTAGGTTAGCTGCGGGTGCATCTAACCTAATTTTTTTAGAGGGGAAGAATAAAATGTCTGAAAATATAAATGTGATATCAAAACCAATTCATAAGACCTCGATAGGAGGGCAAGCTTTAATAGAGGGTATCCTCATGAGAGGGCCTGAAAAAGTTTCAATAGCAGTTAGAAAACCTGATGGTGAAATTGATTTAAAAGTAGAAAAATCTTTGCCACTAAATAAAAAGAATAAGATCACATCACTGCCAATAATTAGGGGAATGTTAGGATTAGTAGACTCACTTAAAGTTGGGATGAGTGCTTTGATGTATTCTGCTGAATTTTTTGATGAGAACCCAAATGAAACAGAAACACAAGAAAAAGAGAGTTTATTTAAAAGAATATTCAAAGAAAAAGCAGATGACGTAGCAATGAGTTTAACTGTGTTTTTATCAATTGCTATAGCTGTTGTGGTCTTTATGATTTTACCAAACTTTTTAACAAATTTATTTTCCAATAGAATTGAAAATTCAATTTTATTGAATTTAATTGAAGGCTTAATAAGGATTTTTATATTCTTCTTATATGTAGTTTGGGTGTCAAAACTAGAAGATGTAAGAAGGGTCTTTGAATATCATGGAGCAGAACATAAGAGCATACATGCTTATGAAAATGGAGTTCCGTTGACTGTAGAAAACGTCAAGAAATTTTCAATACTGCATCCAAGGTGTGGGACAAGCTTCCTTTTTATGGTAATGATAGTGAGCATAGTGGTATTGTCATTTTTCGGTTGGCCAAATCCAGTTATGAGGATTTTAACTCGGATTATCATGCTTCCAATTATAGCTGGGATTTCATATGAAATAAATAGATTTATCGGAAAGAGCAACTCTAAATTTTGTTATTATTTATCTTACCCTGGATTATTGATACAAAAGTATGCAACAGTAAAAGAGCCAGATGATTCTCAAATCGAAGTGGCAATTAAAGCACTGGAGGCAGTTATTCCTGAAAATAAGGAGGCGGATTTGTGGTAATAAAAGAATTGCTTTTAAAAGGCTCAGGGCTATTAAAGCAAAATCCAAACTCAAATCCTAGTTTAGAATCACAGGTTATATTAGCAAAGCTAATGAATGTCGATAAATCATTCTTATTTGCACATATTGAGTCAGAAGTTGAAGAAGAATTAGAAGATAGGTATTTATCGTTCATTGAAAAGAGAAAGAATGGATATCCTTTGCAGTATCTACTTGGGGAAGTAGAGTTCTTCGGATATAAATTTAAAGTAAGAGAAGGAGTTCTCATTCCTCGAGCTGATACTGAGATATTGGTTTCATATGTAATAAATTACATCAATAAAAATAATTTAGATAATTACAGACTTTTAGAGATAGGAGTTGGAAGCGGCGCTATTATTTTATCGATTGCTAAAAATTGTCCAAATGGAAAATTGATAGGAATAGATATATCAGAAGAAGCTTTGATAATTGCTAAAGAAAATCAGGATAATTTAAGTATTTCAAATGTTACTATGTTTAAAAGTGATTTATTTGAAATTTTTTTGAATAAACCCAACAAAGAAGAATTCGACATAATAGTTTCAAATCCACCGTATATTGATGAAGAAGAAATGAAAAAGTTGCAGAAAGAAGTTTTATATGAACCACAAATTGCATTGTCCGGTGGAGTTGATGGACTCATGTACTATAAAAGAATATCACTTAGCGCAAGAGATTTTCTTAAATCTGGAGGAATGCTTGCATTTGAGATTGGTTTAACTCAAGGAGCGAGTGTTAGAGATATACTTTATGATTTTGGCTATAGAGATATTTCAATAATTAAAGATTTAGAACAAAGAGATAGAGTAGTAGTAGCTTATAAAGATTAGGGGTGATTTTTTGCCTGTATTATTGGATTTATTTATATCATTTTTTAAGATTGGCGCATTTAGCTTTGGGGGAGGATATGCAATGCTTCCCTTTATTGAAGATGTAGTAATATATGAACATGGTTGGCTTAGCGCTACAGAATACATAGATATATTAGCAATTTCTGAAATGACTCCAGGACCTATAGCTATAAATTCTGCGACTTTCATTGGTTATAAGATTGCAGGATTTACAGGTTCACTTGTTTCTACAATAGGAGTAGTGTTGCCATCGTTTATAGTAGTCAGTTTGTTATTCTATGTTATTTCTAGATTTAAAAATACTAAAGTAGTAGAATGGATTTTTCAAGGGATAAGGCCTATAGTTGTAGGACTTATATTAGCAGCTTTTATAAGCGTATTTAACAACACAGTCGCTGATATAAAGGCAGTCTTTATCTCTATAACTGTTTTTCTTTTAGTATATGTGAAAAAGATTAATCCTATAGTTTGCATATTGATTGCAGGACTACTAGGAATTATTCTCTACTAGGGGGGAAAGACTTGAAAATAATATTAAATTTATTCATTACTTTCTTTAAAATAGGGGCTTTTACATTCGGTGGAGGGTATGCAATGATACCTATAATGGAGAGAGAAATTGTAGAAAATAAAAAATTAATTGGTGATGAAGAATTTACAGATATGCTTGCCTTAGCTCAAGCTTCTCCTGGCCCAGTAGCAGTAAATACAAGCGTATTCATCGGTTACAAAATAAGGGGATTAACAGGTGCTTTAAGTTGTCTTTTGGGAACTGTATTACCTTCTTTTTTAATCATTCTAATCATCGCAATATTTTTCAATGATTTTAAAAATTTAGCCATTGTGGAAGAAATTTTTTCTGGAATAAGGCCAGCAATTGCAGCACTAATTTTATCTAGTGTGGTTATTATGCTAAAAAAAGGAGATAATTTAACTAAAAGAATATCTATAGCTGTAATAGTTGCAGTATTAGTGGGTTTTTTAGACATAAGTCCAGTCATAATAATCATTGCAGGTGCGTTAATATCTTTAATCATGAACTATTTAAAAATTAAGTAAACCATTGATATTGAAAAAAAACCAAATATGAAATATAATATTAATATGGGTAGTTGTGTGTATAATTTTTGTTAAGATAAGAGGGGTAAGAATTGTTAGAAAAACTAGATTTTTTAGCATCTAAATATAAAGAATTAAATAAAAAAGCTATGGATCCTAATCTAATAAATGAAGATAGAGAAGAATGGCAAAGAGTTATGAAAGAGCAGGCTGATTTAGAGCCAATTGTGAATAAATATGAAGAATACAGAAAAATAAAAGAAGATTTAGAAACAGCAAAAGAAATGCTTTATGAAAAGATTGATGAGGAAACTAAAGATTTCTTGAAAGAAGAGATCAAAGAATTAGAAAGTAAAGTTGAGACTTTAGAGGAAGAACTTAAGGTACTTCTATTGCCAAAAGATCCAAATGATCATAAAAATGTAATCGTAGAGATAAGAGCAGGTGCAGGGGGAGACGAAGCTGCACTGTTTGCTGGTGTTTTATTCAGGATGTATGTAAGATATGCAGAGAGGAATAATTGGAAAGTAGAACTTATGAGTTCAAACGAAATAGGCATAGGTGGCTTCAAAGAAGTAATATTCATGATAAATGGAAAAGGAGCTTATTCAAGGCTAAAATATGAATCAGGAGTTCACAGAGTACAAAGGGTACCTGAAACAGAGTCAAGTGGTAGAATACACACGTCTACTGCTACTGTCGCAGTACTACCTGAAGCAGAGGACATTGACATTGAAATAAATCCATCTGATTTGAGAATAGATGTGTTTAGATCATCTGGGAATGGTGGACAGTCTGTTAATACAACAGATTCAGCTGTGAGAGTCACACATATACCAACCGGTATAGTGATATCTTGTCAAGATGAAAAAAGCCAGTTAAAAAATAAAGAAAAAGCATTGAAAATATTGAAATCTAGGCTCTATGAAATGAAGCTTAGAGAACAAAATGAAGAATTGGCACAGATGAAAAGAGGGCAAGTAGGAACTGGGGATAGATCTGAGAGAATTAGGACATACAATTTTCCTCAAGGTAGAGTTACTGATCACAGGATTAATTTAACCCTATACAAGTTGAACAATTTCATTGATGGTGATCTTGACGAGATGATAGATGCTCTTACTACTACAGATCAGGCAGAAAGACTGAAAAATATCAGCTAAAAGGGGTTTTCCCCTTTTTTTTTAAGTAAAAATGGAGGATATCATGCAGACAAAAATAATAAAAATAGATCCTCAAAATCCTGAGGATGATTTAATAGATGAAGCAGTTGAAATATTAAAAACCAATGAATTAGTAGCTTTCCCAACGGAAACAGTCTATGGATTAGGCGCAGCAGGTCTTAATAAAGAAGCTGTAGAGAAAATTTTTATAGCTAAAAACAGACCACAAGACAATCCCTTAATCCTTCATGTATGCTCTATAGAAATGGTTGAGGAAATTGCAGAAAATATTTCACCAGATGCTAAAAAATTAATGGACGCATTTTGGCCTGGACCACTCACCATAATCTTTAAAAGGAAACCAAATGTACCTGATGTAATTACTGCTGGATTGGATACGGTAGCTATAAGAATGCCTGATAATAAAATAGCTCTAAAGCTGATTGAAAAGTTAGGTATGCCAATAGCAGCACCATCTGCAAATACTTCAGGAAAACCTAGTCCAACATGTGCTGAAGATGTATACGAAGATATGTATGGAAAAATTCCACTGATAATTGACGGTGGAGATGCTAGAGTTGGTTTAGAGTCGACGGTTGTAGACTTGTCAAATGATATAGCTATGATACTAAGACCAGGTGGTATAACCATAGAACATTTGCGAAAATATTTAAAAAAAGTGGAACTAGATCCAGCTTTAAAAGAAGGAAAAGAGATATTAAAGCCAAGAGCTCCTGGACAAAAATATAGACATTATGCTCCAAAAGCAGAACTGATTTTATTCCCATATAGTAGCGATATGACAGATAGATTAAAAGCTATGTATGAGAAACTGACTGATGAAAATAAAAAAGTGGGTATTTTAACTGTAGACGAAAACCTAGATAATTATGATGCGGATATTTTGTTGAGTTTAGGTACAATAACAGATTTAGAAACAATCGCTCACAATTTATTTAAATACATAAGACAGATAGATAATCTAGGTGTTGATGTGATATTATGTGAGGGAGTAATAGAAGAAGGAATAGGTCTTGCCATTATGAATAGACTGAAAAAATCAAGTGGTGGAAATATAGCTTAAATTTGGAGGATAATATGAATGTTTTGTTTGTGTGTACAGGAAATACTTGTCGCAGCCCTATGGCAGAAGGTATATTAAAGAATAAATCAAAGAGGCTAAGTAAAAATATCGAAGTAAAATCAAGAGGAATATTTGCGATAGACAATGATTTGCCAAGCAAAAATGCATTGCTTGCAATGAAAGGGATTGCGGATATTTCTAAACACAGGGCAAAGAAGATAAGCGCTGATGATTTAGCTTGGGCTGATTTGGTACTGGTGATGACAAAAGCTCAAAAAAATCAATTGTTGATAGATTATCCTATGTTTTCAAATAAGATAAAACTTTTAAGTGAAGTTTCGACAGGAAGAGAAAAAGATATAAAAGACCCTTTTGGAGAATCACTATCTGGGTACAAAAGAACTATGGAAGAGTTGGAGTACCATATTGATAGATTTATAGAAAAATTAGAGGAGGAGAGAGAATGAAAATAGGAATTGGTTCAGATCATGGTGGATATGAATTAAAAGAAGAATTAAAAAAATACATGCTAGAAAAAGGAATTGATGTCATAGACTATGGAACTAATGATTTAACATCAGTTGATTATCCAGATTATGGTAAAATCGTTGCAGAAGCAGTTGTAAATAAAGAAGTTGAAAGAGGAGTCGTCATATGTGGAACAGGGATTGGAATCTCAATTGCTGCAAATAAAGTAAAAGGTATTAGATGTGCTCTTTGTTCTGACACATATTCTGCAAGGATGAGTATGGAACATAACAATGCAAATATGATAGCCTTAGGTGGCAGGGTTTTGGGAGTAGATTTAGCAAAAGAAATTTTAAGTGCGTATTTGAATTCTACTTTTCAAGGTGGCAGACATTTAAGAAGGATAGAAAAAATTAGTGAAATAGAAAAAACTATGTTATAATACTAAAAGTAAATTTTGAAAGGAGAATGTTATGTCAAAAGTAATTTTATTAGATCATCCTTTAATAAAACACAAGATAACAATAATAAGAGATAAAAACACAGGATCTAAAGAATTTAGAGAATTAGTTAAGGAAATCTCAACTCTTATGGCCTATGAAGTTACTAGAGATTTTCCACTTGAAAATATAGAGATAGAAACACCTATCACAAAGATGAAGTCACCTGTAATCTCAGGTAAAAAAGTAGGATTAGTACCTATTTTAAGGGCAGGGCTAGGAATGGTAGACGGGATGCTTGATTTAATTCCAGCAGCCAAAGTAGGGCATATAGGGGTATATAGAGACCCTGAGACTTTAAAACCTGTAGAATACTATTGTAAATTACCTCAAGATGTAAGTGAAAGAGATTTGATACTATTAGATCCAATGCTTGCAACAGGAGGCTCTGCTTCTGCTGCCATTGAGATTTTGAAAAACAGCGGTGCTACAAATATAAAATTGGTTTGCTTAATAGCTGCCCCTGAGGGAATTGAAACAGTTCAAAAGGCTGCTCCTGATGTAGATATATATTTAGCTGCTATTGATGAGAGATTAAATGAGCATGCATATATTGTGCCGGGTTTAGGTGATGCTGGAGATAGGCTCTTTGGGACAAAATAGATTAAAATAAGTATTTTTAGGAGAAAAGAAAATGAACATAACGATAATAGCTTTCTTTACTGCATTTACAATTTCACTTTTGTTAACTCCAGTTATGATAAAAGTTGCACCCAAAATAGGTGCTTTAGATATTCCAAAAGATAACCGAAGAATGCACAAAAAACCAATGCCACTTCTTGGTGGGGTATCTATATATATTGCTGTTATAGCAGGGATAATACTATTCGTTCCATTGTCAATTGAAATGAAAGCAATTATTTTAGGAGCAACTGTGATGTTTTTAGCTGGCATCAAAGATGATTTAAAGGGAACAACGGCTAAAGAAAAGCTATTGTATCAAATAATTGCTGCTTTGATAGTGATAAAATTTGGGGTGAAAATAGAATTTTTGACTAATCCTTTTTCAGCTAGTGGCAATATATTGTATTTAGGGTGGCTAGGCATTCCACTAACATTTTTTTGGATAGTTGGAATTACAAATACATTGAATTTGATAGATGGGTTAGATGGACTTGCAGCTGGAGTATCGTTTATATCAAGTTTATCGTTTATAGTTGTTGCTGTATTATATGGACATTTTGGAACAGCTACACTAGCAAGCCTAATCGCTGGAGCAACATTGGGGTTTTTACCATATAATTTCAACCCAGCTAAAATATTCATGGGAGACACAGGTGCGCTTTTTTTAGGATTTATGCTAGCGGTGATTTCGATTGAAGGAGTTATGAAGAGTGTAGCAACTATATCCTTTGTAGTACCAATAATAGTATTGGGACTTCCTATTTTTGATACAACTTTTGCGATTTTAAGAAGATTTTTAAATGGTCAGTCTATAATGGAAGCAGATAAAAAGCACCTTCACCATAGATTGTTAGAACATGGGTATTCCCATAAAAAGACAGTTTTAATTCTTTACTTAATATCAGCGATATTTAGCTTTTTTGCAATTTTTGTTTCTAGGATAAATTCAAAAGTTGCTCTTTTTGTAGCAGCAGGTGTATTTATATGTTCTGTTCTTTTAGCTTCAAGAATAGGATTGTTTTCGACTGGTGGACGTAAGGAGGAAGACAAATGAAAGTAATGACTGTTTTTGGGACAAGACCAGAAGCTATAAAAATGGCACCTATTATTAAGGAACTTGAGAGAAGAAAAATAGAACAAGTTATTTGTGTGACTGCTCAACATAGACAAATGTTAGATCAAGTCATAAATTTATTCGAAATCAAACCTGATTATGATCTAAATATATTTAAAGAAGGACAGACGCTTACAGATATAACAATAAATGCTCTAAAAGGATTAGAAGAGGTTGTAAAAAAAGAATTACCTGATATATTACTTATTCAAGGGGATACAACTACTGTTTTTGCAGGGGCATTAGCTGCATTTTATCAGAAAATAAAAATTGGACATGTTGAAGCAGGCTTGAGAAGTTACAACTTATATTCACCTTATCCAGAAGAAGCAAATAGAAAATTAACAGGTGTCCTTACAAATTTTCATTTTGCACCCACACTTTCAAATAGAGATAATTTGCTAAGAGAAGGTTATGATGAAAAAAGCATATTCATCACAGGCAATACTGTCATAGATGCATTAAAGTATACTGTCAAAGATGACTATAAATTTAAAGACGAAGTATTAAGCCAAATTGATTTTGAAAACAAGAAAGTGATATTACTAACTAGTCATAGACGAGAGAACATCGGAGAGAAGATGGAGCATATTTTTAGTGGAATTAAAAGAGCAGTTGAAGAAGTAAAAGATGCAATTGTAGTATTTCCGGTACATTTAAATCCAAGGGTAAGAGAAATTGCAAATAGAGTATTTAAAGAAAACGAAGACATTTATCTAGTAGAGCCATTGGAATATGAGCCATTTACAAATTTAATGGCAAGGAGTTTTATTGTAGTTACAGACTCAGGAGGGCTTCAAGAGGAAGCACCAGCACTAGGAAAACCAGTACTCGTGATTAGAGATGAAACAGAAAGACCTGAAGGAATAAGTGCAGGTACAGCAAAACTTGTGGGAACAGAAGAAGAAAACGTATATAAAAACTTAAAAGAACTCCTTACCGATGAAAAACTGTATTCTAAGATGGCAAGAGCTGTTAACCCATATGGTGATGGAAAAGCTAGCGAGAGAATTGTCGATATATTACTAGATAAATTATCAAAATAATATAGAATTGGGCATTAGTGAAATAATTTACATAATCACAAATTTGAAAATAACGATTTATATATATAATTTTGGAGGAGATTTGGTTGGAGAAGATTATAATTGAGAAAAGTCCGCCATTGCATGGGAGGGTACGAGTAAGTGGTGCAAAGAATGCTGCACTGCCTATTTTAGCAGCTTCACTGTTGGGCACTGAAGATATTATACTAGAAGATGTACCTAACTTAAAAGATGTCGAGATAATGTGTGAAGTGTTGAAATCCTTAGGGAGTGAAGTTGTATATTTAGATACAAATACCATTAAGATAAATTCTAAAAATCTTAATAACTATGAAACAAGATACGAACTCATGAATAAGATGAGGGCTTCCTTTTTAGTCATGGGACCACTTTTAACACGATTAGGAAAAACTAAAAATTCACTTCCTGGTGGATGTGCAATTGGAGCAAGACCTATAGACTTGCATTTGAAAGGATTCAGGGCTTTAGGAGCAGAAGTAGTACAAAACGAGGATAATGTATTTGCATATTCGGATAAACTAATGGGCGGTATGATCTATCTTGACTTTCCATCAGTTGGAGCAACTGAAAATATAATGATGGCTGCAACTATGGCACAAGGAGAAACAATCATAGATAATGCTGCAATGGAACCTGAAATAGTAGATTTATCTAATTTTTTAAATAAGTTGGGTGCAGATATAAGAGGAGCAGGAACTTCGACTATAAAAATCAGAGGGGTAAAACATTTAGGCGGTGCAAAGCACTCAATCATTCCTGATAGAATTGAAGCAGGTACTTTAATGGTAGGAGCTGCAATAAGTAAAGGTGATGTGATTGTAGAAAATGTCATCACAAGTCATATGAAACCGGTATCTGCAAAATTGAGAGAATGTGGTTGCACTGTAGAAGAAGGCATTGATAGCATTAGAGTGGTAGGCAATGATCATTTAACAGCCATTGACATAAAAACCATGCCATATCCAGGATTTCCGACGGATATGCAGGCTCAATTTATGGCACTCATGACAGTTTTAGAAGGAACTAGTACAGTTATAGAGACAGTGTTTGAAAATAGATTTATGCATGTAGAAGAGCTAAAAAAAATGGGAGCAGACATCACAGTTGAAGAAAGAGCAGCTACTATAATAGGAAAAGATAAATTATTTGGAGCAGAAGTAAAAGCTACTGATTTAAGAGCAGGAGCAGCAATGGTTTTAGCGGGAATAATAGCAGAAGGTAAGACAATAATTGATGAAATATATCATATAGATAGAGGATATGATAGAATAGAAGAAAAGTTTAGAAAGCTTGGCGCAAATATATACAGACAAGAATTCTGAAAAAAATGGAGATGATTTTCAATGAGTGCACTTAGAACTGATGTTGGCATTGATTTAGGTACAGCGACTATTTTAGTGTATATAAAGGGTAAAGGGATAGTGTTAAAAGAACCATCAGTAGTTGCAATTGATCAGTATACTAATAGTTTTTTAGCAGTTGGAGAAGAAGCTAGGAGGATGATTGGCAGAACTCCAGGCAACATAGTTGCCATTAGGCCACTAAAAGATGGAGTTATATCTGATTATGATGTTACTCAGAGGATGCTAAAGTTTTTTATTAAGAAAGCCATTGGTAATATGTTTTTGAAACCTAGGATAATCATATGTGTACCAAGTGGAGTCACAGAGGTTGAAAAAAGAGCAGTGCTAGAAGCAAGTGCTGAGGCAGGTGCAAGCAAGACTTACTTAATAGAGGAACCTGTTGCAGCGGCTATTGGAGCAGGACTTGATATTACACAACCTAGTGGAAACATGGTAGTAGATATTGGTGGAGGAACAACAGATGTAGCTGTAATATCTCTTGGTGGCATAGTTGAAAGCAAATCAATAAAAACAGCTGGAGACGAATGTGATGAAGCTATTGTCAAATACATCAGAAAAAAATACAACATGATGATTGGAGATATGACAGCTGAGGAGTTAAAAAAGCAAATAGGTTGTGCCTATCCATATGATAAGGAGAAATTTGCAGAAGTTAAGGGAAGAAATCTAATAAATGGACTTCCGCTAACTGTTAAGATTTCATCAAATGATATGCTAGAAGCTTTAAATGAGCCTGTTAGAGAAATTGTTGATGCAGTTCATTATGTTTTAGAGAGAACTCCACCTGAGCTAGCAGCCGACATCAGTAACTTTGGAATTTATCTGACAGGAGGCGGGGCTTTACTTTATGGACTTGATAAACTTATTGAAGAAGAAACTGGAATTAAGACTAAAGTAGCAGACAATCCAGTAGAATGTGTAGCTATCGGGACAGGGAAATCTCTAGAATCATTGAATTTATTGGAGAAAAACTTACAAAAAACTGAGAATAGTAGATATAGATAAAATAAGAGATGCTTTAAGCATCTCTTATTTAAATGGGAAAACTAATTGATAATTAATTGTAGAGCCATTTAATACAAATTCCACATATGAATATTTTTTTAACCCTTCTGGAGTCGATATACTTGTATCATTTAGAGTAATATATCTCACTCCATCTTTTAATTCAGTTTTGTTAGTATTTCCAACTTGTACGAGAAATATTTTTTTGCCCTTCTTTGCTGCTTCACTTAATCTTTCATGTAATAGTTCAGATTCTAATTTATCAGTAAAACTTGTATAAACTGCTGGTAGTGTGATTATTATATTACTTTCTGTCCTTTGATCTAAGTCCTTAATTAATTTTGTCCATTGGCTACTGTCAAAAGCTCTTATTCCTTCTTTTGTGGATCTCAATGTAATAAAATATGCATCTCCATTTTTAGAGGTTCCGTATGACTTTGTGCCATCTATAACAGCACTGTGATTTATGCCATTTTTAAAACCTGTACTCATCGTACCCATTCTTATGCCTATATTTGATTTTGAAAGTGAATTTTTAAGTCCTTTTAATCTACTCGTATCTATTATCTTTGACATAAGCGTATTGCCTGAGATCTTTGGTTCTGTATATACTGCGATCCTTTTGCCATCGCTAGCTAGATCAGCTTTCTTTTCTAATGGATCAGAAACTTTAGTAGAATTAGGGTAACCACTAGTCATATAGGGCGACTCGGAATAAGAAGTGAGCGCATCAATTAAAATAGTACCTGATGGTTTATTTGCTGAATTTGTTTCAGCCACATATATCCTTTGTAAGTTAATCGGATAACTTACTCCACTAGGGATATTCGCCTCTAAGTACTTCCAATCACTAAAATCTATGGATTTAGAAAAGTCAATTACATATGATTTTCCCGATTTATCAATCACTGTACCTCTTAACCAAGTGTTTGAATTATCTCCCTTTACCCAAATACCTATCTTAGGAGGATTTCCACTTAAGGGGTAACCATTTTTAGTATGAGTAAAATTAAGATATGCAGCTCTAGTACCTGTGCCCTTCGACATGTCGTATTTTAAGGCTATGCTTTTACTGCCATCTTTAGCATCTCCAACTAAAGAAACACTCCCTGTTACATCATTAGGGTAACCGCTGAAATTTATATTCGTTTCTTTTTCAAAAGAATTTACCATATTTGGAGTTGAACCAACAGAGACTAATATGCTAGTAACTGCATTTTGACTTTTTACAACTATGGCACCCGAACCGTTTGTATTTGAAGCATAGAACACTCCGTCTTTTACTTCACCAATATCTCCTATAACTTCAAAACTTAAATTAGATAGACTTAAAGAGCCGGTTTTGCCTTGATCATCTTTTCCAATAAAAGTTCCGAGTGATTTTGTATTACCTGGTGCAATATTGAATTTTTCAATAGATGGCACGATTTCTTTAATTTCACCTAAGACATCAACATCTGCCGTAGCTTTTATTCCATTATATTCACAGGTGATGTTGACTAAACCCTTGCTATTTGCCTTAAAAATTAAATTTTCAACATAAGAGTCAGCTGTTGAAGTAGACCAGATGAGTTGCGACTTATCAATGTCAATCGGATTATAGTACTGGTCAAAGCCTTTTACTGTAAAGCTTACTTCACCACCTGCAAAGATCTTTGAAGACTTAGGAATGATCTGCAAATATGTTAACTCACCAAGTGGTGCATCTGAATATACGCCTAGACCATTTACGACTTGTCTTTGGCTACCCTCGCTAGGGATATTAACTAAATAAGGCTTTGAAGTTCCTTTTGGTTTAAGTGCCATAGTAGTAGATCCACCACCATCTAAGTTAACACCATTATACGCACCTAAATCTTTAAGTATTGCTCCTAACATAGGTTGCTCAATTCCTTTAAAAGAGCTGTGTCTACCGTCGACTGTCACAAGATAGACTACATTATTTTCTTTATTTATTCCTATACCTGTTCTTGGGTGCACTCCTGTGCTTTGGATATTTGTCGAAGTGACTACACCATCTTTCAACACTATGCTTCCTGCCCCCAATGCGGTTTTTATTTCAAAGATATCAGGCTTAGTTACTATAGATAATTCTACTTCATCTCCTACTTCGAGATCGTTCAACAAGTGATTTTTTACTGCTAAAACATAAGAATTATCTTCTTTTGGTATATCAAAGGGTTCTCCCCCTACTCTTTTTTCTGATACAATTCCGTTCACAACTAAGACTTCAACTAATTCTTTATTGTATTTACCACCTAATGATTTTGGTCCCCAATATTTATCTAACAATGTGACAACTGTTTGATCTGTTGAAACTTTGTTATAAGTACTTATGTTTATAGTTTTTCCTGTCCTTAGATTTTTAGCAGACATTGTTTGATCAACATAATCAATGAAAGCATTGTTGTTATAATCCACATAGAAAGTTGGCAAGCTATAAGGACTTCTTATAGGTGATGATATAACAACACTGTCATTTATGAGCGTACCTAAAGAGTTTGGAACAGGGCTGTAATTAAAATAATCACCGTTTATGCCAGCTATAGCACCAGTCTTATCAACCATATTGGAGACTGTATCTCTTAAGCTTAAACCTTCGGGATTGAACATTCCCTTTATTTGGGTGTACTCATCTGTTAAATCGATGGTTATTACATTTATTTGCATCCAACCTGATGTAGTAAATCTTTGAATTTTTTGATGAGTAGCTCCCATTGAAAGAGGTGTTTCTTCAATCCTCTCATAAATTGTAGTTGGCAATGTGATATTTGATGCTACTGATGGAAAAGGTATTGCCATAAAAATTATGGTTAGTAATAATGCAAAACTAATAATTCTTTTTTTCATATCTTGCTCCTTTCTGTTAACATACTGTATACAGTATAGAGTAAATTTATTATCAAAGAGTTACAATTATGTTACAAGTTGGTTACAAATAAAAAAGTCGCAGTCAAACGACTGCGACTTCTCTTTTGTCTTCCACAGGATAAGCGGTGCTACACTCACCTAATATTCCGATGAGAGTTTAATAAGAGCTTTTGATCTTTTGTATTTCCAGTAAAACTTTAACTTTAAAGTCGGATGTATATGTATTTTTAATGATTTCATTTTATTATAAATTCAAGCTTTCAGTTTTCTTAATTTATGAGAGCTTTTTGTGGTAAAGACCAATGTGGATAGACTCTTAAATATGTAGACAGAACTCGGAGCGAATTACCTGATATTAAATTATTTTTTGGAATATTTTTCTTCTATCTTTTTTATGGTATAGTCAGCTAATCCGACACTTATGATAAAGGCAACTATCAAACAAACTAGTTGCAAAACATCAGCGATTGGGCTTATACCCATAGTGTTTCTAAAAACCAGATCGAGTAAGAAGAAAAAAACGAGAAAATACACTATTGTAAAAAACCATATAAACATACTATTGCCCCCTACAAAGTAATCCTCATTATTTATAGCAACACCTTCTGCAATCAAATCATAAGACTCCAAAATGTAATCCAAAGTTTCGAAAGAATATTCGCATGATTCATATTCTTCGACAGTATTAAATCTAAATGGTAGTTCATCTTCCCCATTTCCAAAGGACACATCGCCAAAACTTCTAGCAACTCAGTTTCCGCCGAGATTAATGATTTGAGGATAGTGATAAAAGAATTGTTGTCGGCTTTTACTAAGTTTCACTTGACTACGTTAAATATTGCTTTTCACAAACATTGTACTACCGCTGATGGATAGTGTCAAATAATCGTTGGAAAACAATAAAAAATATGAGGTTCTAAGAACATCTATTAGCTTTTTTCATGCTTTCTTTTTTTACTTTTTATCGGGGTTTCATCTATTGCAAAACTTAAGTTTTCCATTTTTTGAGCATAAAAATAAGAGTGTCCTTGATAGGAAACTCAAATCCTATCAAAGACACTCTGTATGGTCGGGGTGAGAGGATTCGAACCCCCGGCCCCATGGTCCCAAACCACGTGCGCTACCAAACTGCGCTACACCCCGATATCTTACCGACTTTTATATTATATAACACTGTGTTAAAAGATGCAATAGTTTTTTTAAAAATATTATGCCGCGCTAAATGCAAGTTAAAATGAAACACTTTTATCTCTGTTAAAATTTGCTATTTACTTTTTTCTCTTACCAATTCAATAGCTTCTTTTCCAGTCATATGATGAATATCAATAGCTATAATTAGAGCATTTTTACAATTACTTATCTCTTTTTCTTTATCTTCTCTCTTTTGATCTTTAGAATATTTTTCCACAAGTGCTCTAAAAGCCTCTAAATGTTCATCGCCTTCAGCAATTCTAGCCTTCCCAAAGGCTATTACACTTCTGAAATAAGTAGTATATTCAGCACTTACAATCTTATCTTCATCTACTACTGCAAATGATACTTTAGGATTTTTTGCGATGGCATCGACCTTGTGCCCACTTTTTGCTGAATGAAAATATATCTTACCATTGTGATACACATAACTCAACGGCACTGCGTAAGGATAGTCATCATCTCCAATACATGCAAGTATACCATTTGTACATCTATTTAAGACTTTTTCTACCTCGTCTTCGCTTAGCTGTTGGTTTTTTCTTCTCATTTCTCTAAACATATTTATCTCCCAAAATGATTTGGTGCAGGTAACAGGAGTCGAACCTGCATGAAGTTACCTTCACTAGAACCTGAATCTAGCGCGTCTGCCAATTCCGCCATACCTGCAACTAACTATAATTATATATAAAGCAAAAAGAACATTCAATATAAATTTATAGGTTAAGAAAAATTTATTTCGGGTACATAATAAATGTATCAAATTAATTGGAGGGGTTTAAATGAAAAAAGTAGCTATTTTATTAGAAAATATGTTTGATGAGCAGGAATTAATATTTCCTTATCATAGACTTAGAGAAGACTTTGAAGTTAGTTTAGTCGGAAGTGAAAAAGACAAAGTATATGAAAGTAAATCAGGATTTAAAATTAAAAGCACCCATGCTTCAGATGAAATAAATCCAGAAGAGTATTCTGGTTTAGTGATTCCTGGCGGATTCTCACCTGATTTTATGAGGAGAAATGAAAATACAAAAGCTTTGGTTAAAAAATTCAATGAATTAAACAAACCGATTGCTGCAATATGCCATGGGCCATGGATGCTAGCATCGTGCTGTGACTTAAAGGGAAGAGAAGTAACATCTTTCTATAGCATTAAAGATGATTTAGTAAATGCTGGAGCAAAATGGGTAGACAAAGAGGTTGTCGTTGATGGGAATTTAATAACATCAAGAAATCCTAATGATCTTCCAGCATTCATAAAAGAATTTATAAAGAAGATTTAAAAAATTCTTGACATGACTCCTTTAACGCTATAAAATAATAAAAAACGATGAGGGTTGAAAGTAAGTTAGATATTTACTAAAAGAGAAGAAAGTTCACCGGCTGAAAGACTTTCGTAGTAAAACTAACTGAAATACCGCTTCCTGAGTTCTCATTCTGAAATATAAGTAAGTTTGAGCGTTGGCTAGACGTTATTAGTTTGTCTTTATTTAGGTGGATACAAGTGCGCTTGTCCTTTTTAGGATGAGCGCAATTTTTTTAAGGAGTGGATAAAATGAATGATATTGTCATATCAAAATTTGGGGGGAGCTCATTAGCCACTTCCAGTCAATTTAAGCGAGTTAAAGAAATAGTAGATAGCAATAAAATGATAAAAGTTGTAGTGCCGTCTGCACCTGGTAAAAGAGATGAAAAAGATCATAAAATCACAGATTTATTGTATATGTGTTATCAACTTTCCTCACATGGACTTAAATTTGATGATATTTTTAAGATGATAGCTGAGAGGTTTTTTGAAATTTGTGATAGTCTTTCAATAGACATAGATCTTGAAAATATTTTAGAAGAGATAAAGATCAATATAGAAAAAAATAAAGGCAGAGATTATTGTGCTAGTAGAGGTGAATATATAAATGGTATTTTGCTCGCAAAGTATTTAGGATATGAGTTCATAGATGCAAGTGATGTCATCTTTTTCAATGAGTCTAATGAAATTGATGAAATAAAAACAAATGAAGCTCTTCGAGAAAAAATAAGTATGGATGATGATATTAAATATGTAATTCCCGGATTTTACGGTTCGTTTATGTCTGAGGTGAGGACATTTTCAAGAGGAGGGTCAGATATAACCGGTTCAGTTATCGCTAATGCTCTGGATGCTAAGCTGTATGAAAATTGGACAGATGTATCTGGATTTTTAGTAGCAGATCCTAAGATAGTAGAAAATCCTAAAGAAATTGATTTAATAACTTATAAAGAACTTAGAGAATTATCCTATATGGGAGCTAAAGTATTGCATGAAGAGGCAATATTTCCAGTAAAGAAAAAAGGAATTCCAATACAGATAAAAAACACAAATAGACCTCAAGACAAAGGCACTTTAATTGTACCTGAGACATGGGAAAAAAATAGAGAACATTTAGTAACTGGAATTGCTGGGAAGAAGAACTTCACAGTAATCACCGTTGAAAAAACTTTGATGAATAGTGATAAGAGCTTTTTAAGAAAGCTAGTATCTGTATTTGAAACAAATGATATATCAATCGAGCACATGCCATCAGGCATTGATTCCATATCTGTTGTGGTTTCTGACGAAGAACTAAACGGGAAACTCTCAAAGATAAAAGAGGAAATGAGAATTTATTTAAATCCTGACAATATAATTTCATCTTCAAATATGGCACTAGTTGCAGTAGTTGGGAGAGGGATGATAAGAACAAAGGGGATTTCAGCAAGAGTATTTACTGCTCTTTCAAGTAATGGAGTAAATATTCGCATGATATCACAAGGCTCTAGCGAATTAAATATAATCATAGGGATTGAAAATAGTGATTTTGAAACAGCGATCAAAGCTATTTACAAAGCATTTTATGAATAAGGAGGACTTTGCGATGGTAAAAGTAGGAGTAGTGGGAGCATCAGGTTTAGTTGGAAGAAATATAGTGAGCATATTAGAAGAAAGAAAATTTCCTATAGAGGAATTGAGACTATTCGCCTCAGCTAAATCAAAGGATAAGGAAATATTTTTTAATGATAAAGTTATTAAAATTGAAGAATTAAATGAGGCTGTATTTGAATCTGACTTAGACTTATTGTTTTTTGCTGCTGGTAGTGATGTCAGCAAAAAGTATATACCTGAATTGATGAAAAGAGGCATAATTTGTATAGACAATAGCTCTAATTTTAGGATGAGAGAAGATGTTGGACTTGTTGTACCAGAGGTAAATCCAGAAGATGTTAATTTAAATAAAACTCTAATAGCAAATCCAAATTGTTCTACAATTCAAAGTGTGGTAGCACTAAAACCTATTTACGATAAATTTGGGATAAAAAGAATCATATATTCAACTTACCAAGCTGTATCTGGCTCTGGACAAAAGGGATTAAATGATTTAGACAAAGGAAGAAATGATTTTTACCCTTATCCAATTAAAAATAATGTTATTCCACATATTGATGAATTTCTAGAGAATGGATACACAAAAGAAGAAATGAAGATGATAAATGAAACCAAGAAAATCCTTCATGACGAAGATTTAAAAATAACTGCTACAACAGTTAGAGTTCCCGTTAGATTTGGGCATAGCATTTCTATAAATGTTGAATTGAAATCCAATTTTGACTTAGATGAAATCAAAGTGCTTTTGAGCCAATTTAATGGGATAAAGGTTGTTGACGATGTAAAAAACAATCAATACCCAATGCCTATTATTGCAGAGAAAAAAGATGAAGTTTTTGTGGGTAGAATAAGGAGAGATTTAAGCATAGAAAATGGATTAAATTTATGGGTAGTAGCAGACAATATCAGGAAAGGTGCAGCAACAAATGCTATACAGATTGCAGAAGTGATTTTAAAGGAAGGAGTGATTTCGTGATAAATATTGGTCTTATTGGGTTTGGGACTGTAGGAGTTGGTGTGTACAACACATTTATGGAAAGAAAAGACTATCTGGAAATGCTCCTACAAAATGAGCTCAATATAAAGAAAATTTTAGTAAAGAACATTGATAAAGAGAGAAACGTAAAAGTAAATAGAGAGCTTTTAACATCAAATGAAGATGATTTTTTTTCAGATAATGATATAGAAATTATCATTGAGGTTACCCCGGGTGCTTCTGATGCTTATAGATATGCTAAAAAAGCTCTTTTAGGAAACAAGCATTTTATTACTTCAAATAAAGCATTAGTCAGTGCATATTATGAAGAGCTTTCGACTTTGTTTGAAGAAAAGAATTTAAAATTTTTATATGAAGCGAGTGTAGGGGGTGCAATACCTATCGTTCGAGAGATGAAAGAGCAAATTAAGCTAAACGAAGTAACTAATATTCGCGCGATCTTAAATGGAACAACAAACTTCATATTGACTAATATATATGAGAAGAATATAAGTTTTTATGAGGCATTAAAGACTGCTCAAGAGTTAGGATATGCTGAACAAAATCCAAGTGATGATATTGATGGTTTAGATTCTATGAGAAAAATTAGAATACTTTCAACACTGGGATTTGGGACTAGCATAGTAGAAGATGATGTTTTAGTAAATGGCATTGGAAATGTTTCTTCTTACGACATAGATACACTTAAAAAGAGGGGTTTTAAAGTAAAGCTGATTGCATCTGCAATTGTTTCAAATGGTAGATATCAAGTGAGTGTATTTCCAACTGCAATAAATTCAAAGGACATATTTTACAATATAGATTATAGAAAAAATATAATTAGTTTCACAGGGGATAAAGTAGGAGAACTAAGTTTCATTGGAGAAGGTGCAGGGATGTATGAAACTGCAAATTCAGTTTTGTCAGATTTGATAGAAGTAATTTCAAATAAAGATTTTACAAGTCCATTAAGAGCGAGAGGACTTGAAAATTCAATATCAAACTATAAAGGTAATTTTTATGTAAGAATAAGCAATGAGAAAATAGATATCCCTAAAGAGTTCATTAGAGATATAGTATCAGAAGACAATCCATTTGTATTTACAACACATGAAATTAAAAATTTTGAACTAATTGAGTATCTTAAGAAAATCAGACAAAATGATTATTCAATCATAAAGATAGATAAATAGGGTGAGAAAATGGAATATATAAGTACAAGAGATAAAAACAACTCAGTAAGTTCGACAAAAGCTGTCATTGAAGGTATAGCTGAAGATGGAGGACTTTTTGTCCCCAAAGAGGTAAAGCCAATAGAGGATTTAAATTCTTTAGTCGGATATTCATATAACAAGCTATGCAAGTACGTCTTAAGTTATTTTTTTGATGATATAGATGATGGTTTAGATGAAGCCGTTGATAAAGCTTATGATGAAAAATTTAAAAATGGGGTTTTGAAGATAAGAGATTTAGGCGATATTGCTTTTTTAGAGCTTTATCATGGAGTTTCTCTTTCGTTTAAAGACATAGCTCTATCTATACTTCCACAGCTTATGAGATTATCAATGGAAAAAGAAAAAATACAAGAAGATATGCTCATCTTGACGGCTACATCGGGCGATACTGGGAAAGCAGCATTGGAAGGTTTTAAAAATCTAGAAAGATTTAAAGTTGCGGTATTTTTCCCAAATGATGGAGTGAGCTTTATTCAAGAAAGACAAATGATCACTC
The DNA here is from genome assembly GCF_004684055.1 of Soehngenia longivitae. Classification (GTDB taxonomy): domain Bacteria; phylum Bacillota; class Clostridia; order Tissierellales; family Tissierellaceae; genus Soehngenia; species Soehngenia longivitae. Next base: position 251,941 of record NZ_SRIB01000002.1, read on the forward strand.
AGGAAGGGGACAACACATATGTATTTAGGTTAATGGGAAATTTTGACGATGCACAAAGAGAAGTTAAGGATTTGTTTTCAGACGCTGAATTTTTAGAAGAACTAAAGAAAATGAATTTAAGGCTTACATCCGCAAACTCGATAAATATAGCAAGATTAATTCCTCAAGTCGTCTATTATATTTACACATATTTAGAAATTTTAAATAGTGGGAAACTATCTAAAGGAGAAAAAATTAATTTTTGTGTGCCAACAGGCAATTTTGGGAATGTCCTTGCAGCATATTATGCACATAAATTGGGAGTGCCTATCAACAAGCTGATAGTTGCGTCTAATGAAAACAATGTGCTTTCAGATTTCTTTAAGACTAAGAAATACAATTCTAATAGAAAATTGATAAAAACGATATCTCCATCAATGGATATATTGGTTTCAAGCAATTTAGAGAGATTATTATTCGATTTAACTAATGATGATGAACTAATTAAAATGAAGATGAAGAGTTTAAAAGAAAGTGGCTATTATAGCATAGATGTAGATACAGATTTGTTTTATGCTGATTTTATGAAACAAGATGAGGTGGAAAGGCATATAAAAACTGTATTTGATAAGTACAATTACATAATTGACCCCCATACAGCTGTGGCTTTTGGAGTATACAACAAATACTTAGCTGAAACAAGAGATTTAACGTATACTGTAATAGTCTCAACCGCTAGTCCATATAAGTTTCCCAAAGAAATATTAAAAGCTTTTAATATAAGTGCAAAAGATGAATTAGACAGTATAAATAAGCTTGCTATTTTATCGGGTACTGAAATTCCGCCACAGATATTGGATCTTTTTAACAAGGGTCAGACGAGAGAAATAGTTGTTGATAAAGGAAAGATGAAAGAGAAATTATTAAATACTATAAAGTAAGGTGATTTATGTGTTTAGCATAAGAGTTCCAGCAACCAGTGCCAATCTTGGTGCAGGATTTGACTGTTTAGCACTTGCGATTGATATGTACAATACATTTACATTTACAGAAGCACCTAGAGGATTCAGAGGAGATAATTTAATATACAGATCGTATTACGCTGTTTTTGAACATTTTGGGGCAGAGATAATTGATATAAAAATAGATGTAGATAGCAATATACCCATCAGCAGAGGACTTGGTTCTTCTGCAAGCTGCATAGTAGCAGGAGTATTAGCTGCAAATAAAATCTTAAATTTTCCACTGAGTGATGGAGAGGTACTCAATTTCGCGAATGTAATAGAAGGGCATCCTGACAATGTTTCTGCAGCGCTTAATGGTGGAATTACAGTAAGCACAACTGAGAGTGGTAAAGTTTTAACAAATAAGATAATTCCAGCTGATTTATTTAAATTGGTCGCACTCATACCAGATTTTGAATTGTCCACTAAAGAGTCCAGAAGTGTTATACCGAGAGAGATATCTTTAGATGAAGCTGTATTTAATATACAAAGAACAGCACTTTTGCTTTCTTCTTTGATAAATGGCAACCTTGATTTTCTCAAATTTGCTACTGAAGATAAAATTCATCAGCCTTATCGTATGAAGTTGATAGAAAACTCTGATGAGATATTTCATATTGCATATGAATTAGGAGCATTAGCAGTGTTTTTAAGTGGAGCTGGCCCAACTATAATGTGTATTATAAAAAAAGATGATGATGAATTTAAGCCTAAATTGGACGACAAATTATTGAATATATCTGGAGGATGGAAAAGCTTTGAACATAAAATAGAAAATTATGGAGCGAAGATAATTAATTAGTTTAAATACAATTACGGAGGGTATATTATTGACACTAATATATAGAAGGTGGTCAATATGTCGAAATATCACACACATCCGTTGAGTTACCCAGTTAATCTGAAACTCAAAGTAATGGATATAGATAGAAGTTTGAAGTTTTACACAGAAATACTTGGGCTTACTGTTATTGAAGAAGGCAAAGAATTTAAGCTATCAGCAGATTTAAAGAATCCTCTGGTTATTTTACAATCACCAGAAAATCCTGTAATAAAGCCCCCTCATACTACAGGGTTATATCATTATGCAATAAAATTGCCATCTAGGCTAGATTTGGGGAAATTTATAAACCATGTTAAAGATAAAGAAGTGGAGATAGTAGGTGGAGCTAATCATGGAGTTAGTGAAGCTTTTTATATCGAAGATAATGAAGGAAATGGAATAGAAATTTATGTAGATACAGATGAGAAAAATTGGTTTGTAAATGGCGAACTAAAAATGGTCACAGATCCATTAGACTATAAAGGCCTTATGAACTTAGCTAAAAATGACAAATGGGAAAAAATACCCGAACAAACTGTATTAGGGCACATTCATCTACATGTGGATGATCTAGAAAAAAACGCTAAATTTTATGAATTACTGGGTTTCCAAAAAACACTGGAGTTACCTAATTCAGCTTATTTTTATTCCCAAGGGAAATATCACCATCACATTGGGTTTAATGTATGGAATGGAAGAAATATCCCAGCACCACCTGAGAACGCGATTGGATTAGAATATTATACTATCAAAGTATCAACAGAAGAAAAGCTCATGGAATTAGAGAGAAAACTTAAAGAAAATGATTATTTAGCTGAAAGAAAAGATGAAACGATCATCACAAAAGATCCTTCAGGCAGTAAAATAATATTAATAATATAATGCATAGCTTAAGCTATGCATTATATTATTCGTCAAATGATTCAAATGGTTCTTCGATACTTATATGACCCATTAATGTTTCGGCGGGGGCACCATCTATCAGAAATTGTACTCTTTCAACACTATCCAAACCAACTAATGAATTTACTACCTGAGCTATTATATAGCTTTCTTCCATGCTGCCACCATATAGACCATCTTGGGCAAAATTAACATAACAAGTCTTGTCTTCATCTACGGTAACATCTATTAACTTAACTGTACTTGGAAAACCTGTGCTCATATTTTCGGTATCTACTGGACCTTTCATTAATTCACGAATAACAGCTTCTTCCAGAGTTGTTCCTTCGTAATTGATTTCTCTTTTTTCTTCTAACAACCAATCGTATTCTTCATTTCCTGTTTCAACGTAATCATTATTAGCAAAGTAAAGTGTAACTTCTTCTGTGTAATCATCTTCAGGCTCTGGCTCTGTAACATTTCCATTATCAGGGTTTTCAATAGGAGTTTCATCTATTGGAGTATCTGGTTCATTAACTTCGCCATTATTATTTGAGCATGCTGCCAAAGACAATATCAATAGCAGTGATAAGCCCATAACTAAAAATTTTTTCATAACTATCTCCTTTCTCTACCTTTATCCTCATATAAATCATAACACGTTTACAATAAACATTCAATTTACGATTCTGTTACAATAAAACAGATTGTAGTATAATAAAATTAAATCAATGACTTATGGTTATATGAAGTCTAAAAAAGTCCTAAAAAAGAATCATATACCTAAGATTAATGTCATTAAAACAACTTAGGGGGATAGAATATGAACTTAATATTTGCAGTAGATGGAAATTGGAGAATAGGATCAAATGGCAAAATGCTTGTAACCATCGAAGAGGACTTGCACAGATTTAAAAGAATTACTGAAGGGCATATTGTTATCATGGGCAGAAAAACTGTGGAAGCATTACCAGAGCAAAAGCCTCTCGAAAACAGAACAAACATTGTAATAACAAGAAACAAAAACTTCAATAAAGAGGGATTTATTGTTTTAAACTCACTAGAGGATTTGTTTCCTTTGCTCAAAGAGATAAACCCAAATAAAGAAAAGGAAGTATTTGTTGCAGGTGGGGGAACTATCGCAAGACAATTATTACTTTTTTCAAATAGAGCTTATATAACAAAAATCTTCTTAGATTTCCCTAATGCTGATACATTCATACCCAATCTAGATTTAGATCCTGATTGGAGAGTTGTTAAAGAATCTGAAGTTTTCAAAGAGAACAACATATATTATAGATATGTCGATTACGAAAGGGTGAGGTATTAAAATGGCTGTAAAAGATATGATAACATTTGAAGATTTTTTAAAATTAGATATAAGAGTTGGGGAAATAATAGAAGCTGAATACTTTGAGAAAGCAAAAAAGCCAGCTTATAAATTAACTATCGATTTTGGGGAAGAAATTGGGATAAAGAAATCAAGTGCACAAATAACTTCTTTTTATACCGAAAACGATTTAATTGGGAAACAAATATTGGCAGTAGTCAATTTTCCTAAGAAAAACATAGCTGGTTTTCAATCAGAAGTTTTGGTACTTGGAACATACTCTGAAGGAGGAGTTGTCTTAGTAGTACCAGATAAGCGAATTAAGAATGGAGATACTTTAGGTTAAATCTGATGGAATTAGTAAAATATTGGGTATATAAGTGTAGAAAATGAAAGGGGAGAGTTATTGTGGAAAGTTTAAACAAAGAAATTGTACTTAAGAGAATAATTAAAGAAACTAGTGATATTTATTCTTTTGTATTTGATAAACCAAAAGATTATTCATGGCTTCCAGGTCAGCACACCGTGTTTAAGTTTAAAGAATTGAGGATTCCTCTAGCTGAAGATGAAAAAGAACACAGAATTTTTAGCATCGCCTCGGTAAAAGAAGAAGATGAATTTATGTTTTCTACAAGAGTTGTAGATGATTGCACTAATTTCAAAAAAAATTTACTTAAACTTGAACCTGGTGATACGATGCTCATAGATAAAGCCATGGGTAAATTTTTATTAGAAGACCTAAATAAACCCACAGTTCTAATAGCAGGCGGAATTGGGGTCACACCTATGAGAGCATTTTTAAAAGACATTCAGTTAAATAAGAAAGAGGTAAATCATATAAAACTACTTTATTCTGATGATAGAAATGAATTTGCTTATGAGAAAGAATTGCTGCAAATTGGGGAAGAAGTAAAAGGTGTAGAAGTTTTACTCATTTCAAATAGAGATCAATTTAATAAAGAAATAGATGAATTCGCAAATGAGTATAGTAACAACGGAAATTATTACATTTCTGGTTCTCCAGGGATGAATAAAATGTTTACAGAAAAGTTAATGAGTATGGGAATTGAAAAGCAGAACATAAAAACAGACTCCTTCCAAGGATATTAGAATCCACATTTTGTGGGTTCTTTTTCGTGTGCCCGGCATGGGAGACAGCTTAGCGGTGGAAGTCCGCCATGGGCTTGGTAGTGGGAACCATTAGCTAATGACAAGGGTGTCCATCGTGAGGTGGAATCTGAAGGAAGTCGGAGGCAAAATCCCGGCTCGATGAACAAGAACCG
>NZ_SRIB01000020.1 GCF_004684055.1 Soehngenia longivitae
CAAAATCTATTGAATTTTTAATTTTAGCTGTGGATAACTCTATATATTTTTAATTTTGTATTCTGCAACTATCTAAGAATTAAAAGAACATTTCCTCAAGTCGGAGTTCCTTTTGTAATAAAAAATAATGTTTTCTATTTCTAATACGACTATCATAAATCATTTCTTCAATTTTTTGTGAATAAGAAATCTCCTTCTTAATAAGATCTATAAAAGCTAATTTTTCTTCTTCTGATAAAATAAAATCTCTAAAACTAATCATAAAATCAAAGTTAGTACCATGCCTAAACAATCTACCGGGTAAGGGGAAGTGTTGTCTATTTCCTAGCATAATCCCGTATCTGATATATGGAGTCACATTTTTATGGGTCTGTGCTTTATAACTATATGTAATAGCATCGTGAGTAGTAACGCTGGTAATCTTAGATTCAATGATGACTCGTGGTTTTATAGATTTATCTTTTTCAAAGATAAGCAAATCAGTTTCAAAAGCCATCGTGTGTTCTTTATCTTTTACAAAGTCTAAATCATAAGATAATATTTCCTGTGCATAAGGAACCTTATTTAATGTGTCAAAATAAATACTATCTCCAAGGTTTGCTTCTTGGAGCAATTCTTTTATACTATTTGTCCATTGGTTTTCTATCATTTGATTTCCTCCAATCATAATTAAAAACTTAGTTAAGTATAATTATATAGTATTAATAGAATACTTTAAATTAGAATAATTGTAATCTACTAAATGTGCTAAATGAAAGTTAAAGTAAAACGCTTTTTAAGGCTCCTTCAACAACTTCAATACAGTTTTTTTAAATATTTTTCTCGGATATACGTTTAATCATTCTTGCATCTCCAAAATCTTTTAGCACTTAGGTTAAATAAAGAGCTATTTTTATCATTACAAAATGAAACAATTACAAATATGAAATAATTGACAAATATAATCACTCCATTATATAATTAGTGTCCAAAGATAATTTCTTTGAGATGAGATCTACGAGGAGTGATGTTATGAGAGTTTTGATGGAGTCGCTTTTTGATATAATTTATTTAGTTTTTGTTATCTCTATGGGGTTTTATTTGATCATTAAAAACAATAAAAAAACAAATTCGAGATTGTTTGGAATTATGGCAGTTATTTTGGGGTTTGGAGATGCTTTTCATCTTGTACCGAGAATATTAGCTCTAAATACAGCAAATGGATTTGAAGTTTATAAAAACTCATTAGGTATTGGAAAAGCAGTAACATCTGTTACTATGACAGTATTTTACATTATACTCTACTATATATTTAAAAACAGGTATAATATAAAAAACAAAGTACTAGATTTTGCCATTTGGATATTAGCTTTAGCTAGAGTGGTTTTGACAGCAATGCCTCAAAATCAATGGACAAGCGAAATACAGCCTTTAGATTGGGGAATATATAGAAACATACCATTTGTGATAATGGGAATTATCATGGTAGTCATAGCATATAACTGTGCAAAGAATTATAAAGACAAGAGTTTCAAAAATATGTATCTAGCAATAACTTTGTCTTTTGTTTTTTATATACCAGTCGTACTCTGGGGTGATATTTATCCTCTAATTGGTATGCTAATGATTCCAAAAACCTTGATGTATGTATGGATAGTCACAATGGGTTATAAAGACTACAAAGCTAATAGATGATTTTAATCGTAAAAAATCTATGTTAAGTGATAAAAGAATTGTAGATGGTTTCATAGAAAAGATAGGGAAAAATAAACAACCTTTTTATGGCTGAATTTAGAGATTTACCAAAACAAGCAAATTTAAGACTACCTTCTTCAAATGGGACAACGAAAACAGACAATGTAAGATTAGAAGTGCTCCTTCATGGTAGTTTCTTCTTGGCCGGATGGACAATTAAAGTATCCATTTAGATTACATGTAACACTTGCTATTCTGCCCGGAAAGAGTGATATATGTACCTATCCAAAGCAAAGTAGGTACATGACATGGTACGAAAATGCAACTGAACGGCACAAAGAGAAAGTTCCTCGTAGGCGCAATTAAAGAGCTGATAGGCGAGAAATTGGTCTACTGCAATATGCCTCCATGAAACTATGACATCGGAGAAATTGTTATGTTGAAAGACTGCAGCATTGAGTTCCTGTATGGCTCAGACATAATTAGCAACTTTTTGAGACAGGATTTACCGCAGAGTCAGAGCAGACGGACTGACTATCGAGATTTCCAACACACTCGCAGAAAAGGAACTGGTCGATTTGGATCTGCTCGTTGAAATCGTAGAAAGCAAATCCTTGCTTATCCTTAAAGCTATCGGAGCAGAGAGCATTGAGATTGTGGTCAGAGAGGATAAAATCGCATTCCCGTGGTTTACGCTCGCGGAGGCAGCGAGGCCGTTGAGACTGCCGCATATACCGCCTTTACCATAATCCTTGCGAACATGTTAAAACAGCAGAAACGCATTACAGCTACAGAGAAAGATGTAGAGAACAGGAAGTATGCTTTTAGATGTTTCCTGCTCCGGCTCAGTTTTATCTGTGATCATCGCTTACGAGAGAGGAGAATATGAGCTGGTCTGCTACTATTGAAGATGATATAAAAGATTACTTGCGATTTATTATAACTGGAGAATAATTAAAAAATAAAAAATTAACTTAAGGAGCTTACTATTTCGGTAGTGGGCTTTTTTGTTGTCTTTGAAATTGTGTGACTTATAATCCGTTGTTTTATAGACCGTGACTTATATAATTGAAAATGGAGGTGATTATTTGATTACAGTAGATTTTGGCAAACGCCTCAAGGAGCTTCGAAGAGAAGCAGGAATAAGTCAAGAAAAATTTGCTCTTAAGATTGGTATGGATAGAACATACTACGCTTCTGTTGAAGCTGGAAGGCGAAATATTGGACTTGAAAATATAAAAAAAATCGCTGACGGATTTGAAATTTCTCTTAGTGAATTATTCAAGGGCGTTGGCGTATGTAACGAAAAAAAATAATGGAGGATTCATAAATGGCATCGTATCTTAATAACGAAGAAATCGGAATATCTGCTGAAGTAGCAATAGCGGAGGCATTTAGTGTTCCTATCTCACATTATTATTTAGCGAGAGCTGACCAAAATACTACTAAACTAATATCTTCAATGAATCTTAGGAAATTGTTTTCAATTGAATCCATTCCCAATCCTGTAAAACATATTGCCGAAGGACAGAACCCAGTAGATTTTTTACTTGTTGGAGATAAAACTCTTTCAGTGAAAACAAATCAAAAGGATATTGGTAGAGCAGCACCACAAAAGGTTGGTCAGCCCACTCACTTTACTTATTACGAATATTTTAAGGATATCATCGGTGTTGATGAACAAACATATTTTGAGGATCCGAATCGATATTTTAAGGAGACCTCTATATATAAAATATCCCTTGTAATCAATAGATATTGGCAAAATATGTTTGATTGTGATTATTTAATCTTTTTTTACAATATAATTCCAGCACTTGAAGGGTATGGGAGTATTGGATATAGGGTTTTTGGCCGAAATGCTGTTCCCCCTCGTTGGCGTCCAGAATTGTTCTCGTTTACTAAGTCAAGCCCTGCTACTTGGAATGAAAGCAATACTCTAAAGTATAATGGTATTACATTGGGAAATTTTCAAGTTCATAGAAATAGGGATTGCTTTAAATTCAGATTTAACATGGATGGAATAATCAAATTAATAGAAAATGGGGATATATAAATTCAAACTATATTTTCTGGAGAGTCCATTATGATAACGCAAGTATTCTTTATAAATGACAGAACCTTTAAATATTTCTTGGAAGATATGTTTTCTGGGACTTGTGCAGCACTTGATGTCTTGTTTTTAAGGGAGGTAATTACTCTAATCCATGGAGAAAGAATGGCGGGATTACAGCTAAGTAGAACTTACGGCTATTGGATGATTGCTGATATTTCAAGAATAAAATCTTTTGACAAAATATTATTTTGTCTAACACAAAGGAACGAACATGAAGGATTGTTTTTTTGGAACGTTTAAAGAAATCGGTGTACCTTTTTATGATAAGAAATTAAATAATTATTTATCATCAGAACTTGGTGTATGCTTAAATTTCAGAATACGAATAGAACCGAAAACCATTTTCTCTGTAAGTGTTTCAGAACATGATGTGTTAGATAGTCTCAATAATATAAGTCATCCAAGCCAAATGTGTTGGAGCATGATTTACCGCAAATTTAAAAAGGAACATGGACATACCATTCCCACATAATATGAATCAAAACGACTCTCCAATATAATTAAAGATAATAATGAACACATCTATTTGAATGGCTCTGATTTCAGATATTACTAGACGAATCATTGTATAATTCAAAGCAAACGACATAACCTTTATGCTAGCAGCAAGCCATTAATAAGCTTTATGAATCACTTGTTTTATAAAGCAAGAAGAAATCGTGCAAAAGAGGCATATCTGCAAGGATATATAATGCAAAATATTGACAATGAACATTTAAAAAGTTTATTGACGATAAAGATGAGTCACCTTTATCGATCGTTAACTAAGTGTCTTGCAGAGCCGGAATGCAGAGTATTGATGTCATGACTATGCAGAAGGCTGAGAATACGGTGAGGATAAATATTATAGAATTAAAATGAATTGAGACATATGATTATATAATTGATTGGCAACTTCCTCGGTATATTACTTGGGTTTCAGAATATATTGCGACTCTTTATAGTGATATTAAAGTAGTAATCGTTTCGGTCATATTAGCTAAGACGTTTGAAAATGAAGAGCATCGAAATAACTATGTATCAAAATGCACTGCATTTAACTATGAAGAGAAAGCTAATTAACAGATATCGTCAATCAGATTGATTACTTATTCAGTAACCGCCGACGGGATACGATTTACTTGTGAATCCTAATAAAATACACAAACAAAGATTTCATTTTGTTTTCTTGAATACGAAAATATATTCATGTTTAAAAATATAGAAATCGCTTGCAAGGGCTCTGTAACGCCAGATCCCTTGCTTATTTGCTTTCCCCTTTGTATCACCAAAGTTTTTCACCAGAATTGCTTTCAGCAAGAATCCTTTCTCCAAAAATAAATTCATGCAGTAGAAGCCAAGAGGAATTACTTGGCTGTTTGCATATTTATCACCTACCACCACCGCGCAATACCTGTTTTTTTCAAGATGCTTTGTAGTATTATCTATTAGTTCGCCGAAAGAGTTTAAAAAATCATCTAAAGTAGCAGTGTTAGACAGATCTTTAGGATTATCAGAAAATTTTATAATATCCCAATATGGCGGATGCATAATAACAAACTGGACATTTTTTATACCCAGTGATTCATAGAGAGCATCGAAATTGAGTTTTGCACTATCTCCCACACACACTTTAGCCGAGCAATCTGGATTGTTTTCTTTTCTTATGCGAGATAATGCTTCTTTGGCAACATCTTTTTGAATCTCTATTCCAATGGAATTTCTTCTCATTCTTTGAGCTTCGATCAATGTTGTCCCACTTCCCATAAAAGGATCAAGAACCCAGTCGCCTTTTTTTGTATATCGCGAAAGCAGTTGGAAAGGAATTTGTGGAACAAAATTCCCATGGTAATATCCGGAATGTGCGCCAGAATTGTCTCTCTTATCAATGATCCATAGGGAGTCCGTCTCAATGTCTATATATTCTTTCCAATTATTCATATCTATGTCGTTATATCTTACCATTTTCTACCTCTTAATCAAGCAATGTAAATATTCCAACGTTGAATCTGCGGAAATATTCCGATTTTCTTCTTTGTCAGCCTTAAAACGTCTATGCTCCTTTGTATAAAAGCTGTATTCTCCATATTTGCTCATAATTTTTTTTATTACATCTAAAGGCATAAGTCCTTCGTTGTTATAGCTTAAGAAAATATATTTGAAATTGGCATGTTTAATTAAATCATCGAATGTTTCCACAACTGTTCGTTTTGAGCAGAATTTACTTTTTTGATCGTCACTTTTGCGAAGACCTGTGATTCCAGAAAGTTCAGGATTGTCATACCGAGCAATTGTTTCAAGCACATGATAGTTAGAACAATATTGGCGTGTATTATATGGTGGGTCTAAATAAAGGACATCGCCTGATATTTCACGACACAATTCATTTATATCTCTGTTATATACACTCCCCTTCGGGCCATCAATTAGTGGCAAAGGCTCTAAAATCAGCTCTTTTTGAGCCGATTTTTTAATATGTTTTAGAAATGCGCCATAAACAGATGCTGTATTAGCATATCTATCTATAGAATTAATTAAGCTTGCTAAATAAAAAATATACTCAGATTCGGAAATCTGTTTACTATCGAACAGCTTTTGAATATGCATTCGAATTGCATCGCATTTTCTACCATTGCTGTTAGTAAAATAGTTTCTACCGCTGCCGGAGCCTTCGCAATAATTGTTGTAAACAAAACCATCTATACCTTCTAATGCGTTTAATTCATCGATCAATGATGTGTCAATAGGTGGGCAATTTTCTATATAGTGCTTTGTCAGAATATAACTATAGTATTGGATGTCGTTTGCAATAACTTTCCATCCATTCTGTTTATATGTCGCTCCCACAATTCCTGTACCCGCAAATAAATCTCCAAATATCATTCCATTGCCATTTTTATATCCGGTAACCTGCGAAATGGTATCCTGTAAAAAATCAATAAGTGAGTACTTTGATCCAATATAATTCATTGCGTGTCTCCTTCGCCATTTGTCTTTTTTTCGGGACTAATACCGCTTTTTTTAGCTTTTTTCAGGACAAGACAGTCGTTAACCTTGTCGTAATAAATTTCTAAACGAGTCTTTCCTTTTTCTGCTTGCAGATTTTCGAGTATGCTTTTGGGCATGCGAATTCGCATATCCTGCTGGATAATATATGTATCTAAATAAACAAGATCATCTTCCAAGAGCGTTCCTCCAAACCTTTTAGACTAATTTTAGTACAATTTCAGTCTAAAGTCAACCTAATTTGATTGTAGGATTGTAGCATATAAATTTAGTTAATTGTAAAAGTAAATTAGACCCCTTTTTCAAAAACAGTCTAATTTAGTCTTACAAACTTAGGGGTCTAATTTAACCTTACAAACTTTTGATAAACATAATTTGTTTTGTGAAGCCAGAGGGTACTATCTTCTCAAGAAGAGCCGCCGCAGGGAAATATTGATATAAGGTTCTTGAAAATGATAAAATTTTCTATCCGATGCAAGTAAGTAAATGCCTTTGTTTTGCTTGCCTTCGGGTATTTTTTTTATGCTCATTTTAGGTTCTTATATCAATATCGGCGGAGTTTGTAGTATCATTGTCTTATGCCTGGATGATAAGCTTTAAGACCAGCTATTAAAAGTCAAGAGATAAATTAATTTATTTTGCCTTTGCGATTATAGAATTTCTGTCAGAACCCG
>NZ_SRIB01000021.1 GCF_004684055.1 Soehngenia longivitae
TTTTTCTACAGTAGACCTCTAATTAGTTATGCCCAAATTTAAATTTTATAGTATAATTATAACACAAAAAAGGACTTATATAAGTCCTTTTTTGTTGAATTAAACTATTTTAATTTGTTTATTTTGCTGATTTCTAGTAAGGGTCTAATTTAACCTTACAAAGGTCTAATTTAGTTTTACATTTGACCTTATTCTTATAAAGTTACATTTGGCCTTTAATTAAATATCTCATTACAAGTAAAGATGGAAATTATACAATATATTTGATAGAATAAGAGAACAAAAGCAGTAGATAGAAATAATTTGTGTATCATCTAAACTTTTGTAGCTAAATGGATTAACATAACAAGGAGGATATCATGTACGATATAGTAAGACTTGGTTTGGAGGATTTAGATTGTTTTTTGAAAGCAATAAAAACATATTTTCCAGAAGATAATATAGACAAAAAAATATGGAACGAATTATTTGAAGATGAAAGAACCTTTGCCTATGCCATAAAAGAAAATGAGGTCGTTAAAGCATGTATTGCTATTTATAACTGGAAGGGAGAAAATGACTATATAAAGATTATGACTATTGGAACTGATCCTGAATATAGAGACAAGGGATATGCTCATGCATTGATGCAACATATAATCGATGAATCTTTAAAAGATGATATGCATATATTTAAAGCTGAAACAAGAGAATCAAATATAAAAATGCAAAAGGTATTTGAAGATTTTGGATACAATGTTACAAACAAGGTAGAAGGCTATTTTGACAACCCAGTTGAAACAGCATATAAGTATTCTTTAGAGATATAATTAACACTGATAGATTTTCCATTATATAATATTCATTTTCAATATTTTATTATTCATTTGACTTAAAATCTAATATAGGAGAAAAATATGGATATAATTAAAACCAAAGATTTAGTATTTGAAGAATTTATAAGATACCCAGATATTTCTATTAAGAAAGGGAGAGTAGTTTTTCTAGTTGGAAGTTCAGGAAGTGGTAAAAGTACATTGTTAAAGCTGTTTAATGCGACTTTATCTCCTAGTTCGGGGGATATTTTTTACGAAGGGCAAAATATATATGAAATAGATACCTTAAAACTTAGGAGAGAAGTTCTATTAGTTGGTCAATCGGTTTATTTATTTGATGGAAGTATAAAAGATAATTTCTATAAATTCTATTCATATAGAGAAATTGAAATGCCAAGTGAAGAAGTAATTAAAGAATATCTTTCAATTTGTCAATTAGACTTTCCACTTGAAACTCAAACTAGTATACTTTCTGGTGGGGAAGCTCAAAGACTTTATACAGCTATATTTTTATCGTTTTTACCTAAGATTATAATGCTTGATGAACCAACTAGTGCATTAGATACACACAATGCAAAATCTTTATTGAGAGATATCATAAAACTTGCTAAAACCAAAGAGATGACTGTAATTGTGGTAAGTCACGATAAAAATCTTTCTGATGAGTTTGCAGAAGATATAATAGATATCGAAGGGAGTAAGACAATATGACAAATGCTGGTATAGTTCAATTAAGTATTTTTCAGTTTTCACTGATATATCTATTGCTGATAGTGGTTTTAGCGATCATGAAGAAAGCAAATGTAAATCAAACAAAGCTTCTAATTGTCGCAAGTGTAAGAATGACTGTGCAATTGACACTAGCGGGTTTTGTTTTAACTTATATATTTGAAAATCCAAGCCCGTTGTTTACTAGTCTTTATTTGCTGACCATGACATTGTTTGCAATACACAGAGCATTATCGAAGAATAAATGGCTTAATAAGTCTTTTAAATGGGCAGTAGCTTTATCATTGGCTGGCTCAGGCTTAATCATCTTAGCATTTTTTGTGATAGTGGTTGTGAGAGTTGACTTTTTCAATCCTCAGTATACAATTCCTCTATCTGGGATGATAATGGGAAATGCTATGACTGGTGTAAATTTAGGGTTAAAGAGTTTTAAGGACAATTTCAGTTCTCAGAGAAAGCGAGTTGAAACTCTATTAAATTTAGGAGTAAAGCCTAAAAAGATACTCTTGCCATTTTCACAAAATGCTTTAGAAACAGCTCTACTTCCAACTTTAAACAATATGGTTGGAATGGGTATAATTTCACTCCCAGGGATGATGACAGGTCAAATTTTATCAGGTACAGCACCTACCACTGCGATTCTTTACCAAATAGCAATCATGATTGCCATAGCTACAGTAGTCTGTTTAGCTACTTTTTCCACACTCAATCTAGGAATTAGAACTCTTTATAATGATAGAAATCAAATTGAATTTTTACATGAGAATTAAAATAAATAATAAAAATCTCAGAGTGCTCTCTGAGATTTTTATTGGTGACTACAGCTTATCTACTTTCATATCCATTATCATATATTTGTCATTTGATAGTGCGCTACAATTGTCTTTGCTAACCCCTCTAAAAGAATTGCCAAACATATCAAATAAATGTGAAGAGATGTTTAATTCAGGGAGTCTGCCAATGAACTTCTCTCCATCGAATAGTAAAGCTAATTGAACTGGTGCTGCAAAATTTCCTTCAGGTGTAAAATCTCCACCAGATGTCATTAATACGAATACACCCATTTCTCCACCTAAAAGCTCTTTAGCAGTTTTTTCAGATTCTTTAACTTTAAACGCTGGTGTACCTAAAGTTGGGACACTGTCATATTCGCAAGTAGCTGACCCAGTCAATGGGAGATTATATTTTTGGGATACCCTCTTGTTTGTATACGGTGATATAACAACACCGTTTTCTATCAAAGAGTATCTATAGTTCTCGTTGACAACTCCTTCTGCATCAAAGAAAGGCACAGGGAGATCTTTTGGATTGTTATTTTGATAAAGTGTAAAATTATCATTGAATACTTTCATTCCCATTTTCTGACTCAATAGTGAGCTTCCACTACCAAAATTATTACCGTCTAGAGCTTGCATGAATTTTAGAAATGGAACTTCCTCACTTGTTACAAATACAACTGGCAGAGTTTTTTTATTCGGGAGATCTACTTTGTTTTTATATGCATCTAAAATATGAAACATATCATTTAACGCTAAAGTGCGATCATATTTTCTTCCCTCAAAGCCAACAAAACCATCCATTATATTTAATGAAGTCTTCTCTTTAAATAATAACCCAAGAGAGATAAATCTGTCCTTATGATATAGATCAAGGCCTTTTTCATTGATTAATTTTACACTGTAATCAGTTAGATTGAATTTATGAGAGAAATAAAAGTCAGAATATTTTTCTCTTAAGACACTTAATATAGCTTCTAATTCATCTACCATCTTAGTTTCATCAAGTATATTTGATGAATAATCTTCATATATTTTCTTATTAGTTTCGATTTCAAAATCATATGGTATTTTATTTTCCAGAGTTGATATCGCTTTATTTAATAAATCTGATTCCTCAAAATTTCCTATTGCTCCTGCATATCCAATATATCCGTTATCATAAAGTCTTAGACCAGTTCTAGTTATATTTTTATTTCGAACTGAGTCAATTCTACTTTGGCTTACATTTAAAGATATTTCTTTTACATTAGTTATATATTTTTCCTTTATCATCTTTTTCACCACCTATTGAATATTTAAAGACTTTACTCTTACAAAAGGACCACCAAAGCCAACAGGCAGAGGAAATTGCTCCATTTTTCCACATCCACCTAATATAAAGCTCATGATTTCAACTTCATTTGAAAGACCATCTATTTCGTTTAGAGTTTCCATAACATTGCCAGTAACGACTGATATATTCACTGGTTCTGCAATTTTTCCATCTCTTATATAATATGCGAGCGATGGTGCAATCGTAAATGTGGACATTCCCGAACCATGTTTTATATCATCTATAAATATGCCATTTTTTACTTCACTAAACAATTCTTCTTTTGTCATATTTCCTTGTTCTATATAAGTGGTAGTCATTCTTACAATTGGCTCAAATTCAAAATTTACAGCTCTAGCATTTCCAGTTAAATCTTCATCAAGATAATATGCAGTATTTGTACTGTGAAGCCGTCCACTTAGGAGCCCATTTTTTATGAGATAAGTTTTTTCAGCTCTTGTGCCTTCATCGTCATATGGCACATATCCGCTACCATCTAAATTGCCATCGTCGACTATATTTAAAAATTCTTTTCCTACAGTTTTTCCTATTGCCCACTCTTTTTTCATAGTTTCATCACCTATCATAAAGTCCGATTCACTTTTATGTCCAAAACTCTCATGAGCAAACACACCTGCAGCAATAGGTGACAAAATGACAGTGTATTTTCCAGGTTCTACTGGTTTAGAGTTTATTAAGAAATCATGGCATTTTGATATAAATGACTTACATTCTTCTGTTTTTCCTCTTAGATCATTTATGTCATTTGAAGCTTTTTGAAAAGTTTCTGATAATAGTTTATCTCCTTTTACAAACTGCATTTTAATAGCTAAACCAGCTGTTTGGTTATCAAATTTAACTGATGAACCTTTGCTTGAGTAGAATTCCTTATATATTTTTCTATCTACATAATAAGCTTTCCAATGTTTTATAAATTCGTATTCTTTTAATACAGGAAAATATTCTTTGAGAAGATTTTGCTTTTCTTTTATACTGATTTTTTTTATATCGTTATGTTCAAATTTTAATAATTCGTCTTTATTCACTTGAAATTTTTTAACGACAGGATTTTCCTCGATTTGTTGATTTGGTTTTGCATATTGGGAGAGAAGATCAATTTCAGCTTGAATATCTTCGGTATTTGAAATAGAATTATAGTACCATTTCTCTCCATCAAATATCCTTATGAAAGCAGCTCTGTAAGTTCTTTCTTTTGATTCTTCAATTTCACCCATTGAGTAAATTATTTTAGTTTCGTAAACATCTTCAATCCGTACATCTGTGTATAAACCTTTGGGAAATTTAAACATAAAAAAGCCCCCTTGCTCTTATTTTCAAATTAATTATATCACATTTGAGTTTCTACATCGGTTAATACTTTAACTATCTTTAAAAATGTAATATAATTAAATCAACTTATGGGTCTATTGAATGCCCTACAATAGTTAGGAGGATTTATATGAAAGTAAAAGTGTGCATGGGATCAAATTGTACTTTGTTAGGAGCAATGAATCTATTAGATCAAATTGAGAGTTTAAGGGAATTGATTGAGGAAAACAAAGAATACAAAGATGAAGAGCTCGAAATCGAATCTATAAAGTGCTTGGGATATTGCAAAGAAACAGATGAAGATATTTCGCCTGTTGTAATAGTAGATGAAGACGTTATATTTAAAGCTACAGGACAAATTGTAATGGAAAAAATAATGGATAAGATGAGAATAAAATCATAAATTTAATTGCGGAGGAATAGAAATAAATGAAAGAAAGTTATGTTGACCTTATAAATATACGAAGAAAGGTCTTTGTAGAAATTGCAAAAATGGCATATGAGGACACAGATCTTAATGAATTAGAGAAAGCGGCTTACAACATTATACCTGGAGAAGTTGCAAAATACAGGGAAAATATATTTAGAGAAAGAGCTGTAGTTGAAGAAAGGCTAAGACTCACCATGGGGCTTAATGTTAGAAGTATGGCTGAATTTACTAGAGTTACAGAGGGAATAGATGAGGTAAATGTCGATGAGACCAAGTTTATCCCTGATTTAGTGAATGTAATAACTTTTGCTTGTGAAGCATGTCCGACTAGAGCTCTTAAAGTCACGGATAATTGCAGAAAATGTCTTGCTCATCCTTGCACAAATGTTTGTCCTGTAAATGCAGTATCAATTGGAAAAGACAGGGCTATAATTGATCAAGACAAGTGCATAAAATGTGGTAGATGTAAAGAAGCTTGTCCATATAGCGCTATAGTCGAATATCAAAGACCTTGTGCCGCTGTTTGTGGAGTAAATGCTATAGAGAGCGATCATTTAGGCAGGGCAAAGATTAATCAAGAAAAATGTGTATCCTGTGGGAGATGTATCATACAGTGTCCTTTTGGAGCAATAGCAGATAAATCTCAAATCTATCAACTGGTAAAAGCTCTTAAGAAGAAGGGGAATATGTATGCTATGATAGCACCTTCATTTATTGGACAATTTGGTGCTTTGACTACACCAGAGCAGATCGTAGAGGGCATAAAGAGGTTAGGATTTAAAGATGTGGTAGAAGTAAGTTTAGGCGCGGATATAACTACTTTACACGAGGCTAAGGAATTTCTTCAAAAAGTTCCTAATGAAATACCTTTTATGGGGACTAGTTGCTGTAATTCATGGGCACTAATGGTAAAAAATAAATTTCCAGAGCAATATAAATACATTTCAGATTCAGCTTCACCAATGGTTGAAACTGCGAAGTACATAAAGAAAAATAACCCAGATGCGATTATAACATTCATAGGACCTTGCATATCAAAAAAATTGGAAGCACTGAGAGAAGAAGTAAAAGACTATGTCCATTTTGTAATTACATTTGAAGAATTAATGGGAATGTTTGTAGCTAAAGATATAGAGTTATCTGAGATTGAAATATCTAAAGAAATACAGGATGCTTCAACGCTTGGAAGAGGGTATCCTGTAGCAGGAGGAGTTGCTGAGGCTGTTAAAAAAACAGCTCAAACTTTAGATCCATCGAGAGAAATAAATGTAGAATCAGCATCAAATCTTGCTGATTGTGTAAAGCTTATGTATCAAGCAAAAGCAGGGAAGAAAAATGGGTACTTATTGGAAGGAATGGCTTGCCCAGGTGGTTGTATAGCTGGGCCGGGCACAATAGCATCAACTACTAGAGTTAGGAAAGCAGTTGAAGAATTTAAAAATAAAGCTCATTACAAGACACCACTTGACAACGAATTAATTGATGAGGAATTAAAAAAATAAAACATGAAATTTATGAATACCTTCAAGAAATAGTCTAGTTGAATTTAGATTACATACTTGAAGGTATTCTTTAATATATAATTTTTTTAATGAGCATTTTCCCTTGAAAATAATAATAGTATTAAATCAGTCTATGTATTTATTTTGTGAT
>NZ_SRIB01000022.1 GCF_004684055.1 Soehngenia longivitae
AAGTAATTGAGCTAAATCAAACTATTAAATGAGAGTTTGATCCTGGCTCAGGACGAACGCTGGCGGCGTGCCTAACACATGCAAGTCGAGCGAAGTATATCTAAGTGAAGTTTTCGGACAGAACGAAGATATATCTTAGCGGCGGACGGGTGAGTAACGCGTGAGCAACCTGCCTTTCACAAAGGGATAGCCTCGGGAAACTGGGATTAATACCATATAAAACTTGCCTTTCGCATGAAAGGGAAGTCAAAGCGATAAGCGGTGAAAGATGGGCTCGCGTCCTATTAGCTAGTTGGTGAGGTAACGGCTCACCAAGGCGACGATAGGTAGCCGGCCTGAGAGGGTGAACGGCCACACTGGAACTGAGACACGGTCCAGACTCCTACGGGAGGCAGCAGTGGGGGATATTGCACAATGGAGGAAACTCTGATGCAGCGACGCCGCGTGAGTGAAGAAGGCCTTCGGGTCGTAAAGCTCTGTCCTAGGGGAAGATAATGACGGTACCCTAGGAGGAAGCCCCGGCTAACTACGTGCCAGCAGCCGCGGTAATACGTAGGGGGCGAGCGTTGTCCGGAATTACTGGGCGTAAAGAGTTCGTAGGCGGTTTGATAAGTCAGATGTGAAAGGCGTAGGCTTAACCTATGTAAGCATATGAAACTGTCAGACTTGAGGTAAGGAGAGGAAAGTGGAATTCCTAGTGTAGCGGTGAAATGCGTAGATATTAGGAGGAATACCAGTGGCGAAGGCGACTTTCTGGACTTAAACTGACGCTGAGGAACGAAAGCGTGGGGAGCAAACAGGATTAGATACCCTGGTAGTCCACGCCGTAAACGATGAGTGCTAGGTGTCGGGTAGAAATATTCGGTGCCGCAGCTAACGCAATAAGCACTCCGCCTGGGGAGTACGTACGCAAGTATGAAACTCAAAGGAATTGACGGGGACCCGCACAAGCAGCGGAGCATGTGGTTTAATTCGAAGCAACGCGAAGAACCTTACCAGGGCTTGACATGCCTCTGACGTTACTAGAGATAGTAATTTATCCTTCGGGATACAGAGGACACAGGTGGTGCATGGTTGTCGTCAGCTCGTGTCGTGAGATGTTGGGTTAAGTCCCGCAACGAGCGCAACCCTTGTATTTAGTTGCCAGCATTAAGTTGGGCACTCTAGATAGACTGCCGTGGACAACACGGAGGAAGGTGGGGATGACGTCAAATCATCATGCCCTTTATGTCCTGGGCTACACACGTGCTACAATGGTCGGTACAACGAGCAGCAAACTAGTGATAGTAAGCGAATCTCTAAAAGCCGATCCCAGTTCGGATTGTAGGCTGCAACTCGCCTACATGAAGTCGGAGTTGCTAGTAATCGCGAATCAGCATGTCGCGGTGAATGCGTTCCCGGGTCTTGTACACACCGCCCGTCACACCATGGGAGTTGTCAATACCCGAAGCCAGTGAGCTAACCAGAAATGGAGGCAGCTGTCGAAGGTAGGGGCGATGACTGGGGTGAAGTCGTAACAAGGTAGCCGTATCGGAAGGTGCGGCTGGATCACCTCCTTTCTAAGGAGTTTAAAATCAAAGTTCACACTGTTTTGTTTATATATTATTATATTATTAAAGAACCTAGAAAACTACATAGATATCAAAAAGCAAACAAAAGAAAGAAACAAGCAAACAATAGGTCAAGATAATAAGGGCATAAGGCGGATGCCTTGGCACCAAGAGTCGAAGAAGGACGGGACAAGCACCGAAATGCTTCGGGGAGTCGCAAATAGGCTTAGATCCGGAGATATCCGAATGGGGGAACCCACTTGAGAAGACCTCAAGTATCACTTACTAAATAAAATAGGTAAGTGAAGACAACCAGGGGAACTGAAACATCTAAGTACCCTGAGGAAAAGAAAGAAACATCGATTTCCTAAGTAGCGGCGAGCGAACGGGAAAGAGCCCAAACCGAGCAATCGGGGTTGAGGGGTTTGCGAAAAGTAAGAAAGTAAAGGTAGCTGAATAAGCTGGGAAGCTTAACCGTAGAAGGTGAAAGTCCTGTAAGCGAAACCTTAAAATCTGAAAGCAAACACCCAGAGTACCATGGGACACGAGAAATCCCGTGGGAAGCAGGGAGGACCACCTCCCAAGGCTAAATACTACTTGGTGACCGATAGAGAAGAAGTACCGTGAGGGAAAGGTGAAAAGAACCCCGGGAGGGGAGTGAAAAAGAACCTGAAACCTTATGCCTACAAGCAGTGGGAGCACGTTAAAAGTGTGACCGCGTACTTTTTGTAGAACGGGCCAGCGAGTTATGATATGCAGCGAGGTTAAGTACTAGAAGGTACGGAGCCGAAGGGAAACCGAGTCTTAATAGGGCGAGAAGTTGTATATCATAGACCCGAAACCGGGTGATCTATTCATGGGCAGAGTGAAGTTTTAGTAAAGTAAAATGGAGGCTCGAACTCATTAGCGTTTAAAAGCTATGGGATGACCTGTGAATAGGGGTGAAAAGCCAATCGAACCCGGAGATAGCTGGTTCTCCTCGAAATAGCTTTAGGGCTAGCCTCAAAGGTAAGTGAGATGGAGGTAGAGCACTGAATGGACAAGGGGCTTATATAAGTTACCGAAGCCTATCAAACTCCGAATGCCATACTCATAACTTTGGGAGTCAGACTATGTGGGATAAGCTTCATAGTCAAAAGGGAAACAGCCCAGACCACCAGCTAAGGTCCCAAAATACGTATTAAGTGTAAAAGGATGTGAAGTTACACAGACAACCAGGATGTTGGCTTAGAAGCAGCCATACATTCAAAGAGTGCGTAATAGCTCACTGGTCGAGTGACTTTGCGCCGAAGATTTCCGGGGCTTAAATACGTTACCGAAGCTGTGGGATTGTGATAAACAATCGGTAGAGGAGCATTGTGTAGTAGGAAGAAGGCATACCGAAAGGAGTGCTGGACAAGACACAAGAGAGAATGCTGGCATAAGTAGCGAAAGGTGAGTGAGAATCTCACCCGTCGAAAGCCTAAGGTTTCCTGAGGAAGGCTCGTCCACTCAGGGTAAGTCGGGGCCTAAGCCGAGGCAGAAGATGCGTAGGCGATGGACAACAGGTTATAATTCCTGTACTAGTGACAAGCGCTATAAGAGAAGTGGGGAAGCAGGAGGATAGGTGAAGCGCACGGATGGAAATGTGCGTCCAAGTACGTAGGTAGGTATTGTAGGCAAATCCGCAATACTGAAGATCTGAGGTACGATGGGGATCGAAAAACAAGTAGAGAAGGAGCCAAATCCACACTGCCAAGAAAAGCCACTATCAAGCAAGTCACTACCCGTACCGCAAACCGACACAGGTAGGCGAGGAGAGAATCCTAAGACGCGCGGAAGAACCTTTGTTAAGGAACTCGGCAAAATAGCCCCGTAACTTCGGGATAAGGGGTGCCAGGGTAAGTGAAATATCCAAGCGATAAAGTAGTGAGAACCTGGCCGCAGTGAAAAGGCCCAAGCGACTGTTTACCAAAAACACAGGTCTCTGCTAAGTCGAAAGACGAAGTATAGGGGCTGACACCTGCCCGGTGCTGGAAGGTTAAGGGGAAAGGTAAGCCGAAAGGCGAAGCTTAGAACTTAAGCCCCAGTAAACGGCGGCCGTAACTATAACGGTCCTAAGGTAGCGAAATTCCTTGTCGGGTAAGTTCCGACCCGCACGAAAGGTGTAACGATTTGGGCACTGTCTCAACAAAGGATCCGGTGAAATTGTAGTATACGTGAAGATGCGTATTACCCGCGACAGGACGGAAAGACCCCGTGGAGCTTTACTGCAGGCTGACATTGGACTTTGGGATCACTCGTACAGGATAGGTGGGAGGCAAGGAAACATATGCGCCAGCATATGTGGAGCCGGCGTTGGGATACCACTCTTGTGATACTAGAGTTCTAACCTGATACCATGAAACTGGTATAGGGACACTGTCAGTTGGGCAGTTTGACTGGGGCGGTCGCCTCCAAAAGAGTAACGGAGGCGCTCAAAGGTTTCCTCAGCACGGTTGGAAATCGTGCGAAGAGTGTAAAGGCAGAAGGAAGCTTGACTGCGAGAAAGACAATTCGAGCAGGAACGAAAGTTGGACTTAGTGATCCGGTGGTACCGAGTGGAAGGGCCATCGCTCAACGGATAAAAGCTACCCCGGGGATAACAGGCTTATCTCCCCCAAGAGTTCACATCGACGGGGAGGTTTGGCACCTCGATGTCGGCTCGTCTCATCCTGGGGCTGAAGCAGGTCCCAAGGGTTGGGCTGTTCGCCCATTAAAGAGGCACGCGAGCTGGGTTCAGAACGTCGTGAGACAGTTCGGTCCCTATCCGTCGTGGGCGTAGGAAATTTGAGAGGAGCTGTCCTTAGTACGAGAGGACCGGGATGGACAAACCTCTGGTGAATCAGTTGTACTGCCAAGTGCAAAGCTGAGTAGCTAAGTTTGGAAGGGATAAGAGCTGAAGGCATCTAAGCACGAAGCCCCCCTCAAGATGAGATTTCCCATCGAAAGAATAAGGCACCAGAAAGACAAACTGGTAGATAGGCCAAGAGTGTAAGATCAGCAATGATTTAAGCTAAGTGGTACTAATATGCCGAAGACTTGACCTAAGGTAAGGAAGAAAGTTTGCGAGAAAAGATAGCTATGTAGTTTTCGTCTGGTGGCGATAGCAAGAGGGAAACACCTGTACCCATACCGAACACAGAAGTTAAGCCTCTTAACGCCGATGGTACTTGGATGGCAACGTCCTGGGAGAGTAGGTAGCTGCCAGACTTTAGAAACCCCACTGTCATTTGATAGTGGGGTATTGTTTTAT
>NZ_SRIB01000023.1 GCF_004684055.1 Soehngenia longivitae
GCTCTTCTTGAGAAGATAGCACCCTCTGGCTTCACAAAACAAATTATGTCCATCAAAAGTTTGTAAGGTTAAATTAGTCCCCTAAATTTGTAAGACTAAATTAGACTGTTTTTGAAAAAGGGGTCTAATTTACTTTTACAATTAACTAAAAGGTAAAAATTTTCACAAATGGGTAAAAAAGTATTGAAATAATAAAAAGAATTTTATATAATAATTAAAGGTCAAAGAAAGTCAAAGATAAAACAAAAAATTCGACAAAGAGAAAGTGGGTGATGTGTATGGAGTATAAGGACTATTATAAGATACTTGAAGTAGATAAAAATGCTACTCAAGATGAAATAAAAAAATCATTCAGGAAATTAGCTAAAAAGTACCACCCAGATTTGCACCCCGATGATCCGAAAGCACAAGAAAAATTCAAAGAGATAAATGAAGCTTACGAAGTACTTGGAGATGAGGAAAAAAGGAAGAAATACGATCAATTTGGGCAATATGGATTCAATGGAGGAGAGCAATTTGATCCATCTCAATTTGGATTTGGCAATTTCCAAGGTGGCAGAACATACACCTATACTACAGATAACATGGGAGATTTCAGTGATTTCTTTAATTTGATATTTGGCAATGACATGGGTAGTTCTGGTTCAAGAGGGTTTAATATAGGGGATATATTTGGATCAAGGACTTCACAGAGAAAGCAAAAAAAACAAAAACCAAATTATGAATCTGAACTTACTATAAGTCTTGAAGAGGCATATAAAGGTTCAACAAGAGATGTCATGCTCAATATAAATGGAGAAAATAAAACTATCACTGTAAAGATTCCTAAAGGCATAACAGAAGGCAAGAAAGTAAAGGTTAATGGAAATAAATGGGGATTAGATGGAGATATACTTTTCAAGATAAATATTAAGAAAGATGAAAATATTAGACTAGAAGGTTTAGATATATACAAAAAAGTAAAAGTATATCCATGGCAAGCATACTTTGGAGATAAGATCGTAGTAACTACATTGGATGGTAAAATTAGAGTTGAAATACCTGAAAGGACAAATTCAGGCAAAAAAATGAGACTTTCAAAAAAAGGATTTGTAGATTTAAAAGGTGACAAAGGAGATCTGTATCTTGAAGTGGAAATAGTAAATCCTGAAAGTATGACTAAAGAACAAGAAGAGTTATACAGAAAACTTAAAGAAATAACCAATCAAAATATAAACAATTAAGTGAGGTGATAATATGGATTTAGAAAAATTCACACAAAAAAGCATAGAAGCAATACAAGAATCACAAAACATAGCAATGAAATTAGGCAATCCTCAGCTAGAAGATATCCATATTCACTTAGCACTATTAAATGATAGGGATGGACTTATACCAAGAGTATTGTCTTTGATGGATATAAATCCGGATTTAGTAAGAGCCGACGTTGAAAGAAAAGTTGAAAAACTTCCAAAACAAACTGGAGGCTCACTATATCCAAGTAGGATATACTCAAAAATATTACTCGATGCAGAAGAAGAAGCAAATAAATTTAATGATCAATATGTGAGTGTGGAACATCTTTATTTAGCTATATTAAATCAAAAGGGTTCTATGTCTGAAGAGATACTTAAGAAATACAATATAAACAGACAAAGATTTTTAGAAGCGCTGAAAAAAGTAAGAGGCAATCAAACGGTAACCTCGGATAACCCTGAAGCTACTTATGAGGCTCTTACTAGATTTGGAAGAGACCTCGTTGACGAAGCTAGAAAAGGGAAACTCGATCCGGTCATTGGTAGAGATAATGAGATAAGAAATGTTATTAGGATACTCTCAAGAAGGACTAAAAACAATCCAGTGCTAATTGGAGATCCAGGAGTTGGTAAAACTGCTATAGTAGAAGGTTTGGCTCAAAGAATAGTCAATGGAGATGTACCAGAAGGCTTAAAAGATAAGACTATATTTGCACTTGATATGGGTGCATTGATAGCTGGAGCAAAGTACAGAGGAGAATTTGAAGAAAGAATAAAAGCAGTATTATCTGAAATTCAAAAATCAAATGGAAGGATAATACTATTTATTGATGAGATTCACAATATAGTTGGTGCGGGCAGAACAGAAGGAGCTATGGACGCATCTAACCTCTTAAAGCCAATGTTAGCTAGAGGAGAATTGCATACAATAGGAGCAACCACACTAGATGAATATAGAAAATACATTGAAAAAGATGCAGCTTTAGAAAGAAGATTCCAAAGGGTTTTAGTAACAGAACCCTCAGTAGAGGATACGATATCCATACTAAGAGGTCTCAAAGAAAAATATGAAATTCACCACGGAATAAGAATTTCTGATGGAGCAGTTATTGCATCAGCAACTCTTTCGGATAGATATATCACAGATAGATTTTTACCTGACAAAGCGATTGATTTAATGGACGAAGCTTGTGCAATGGTAAGAACAGAAATAGACAGCATGCCTCAAGAAATAGACGAAGTGCGAAGAAGAATACTTCAACTGGAAATTGAAAGACAAGCACTAAAAAAAGAAACTGATTTAGCTTCGAAGCAAAGACTACAAAAGCTTGAATTAGAGCTATCAGAGTTAAAAGACAAATTTAATTTGTTGAAAGCACAATGGGAAGAAGAAAAGAAAGAAATTGAAAAAGTTAAGCAAATCAAAGAAGAAATAGATAAAGTAAAAAGAGAAATAGAAGAAGCTGAAAGGAACTATGACCTTGAAAGACTATCACAATTAAAATATGGAACACTGGTTGAATTAGAAAAGAAATTAACTGAAGCTCAACAGAAAGACAATACTAGAGAAAGAATGCTCAAAGAAGAAGTAACAGAAGAAGAGATTGCTGAAGTAGTTGCAAAGTGGACTGGCATACCAGTAAATAAATTACTTGAAACTGAGAGAGAAAAACTATTAAATCTTGGTAGTATATTGCATCAAAGAGTAATAGGACAAGGTGAAGCAGTAGACGCTGTAGTTGATGCTGTTCTAAGAGCTAGAGCTGGATTAAAAGATCCAAACAGACCAATAGGTAGCTTTATATTTATTGGACCAACTGGAGTAGGTAAAACGGAGTTATCAAAGGCTTTGACAGAAGCATTATTTGATGATGAAAAAAACATGATCCGTATAGATATGAGCGAGTATATGGAAAAATTCTCAGTATCTAGATTAATCGGTTCTCCTCCAGGATACGTAGGGTACGAAGAAGGAGGACAACTCACAGAAGCGGTTAGAAGAAAACCATATTCAGTTGTGCTATTTGACGAAATAGAAAAGGCTCATCCAGATGTATTTAACATTTTACTTCAAGTATTAGATGATGGTAGGTTGACTGACAATCAAGGAAGAACAGTAGATTTTAAAAACACTGTAATTATCATGACATCCAATATAGGATCAAACTATCTATTAGAGGGATTACTTGAAGAAGGGCATATTTCTGAACAAACTAAAGAAAAAATCAATGCTGAGTTAAGAAGAACATTTAGACCAGAATTTTTAAACAGAGTTGACGAAATTGTAATGTTTAAACCATTACAAAGAGATGAATTATTTAAGATTATCGATTTGCAAATGAAACAAATAGAAAAACTTCTTGAAGATAGGAATATATCTATAAGATTAACTGATGAAGCAAAACAACTAATACTAAATAGATCATATTCTGTTCAATACGGTGCAAGACCAGTTAAGAGATTTTTGCAAAAAGAAATTGAAACAAGACTGAGTAGATTGATAATAGAAGGAAAAGTAAAAGATGGCAGTATGATAATTGTTACTGTTAAAAACAATGAAATAGATTTGATAATAGAATAAAATAAAAAAGATGCTGATTGAATTAAATCAATTAGCATCTTTTTTTATGTAGCCGTGCACCTACTTTCGACAATTCCACTCCGAGCGGTACCTAGACAGTTAGCTCGAGTAAGGTTTCCCTACGGCACACGGAAATTCTCACTTATCGCTGCTTCCTTCCGGACCTGACGAGGTTCATGAGTTTCCGTTGCGCAGGACCTGACTGTCAACACCACTTATCTAGGGCAGACCTCACAGCAGAAAAGCCTAGAGTAGGACTTCAACCCTGCTATAGCGGATTGCAGGTTATAGGGCACCGCTACCTCCCCGTCTAGCACGGCAAAATTTATGATGGCGGAGAGAGAGGGATTCGAACCCTCGAGACGTTTATAGCGCCTACACGATTTCCAGTCGTGCGCCTTCGACCAGCTCAGCCATCTCTCCTTGGACGATACAAGGAATATTATAGGTTAAAATTTAACTAATGTCAAGGACAATGATTTTTTGGGTGTAGTTATTCTATGATAAGTTAATTGTAAAAGTAAATTAGACCCCTTTTTCAAAAACAGTCTAATTTAGTCTTACAAATTTAGGGGACTAATTTAACCTTACAAACTTTTGATGGACATAATTTGTTTTGTGAAGCCAGAGGGTGCTATCTTCTCAAGAAGAGC
>NZ_SRIB01000024.1 GCF_004684055.1 Soehngenia longivitae
GCTCTTCTTGAGAAGATAGCACCCTCTGGCTTCACAAAACAAATTATGTCCATCAAAAGTTTGTAAGGTTAAATTAGAACCCTAAATTTGTAAGACTAAATTAGACTGTTTTTGAAAAAGGGGTCTAATTTACTTTTACAATTAACTAAATGCAAAAATTTGGAGACTGTGAAATAGTTTGTGTATGAATATCTTCCAGGTTGAGGTAAAATATAAATAACTTAACTAGGAGGATTTTATTATGGAAAGAAAAAGACTATAAAAGAAAAATGTTAAGTTAATCAAAGCAATACTAGAATCTTATCGGCTAGAAACAACTCAAGATATTCAAGATGCTTTGAATGATTTAAAGGGCTACCAAATAAATTTTTAATTTTTACTAAATCTAATCAATTTAATCTTAATTTTAAAATAGTTTTAAATTTAGTCAAATTCCCTAATTTGGAATGATGAAGCACAAACTATTTAGCACTACCTCAATAGATTTAGAAAAATAATCACTACTTAATTGTTTTCCATAGATTAATTGACACTATCATTTTCTATAAAATCGTAGTTTATGAGAATGTCTTTTTGTAAAATAATAATCCTTATTACCTCCCTGTATTTTTGATACTTACATATATCACTCTAAATACAAGGAATTTCAAGGGTTATATCATAATTAATTAAAATTAAAAAGCAGGCTAGTAAAGCCTACCTTCCGATTAAATATATTTTCTGTCCTTATAGCTCCAATTTTTCAAAAATTCATCTTCTTCAACCATTGACTCAAATGGTGGTAATGTAAAATCAATAATTATATTAACTACATCAGCAAAATCAAGTTTATATTTTAATATTTTTTTACAGAAAATATCCCACCTGTTTTGAATTTGACTATCTTTAATAAGTCTTGCAATAACGGCAACAGAGTCCTTTTCATATGGTGTGCCTCGATTAGATAATGTTTCATATATTGCTTCTTTAATTTCCTTACCCACAAAATCGAATGTTGTTGCTAAATAATATATATCATAAAAATCCTTCATGCGCCCTGTGGCTTCCATTAAAGATATAATCGCATCTAATTTCTCTGCTACTGTAGATTCTAAAGAATAAGTTAATACCTCAGGCTTTTCAAACTCTGGAAGTATTACTGGCAGAGTTCTTTCAACTGGAGAAGGTACAACAATATCTCCAACTCCAAAGTCTATACTAAAAGGTGTCTTTGTCCGTCCAATAATACCAGTAAGGTTTACTCTGATGCCATGATACTCTTTAACCTCACTAATTTCCTCTAAACCTCTAATTTTAAACTCTACAAAATCATTATTGCTAGGTAAAAAAATAATTTCTTCAACAAGCTTTTTTATAGCATCTAAATCATTTGAATAATTCTTTAAAAGATAATCTGCATCAACTGTTGGTCTTGTACTAAATCCACTAATTGAATATAATAAAAATCCACCTTTAAGAATAAGATTCTCTTTATAATTACTCCCTGAAAGTCTTCGAAGAAATTCTTCTTGGCAAAATAAATTTAGTAGTTGTTGTAATGGGATGTTTTGTTCTTTCGATTTGTTTTTTAGTCTTGCTAAAATCGATGCTTCAATATTTCCCATTACAACCACACTCCTATATATGTCTGTACTTTATTTTTAATGTTAAAAACTTTAGCATATTCAAACAAGTTCCTCACATTTTTCTTTGGATCTCTTATATAGCGTTTTATGGCATTAGTAAATACTTCTCTCTCCAACTTATTCTCATAACGGAGTACATCACATATAGTACGATCCCGATTAAATATTCTCACCTCAACCTCTTCTACTTTAATTACATCCAAACCGATTTCTAGTAGTTTTGGTTCGATATAAAAAACTTCTATTGATGGATAATCAATTTTATACTGACTTTTTTCACTATCTCTATCAACAGCTATTTGCCACGCTTGAGGTATTCTATCTGTATATCCATAATGCATCAGTGCACTTTCAAGAAAGATTACTGCATCTGGAAATAACCTTGCTATTACAGCTTCTTGCGGATATATATTATCAGATATTTCATAATAGCCACGTTTAATTCTAGTAATATCTCCACTCTCTACAAGTTTCTTTATTTGCCGACTTGAAAGCCCCAATGCATTAAGTTCTGATGTTCTTAGTACTCCACCGTGATTTTTAAATTCTTCATAAATAACACTTTTTTCAATCATAATTGCACTCCATTGTCCGCATTACGATTAGCAATGCGGGTATTTTGGTGCAATTATATCATTTAATTATTTGATTTTCAAGAATTTTAAACAAAAATAATCCTAACTCCCATGTTTTGTATTTTAGTTTCTAGTAAATCTCACAAACCATTTATACGATATTTTTTTTCTCCATCTCTAATTAAAAACTTAAACTTCTTTATAGGATTCTATATGGTCAACAGCTGTCGCTGTTTTAACTTCTTAAGACTGCAAGTACTAAGCATAGAAAACACTGCTCGTCCATGTGCATTATTTAGCATTATGGTGAGCAGTGTTTTATATAGCATATATTTATTTTGTTGGCGGAGAAGGTGGGATTCGAACCCACGTGCCCGTTAAGGCAACCTGATTTCGAGTCAGGCTCGTTATGACCACTTCGATACTTCTCCCTATTATTTTTTATTTTTTCGCAAATCTTTAAAAAAATCAACTAGTAATTTCCTACATTCGTCTTCTAATATGCCTTTGGTTACTTCTATTTTGTGATTTAGCTTTGGGTGAGATGTCAAATCTTCAACCGAGCCACAAAATCCTCTTTTTTCATCCATTGTACCTATTACCAGTCTATCAATCCTTGCATTTACTAAAGCTCCTGCACACATTGCACAAGGTTCTAATGTAACATACATAGTGCAATTAATTAATCTCCATCCACCTAAAACCTGTGAGGCCTTTTTTATAGCTATTATTTCTGCATGATGAGTTGGGTCTTTTGTGATTTCTTTCATGTTATAGCCCTCTGCTATTATTTTTCCATCATGCACAATAACAGCACCTACAGGTACATCGCAGGTGCTTAATTTTGCAAGTTCAATAGCTTTCTTCATGAAAAGTTCATCCATTATATCACCTATGGTGCACCCGAGAGGAATTGAACCCCTGCACATGCCTTAGGAGGGCACCGCTCTATCCTACTGAGCTACGGGTGCTTGCTACCATAATATTCTACATTAAATTGAGATCTTTGTCAATTACTTATAATCTTCTGATAGTGTCAATTAATTGTTGGAAAACAACTAATAATAATTTTCTAAATAATATTTAGAATAATAGCTCCATAATCA